>NZ_DGZF01000011.1:0-238326 GCF_002396985.1 Aminobacterium sp. UBA4987
ACGCGGAGCATTACAGAGTGGGCGGCCGCTCCCGCAAGGGCGGCAACGAACATGGAAAGCTCCGTGCTCAGCTTCATGGCCTTCGGGAGAAAGAAGGCCACGGCAATTATAAGTAAAATAATTCCAGAGTGTGCAAACATGTGGTCATTTCCTTTCTTGATCTCTCGTTGTAGAGGAAACTAGCCCCCGATTCCATCGGGGGCTATGATGCTACTTATTCAATTCCTTCAGGCTTGATCCAATGGAAAGAGCGTCCTTTGCTTCAATAAGAGGCTTGTCATTGTCCTGCGCGAGCTTCGTGAAGTAACCGTCCGGGTTGCTGCCGGCCACGATGAGTATGGCGTCGCCAAGAGGCATTATTTCATCTATGGAAGCCTGGTCAGCGCTGTCTGTCCGCCGGGCCATTCCTTCCACGTGGGCTGTGATGACAACTATGCCCTCAGCTTTGGCGGCTTCTATGAGTTCTTTGCAGCGGGCTATTTCTTTGTTGACGTCTGTGCCCGCCGCCCCCATTCCCTTTCCGCTGGTTCCAGTGGTAACGATGAGGGTCTTATACCCTTTCCCGGCGAGATCGCTGGCGCTCATAGTATTGTTGCTTTCCACAGGGGTTATTTGAGATTGCATAAGAGACATTTTTACCATGACGGCGCCCGGACTCTGTCCACAGGTAGTTACAATAACAGGTGCTTCCACAGCAGGCATTTCAGCAGCACTTGCTGCGCCTGCAAAAAAAAGAGCGGCAGAAAGGAATACCACTCCAAAAAGCAAGAAGCTTTTTGGGTTCATTGTCTTAAGTTTCATATGTTTCCCTCCTCAATAGATAAATAAGTTCAATTTTTCGCATGAAATGGTAGCTTGAAGAGGGCAGGACAACAAGATTTTAGTTTTTTTCGTTCACGAGTGTAATGTTTTGTTTAAAATTAAAGAATAAAAAAAGATCCTCAATATAGTCTACGTCTGGCTTTATAGATTTGAACTAAATGAACAAAACAATAGGGGGGCTTTAAGCCCCCCTATAACGTCTAAATTAATCTGTAGCTATGTTTAAATGAGTTTATATTTGTTAATAGGACGTCCTACATCCTGATATTCCCTTTTCATTATAGCTTTCCCAGAAGCTACAAAATATTCCAAATACCGCCTTGCGGTTATTCGCGAAACATTAAGGGATTCCGCCACTTCCACAGCAGAAAGGGAATCGCTGGTTCGCCGCAAAAGGCTCTCCACCTTTTTCAGCATTTCCGGATTCAAACCTTTAGGAAGTGATGATTGGTAATTTTTATAGCTTTTAACCTGAAAAAGGCTGTCTATATCTGCTTGATCCACGTCTCGTGGCCCTCTTTTAAGCTTAACTTCCATTTGTCTGAAAGATTCCAAAGAGGCTTTCAACCGTTCATATACAAAGGGCTTTACAATATAATCGAATGCTCCAGCCTGAATAGCTTCGTTTACAGTGCTTACATCTCTGGATGCTGAAACGATAATTACGTCAACATTCTTTTGCAGTTCTCGTATTTTACGCAGAGTATTCAAACCGTCAAGACCTGGAAGAAAGATATCAAGGATTAAAAGGCGAATCGGCAACACATCTAACAGCTCAAGAGCTTTTGCGCCATCTCCAGCCACTGCAACAACGCGAAAATCTTCTAAGCTATTAATAAAATTTTGGTGTATCTCCGCCACCATAGGATCATCCTCAACTACGAGAACCTCTATCTTATTCAAAAAAATCTCCTCCTTCTCTATTGGGAAGGGTAACAATAAACTCAGTAAATTCATCAAAACTGAAATCTAAAGAGATGTCTCCCCCCAGCGCATCCACCATTCTCCTGATGTTGTAAAGTCCATATCCAGAAGTACGGGGACGGGCTTTGGTGGAAAACCCTTTCTCAAAAATTTTACTTGCCTTTTCTTTAGAAAGTTTTCCCCCGTTATCCCAAACACATAGCATTATCTGATTCGACTCGTCAAAAATAGAAAAAGATATTTTACCTTTCCGGTCACGAAGATTGAGTACAGCTTCTATGGCATTTTCCATGAGGTTCCCGATGATAATGACAAGTGCCTGGTCGCTGATTGCTGCAAGCTCGCCGCAATAACTATCGGGAGTAATCTCGCACTCTATACCCAACTCTCGGCATCGCCCTAATTTCCCCAAAAGGATACCCCCTACCGCGGGGTTCTTAATTCTTTCTGCAATCAAAGAAGCCGTTATTTGTCCCGGAGCTTGTTCCTGAGCGATAAAAGTCAAAGCCCGCTCATATTTGCCCAGCTGTATAAGACCGGAGATGGCCTGGAGTTTATTTACAAACTCATGGTTCTGGACCCGTAAGGAATCCACGTACATACGAACGCCTGTCATCTCTTCTGCCATCGCATGAATTTCAGACATGTCACGAAAACTGGCAATGGCCCCAGCCACTTGATTATTTAACACCACAGGAATTTTGTTTATTACCAGGGGGGTTCCCCCAACGTTCTGTTCGAGGTCATAGGCTGTTTCCCCAGACGTTAGAACCCCTGTGAGGTTGATTTCAGGCACAAGGCTGTCTACATCCTGCCCTTCTACATCAGAAGTCATATTCAGAAGCTTGCGCGCAGAACGGTTAATAAGGGTGATACGACCGCGATTATCTATAGCTAAAATACCATCACGAATAAAGTCTATCAGCCTCTCTCTCTCTTACAATCCTGGTCACCTGTCTTTTAAGGGACAAGTTCCATAAGAGAATAAGGATTATAGCAATGGCAAAGCCGCCTACTACTTTTATTATCAGTCCTTTATCGATTCTCCCATCCTGCCTGTATTCATCAAACCACTTGCGATAGAGCCTGTCGTAAGTACCATTGCGGCGGGAATCAGCAAGGCCTTCTCGTAATATCCCCGCCAAAGATATATCCCCATGGGCAACAGTGTATCCCCAATCTTTGCTAAAAAGGTTCAAAGACGTGGCGACCACATTTGCAATAGAAATTTTTTTACAGATAGCCAATCCCTGATAAAGGTTCATGAGGGCAAAGTCATATTGCCCCGATGAAAGAAGATGAACGATCTCCACCGGATGGCTTGCCAATACGATCTCTGAAGCCAGGCCGCTCAAGCGGAGATATTCTTCTTCAGCGCTGCCCTGCTCTACAACAATGGCTTTACCAGAAACGTCACTCAAGCGGCTGCCGCCCAAGCCTTTTCGTGTAAAAATGGAATAGGGAACTTTAAGCACTGGAAGGGAGAAATAATATTGTCCTATTTCTTTTCCAGAAACATTAGGCAACCCAACTCCACGCTGGTCTGTTTGTGAAGAAGACGGTGGAATATTTACCACAGGCGCTAAACGAGGCAATATGGCATCATTGCCACGAGCATCTGCCACTCCTAGCAACAGATCCACATGGGAAGAATAAAGAAGCGCTGGAACTTCTTGCCAACGTACCATTCTGAAGTTTAAAGAAAGCTCTTTCTGTCTGGCGATAGATTGTAAAAGCTCAACAAGGAACCCCGTCGGTACTTGTGTTTCGCTAATAAATTCAAAGGGATCCTGTGCCCGGTCCCCTACCGCATAAATAACTCGGCCTCCCGCGCCAGCCCCCCGGCTCGGAGAAAGAGAGATAAAAACAATCAGAAAAGCGGTAAAAAGAAAAGCTGCTATCCGAAACCTTTTTCTCATTCTCACCAGACCCTGCCCCACATATATTTGGAGATGAGAAGGGTACAGAGATCCCACCATTTTTCCATGGCATCTTTCATCCCATTGTTAGAAATCTCATTCAAATAAGCGGTACCCAACTCTGGAGAAGAGCTCCACAATTTCACTGCCTTTTTTTCAATCTCTGCCTGTTTCTCAAACAATTCCCTTTCAAAGGGAACGCGAACCTGCTCCATATCTCGAAAAGCTAATTGATAACGCCGATTCACCAGATCAGCAGCCAAATAGAATACCCATCTGGCAGAAGATTGGTCAAAACGGCCTATCTTGAAATTTTGCCATTCTTTCGGGATAATGGTGGTTCCAGCATAAACCGGCACATAAACTCCCATATGGGGATGTCCCATAGAAAACCACAATATTCCGCCTACAGGGGCAGGAAGCCAGCTTCTGGATTGTGAAACAAAACTATAGGATGTTTTAGCCGAAATAGGCCGGTGATATGGAATATTCAAGAGGTCACGCATAGAGTTGTCTGGGAAGGGAGTTGCCAACTCGCTTTTTACAAGTTTGCCATTAACATCGGGAACAAGCCAGGCTGGATTATCCTCCATGTTGAAAGGCGTTCCTTCAAGGGTAGAACGTTGCATGGTCATCACATCTTGAACGGATATTTTTTTCTTTGGCTTAATAGAAAAGGGATAAAAAGAAACATCTGCGTTCGGATCCCATTCCTTGGAAGGATCCAGTGTTTTAAAAAGATAATGGAGCCTTTGCCGAATCCAGTCGCTATACATAGACCAATACCCAGAACGGGGGGAGTAGGCTTCCCTCCAGTTAAAAGGGCGTCTGGAGCCTGGCTTGTACCAGCCATGCTGTATAGCTACATCCTGATAATTCTTAGAAGCCATAAAATAGCTGAGCTGCCCAGACAGCCCCCGGGATGCCGCTTCCCGGTTTCCACATGAAACCAACACTGCGAATCTCAAAAATCCAGGCCTCATTGGGATCGGCAATGGTAAGAGCCTCGCCCTGACCAACACAGGAAGGAAGAAATCCATAGGTTTCAGCAAGCTCCCCCATAAGTTTAATGGCTTCGCGAGCAGTTTTTGTTCGTTGAAGAGCTATAATTTCCAACTGCTCAATGGTAAGAATCCCTTTCGCATCAGGAAGGAAAGCGCTTAATTCGTCTTTCTGCCCAACAGTACTCTCACCGATGGAGAGCTAATGCTCGTTGAAGCAGGAATAGCCTATGTGGAAATATGTGTAGGTTTCTTCAGCCTGAGGAATTTGGCCGATCACCCGAGGCGGGTTCGCGTCTTCTCCTAAAAGGTTGATGTAAACATCCATCATCGTTCCCGGAGAGTATTTTTGTCCTTTTACCACCCTTAGATTTGCATCATACCAATTATCAGCAGTATGAGAATTGATCACAGATCCATCCGCGCTCGCGGATCTCCCCACAAGAACAGCTGTACAAGCCCAGGAAGGAGTGGAAACGAGTACTAATAAGCAACAGAAAGGCACCGCCCACGCAAGCCCAAGGCATTTTTTTCTCCGATTCACGTTGTCAGCCCCTTTGAAAAGAGTTAAAAGCAATTTTCCCTAGACTATAGAGGTTCCATTATACGATACAAACGGGCCTGGAAAATCCCGGCCCGTTTATGTATACCCAATTAATATAACGAAGGTTGCCAACTCTCTGCTTTAACAGTCAGGACGGGGAGGATTCGTTTGAAATGCAAGGGCCTTGTCTTTCACTGTGACATATACCTTGCTCCCTTCCCGAACCTCTCCAGCCACAAGAGATCGGGCCATTCTGGTTTCCAGCTGCTTTACGATGAAACGCTTCAAGGGGCGGGCTCCAAAAACTGGATCGTACCCTGCATCGGCAATATAGTCTACCGCTTCTTCTGACAATTCAAGATCAATCCTATGATCTTTCAAACGCTTCTGAAGCTCTTGTGCTAACAGCTTGACAATCTGGCGTATCTCATGCCTCTGGAGTGGCTTGAATAGAACCACATCATCAACCCTGTTCAGAAATTCCGGCCGAAAGGCCTGGCGCAGCTCTTTCATCACAGCCTCGCGAGCATCTTCTTTGATCTGCCCGTCTCCAGTGATCCCCTCAAGAAGAAGGGGAGCCCCTATATTACTCGTCATGATGATTACTGTATTCTTAAAATCCACCACATGGCCCTGACTGTCTGTAACCCTGCCATCGTCAAGGATTTGAAGCAAAACATTGAAAACATCGTGGTGAGCTTTCTCTATCTCATCAAAAAGAATCACAGAATAGGGGCGACGCCGCACCGCCTCAGTAAGCTGACCACCTTCCTCATATCCAACATAGCCAGGGGGGGCTCCGATAAGCCTTGATACAGAGAATTTTTCCATGTATTCCGACATATCGATACGGATCATATTATCTTCACTATCGAACAACGCCTCGGCAAGGGTCTTAGCCAGCTCAGTCTTTCCCACCCCTGTGGGACCAAGAAAAATAAAGGACCCTACAGGCCTGCGGGGATCCTTGATGCCTGACCGTGCCCGTATCACCGCATCAGCCACAAGTTCAACAGCCTCGTCTTGTCCAATAACCCGCTGATGGAGAATCTCGTCGAGCTTCAAAAGTTTCTCCCGCTCCCCCTCCATAAGGCGAGTCACAGGAATGCCTGTCCAGCGGCTAACGATCTCGGCAATCTCATCTTCAGTAACTTCTTCCCGCAAAAGCTGGCCCCCTTCTTGTCCAGCGGCAAGAGCCCCCTCTTCTTTTTTCAACTGCTGCTGTAATTCTGGAAGGCGCCCGTGTTTTAATTCCGCCGCCTTATTCAAATCATATTCCCGCTCAGCCTTTTCTATCTCTCTTTTTACAGCGTCAATTTCTTCGCGCATCTTGCGAACTTTAGAGATGACTTCTTTTTCGCTCTCATACTGAGCACGAAGGGCATCTGCTTCTTCCCGGGCCTCCTGAAGTTCCTTCTGGAGAACACTCAGGCGTTCAAGACTGGCCGCGTCTTTTTCTTTTTTGAGCGCCGCCTCCTCTATCTCAAGCTGCATCACCTTTCGGGATGCCGCGTCGAGTTCAGCGGGCAAAGAATCGATCTCCGTCCGGATCATGGCGCAGGCCTCATCAACAAGATCAATGGCTTTATCAGGCAAAAAGCGATCAGTTATATAACGGTTTGAAAGTACCGCCGCCCCCACAAGGGCATTGTCCCGAATACGCACGCCGTGATGGACCTCCAGTCGTTCTTTCAAACCCCTCAAAATAGAAATGGTATCTTCCACATCAGGCTGTTCTACCAAAACCGGCTGGAAACGCCGGGCCAGAGCCGCGTCCTTTTCGATACGTTTCCGATATTCATCGATAGTTGTAGCGCCAATACAGTGAAGCTCTCCCCTGGCCAGCATGGGCTTCAGCATGTTCCCCGCATCAATAGCCCCTTCCGCCGCGCCTGCTCCTACTATGGTATGCAGTTCATCAATAAAAAGAATAATCCGCCCCTCGCTGGTCTTTATTTCATTCAAAACAGCCTTAAGGCGTTCTTCAAACTCCCCTCTATATTTAGCTCCGGCCACAAGAGACCCCATATCGAGGGCAAAAATGCTTCGATCCTTTAGCCCTTCCGGAACGTCCCCCCGAACAATCCGCTGGGCAAGCCCTTCAACAATGGCTGTTTTACCCACGCCCGGATCGCCTATCAGCACAGGATTGTTCTTCGTTTTTCGGCTTAGTATCCGAATAACCCTCCGCACTTCCTCATCCCTGCCTATCACAGGATCCAGCTTTCCAAGGCGTGCCATTTTTACCAGGTCTCGACCGTATTTATCAAGGGCCTCGTAGGTTTCTTCCGGATTTTCGCTGCTTACCCGCTGAGATCCCCGAACCGCGGTCAATGTTTCAAGAAAAGACTCTATGGTTATGTTGTATCCGGCAATAATCCGACCCGCTGCTGTAGCGGAACCCTCTTCTAAAAAGCATGAAAAAATGTGCTCCACAGAAACATATTCATCTTTCAATCGCTCTGCCCGTTCCTGCGCCTGTACAAGAATTTGAGAAACACGGCGAGAAATATAGATCTTCCCCGGCTCCAATCCCGGCCCGGAAACTCGCGGACGTTTTTCTAGTTCCCGCTCCACATCCTTTTTCAAGGCATCAACAGGCACGTTCATTTTCTGAAGTATACGGGGAATCAGCCCTTCAGACTGCTCGAGAAGGGCCAGAAGCAAATGTTCACCATCTACTTCTTGGTGTCCCCAGCGAAGGGCCATGTCTTGAGCTGAAGACAGTGCTTCTTGTGATTTTTTTGTAAATTTTGAAATATCCATTATCATATACCTCCCCGTGAAACCGTCCTTCGATCCTGGCGTGTTTGACCTTTACTAACCATTAAGTATTATAAAGGTCAGCATTGGTCATTCAAGAGGGCTTAATGTTGCTGAAAGTGCTTTATTCTCTATTTCTATCATTTTAATCTTAATTTCTCTTTTTATCTTCTAATTACTTCTATTTTATAAGAAAACTCTTATGGTGAGAACAAAAGAAGAAGATATAATATGTATGGTATGAAAAGACTTTTTTAATGGAGGGAAAACCATGAAGAAGAAAAATATTCCTCTTCTGACTTTTGTCATCCTCGTTCTCTTTTTGGTTTCGGGACACCTTTGGGCCGCAGAAGACTTTGTAGTCACAGATTTCAAGCCGCAAGGATCAATAGAAGAAAGAGCGCCCCTTATAACTGTTGTTTTTTCGGCCCCCGTCACGCCTTCTGAAACATGGCCCTTATCCATATACCCTGCCATTCCGGCTGAAGGAACATGGAACGATCCTCAAACCTTCACACTGAAACTCATCAAACCTCTTTCTTCCGCCACTCAATATACTGTAGAAATGAAAGAAGACCTGCGTGATGAAAAAGGACGGCTATTGGCGGGCCGCCACTCTTTCCGCTTCCAGACCCCGCCTTTGACTTTTGTTGAGTGCCGTCAAATTGATCTTACAGAGGATGGCCTCGCTACCCTAGAACTTCTTTTTTCCGCTCCTGTTTCTCCCATTCGAATTCGCGGATTCGCAACCCTCAAAGACTCCTATGGGAAAATGGTACCCTATGCTGTTTCAGGGGAACAACCCTCCACCTCAATTACTCTTACAACCCGACCCTTTGACGGAAATGAGCTTCTTCTTTCCATTGCCAGTGGGCTGACCAGCGAAGCAGGCCCCCTCGGTCTCGAAAGGCCCATTGAGCAAAAAATACTGCTATCCTCTGCTTTGGCCGTTCGTGGATCATGGAATTATCTTCAGGGACCGAACCGCGGATCTATTATGATCCAGACATCCTCGCCGATAGATATGGCAAAAGCCAGCAATTTCATATCTCTTGAGCCAAAGATCCCCTTTACAGTAAACCCTGAATACAACGGATTTACAATTGATGGTCCCTTTCAACCCCGCCAGCGCTATGTCCTCACCTTGAAAAAGGAACTCTCCACCCGAACTGGAAGTCAGTTAGGCGAAGAATTCAAAAAAGCGTTTGTTTTTTCAGATGTTGAACCTTCTATTGCCTTTCCCACGGGAGGAATGTTCCTCGCCCCCGCGGAAGACTCTCGAATCCCTCTTGAAACAGTCAATATAGATGAAGTGGAAATGAGCCTGTGGCGTCTTTACGAAAATAACATACCCTATGCGGTGATGACAGGCATTAATTCTGTCCCACGGGAACTTTCAAACCTTACGGCTCAGAAAAAAGCAAAAATCCAGGGCACCCCCAATATTGCTGAAAGGCGGGCCATAGACCTTCGAGAACTGGCAAAGGACGAGAAGGGGGTTTTTCTGCTCACTGCAAGAAACACCGCTCCAAACACATGGCAGGAGGCCCAGCAAGTGGTGGCCCTCACCGATATAGGAATTATGGCAAGAACCTATTCTGAGGGGATCATGGTCTGGGCCAACTCTATTCGGAAACTCGAAGCTTTGGTGAAAGCTGAAGTGCGCGTCTATTCCCGAAGCAACCAACTCATAGCAGAAGGAAAAACAGGACGTGACGGCATTTTTATGCTTCACCGCACAGCGCCATGGAACGATGAACTCCGCCCCTTCCTTATTACCGTAGAGAAAGACGGGGATATATCTTTTCTGCCTTTGGATAGAAACGTCGTCGCTGACAACGGTTTTGACATTTCTGGCCGCCCCTATCTTCGAAAGGGATACGAAGCTTTCTGTTTCGCTCCCCGCAATATTTTCAGACCGGGAGAAACCGCCCAATTCAAGGCGATTGTGAGAAATGGAGCACACCAGGCACCATCTTCTTTCCCTCTCCTTCTTACCATCACTTCCAGCCATGGGAAAGAACTCTCCCGTTCCACAGCGAAACTTTCTCAAGAAGGAACGCTCCTCTACTCATGGGAAATCCCTGAAAACATTATGACAGGAGCCTATCAACTGTCCCTTCTTATGCCAGGAAATGAAAAAACCCCCCTTGGAACCATGACCTTCTATGTTGAAGAGTTTGCCCCTCCACGCCTTGAGGTCCTCATTGAAGAAAGTGTCAAGGCCCTCAAGCCAGAAGAGGAATTACTGCTTTCATTTTCTTCCCGCTACCTTTTCGGAGCCCCTGCCTCTGATCTCCCCTGGGAAGGAGAGGTAAGGGCTGTTTCTTCTTCCTTTGCTCACCCCAAATGGAAAGCCTACATTTTTGGAGATCCGGAAAAAAAATCGGAACCTGTCAATGAATTCATTGGACAAGGCAATCTCGATGAAACAGGCAAGGGATCTCTCTCTTATAAAGCGAGGGGAGAACTCATGGCTCCGTCAGTCTTAAACTTTCTTTTTACCATCAGGGTGAGGGAAGAGGGTGGACGGTGGGTCCCCCAAACAGTTTCCATACCCTGCTATCCCGCCCCCTACATGATTGGCATAGAGAAAAGCAAAGACGCCCCGCTCCCACAAAAACCTTATGAAATCAGAGTGGCAGCAGTGATCCCTGACGGAACCCCGGCTCCTCTTCACTCCCTCACCGTGTCTGTGTCAAAGATCATGAAACATTACACCTTGAAACGGTATGCTGACCAGACCCGCATGGAAGAACAGGAAGAAATTGGCACACCTGAAGTCAAAGAAGTCGCTCTTTCCCAGGGAATCGGCCTTTTTACCTTCACTCCCCAGGAGCCTGGAGAGTACCTTCTGCAATTTGAAGATCAGGAAACGGGCAGTTCAGCGTCAACAAGGCTGCAAGTCTGGTACTCTTTTGGATCCGGGGAAGGGGGCTCTCCCCTTATCGACAGGGTTATCATCTCCACCGATAAAGAAAAATATGTCCCTGGGGAAACTGCCACTGTCAACATCCAATCCCCTTTCCAGGGACTGCTTCTCTTTACAGTGGATACAGATAGACAGCTTATTCGAAAAATAGAAGAAATGAAATCCGGAGAAACCTCTCTCAAGGTTAAGATTACGGAAGATATGGTTCCCAACGCCTATTGCACTGCTTGGGTCATTCGTTCTGTTTCAGATAAAGATTACGATGCATGGGGGGCGCACCGCGCTTTAGGAACAATCCCCCTTTTCGTCGATAAACCAGAATCTCACTTATCCGTTTCAATAGAAAGCCCACAGGAAATAGAACCTGGCTCCCGTCTTCCCGTAACGGTCTGGCTCAAAGATTTCAAGCAAAGACCTGTGGAGGGGTACGTTGCACTGGCTTTAGTTGATGAGGGCATTTTAGGGCTAACCGGATATGAAACTCCTGCCCCGGATACATTCTTTTTGGGCAAAAGAGAGCTGTCAGCTTTCACAAACGACATGTACGACCAGCTTATGCCCCTTGAATCCCGGAAAACTCCTCTTCTTCATCCCTCGGGAGGAGACAGCGCTGAAGCTATGTATGACGCTGCAATGGGCGGCCTGCTCTCACCCCTCCTTACAGGACGATCCTTTACCATCCTCTCTCTTTTTGAAGGGGAGGCAGGGACAAACCATGAAGGCAAGGCGGTCATAGACCTTGACATCCCCGAATTCAGCGGTAAAGGGCGCCTCATGGCTGTAGCTGTGGCAGGTTCTGCTTTTGGATCTTTTGCGCAATCAGTGGTCATTCAGCGTGACATAGTTGTAGAACCTTCCCTTCCGCGGGCTGTTGCCCCTGGGGATCATTTTATAATGCCTGTCACCCTTTTCTCCCAGGGGGATGTTGAACAAAAAGTGACCCTTCGGGTCAAGGAGGTCCAGGGCATGACCATAGATGACAATAAAGTGGTCACCCTTTCTGTCCCGGCAAAGGGCAGAATTAGCACGGCAATGCCCGTAACCGCAGGGGCAAAAGCCGGAACAGGAAGCCTTGACATTGAAGCTCAGTGGGGAGAGAAAAGCTTCACCCTTTCTAAAGAGATAACAATCCGTCCGCCCTATCCCAAAATAACCACAACTCAAAGCGGCGTTATCACAGAAGAAGGAGACCATACTCTTCCAGTTTCCGGTGGATGGTTCTCTGGAACACAAAAGGGAACGCTGATTCTATCGGCCCTTCCCACGGCTAACCTCACCGGCGCTTTCAATTTCGTGCATTATTACCCCTACAGCTGTCTTGAACAAACCGTATCGAGGGGCTGGCCACTGCTTGTGATGCCTAATCTGGCAAAACACATTGATCCTCTTCTCTCCTCTGAAAAAGAGGTGGAGAAGCAGCTAGAATCCATTTTTCGCCGCCTTGGAAACCTTCAGCTTTTTGACGGCAGTTTCGTTTCGTGGAGCGGTGAGGGCATTCCCCACTTATGGGGCAGCATCTACGCCTCCCATTTTCTTGTAGAAACAGCCAAAAAGAATATTCCTCTTCCAGAAGGTCTGCTGGAAGGGGCTTTGTCCTATCTGCGCCAGATTCTTTCTCTTAGCGATGAAGAAGGGCCTGAAAAACTAGCAGTCAGAGCCTATGCCTCTTATGTTCTTACATTGAACGGGGAACCTCCCTTGGGCTGGATGGAGCACCTGAAAGGGCACAGACAGGCAATGACTGATTCAGGGCGGATCTTTCTGGCCGGAGCCTACTCTCTTTATCAGAAAAACACCGCCCCATTAAAAGAGCTCGGCCAAGTACTTTTTTCAACAGAAGAAGGGGTGGGGGGCCCTACCTACGAACTGTACTGGAGAAACAAAGCCCTGCTGCTGCTAATGTGGAACGCTCTCGACCCTCTGGCGCCAGAAACAATAGCCCTTGCATCCGAACTTACTGAACAGCTTTATAAAGAAACGTGGGAAACAACTCAGGAAAACGCCTTAGTCCTTCTCGCACTGGGACGATATATGGAAAGCACTTTGCCTCTTCAAAAGAAGCCTTTTACTGCTGAAGTGTTTCTTTCTGAGGGATCGCCCCTTGCAAAAATCTCAGAGAAAGAAGAGATCGCCCTTCCTTTAGACGCTGTTTCTCACGACCTGATCCTTCGCCTTAAAGGGGAAGGACCCCTTTATTACGGCCTGTCCCTTTCGGGAGTGCCAGAGGCAGCGGTAGAAGCTTACAATAAGGGAATTGAAGTACGGCGGGTTGTAAACAGCAGCGCCTCCCTCGGGCAGAAGCTTTCTGTGGAGCTTTATGTCACTCCCTTGGCCCCAACGACAACCCTTGTGCTCTCAGATCTTCTTCCCGGCGGGTTGGAAATAGAATCCACAGGAGAAATCTACTATATGCCCGCTGACGGGGGCGAGATCAGGGCAGAAAAAAGGGACGACCGCCTTATCCTTTTCATTACAAACCTTAAAGGCCCCCTTATATATCGATACACAACAAGAGCTGTAACCCGCGGCACCTTTGCCCTTCCGCCAGTGTCAGTGGAAGACATGTATAATCCGGGCATAAGGAGCCTGAGCCATGGAGGCACGCTCTCCATTGAATAAAAAATGGCGTAAAGGGCTGGTCCTGGGCGGAGCTCTCCTTTTTCTCCTCTGGGTCAGCCCTCTTCTCATACCATTACATATTGAAAAGGTCAGAGAATGGCCAACTTCACCTATCCTTCTCGATGAAAAGCTGCGTCCTTTTTTCGTGAGCCTTTCTTCCTCTTCAGAATGGTGCATTCCCATACCTTACGAACAAATGGGCGCTTGGCTCCCCCATATCGCCGTAGCTATTGAAGACCGCAAATTCTGGTCTCACCATGGCGTAGATTTTTTTGCCATTGCCCGGGCAGGATTGCAAAACATCCGAGCCAAGAAAGTCGTTTCCGGTGCCTCTACTATCACAAGCCAGGTCATCCGCCTCTCTATTTCAAGGCCGCGAACCATCCCCATGAAAATAGCTGAGTTCCTTCAGGCCATGAAACTGGAAAGACTTATTTCAAAAAAAGAAATTCTTGAAATCTATCTCAATAGAGCGCCTTTTGGAAGCAACATTCGAGGGGTAGAAGCAGCGAGCCGAATCTGGTTTGGCAAGCCGGCCGCCACCCTTAACGTAGAAGAAGCGGCCCTCCTCATCGGCATGCTCCGAGGCCCCTCCCTATTCAGGCCGGACAGGAACCCCAAGAGAGCCATGACACTCCGAAACCAGATATTGGCCGCTATTGCGGATCAAAAACTCATATCAAACAGTTTCGCCGCGAAAAGGGCTGGGACCCCACTTCCAAGCCAAACCTATTCCATGCCAGCCTTGGCCTTCCATTTTGCCCACCAGGTGCTCTCTCAATCTGAAGCTCTTGTCATTACAACAACCCTGGACATGCAACTTCAGAAGCAGGCAGAGCATGTTATTCAGAGAACCCTTAGCGACCTCCCCCCTTCTATTACTGGAGCCGCCATGGTCGTTCATAATCCCACTGGCGCTATCCTGGCCTATGTAGGGAATGGGCGGCTGGGAACAAAACAATGGGGGAGCTGGATTGACTGCTGTCAGGCTCTGCGTTCACCAGGTTCAGCCCTTAAACCCTTTGTCTATCTCGAAGCTTTCAGCAGAGGTCTTCTTACCCCTTCCTCCCTTCTTGTGGACTCGCCTCTTTCCTTCGGCGGCCTCGCTCCCCGAAACTTTGACCTCACCTACCGGGGTCCCGTTTCAGCAAGAAAGGCCCTCGCCCTTTCACTGAACGTTCCGGCTGTGAGAGTTCTTCGCACCGTAGGAACAGAAACTCTTCTTCAAACACTACGAGCTGCCGGCATTGCATCCCTCACTCACGAACCGTCCCATTATGGGGATTCCCTGATTCTCGGAGGGTGCGAAACCACTGTAACCCAAATGGCCCTGGCCTACGAAACCCTGGCCAATTTAGGCATTCAACGTCCCCTTCAAATGATAAAGGAAAATGATGCTCCCTACGAAAAACGGATTTTTGACGAGGCGAGCTGCTTTCTTATTGCAGATATATTAAGGGATCCAGGCCGTTTACTTCCTCTACATCGGGAGGGAATGGCCAACCAGAATATGTCCATAGCCTTTAAAACGGGAACATCCTACGGATTGAGGGATGCCTGGACCGCAGCCTATACCCCTGAACATACGGTAGTTGTCTGGTTTGGAGACCCCGCGGGTTTCCCCCATCCTCTTCTTACGGGGTTAAAAATCGCGTCTTCCGCCGCCATAGAAATGATCCAGGCCGCCACAAAAGGAAAATGTAAGTGGTACATGCCCCCTGCCGCTCTTGCCCAACGAGAGGTCTGCGCCCTTTCAGGCCTTCCTCCCACAAAAAATTGCCCCGCCCACAGAATGGACTGGTACATTCCAGGCATTTCAAGAAACGACCGCTGCTCCATTCACCAAAAAGGCAAAGGACAGCCAGATATACCCCTTACTCAAGAACCGCAGAAACTAACTATCACATCGCCTCTGCCCCAATCTCAATTCTTTCTCACCCCCGAAGGAAGGGGACAAAAGATAGCCCTCCGATGTGAAGGAAGCAAGGATATTCTTTTCTGGTATTTGGATAATGAGTTTTTCGGGCAAAGCAAAGCCCCGAAAGAGCTCTTCTGGAAGCTCTCTCCGGGGCGTCATAGTATTTCTGTAATGGATGAGCAGGGGCGAAGCGATTCCATATCTATTGAAGTTCTTTCTCTTTCTTCTCCCAAACCTCAGTCTGCCCCTCTCCTTGAACTTCATTGATCTTTCATGCCGCGAGGGTTAAAGGATGAAACTTTCGCCAACTCTTCAAAGAGCTCCCGCTCCTTTTGTGACAAGCTTTTAGGAACAGCGATCTCTACGATCACATATAAGTTTCCAGGCTGAGCTCCTTTCCTTCGCGGCAGTCCTTTCCCCCTCAAGCGAAGACGCTGCCCGCTCTGTGTTCCTGCCGGAAGCTTCATACTCACCACTCCCTGAAGAGTTTTCACCGAAAGGGAGGTTCCTAATGCCGCTTCCCAGGGTGAAACGCGCATGACAGTGGTCAAATCATATTGATCCACTTGAAAGTGTGGATCCTTTCTCAGCTTTATCGTGATATAGAGATCTCCATTTGGCCCCTCGCCCATTCCCTGGCCCCCTTTTCCGGGAAGGCGTATCCGGCTGCCGTCGGTAATACCCTGGGGGAAGTTGATAGTAAGAGTCTGAGTTCGAGGAATCCGCCGGCCATCAGCCCCAATCTCATACCGTTCTAGCGAAATAGTCTTGGAATCACGGCAAATCACATCTGAGAGAGTCAGCTCCATCTGAACTTCAATATCTTCCCCCTTGCGGCGCCGAGGCGCACCTCTGAAGAAAAAGTCCTCAGCCCCGCCCTGGACACCTCCAAAACCTCCAAAAATGGTCTTGAAGAATTCACTGAAGTCAGAGCCCCCTCCTTCACCAAAATCCATGCGGAAAGTGCCACCCTGTCCCCATTCTGGCGGAGGAGTAAAGGTTTGGCCCTCTCTCCACTGATTGCCTAAAGTATCGTACCTCTGACGTTTATCAGAATCCTTAAGCACTTCATAGGCTTCGTTGATCTCTTTGTACCGCTCTTCACTTCCCGGCGATTTGTTTACATCAGGATGGTACTTTTTCGCTAAATTACGATAGGCCTTGCGAACATCATCCTGGGTGGCGTTGCGATCAATCCCGAGAACAGCGTAGTAATCTTTATATGTTACAGGCATGCCATCACCCTTCCCTGACCTTTGCTAACCAATTATTATACGACAAAGGAAAAGCCCGGGCAACCTATGTACCCGGGCCTCAGATTTCTTATTTAATGGGGGTGGTTCGGATGTTCCGACACGTGGTCATCAACGTGATCTTTCCCTCTTTCCGGAAGAGGTTCAACATGAAGGGAGATGAGGGTTTCCGGCCCAAACTCCTGATGAAGCCTGTCTTCCACCACTGAGGCTATATAATGGGCTTCCACCAGGCTCATAGACCTATCGACGAGAACATGGGTTTCCATGGCAATATAGGGACCGACCCGACGAGTTCGCAAATGGTGGACTTCGCGAATCTCCTTCGACTCCCTTATAAGGGCTATGATCCGCTCTTCCGTTTCTCTATCGAGAGCTCCCTCAAGAAGTTCATTCAAGCTCTCAAGCATTATCGGCAGCGAGACTCGAATGATAAAAAAACTTACAGCAGCTGCCGCAATGGGATCGAGGATGCGGCCTCCGCCTCCTAAAAAACGGGCCCCTGCGATGCCAAAAAGAACGCCTATGGACGAAAAAGCATCGGAACGATGGTCCCAAGCCTTGGCCAAAAGAGCCGGGCTGTTTATATTTTTGGCCCAGTGGGCTGTATATCGGTATAGAAGTTCTTTTACCACAATGGACAAAAAGGCAGCCCCCAAGGCAAGCATTCCAGGCCGGGGAAGAGCCTCTCCTCTCAAGATCATAATAATTTTATGAGCGGCTTCAAGCAAAATCCCAGTGCCTGCCACAAATAAGACCACTCCGCATAAAGAAGCTAAAAGAGTTTCCACCTTTCCATGGCCATACCGATGATCTTTATCTGCGGGCTTGTTGACCACTTTAAAACCGAAAAACACCACTACATCGGTAACAAGATCAGAGAGAGAATGGGTGGCGTCAGCAATCATGGCTCCGCTATGAGCGGTGAATCCTGCCGCATATTTTACAATGGTAAGAACCAGATTAATCCAAAAACCTACGGATGTCACTAATAGGGCACGTTCCCCTCGGTTGAATTCCATCAAAGCAGGGCTCCTTTTTGTTGTAATAATAAATGCTCAAGAAATATTTGCAGTATATAATGAAAAGAGTAAAAAAGGCAATAAAGGGGGAGATTGGTTATGAAAATGCAAATGGTCCATATCGATCTTTCCACTGGGACAATAGATACGTTCTCAGTGGAAGAGGGGGTAGCTCGCCGTTTCATAGGAGGTTCAGGCCTCGGCACCTATTTTTACTTCAAATATTCCCGTCCGGAAATTGACCCTTTAGGGGCGGAAAACCCGCTTATTTTTATGAATGGACCCTTTCAGGGCACTGGAATACCCACCAGCGGCCGACATCAGATCGTTTCAAAATCTCCCCTGACAGGGGCCCACGGCGAATCAGACGCTGGCGGAACTTTTGGATTTCATCTTTTGCGAGGGGGCTTTTACGGCCTTATTGTGGAGGGGAAAGCTGAAAAGCCTGTCTATATAGTCATTCGCAACGGAGAAGTTTCTCTTCGCGACGCATCTCTTTTATGGGGAAAAGATTCCTTTGAAACCGAACAGATGCTTAAAGAGGAGTTTGGAGGAGCTTGCGGTGTTTCATGCATAGGCCCGGCAGGAGAAAAAATGGCCCTCATAGCAGGAATAATGCACGACGGACCCCATGCTCGAGCTGCTGGTCGATGCGGCCTTGGCGCAGTCATGGGAAGTAAAAATCTAAAAGCCATTGTCGCTGGGGGGACTTTTAGACCAGGCCTGTTCGACGAAGAAAAAGTGCGGGCCCTCTCAAAAGAAAAACACCTTTTATTTTCTCAGAAATTGGCAGGTATGACCCGTTTTGGAACTGCCGGCGGAGTATCCTTGGCCGAAGAATACGGGGATTTGCCCATTAAAAACTGGCAGCAAGGCTCATGGAAACCAGATGTCTTGTCTATTACGGGTGAAGCCATGGCCGACACAATCCTCACAGAAAATTACGGCTGCGTTGCGTGTCCCATCCGTTGCGGGAGAGAAGTTGCCTTCGATAATATTGCTGGGGCAGGGCCTGAGTACGAAACCATCGGCATGTTGGGAAGCAACTGTCTTGTCAACGATCTGAAAGATATAGCCCGGGCTGCCGATATCTGTAACCGCTACGGCCTCGACACCATCTCGACAGGGGCAGCAGTAGCCTTTGCCATGGAGCTTTTTGATCGGGGCATCGTTACAGAGAAAGAAATCGGATTTCCCCTTAATTGGGGAGACGGAAAGGCCATGATCCGAATAGTGGAAGCCATGGGAAAAAGAGAAGGCTTCGGCGCTATTCTCAGCCTAGGAACCCGCAAGGCAGCTGAAATAATAGGACATGGGGCTGAGCGATATGCAATTCACGTAAAAGGCCTTGACCTTCCTGCCCACGATCCTCGCTGCTACAAAAGCCTGGCTGCCGGATATGCCACATCAAGCCGCGGAGCCTGCCATCTTTCAGGCTACACATACGCCTGTGAACGAAACGCTACTTATAAGGATTTTGGAATTACAGAGGTCCTCGACAGGGCCATCGATGACGGGAAAGGAGAACTGAACGTTCCTTTCCAGAACTTTATGGGCGTTCTCGACTCTCTAAAAATATGCAAATTTCCAATCCTTGCCTGTGTCTCCATTGATGATCTCCTTACATGGATTCACGGCGTTACAGGCTGGGAGATGACCAGAAAAGAGCTAGAAGAGACAGGTAAGCGCATCTTTACACTGAAGCGGCTTTTCAACTCCCGGTGCGGCTTCACAAAGGATGACGATACTTTACCAGAACGGATTCTTCACGAACCGCGCGGAACAGGAGGAGCCGCGGACACACTTCCCGACCTTCAGAAACAACTTGAATGCTACTATGCAGCCAGAGGCTGGGACGAAAAGGGCATTCCTACCTATGAGCAATTGAAAAAACTGGGGATTGAAGAATTCGCATTATAGACATTAAAAAGATTTTCCATGACAAAAGCAATGGATGAGATGGTCATTGACCATCCCCACTGCCTGCATATAGGAATAGCAGATGATGGGGCCGACGAAGGTAAATCCTCTTTTTTTCAGCTCCCCGCTCAAGCGGGCAGAAAGAGGGGTGGAAGCCGGTACGTCTGACGGATTTTTCCAGTGATTGGTTATGGGTTTGTTATCTACAAAACTCCATAAAAAGCGCGAAAAAGAACCATGCTTTTCAGCAATGGCAATGAATTGGCGCGCATTGTTCACCGCCGCCGCGATCTTTCGCCTGTTTTGTATGATGTGGGGGCTCTGACAGAGCCCCTCTATTTTTTGCTGATCAAAGGCCGCCACTTTTTCAACATCGAACTGGGCAAAGGCATCTCGATAGCCTTCTCTCTTCTTAAGAACAGTGAGCCAGCTCAATCCCGCCTGGGCCGATTCTAGAATCAACAGTTCGAAAAGGCGCTCTTCGTCGTATTGAGGAACACCCCATTCTTCATCGTGATACGCAGTGAGCAATGGATGGGTTTCCGCCCAGGGACAGCGCTTCATTTCCTCATTGGCTATCATAGTTCCAAAGTCTCCATAGACATGATGGCAAGATCTACAAGCGTAAGAGTTCCCCACCGTATCTCTTCCACCTCCGCCAGATATTTAATGGCCTCTGCCGCTTCAAGGGCACCGATAACATAAGGGGTGAAACTTGGAGTTCCCGCCGCAACCTCAATGCCCGCGTCAGGGAGACTCCCTTCAAAAACATCAAAATGAGTTTTTTCCCATGGTCTATATCGTCCCACCTGCCCAATCATCCCCCCAAGAGCACCATGGATGACAGGAACTTTCGCCTCCTTGCACCCTTTATAGAGAACAGCCCTTGCCAAATTGCTATCAAGGGCATCAATTGCCAAATCCACTCCTGCCAGAAGTGACTGACAATTATCCTCAGTCAACATGTGAGGAACCGCCCACACGTTGACATGGCCATTGATCTCTTTTACTCTCGCCTCAGCCGCTTCAGCCTTTAATCGCCCAAAATTGTCTTCCTTTGCCAAGAGCTGACGATTTAAATTACTCTCTGAAAACACATCCCCATCTACAAGGGTGAGCGTTCCTACCCCTGCCCGGGCCAGAATTTCAACAACCACCCCGCCGAGTCCTCCGCAACCAGCTACAAGAACGTGGCATCGAAAGAGGCGTTCCTGTCCCTCCATTCCTAAACTTGCTATGTTCCGGTCATAACGGCGGGGAATCATTGTTATCCCTGATGATGGAAGTGGTGGGAGTGCTCGTCCACCAGTTCATCATGGCTTTTGTCTTCCCAGGGTTCAAGGCCCTGACGCCGGCGATAGTCGTTTATTGCCCCATGAATGGCCTCCTCTGCCAGTACAGAGCAATGCATTTTTATCGGTGGAAGTCCATCAAGAGCTTTCGCCACAGCGCTGTTCGTTATATTCCATGCTTCCTCTATAGTCTTTCCCATTACAAGCTCTGTGGCCATACTTGAAGAAGCGATGGCTGACGCGCAGCCGAAGGTCTTAAACTTAATATCCACAATATGGTCATTCTCAACCTTGATATATATCTTCATAATATCGCCGCATCTTGGGTTTCCCGCTTCCCCAACGCCGTCTGCATCCTTTATCTCTCCCACATTGCGGGGATTCTGAAAGTGATCCATTACTATTTCACTATAGAGCATTCTTCTCGCTCCTTTCCTCTGCCTTCAGAAAATCTTCCCATAAAGGCGACATGTTTCTACGCCGCTCTACTATTCCTGCAAGTTTTTCAACAACATAGGCCACATCTTCTTCTGTGGTGGATTCCCCAAGGGTGAGACGAAGGGAACCGTGAGCCTGTTCGTGGGTCAGCCCTATTGCCATAAGCACATGGGATGGATCGAGGGAACCGGAAGAACAGGCGCTTCCTGTAGACGCCGCTATGCCGAACATGTCAAGATCCATGAGAAGTGTCTCACCTTCTACCCCTATTAGGCTTACATTCACATTATTGGGCAGCCTGCCATCCCCCGCTGCACCATTGAGTTTTGCATAAGGGATCCGAGCCATGATTTCTTCTATTAAACCATCCCTCAAAGCGGTAAGACGACTTTTTTCCGAGCTTATCTTCCCTGCTGCCCGCTCTATGGCGATGCCCAGGCCCACAATGCCTGCCACATTCTCAGTTGTGGCCCTGCGGCCTTTTTCCTGGCCGCCTCCATGGATAAAGTTATCGAGCTTTACGCCTTTCCGAATATACATGACGCCCGTTCCCTTGGGGCCGTAAAATTTATGGGCTGAAAGAGAGAGCAGGTCAATATCCATGGCTTTCACATCAATAGGTATGTGAGCTACCGCCTGAACAGCGTCTGTGTGAAAGAGCACGCCCTTTTCCCGGCATAGCCTTCCGATCTCGGCAATGGGCTGAATGGTCCCTATCTCGTTGTTTGCAAACATCACCGAAACAAGAACCGTCTTCTCTGTGATGGCCTTTCTTACATCATCTACAGAGACACGACCCTCTTCATCTACGCCGAGGTAGGTAATATCATAGCCAAGGCCAGCAAGATACTCTGCTGAATGAAGCACCGCGTGATGTTCTATTTTTGTTGTGATAATGTGATTCCCTTTATTTCGATAGGTAAAAGCCACTCCTTTCAAAGCCCAATTATCCGATTCTGTACCGCCGCTCGTAAAATATATCTCATCGGGCGATGCGTTCAGCACCTCGGCAACCTTTTCGCGGGCAGCTCTCACAACCTCTTTGTTCTGCTGTCCCAGCGTATAAAGAGATGAAGGGTTCCCAAAAGACTCAGTGAAATAGGGCATCATCTCTTTGAGAACTTCGGAAGCCACTGGAGTAGTAGCCGCATGATCCATATAGACCTGTCGCATCATATTAATAGCCTGCCTTTCTCTCAAACTATTTCTGAAGATCATGATCTTCTATAAGATCTTTCAGCGTTGTTGAGACCAATACATTATCAATACTGTCGCGCAGCCTCAGCCAGAGCTTCCTGGCCGGGCACGCACTCTCTCTCATGCACTCCGGTCCTTCGAGACAATCAGCTATCTGAATGTTTCCCTCCAGAACCTCCACAACCTCAGCAACAGTAATTTCCATGGGAGCCCTGCTGAGGAGGTATCCTCCTTGAGGACCACGAACACTCTCAATAAGCCCATCTCTCCGCAGCTTCAAAAAAAGCTGTTCGAGATAACGCTCTGAAATGTTTTCTTTCGATGCAATATCTGTTATGCTCAGCGGTGTACGGCCATCATACTGACGGGCAAGCTCTAGCAACGCCCTGAGCCCATATCGTGTCTTTGTAGACAGTTTCATTACGTTTCACCTTCTTTTTATAAGCTTGCATTATAAGTATTCATACTATACCCTACTGGATTTGTCAAGAATAAAACAGCTGCTATTTGCATTCTTTCAGGCGAAAAAAGATAATAAGGCTGAAGCAGACAATTAAAAAGGAGGAGGACTGCCCATGAAGCTCCGTGTCCATGCCTTTCTTATTTATGCTACTGGAGAAAAAGAATTTGACATGAAAGCTCCTGCCACCATCAGGCAGCTCTTGGAGGACTTTTCTAACCGTTTCGGAGAACCCTTTGATAAATGGATCTGGTCAAGCAACGAAGTTCCCCACCGTCTTATGGCAGGTACTATTATTATGGTCAATGGCAAACATATAGCCCATCTTAACGGTCTTGATACACCTCTTTGTGACGAAGACGTGGTCAATATTTTTCCACCGGTAGGGGGCGGTTAAAAGAATGAGGAGGAAGACACCATGAAACTGCCAGCTTTTAAAATTGAACGCTATTTCGCCCGCTACGAATTTAAAACCGAGTTTCTACTTTGCCCATCGGATTGCGAGAGCTTTTCTCTCTCCGAACTATTGCAAATGGCCGATACTGAAAGTCTTTCCCTCTGGAAAAACCTCCGGCTCGGATACACGGAATCCTTGGGACACCCTCTACTGAGAGAAGAAATAGCCGCTCTCTATACTGGTCTCTCGAAGGAAGATGTGCTGCTTGCCGTTCCAGAAGAAGGAATATTTTTGGCTTTCAACGGAATACTCGAACCTGGAGATCATGTTATAGCCATCTCTCCAGCCTATCAGTCCCTTTATTCCATCCCGGAAGGGATGGGCTGCGAAGTCTCCTATTGGTCTGTAAAGGAAAAAAATGGGGAGTGGACCCTAGACCTTGATGAACTAGAAGGGATGATCAGACCCGCAACAAAAATGATCGTCGTGAATTTTCCCCACAATCCAACGGGGTATCTGCCAGAGAAAAAAGATTTTCTTAAAATAGTGGATATAGCATCTCGCCACGATCTCTATCTTTTCTCTGATGAAATGTATCGATTCCTTGAGTTTGACGAAATGTCCCGTCTTCCTTCTGCATGCACTGTTTATGAAAAAGCTGTTACACTAGGCGGACTTTCCAAGGCTTTTGGCCTTCCAGGGCTGCGAATGGGATGGCTAGCAGCTCAGGACCGTGAGATCCTCAATATTACAGCCCAGTTGAAAGACTACACCACTATTTGCGGAAGTTCTCCTTCTGAAATTCTTTCTCTCATGAGCCTTCGGGCAAAAGAAAAAATCCTGCAGCGGAACAGGGCTCTTATAGCAAGCAACCTTGAAGAAATTGAAACCCTTTTCCACAAACATGATGACCTTCTCCACTGGGTTCCTCCCAAGGGAGGGTCTATAGCCTTCCCCGCCCTGAAAGGGAACAACCCTATAGAGGCCTTTTGTCAGGAGGCTATAGATCAATACGGAGTATTAATAATACCCGGCACTCTATTCGGATCAAAGGAAAATCGTTTTAGGGTGGGGTTCGGGCGAGCCACCTTTTCAGAAGCCCTCAAACAGTTTGAAGTCTTTCTGAACAATCGCAAAGGGTAATCTGCTTTCAGTAAAAAAATCAGGAGCCTCTCCTCTCTACAAAGATTGGCTCCTGAATCTTATAAATAAAGCCTTCCTGCAAATTCATAGCAAACTACAGAAGGCCCTTTTTTCGTCCCGCTCCTAAATAGGCATTCCTGATATCTGCGCTATTCAGCAAATCTTCTGATGTTCCTGCCATAATAATGCTTCCTGTCTGCAGCACATAGCCTCGGTGGGAAAGCAACAGAGCCTGTCGGGCATTTTGCTCAACCAGTAAAATGGTAACTCCCTCAGAGTTTATCCGGCGGAGCTCCTTAAAAATATCCCTAATGATAATAGGGGCAAGGCCCAGAGAAGGCTCATCTAAAAGCAAAAGGCGGGGGCGGGACATAAGGGCCCGTCCGATGGCCAGCATCTGCTGTTCACCCCCTGAGAGAGTTCCGGCATATTGGTCACGCCGCTCTTCAAGGCGAGGGAAGAGGGAGAAGACCCACTGAAGGTCCTGTTTCACCTTTTCCGGCTCCTTACGGGGAAAAGCCCCCATCATCAAATTTTCGTAGACGGTGAGAGGGGCGAATACCCGCCGCCCCTCCGGGACGAGGGATATGCCCTGTTTCACCACATCATAACTTCGCTGGGCCAAAGGCGCTCCCGAAAAATTAATGAGCCCTTTTTCCCTGCGAACTTCGCTCATAAGTGCGTTCATCAACGTTGATTTTCCCGCGCCATTAGCCCCAATGACACAGACTATTTCGCCTTCTTTAACCTGAAGTGAAATGCCGCGAAGAGCGCGAATGGCACCATAGCTTACTTGAAGGTTCTGCACGTCCAGGAGGATATTTTCTACATCGCTCATTCTTCGTCCTCCTCTCCCAGATAGGCTTTTAATACTTCAGAATTGGCCTGTATCTCCTCAGGGGACCCCTCCGCGATCTTCGCCCCGAAGTTCATGCAGATGATCCGGGGGCAAATTTCCATCACCAGGTCCATATGATGTTCTATCACGAGAATGGCTAGCTGGAATTCCATATGAATAGACTTTATAAGCTCGTTCAACGCCATAACTTCTTCAGGATTCATTCCTGCTGCCGGTTCGTCAAGAAGCAACAAACGGGGATCAAGGGCCAGGGCCCGTGCTATCTCAAGACGGCGCTGATACCCATAGGGCAGGGTCCCTGCAGGTTGAAGGGCCCGATCCGCAAGGCCTACTCGGTTGAGCAATTCCATACTTCGATCCCGTATGGATGTTTCTTTCATCCTCCACTTGCCAAAATGAGTCACAGCCTCTACAAAAGAATAGGCTTCATGCTGTTGTGCTGCTGTCATAACGTTCTCAAGAACTGAAGAACGGGGGAAGAGCCGCAAATTCTGAAAAGTCCGCGCGATCCCTTTTCGAATCACTTCGTAGGTCTTGAGAGGGGTAATATCTTCCCCATCGAAAAGTATCCGGCCCCCATCAGGATCATAGACACCCGTTACCACATTGAAAATTGTTGTTTTCCCCGCGCCGTTTGGGCCGATGAGACCAACAATCTCTTTTTCGTTCAAAGCAAAACTCATACTCTGAACAGCATGGACTCCGCCAAAGAATTTATCCACTCCGTTCAGCTCAAGCAGTGCCGCCATTATCTTTCCTCCTGAAAATCTTGTTCAGTAGCCCCCCGCCATTGAGTCCACCCATAATACCCTCGGGGCGAATCACCATAATGATTACGAGAACGGCCCCGTAAATAAGCATTCGATATTGCGAAATAGGCCTGAAAAGCTCGGTAACCAGAGTTATTACGAGAGTTCCTACCATGGTCCCGGCCATAGATCCAAGGCCTCCAAAAACCACCACGGCCGTTAACTCTGTGGACTTCAGCATATCGAACATAATGGGTTGTATAAAAGAAAGAAAACCGGCAAGAAGAGCTCCGGCCACTCCACAATAAAAAGCGGAGATCATCAGGCTGAGCACCCGCAGCCTGGCTGTATGGAAACCAAGCAATGAGGCCGCCACATAGTCATCGCGACAGGCTTTAAAGGCTCGTCCATACCGGCTATTGATCAGATTGAACATGCAGAGGGCCATGATGACAAAAAAAGTCAGGGCTACCGGCAATGTCGTATAGGGTTCAATGCCGGGATACCCCCGGGCTCCACGAGTTAGCGACTGCCAGTTTTCGAGGATAAGACGAATCGCTTCTCCCAAACCTATGGAAGCAATGGCAAAATAGTCGCCCATAAGCCGAAGGGTCGGAATTCCTATACCATAAGCCACTATAACCGCTACTCCGCCGCCAAGGAGTATAGCCGGCAGCCAGTGTACCCCATAATGCACTGTCAGAATGGCAGAGGTATAGGCGCCAAGAGCCATGTAGGCCGCATGCCCCAGGGAAAAAATGCCAGTAAAACCAGTGAGAAGAGAAACTCCCATAGCAGCAATAGCGTTAATGCACAAAAGCGTTATGATTCCCTCAGTATATCCAGACATGGGGAAACACCTATATCTTTTCGCTCATTTGCTTGCCAAAAAGACCTGAGGGCTTGATAAGCAAAGTGATGACAAGCAATGAGAAAACCACTAGATCCCTCATTTGGCTCGAAATAAAACCAGCAGCCAGCATTTCCGCCAAACCAAGAATCAGGCTCCCCACGACTGCGCCGGGAAGAGACCCTAACCCTCCAATAACTGCGGCGACAAAGGCTTTGATGGTAATGGCCCCTAGCTGGGGATAGAGAGTATACCGAACTGAAAGAAATATTCCCCCAATAGCCGCCAAGGCTCCGGCGGTAAAAAAGACAATAGAAATAAGAAGGTTAACATTTACACCCATAAGGCCAGCCGTACGCAGATCGCAGGCTGCCGCCCGAATAGCAAGCCCCCACTTCGTTCTGGAAAGAAATAACTGAAGACATCCAAGAGCAATAAGGGCTATGAGAAAGGAAAGGAGATCGAAAGCACTCGTGGTAGCAAGACCGAACAATTGAACTGGGTAGGTGGGTATCACCGGGGGGAGGGCTCTGAAACGCCCGCCGGCTACGATAACAAAAATATTTTCAATTACAATACTCATGCCCATAGAAGCAATGAGCAAATAAAGGGTTACATTGGTCCGCTCACGGATGGGCTTATAGGCTATCCTCTCCGTCAAAGCCGCTGCTATGCCAGCTCCCGCAAGAGAAAGCATGCCAGCCAGCCAGATATTGACCCCCATAGATTTCAAGGCCCCATAACAAATGTACCCTCCGATCACAAGAAACCCGCCGTGGGCAAAATTTGAAAAAAGCAATACGGAATAAACAAGAGAGTAACCAACGGCAATGAGGGCATACACAGAACCAAGGGAAAGTCCGTTAATCACTTGCTGCAAAAAAGTGGCCACCTATGATCTCACCTCTTTCCTGAGAATACGAGGCGGAAACAACCCCTCCGCCTCGTATTGCCTGACCTGTGTTTTGTTTTTTAAGGTTTAATCTTCTTGTAGAATTGCCCTCTGCCTTCTTTGGCCACCAATACAACGCCATCTTTATCCTTCGGCGTATTGTTTGCTGGATCTATAGTAATAGTAGCATGGTGAAGGGCAAGATTAGATGTAGCGGCAAGAGCGTCACGGATAGCCTTGGGATCGTCGCTGCCTGCGCGGGCGATAGCGTCCACAAGCCAGTAGACGGAATCATAGCCAAGTACACCGTTTACAAACTCCTTACATTCATCATTCCATTTCTCTTTGTATGCTTTGAAGAAAAGCTGCATGGCTGGGTCTTCCGGTGCTACGTGGTTGATCCAGTAGGAATTTTCCATTGCGTCCCCTGCGATCTCCCACATAAATTCGCCGTATCCGTCACCGCCAACAAAAACAATTTCGTTCATGCCAAGTTCACGTGCCTGTTTCATAATAAGGGCCATTTCCTTTCCCATATTGGGGAGGATCAGCACATCTGCTTTTTTGTCGCGAATTTCCGTAAGCTGAGCCCTGAAGTCCACATCCTGACCTCCTCTAAAGCCGAGGTCTGCCACCACGGTTCCTCCATATCCACCGTAGCTCGCCATGAAGAACTCCCGAAGGCCATGGGAATAATCGTTTCCTACGTCGTAAAGAATCGCCGCGTTCATTCTTCCAAGTTCTTTCGCTGCAAAATACGCAATGAGCTTGCCTTGGTAGGGATCAGTGAAACATATTCTGAAGGAAAAGGGACGAACATTACCTTTTTCATCTACAGTCACCAGGGGGTTGGTAGAAACAGTTCCGATCTGAGCCACGCCATATCTGTTGACCAGCGGAGCCGTAGCAATATTTATTCCGCTGCCGTTCGCACCGACAAGAGCGACAACCTTATCTTCTTCAATCATACGCCGCACTGCGTTCACAGCATCTTCTGCCCGGGTTCTAAAATCGTACACTACGAGTTCTATCTTTCTTCCCAGCACCCCGCCTTTAGCATTGATCTCATCAACAGCCAGCTTTGCGGATTTTTCTTCGGTCTGGCCATAGGCTGCCCAGTCGCCGGTCAATGCCGCCAGGTACCCAATTTTTATAGGTTTTTCTTGCGCTGATATAGGGGTAACACCCACAACTCCAATTAAAAGAGCCACGAATAAAAAACCTATAAGCCCCTTACGCCATATATTGCCTCTTTTCACCACCTACCACCTCCTAAATGATTTATGATATAGGTTATAATCAGTATGTTCATTGTACAGACAAAGCATTAAGTGATGCAATCAGAAATTGTAGCAATTTTGCTTATTTTACATAATCATCTTGAGGAGGAATATGAAATGGCTTTTCAGTTGCCAATATATGTCGAACCAAACTTCGATAAAGAGCCTTTTGTTTCAGCTCCTGATGCGGGAATATGCAAAGTTGAAGCGGAAGGAGTAGCACCACCAGGTTATCATGCCTTATCTATTTATCCTGAATATTTTAAAGTCAACAGCCAATGGTCCCTTGTAAGGGAAAGTCGCATGGACTGTGTTCCTGTCGTGCGAAACGAGGGAATAATCGAAGCTGTCGAGTTTCGTAATCTTCATGTAGGGGACAAAGTCATCGTAGGCCGCTCAGAAGATGGCCGTTACGGAATTTACCTCCATGCAACCCCCTTTGCCATGCCCGAAGAAAGCGGCGACGTCTTTTCTTTCCGCACCGGGCGTTCCCGTGAAACGGCCTATTCCCGGGATTACGACAACCTTTACGAACTCATGCGATACGAGCGTGACCACGGTTATATTATCTGGGTCCTTGGCCCAGCTGTGATATTCGATCACGACTCCAAAAAGGCTCTATCTGAACTTATCGAACACGGATATGCCCATGCGCTACTCTCCGGAAACGCCATGGCAACCCACGATCTGGAAGGAAGCATGAAGAGAACGGCCTTGGGACAAGATATCTATACCCAGGAACAGCGTCCCCTCGGCCATTATCACCATCTTGATCTTATAAACACTGTTTTGCAATACGGTTCCATTGAAAAATTCATAGAAGAGGAAAATATTAATGACGGCGTTATGTATTCAGCCATAAAAAAAGGCATCCCGGTAATCCTTGCCGGATCTATCCGTGACGACGGCCCGCTGCCAACCGTTATTGGCAATGTCTACGACGCTCAGGATGCCATGAGAGCCTGTACAAAAAAAGCTACCACCGTCATAGCCCTGGCTACTCAGCTCCACACTATTGCCACTGGAAATATCACTCCCTGTTATGTCAATAGGGAAGGGCGCATCCGGCCTGTATACTTCTACTCCATTGACGTTTCAGAATTTGCAGTGAACAAACTCCGCGACAGGGGAAGCCTGTCCGTAACACCTATCGTTACCAACGTACAGGATTTTCTGGTTCACCTGCGCAATAATCTCGTTCCCTAAAGTGAGGAACATGCCATGACATGGAAGAAATGGATCGGGCGATGCCCACCCTGACTCTTTCTACATCTTCTCCTGGCCCTTGTGCTGGGAATCATGTACATAATGCGGTTTTTCAAAAGCTAAAGTAAAGAAGAGCGGCCTCAATATAAAAGAGACCTGTAGACCTTTGGAATTCTCTCTATAGCCTTCACAAAAAGGGGTGGAAGCACGTGAAGAGCATAAGAGAGATTAATTCGTTCTGTATACTGATGGACATCTTTTCCAATAGGCCCAAGATTCATCACGGGCACATCCAGAGAAAGCAAATCTTCTGCGGGGAAATGATAATCCGCTCCCCATAGAGGCATATTTGCGGCAACGGCCTCCATATCATGTTCTTCTCCCTGAAACCCCATGTAGCTGAGGTCCATTATCCCTTCAAAGACCTCTTTTATCTCCAGGGGTTCTTCGGTTAAATCTGCGCTCTCCTCCACAATTTCCTGGGCTACCATGCGTATGACCCTATCTCCCCGGCTTGCATCCCTGTTGCACCGGGGAGGATACCACGGCGGGAGAAAACCCGTAATGATAAGGGGACCTCGTCTGTTCGATTCCCGCAAAAGAAGGCGAACTGCTTCTATTCCACGATCATGTATGGTTTTTCCAGAATGGATTCCTGAAAGGATCGGTCCCAGCACATCCTGAGGCAAACAACCCTTTTGCCCGGCCACATCTTGAATAAGCTCTTGAATGGTCAGAACTACACCTTGCTCTTTTTCTTCTTGATCGAAACTGAAAGACAGTTTTTGCCTCTCGCCCTCCCTAAGGGCAAGAGCCCTCGATAAGGCCTCTTCTGCTCTCTTATTCATATACTCGAGAACTTGACCGGGTGTTTTCTGCACTACCAGACTATTAAAGAAGACCACCGCCATCTCCGGTAAAGTAACGGCATACTGTTCTCTGAGATCGGCTAGTTTTAAACACGCCATTGGAGGAAAAACTCTGTCTTTCCACCTGTCCGCGCTTTCAGCATCTCCCTCAACAAGCGTCATAAGGCACGACGCTATTAGAGGCGCGCTGATGCCCTTAAAATATTCCCCCACATGGGCTTCTCTTCCAACACAGAAGAAAAGGGGCATTATTTTTCCGATGGTTCCTAAATAAAGGTAACCCCTCTCCGCTGACTCCCCCACTGAGGGTTCCGTATTGATGCAGACAAGATATTCCAGGTTTTTCTTTTTTTGAAGCCCCCTGAGCCAGGGTACTGCGCTTCGCATTCCGGCAGACATCCCCTCTTCATCGCAAACAGCCAGAAAAAGCAGGTTCGCCTGCATTTTTTCAGGGCTCTCCGAGAATTTCTCCATACAAGCCATTTCCAGGGCCAGGCCATATTTCATATCGGCCATGCCCCGGCCAAAAAGGTACTGTCCGCTTTCGAGGTCTGCGCGAGCATCTTTGGGAAGTGCCTCTTTCTTCAACCGCTCTGTATAGTTTTGGGGCTGAAAGGCCAGGGATTCCAGTGAACCATATCCCTTCGCATCCACCACATCAAAATGTCCAGTGATAATAATTGTCTCCTTGCATGGAGGATCGGCCTCCACAAGGGCAGCTATACAATGTCGTTTGAGCCCATCGTTCTGTACGGGAATTAAAAAAATATTCTCTGGCCGCTCATGAAAATAGGGCAGGTCGCCCAGCCACCGATATATAGAGTAAGCTGCCTCATTTTCCCTTCCGGGAAGCCCCGTTACGCTTGGTATAGAAGCCAGGTCAATACACAAAGAGAAAAGTCTCTCTGGAGAGGGGGGATGGGTCATTCCCTTGACGCCTCCTTGCCTTGTGGGTGGTTGACAATGGCCATATTATGAGAAACATCTTTATCAAAGTGAATATCCAGCTGGGGAAAGGCTATTGTTATATTACGTTCTTCAAAAAGCTCTATAATCTTATACCGAAGATCACTCTGAGCTACAAAACGAGATGCTTTTCTCATATCCACCCAAAAGTAAAGATCGAAATCAAGGGAGCTTGAACCAAAATCATTGAAAATAACGTAGGGTTCAGGCATAGTAAGAATATCTTTGTGGGAGGAAGCCGCTACGAGGAGTAGCCGCTCCACCTCCCTGGCTGGCGAGCCGTAGGCCACCCCCACTTTCACTTTGCCGCGAATGACCTGATCGGTGCGCGTCCAGTTCACAATACGATTCTCGAGAAAATATCGGTTGGGTACAAGAACGTCCACATTATCAAATGTGCGAATTCGGGTGGAACGGGATTCTATCTCCTCAACTGTTCCCACAATGTCTTCGATCTCAACAATATCGTGAACTCTGAAGGGTTTACTGAAAAACAGGATGAGACCGCTTATGAGGTTGCTAAATATATTCTGAGCCCCGATACCAACACCGAGAGCAAGGGCACCACCCAAGAAGGCAAAGGCCGTCAATGGGATGTTGACCATATCGAGAGCCGCAAGAATACATATGAATACAAGGATAGCAAAAAGACCCTTCTGTATAGCCATGGCTGCTGTAGGATCCATTTCAAAGCGACGGAAGAGATACTGCTTGACGCCCTTTGTCGCTTTTCTGCTGGCTATAAATCCAAGGAGTACGATAATAACGGCTAAAATCAACTTCTTAACAGAAACAGAGAACCCGTCACCCGACCAGAGCTGAAAATTTAAAAAGGCTCGCAGCCGCTCAAGGCTGGCCACCGAAACCTTTTCAGTAATGGTTACTGACGATAACAGTGATTCAAGCTCTTCAAGCAATCGGGTGTTAAGCATAGAGATGCTCAGCAGGCTCGTCATATATTGCCCATTGAGTTCTATCTGTTTTTTCAACCCTTCGCTCTCCTGCCGCAGTACGCGATATAGAGGAGAGGACTCGCTTTCCGATGCCATAGAGCTATCGAGGGTCAGCAGCCTTGATTGCAATGAGACCTGCATCTTCTGCAACCCTAGCAGGACGTTGTCGAGATCCTTTTTTCGCATCTCTGTTTCAGTACGTCTTTTTATCAGCTCTGCCGTAAGTAATTTTTTTTCGAGGAGGGAATAGCGTGTTTCCCAAATTTCCCGCGTCTCTTCCGCCCATACCTGTGCCTGTTCCGCCTGGTCCATGGCAGCCTGATAATAGACGTACCACGTTTCTTTTTCGCTTTGCTGGGCACGATATAATGAAAGATTCTCAGCATCCGATGCCGACTCGGCCCTTGCCTGGGCATTCATAAACTCCTCCCTCGCCTTCTCTGATTCTTGGCGAAGGGTCTCTGCCTGTTCCTGAAGCTGCCTTTCTCTCTCCTTGATCAAGGACACCTGACGCTTAAGGTCTGCTTCATCATATTGCAAATGCTGGGCAATCCACTTCATCCCTTCGGTTACATTTTTCCGTTCCATTTCGAGCATATCGAAACGAAGACGGCTTTCTTCCACATTCTTTTCACGAAAGGCAAGGGAAAGACGGTTCTTCTCGGTTTCTAGTTCCACTTCCTGTTGAACCCATTCTGAGAATTTTGAGGGAGTTTGTTCCTCTTTCAGCATGGCTAAATGCTGTTCATTCTGGCGAATTTTTTCTTTAAGGGAAACAATGGCACTCTCAGACAGGCGGATGGCGTAGGTCCCTGTATCTATTTCCTGAGATAGAGTCTCAAGACGACCTCGGTAGTTTTCGTAGAAGCTCAGAGAGTAGGGGGGATTGTCTGGAACAAGGGCGGCTATATCCTTTTGACTTTCCGCCTTCTGCTTCTCAAAATCACTCTGCGTTTTTTTTGCCCGTTCAGCAACAGAAAGATACCGCTGATAGAGAGCGATAAGGGATTCAAGCCCTTTCAGTCGACTGTTTATTTACCCTTCTGTTAGCCCCACCTGCTCAGAAGTAAGCAGAGGCTGGGAAGACTGAAGAGTTTCTATGGTTTTCTCTATTTCAACAATACGCTGCTTTATCTTTTCTGGAGTGAAAAAAGACTCCTCCTGAGCAACTCCCTCACCGCTGCTGCTCAAAGGCACTGAGCCTGGCAAGGGCAACACCGCACCACAGCCTGCAGTGGGCAAAGCCATGAATATAGACATTAAAAGCAACAAAATCCACGCCCTTGGCAACCTTGCGGGCCATGTCTTTTTCATCTTCTCATCACTCCCGGATAATAAAAGGCGGGCTTTTCAGCCCGCTCATTATTATCTCATAGTCTTTTTACAGAGAAAAAGAAATTTTACTTATTCTCTTGCGGACCAAATAGTTCTGCAATAATATCCGCTACGTATTCTTTTTTGGTAATTCTCGTTACATTTGTACCGCAGAAGAATAACCCTTCTTCCCAATTACCGAAAAAAGCATCGATAAGGGCCTGTGCGATACAGAAAGTCTTCCGCTCAGTTCGATATCGGCAATGGGTCAGGCAGTTTGCAATGCAGGGCTTGTTTCCAACGGTGCCTTCACGCAAATACTTATCTATAAAGGGAGACCGCAGGGCACGACCTGGAAGGCCGGCCGGGCTCTGGATGATCACCACATCTTCTTCTGTTGCATCAATATAGGCCTGCTTGAAACGATCTGATGCGTCTCCCTCATAGGTGCAGGCAAAACGGGTTCCCATCTGCACGCCACTGGCTCCAAGGTCAAAAGCATGCTCAATATCTTCGCGAGTCCATATTCCTCCCGCTGCAATAACTGGGGTCGGGGTTTTTAGCTCTTTCTCCACATACTCAACAACCTCTGGTACAACTTTCTCAAGAGAGAACTCTTCATTTTCAACCTGCTCCATCTTTGTTACGCCAAGATGGCCGCCGGCATACAGCGGTGTTTCAACCACAAACCCATCAGGCAAGCGATTGTAGAGCCTTTCCCATCGCCGGGCGATGAGGCTGGCTGCTTTCGCAGAACTTACGATAGGAACAAGAGCCACTTCTGGAAAATCTTTCGTATAGTCGGGAAGCTTGATAGGCAATCCGGCTCCGGAAATAATGATATTCACCCCGCCCTCACAGGCTGAGCGCACGTGAAGTTCATAATCGGTCAGGGCAACCATACAGTTTACAGCGAGAACTCCTTTTTCGCCGGCAATCTCACGAGCCTTGATCAAACCTTCTCGTACGGCTCTCTGATTCGCCTCAAAATAGTTGCGCCCCGTGTAGTAAGGCTGATTACAGGCCAGCCCTACACTGGCTATGGTGCCGACCCCTCCATGTAGCGCCACATTTCCAGCCAGATTAGGACCGGATATGCCAACGCCCATACCCCCCTGGATCAGGGGATAACGCGGTTGATATTTCCCTATTTTTAAAACTGGAATGGAACGGCTCAACAACATCTCTCCTCTTTATATACATTGATCTTGTCTCATTTTAAAACAAGCTTGTTTATTCTATCTCAAAAAGGAGATAACCTTCAAGAAAATAAATCAAAAAGGCTGCCAAAAGAAGAAAATTCTTCTGACAGCCTTCATATTCGACACAACAGTTTCGCTATTTTGTTAAAACAACCTTATATCCACCCTCATACTGCTCAATTGCCACATCCCATTTTTGGCTCCGTGCGAAACGGGCAACATTTTCTCGAGATGTTACTGTATCAACAAGAATTTCAACTTGCCCTCCAGAAAGATCTTTAAGGGCTTTTCGGGTTTCCAGCACAGGTTGAGGACAAGAAAGGCCTCGTGCATCCACAATAATTGACTCACTCATTATCCATGCCTCCTAATTAAGACGCTGCCTCATGATCAAGCCAACGGCCAAACAAAAAACCAGACCCACTATTGTTGCTGAAGGGCCAAAGGCAGCTGGGCCTGCTCCAGAACTCGCCAAACTGAAATTATGGCTCACAGCCGCTCCCACAAGCATGCCAAACACAAAGACTGCCGCATCGCCGTCACCTTCGCCGCTCATAATCAACTGACGGCCAGGACAACCGCCAGCTAAAGTAAAGGCCAATCCTGAAAGCACCATCCCCATGAAATTCCAGAGAGTATTGGTATGGGCTATAGGCTGACCTTCAAAGCCAGGATGAAACTTGCCAATAACAATATTCGTTGCAAAAGCTATAACAATAAAGGCTAAAACGCCATTGAAAAGGTGAGAATCCCGCACCATGACAAGGTCACGGATAGCTCCTACGGTGCAAAAACGGCTTCTCTGAGCCATCCAGCCCACAAGCAGGCCAACGATGAGGGAAATGATTATGGGAGCGTGAGCGGAGCCAGGACCGCTCTCTGAGAAAAAGATGGGACCAGTCCCATCTTTGCCAAAGGCAGGAGCCATGATCACAAGAACAAGCAGCGCAATAGCAGCTACTGGCATAAAGTAACCAGTCCCCTTGGGAGCTTCATAAGAACGTCCCAGGCTGAATCCCTTCCACAGAAAAACAATTCCAATGCCTATACCCGCAACCAATCCCGCAATACCTGCAATAGCATTCCAGTCTCCGCCGGCAAGACGAAGATAGGCACGCCAGGGGCAACCAAGGAAGACAAGGGCCCCGATCATGGCGAACATTCCTAAAAAGAATCGAATGACAGGAGCTGAACCACTTCGGGGAACATACTCACGATACACAAGAGCAGAAACAAACGAACCAAGAATAAAACCAGCTATTTCAGGGCGAAGATATTGAACAACCGCAGCCCTGTGCAAACCGAGAGCTCCGGCAATATCTCTGGTGAAACAAGCGACGCAGATTCCCATGTTTCCCGGATTCCCCCACCGAACGAGTAGAGCAGCCAGAAGACCTACCACTCCACCTGTAATAATGGGGCCCAGACGTGACATGAGAAGGGAATTAAAACCTTTCAACACAAACACCTCACTTAAATAGAATAAGCCTATTATACTTAGTAATAATAATTATTACCATTGTTTTGACCTTCATGCAACAACAAAATAAAGATTGGCTAAAATACCATGTTTCTTTTCTCGTTGACTGAGATAGAATAGAAAAGGACATATTGACAAAATTTTAGAAAGGAGTGCTGAGTAATGAGAAAAAACCACATACTTATGCTTGCCATATTTTTTCTGCTTGTCTTCACCCTTCCAGGTCTAGCAGCAGAGAAAGAGCCGCTTTGGCAATTTGAAGCAGGGATGCCCCTTACCGGAACTCCAACCTATGATAAAGGTGTTGTATATATAGGAGATCAGGGGGGAGCAGTCTACGCTCTTAATGCCGAAACAGGCGAACTGATATGGCAGTATGATGCTGGAACTTCCATTAATGGCGCCGCCGCTATGAATGAAAAAACTATTTTTGTAGGGGGAACAGATGGACGTGTCTTTGCCATTGAAAGATCTTCAGGCAATTTGCTCTGGCAAACTCTTCTCGGCCTGGACCTGGCTCCCGGCGCTATATGGGGCTCTCCCATATATGGAGCAGAACGTCTTTTTGCTGGCAGCGCAGACGGCAGAATCTATGCTTTTGACCCAGAAACAGGAGTGGTTCTCTGGACTTTCGACACTGGGCGGGAGCTTCGCTCTACCCCTCTCTATCATGAGGGGCTGATCTTTGTAGGAGATCATATAGGCCGTTTTCACGCCCTGGATCCCAAAACGGGCAATAGACAGTGGGGTGGCGGTTCTGGCGGTCCCATCGATACGGCTACAACCACATGGAAGGGATTCATCTATTTTGGAAGCTGGGACGGATTGCTCTCCTGTGTAAAGATAAAAGGCATTATCCCCCAATGGAAATATAACGCCAAGTCGGCTATTACCACTTCCGCAACTCCAGAAGATGGCCGGCTGTTCTTTGGCACACAGAAAGGAATTCTCCACGCTGTGGACGCTATTACCGGCCAGATGCTCTGGACCTATGAAACCGAAGGAGCCATGCAAGCGACCCCTATAGCCTTCAATAACATTGTCTATATAGGAACAGCTACCGGCAAAGTAGCGGCCATCTCTGCAATAGACGGAAATATGATCTGGGAATATCAGACAAACAGAGAGATCCTGGCATCTCCAGCACTGGGAGACGGCAGAGTGTTCTTTGGCAGCATGGATGGGAAAGTTTACGCTTTTTCCACAGAATAAAAACAAAAAATTAAGGGCCGGTACAAAGCCGGCCCTTTTTCTTTATCTTGTTATTTACAGCCTTTTAGCGTCTCTTGCCAAGGCATCCGCACGGTCCGTTCTCTCCCATTGAGGAAGGGGGTCAAGGTCAATACGCCCCATGTGCCCATAGGCAGCGAGACGGCGATACTGTGGTTTCCTCAAATCGAGGTCTCGAATGATAGCAGCAGGCCTGAAATCGAAATGCCGTTCAATAAGATCTGTAAGGGCCTCGTCTGAAATCTTGCCGGTTCCAAAGGTATCCACCATAAGAGAAACAGGTTCGGCCACTCCAATAGCATAGGCGATCTGGATCATACATTTTTCGGCTAACCCTGCAGCGACTATATTCTTAGCCGCGTAACGGGTCATATATGCACCGGAGCGGTCTACTTTAGTGGGGTCTTTGCCTGAAAAAGCACCCCCGCCGTGAGACACCCAGCCACCGTATGTATCAACAATAATCTTTCGGCCGGTGAGCCCTGTGTCAGCCATAGGGCCTCCCTTGACAAACCGTCCCGTAGGGTTGACAAGAATTGTCGTATCAGGCCTCAAAAGGTGTTCTGGCACCACGGGCTTTATAACGTGCTCTATGATATCACCACGAATCTGAGCTTCTGTCGCTCCTGGATGATGCTGAGCAGACACAACAAGGTTTTCTGCCCTAATTGCCTGACCGTCTACATACTCAAGAGACACCTGGGTCTTTCCATCGGGGCGAAGATAGGGAATGGTCCCATTTTTACGAACCAGGGCCAAACGCCGTGCCAACCGGTGGGCCAATGCGATAGGCATAGGCAAATATTCCTCAGTTTCGGTACAAGCATACCCAATCATCATGCCTTGGTCACCCGCACCGACCTTAGCCACTTCAGCCTCTCCCATTTCTGTATGGGATCGAACTTCAAGGGCCGTATCAACACCCTGGGCAATATCAGAAGACTGTTCATCTATGGCTGTAAGAACCGCACACGTATCACCGTCGAAACCATATTTCGCTCTGGTGTACCCTATCTCTTTTACAATATCTCTCGCCAATTTGGGAATATCCACGTATGTGGATGTACTAATCTCTCCCGCCACCATAACCATGCCTGTGGTCACAAGAGTTTCACACGCCACTCGCCCCATGGGGTCATCTGCCAGAATCGCATCGAGAACTCCATCAGAGATCTGGTCTGCAATTTTGTCAGGGTGTCCTTCTGTTACGGACTCAGACGTAATCAAAAACTTTCTGTCTGCCATTTAGCAACCTCCAATTCAACAGATATAGATAAAAAAAGAACCCTTTCCAAGAGGAAGGGCTCTTTTCACACGCAAAAAGTCACACATTCCTCTCTTATCATCCAGCCATAAGGCTGCAGGTATTGGCACCATGCCTTGCTGCTATTGGCAGGTTGCCGGGCTTCATCGGGCCAGTCCCTCCACCTCTCAGGATAAGAGATACATTTGTAAAGTTTCAAAACACCAGCTTTAGAATTATAGAGGAAATTCAAAAAGTGTCAACTGGCGGATCAAAATCTGTTGTAGACGGCCAAGCCATCTTAACTTATAACCTCTTTGCAAATTCTTCAATAAGCTCCTTGGTAGGAGCTTTCATATTCTGAGCAGAAACATTTATTATAAGCTTATAAAGATCAACGGAACTCGCTTCTGCTACTCCCTTAAACAAGGGAAGAAAACTTGAGTGACATCCAGAAAGACCAAGTATCAATTGCTCCGGTGGATTAGGATTGTGATAGCAATGTTGGAGATCTTGCGCAAGGTCTTTATCTATAAAGGACAAAAGCGAAAAGAGATCATATTCCACACTCTCTCCAGAACGAAGCAGGGCAGCAATAAAAACCTCTGTCGGAATATTCCCTACGCTGCGGGCCATCCCCATTACTCCACAATCAATAGAAGTAGCACCGGCCTGTAATGCCGCAAGTCCATTTGCTACCGCAAGTCCCAGATTATTATGGCCATGAAATCCAATGGGAATTGAAACTTTCTTTATCATAGCCTCAACATACTTTTTAACTTCATCAGGAAGCATATAGCCGGCAGAATCCATTATAGTTACAGCCTGAGCACCATATCTTTCAAGAGAACGTGCTTCCTCAGCCAGTTCATCTGGAGGGAGAATGTAGCCTTTCATAAGGCTTGTACGTACTTTTATTCCACACCCTCTTATTTCTTTAATTAAATCCTTAGCTTTTGCAGAATCCCCAGCATTTATACCTACGCGAAGAAATCCCAACCCTTTCTGAGCAGCTAGTTTAATCTCACTTATAGTGGCATGTTTCGGTTGGCAAAACATTCCTACCTCTGCCTGTGAAAAATAAGGAGAGCCAATCTCCAGATACTCCTCATCAGACAAAGGCGCATTTTTTACACCGGCTTTGTTCCCTCCTAATCCACTAGGATGCCCGTATTCTATAACTTTTATATTGCTATCAATGAGACCTTTCATTATTTTTTCAGTAAGCTCTTTTGGGAAGCCTGCACCTACTACGTTGCCGCCATCCCGTAGAGTACAGTCAAGCAGTTCCACCATATACGCCATCACTCCTTATCAGTCGCTCCAGTCGTTCGTCAATTGTCTTCCTTTTCTGAAGTCTCTCAGCAACGGGAAAACAACAGAAATGATTATTAACACTATAATGAAAAAACTGATCGGTCTAAAAAGAACAGGGACAAGGCTCCCATGAAAAAGGGTAAGGGTACGCCTAAACTCAGCTTCCACCATAGGGCCAAGAATAAGGGCCAGAACTATGGGGGTAGGTGAAAAGTTAAACCTTTCCATAAAATAACCAAGGACTCCGAATCCAAAAAGCAGCCAGACATCAAGGAAATTATTTCTTATCGAATATGATCCTATAACGCTCAAAACACAAATTATAGGTGCCAATACTTTAGTAGGAGTTTTGACTATTTTCACAAACTGCTTGGCAAATGCAAATCCTATTACCGCAAACATTATATTTGCGACAAATAGAGAGACCAGAAGAGTGTACGTTATTTCTCCATATTTTGTGAAAAGGTTTGGGCCCGGTATCAAACCCTGGATAGTGAGACCCCCTATAAAAACAGCCGTTACCGCGTTACCTGGGATACCCAATGTGAGGGCAGGGACAAGAGATCCTCCTGTTACAGCATTGTTAGCGGCTTCTGGGGCCGCTACACCTTCGATGTTTCCTTTTCCAAAAGACTCCGGGTTTTTAGAAGCTCTTTTAGCTTCGTTATAGCTAAGAAATGCTGCTATGCTTGTTCCTGCTCCAGGCATTATTCCCACTATCACACCAATGACAGAAGATCGCAACATGGTCTTCCACGTACGTCTGATATCTTCTTTTTCTGGAATGATACGGTCCGAAAATTTCAGACTCTCTGGGTTAACAATTATAGAAGTCCTATCATTTACAGATATCTTTATTGCCTGAGAAAGGGAGAAAAGGCCTATAAGGGCCGGTAGAATAGGTATTCCATCGAGCAAAGAATCGTTGTTGAAAATAAAACGGGGGAAACCAGTAAAATTATCCATTCCTGTGGTTGCAATTAGCAAGCCAAAAAACCCTATTAAAAGTCCTTTCAGGTAACCCCCTGTGGAGATACTAATGATCACTGACAAACCAAATAAGCCTACAAGAAAATATTCCGACGGTCCGAATTTCAAAGCCATTTTTGCAAGAAAAGGAGCAATACAAAGAAGAGCCATAGCGCTAATAATACCGCCAACTAAAGAAGCCGTTGTTGAAATACCGATAGCCTTCCCCGCTAGCCCCTGCTGCGTCAATGGGAAACCGTCAAAGGTAGTCGCTATGGATGCATCTGTTCCAGGCGTACGAATAAGTATAGCTGTCAAAGAACCACCATAAACTGAGCTGCAATAGACTGCTCCAAGAAGCATCAATCCCACTTTTGGATCCATGCCAAAGGTTAGCGGGATGGCCAGAGCAACTCCCATTGTTGATGAAAGACCAGGAAGAGCTCCTATAATAAGACCCGCAATCGTTCCCACAAAAAGAATAAAAATAGATGCCGGTTCAAAAACGTGTCCCAAAGCTGGGATAAAATATTCCATCATCGTCATTCAACCTTCCTTAAAAAAAGATTCCTTTAGGTATAGGAATGTTGAGCAGGGTTTCGAAAAAGAAATAGATAACCACTGTAGTCCCTACTGAAACGAGAGTCGTGACAAGCCATGACGCGGCACGCATTAAAAACATGAACAAGAACAAAAAAAGGATTGTCGAGGAATAGAACCCGAGTATTTCGATAGATGCTATATAAGCAAAGATAATACCCCCCACAAAAAAGACTCTTGAAAGCGGTTCTTCTGTCTGTACAACATTTTCTTCAGAAGATTTTTCTTTTCTGATCGATCGTACTCCCAGAAGAAAAGATAGGATTATTAGTGCCACACTATAAATAATAGGCATCATTTTTGTTTGAGCAGGATAACTCCAAGCTCTTACCAAGGCTGCAATTCCAACAAAAAACATCAAGAAAGAGACTCCAAAATCAGCTTTTTTCAATCCCTGACTCTCCCTTCTTACCAGAGATAGAAACCGAGGGAGTTGACCCCGGAGGAACTACTCCCTCGGTGTGTTTCTTGAGATTCTATTCTGACATCATGGAATAAACATGAATTTATTCCTACTTTTTAATCCAAGGGGATGTTTTCCAAAGATCGGACCAGAGCTTATCTTGCTCTATCAACAGCGTCGTAAACTCTTCCCCAGGAATAAAATCGATAGGCATATTTAAGTTTTTAAGTTCGCTCTGATATTCTGGCGTAGCCACTATTTTTTTCATTGCTTCTACCAGAATATCAAGTGCTTCTGCAGGAATGTCTTTGGGTGCAGCGAAACCCCGCGACGCTGTTCCTTGCATTACGGTAGGGTATCCAAGTTCTGAGAAGGTAGGAACATCTGGCAATTCTGCAGAACGCTTCGTATCCTGTACAGCTAATGCATGTAGCTGTCCACCCTTTACCATTTCAGCCACTTCTGAAACATTCACAGCAATAACATCGATATGGCCACCGAGAAGAGCAGCTTTGGCAGGAGCATCCCCCTCGTAAAGAACAGGATTGAGATCTACGCCAGCCTGTTTCATGAACTCTGCAACACCAAGATGGTCCCCTGCGCCAAAACCTTCGTGGGAAATGGACAACTTTCCCGGGTTAGCTTTTGCTTCTTTTACAAGATCTTCTAACGTCTTAATCGAGCTATCTGGTCTCACGCAGAAGATGCCGGGGTCAGTTACAACATTAGCAATGCCAACAAAATCGGTAATTCTATAACGCACTACATCAGGTTGAACAATAGGATTTACGATAACTCCGCTAAGATTGATCAGCCCTATTGTGTAGCCATCAGGATTAGCTTTTGCAATGGAAGTAAATCCTACACTTCCACCAGCACCTGGTTTATTGACGACTACAAAAGGCTGCTTGAGTTCAGCCTCAAGATACTTGGCTGTAATCCGTGCAAGAATATCCGTACTTCCGCCAGCCGCATATGCAACTATCATGTTGACTGGTTTCGTGGGATATGCAGCAAAGGCCGTTCCAGAAAAAACGACCAGGAATATCAGAACAACGACAACAAGAATCTTCTTCATAAAGACCACTCTCCTTTTGAAAGCAACTTCTTGACCAGGATACATACTGGAGACGTTCATTCTGCGCATATTAATTCACTGCATGGATTTCTTCCAAATATTCGATGAAACGCTTCACCCCCTCACAAATATCTTCTTTTGAACAGGAATAAGAAATACGTACAAAACCAGGAGACAAAAATGCGGTTCCCGGTACCATAGCTACATTTTTACGTTCTAGAAGTCCTTCACAAAAAGCAACGTCATTTTCTAAATAAATACCATTCTCTCTTTTCAGACATGAAGAAATATCTACAAAAACATAAAAGGCTCCCTGAGGTTTCACAAAATTGATGTATTCAATCTGTGATAGCAAATCTACAATAAGATTTCTTCGTTCAAAAAAACCTTTACGCATGGTTTCGCAGTATTCTTGCGACTTAACCAGCGCCCCTACAGAGGCCCATTGGGAAATGGTGCTCGTTCCCGAAGTAAGATGACCCTGAAAGTCTGAGATCGCTTTTATGAGCTTTCCAGGACCAAGGGCATAGCCTATCCTCCATCCCGTCATTGCAAAGGCTTTGCTAACGCCATTGACATTCAGCACCCAATTTCTTGCTTCAGGGCAAACCTTCAATATCTGGGGGCATTCTTCTTGATCAAAGACAAGCCGTTCATAGATCTCATCATTAATAATCATGATGCCCTTTTTACAAGCTAGTTCAGCCAACCCTCTCAAACACTCTTCTGGGTAGATAGCCCCTGTTGGATTGTTAGGGGAATTTATGATCATTGCCACCGTCCTGGGGGTTATAGCCTTTTCTGTCCTCTCAATATCTGGAATGAAATTCGTATCTGACGTTTCCACTTCCACCGGGACACCTTCAAAAAGCCTGATTTGCTCTACATAGCTCACCCATGCCGGCGGAAAAACTATTACTTCATCACCTGGGTTGACAAGAGCACCCAGCGCTTCATAAATTAACTGCTTAGCACCGGTTCCTACAACAATTTCACGCGATGGATCATAGATCAGCCCCATATGATCGCGATAATACTCCCCTACTGCTTCGCGAAGAGAGGCTATTCCACTTGTCGGAGGATAATGTGTTTGTCCTTCATCCATAGCCTTCCGCGCAGCTATCACTGCTTCTGACGGTGAATCGTAATCGGGTTCTCCGGTTGTAAAAGAAATTACCTTAAATCCATGGCTTCTTTTTTCACGGGCTTTTGCTGCCATTAAAGATGTAGCTGAAGGTTTCATACGGGCAATTCTGTCACTTATTCTCATAATCTTTCCCCCATACTTTCTCCAGAGTTTTCTTGATAGAATGCGTTCCAATTCAATGCTATTTCGCTGAATTTCCCCACCCGCTCACGCGCGTGCTCCCAATCTTCCATAGCAACAGATGTTGCAAGAGCATTAAGAACAGCCATAACCGCGACATTCGAGTTGAAAAAACTCATGCTTTCATATTCAACTTGCAATACAATATCCGCCAATATTCCCGTAGGAGAAATCTCGCTATCTGTTATCGCTATGATTTTGCAACCGGTTTTTTCAGCTTCTTGTGCCGCATGAACTGTAAAACGACTGTAACGTGGCAAACATATAGGAAGGAGAACGTCCTTTGAGGATATTCTGGAAAAACAGTCAAAATACTCCGTTGTTTCATGAGAAATCAACGTCACACGATCTCGAATCTGTTTCATAACACCGCTAAAATACATTGCTGAAGGGTACTGAGTCCCCAAGCCAACAACAAATACCTCATTTGCCTTCGATAGCAAAGTTACGGCATCGTTAAACAAAGTGTCGGGAATTCTTGAGAGAGTTTTTTTAACATTTTCAATATCGTTGCGCACGGAATCGCGAAATGTGAAATTACCGTCTTTGGTGACAGCTCTTTCCATACGTTCAGTAGGGAGTATTCTCCGCCGCAAATGTTGCTGGATCTCCTTTTGCATCTCAGGAAATCCAGAATATCCCATATCCACTGACGCACGGGAAATAGAGGATGTGCTTATGCCTATTTTTTCTGCGAGATCGCCAATTGCGAGAAAAGCAGCAACATCTGGATAATCAAGGATAAATCGAATCAACTTTTCTTGAGTTCCCTTACTTTTGGGATAGGCCATTTTAATACGTTTCATGTTCCCTCCCACCTCTCTTTGAAAATATATTACCATATTTCTATTGGAATATAAAAATAAATTTTTATCTTTTTGAAAAGGCTGACCATTAGGATCATTTTTTATGTTGACTTTTGCTTTCATTAAGAGGGTTACTAACGCAATCATTTTCTAGGGTTCACTAAGGTATACTTATATGTGAAAAAGACCAACAACATGGAGAAAAAACATGAGAATATTCAGGAGAAAGAAAAAAATAGGACTAGCCCTTGGGGGAGGCGCTGTTCTTGGCGCTGCTCATATCGGGGTATTAAAAGCAATCGAAGAGTTTAACATCCCCATCAGCTATATCGCTGGAACAAGCATTGGAGCAATCATCTCTGCCTTTTACGCCTTTGGCAAAAACTGGGAAGAAATGGCAATTCTTCTGAAAGGGTTGAACTGGCTGGACATTTCAAGAATCTCTCTATCGCAATTCGGGCTGCTCTCAAATAAAAAACTCGGCAAACTCATAACAGACAATCTCGGAGATGTTTCCTTTGACGAAGCCTGTATCCCCCTCGCGATGATAGCAACGGATATTACAAGCGGTGAAAAAGTGGTGCTTAAAAGTGGAAATGTGGCGGCTGCCGTAATGGCAAGCTCGTGCATCCCAGGTATTTTTATTCCTGTGGAGATAGACAATCGACTCCTCGTCGACGGCGAACTTGTGGAAAATGTCCCCATAACACCCCTTAAGGATATGGGAGCTAACTTCATCATCAGCGTTGATCTCTTTGGCAAATTAAAGCAAAAAAAACCAGAGAATATTATAGAAGTGCTATTCAAATCCTTCCACATCGCGCTGGAAACCGCTACAAAACTTCAGACAGAGGAAAGCGATATTCTTATCAGGCCAGACCTTTCCCCTTTCAACACTTTCGATATAAGCAAAGCTGAGAATATAATCGAAATAGGGTATATGGAAGCAAAAAGAATGTTGGGGGAAAATAAAATTGTGGGTTAGAAGTCCTTATTTTTGGATAAAAACTGCCACTGCATAAATTGCAAAAGGAAATCCCCTGTTTATTTTTGCTTATTTAAAAAAATATTTCTAAATTTGAACATACAATATTATTAGTGTATATTAATATTAAATAAAAAACGCCCCCACAGGGAGGGCGTGAGGTCGTTTATTTCCAAAATGAAATAAACGGAGCCTTACGGACGAAAGTCCTTACTGTAAACAGTCTGACAATCCCCGCTTAGATACACTTGTTTAATTAAACGCTATAAGTCAACTTTTGTCAATTTATGAAGGAGGGAGAACCTTGTCTAAACAATCAGAAACCATTTTAGGTTTAGATGTAGGAACAAATTCTATCGGCTGGGCTCTCTTGGAAGTTAGAGGAGAACAGCTTCTCTCTATAAAGAATTGTGGTGTTCGTATTTTTCCGGAGGGAATTACAAGAGATAACAAGGGAAAAGAAACTCCTCTTAACCAAGAAAGACGCCTTGCAAGAAGCATGAGAAGACAAACACAAAGAAAAACTGGGCGTATGCGGCACCTCTTATTAACATTACAAAAAAACAATCTCCTTCCTCTTGGCGAACTTCACGACTTAGAAAGCCCTCTTGCTATTTTAATGAAAGAAGACCCTTATATCCTACGCAAAAAAGCACTGTATGAATCGATAGAACTTCATCTCTTTGGGAGGGCCCTCTATCACCTGGCACAACGTCGAGGTTTTCTTTCAAATCGCAAAAGTATTTCCCAAGGTGAAGCCAAAGAAAAAAGCGTTATGAAAGTCAGTTTTTCTCAAACAAGAAAAGCTATGGAAGAAATGCACGCTTTAACTTATGGGGAATTTTTAGCAAATTTAAATTCTCATGAGCAACGCAGGCGGGGGCAATATATTCTAAGACAATGGATAGAAGATGAGTATGAAAAAATTTGGTGTCGCCAAAGCGTGTATTATCCTGAGATTCTGACGCCAGAACTTAAAGAAAGTATTAAAAAAATTATTTTCTATCAACGTCCGCTTAAACTCGTTAATCATCTCATTGGGAATTGCCAGCTTGAGCCACACCGAAAAAGAGCACCTATGGCCTTTCCTGCAGCACAGTATTTTCGCATGTTACAAATGATAAATGACACACAAATACAATATGAAGGGCAAACACGGAAACTGGCTCAAGAAGAGCGCTCTAAGCTTATAGAAAAACTCCTTCAAAAAAACTTAAAGTTTAATGATGCTCGTAAAGTTCTCAAATTGCCCAAAAGCAGTTCTTTTAACATGGAAAATGGATCTAGAAAAGATTTTCTTGGGGTCTCCACAATACCTAAATTTATAAAAATTTTTGGCGATAAATGGGAAGCCTTAACCCCCGAAGACAAATCCCAAGTTTTTGAAGACTGGTGGAGTTATACGAATGAAGAAGCCCTTATCAAAAGGATGCAAGAAAAATGGCAACTTCCCTTAGAAAAAGCAGAAAAATTTGCCAAGCTAGAATTAGAAAGTGGATACTCTGCATTTTCTAGAAAAGCCTTATCTAAACTAATTCCCCTTCTCGAAGAAGGGCTCTCTTTACAAACATCTATCATCAAAATCTACGGAGAAAAGCCTTCTCAGATTGGTGTTGATAAGCTTTTACCTGCTGAAAATGTCAGGAATCCTATTGTTCAACGTTCTCTCTCTGAAATACGAAAAGTTGTAAATGACTTAATTAAAAAACATGGAAAACCAGAAATCATTCGCATAGAACTCGCAAGAGATCTTAAACGAAACATCGCACAGCGACAAGAAATTTTTAATAAACAAGAACAAAGAAGAAAACAAAGAGAAAAAATAGCTCACAAAATAACTCAAGAAATTGAAATTCAGTACCCTTTACGTCGAGATATAGAAAAAGCATTGCTTTATGATGAATGTAAAGGTATTTGCCCATACACTGGCAAAAGCATCAGCTTTTGTGACCTTTTTGGTGCTCATCCACTCTTCGATGTGGAACACATTATCCCTTTTAGTCGTTGTCTCGATAATTCTTTCAACAATAAAACTCTTTGTTTTGTAGATGAGAATAGAAATATCAAAGAGAATAGCACGCCTTGGGAAATTTATGGTCATGATCCCGAAAACTGGCAAGAAATTATTCAGCGGGTAGAAAAATTTGGTAACTTTGAGAAGCTAAGACGTTTTAAATTAAAAGATGTATTTAATGGTGGAGACAACTCTGCTTGGGATGAGTTCGCAAGTCAACAGTTAAATGACACAAGATATATAACCCGTTTTGCGACTCGCTATTTAAGCCAACTTTATTATTCAGATAGCAAATTGCATGTACAACCAATAAGATCAGGAAGAATCACCGCTTTTCTTCGAAATGCGTGGGGACTTAACAATATATTGGGTGATGGAATAAAAAATAGAAACGATCACAGACATCATGTAATAGACGCAATCACGATAGGACTCACAACTTCTTCCACCATAAAAGATCTTTCCATGGCTTCTAAAAGGAGCTTTCGTTCGGGAAGCTTCGATTCAGATAGTTTTCCGAAACCTTGTAACGATTTTTTTAATACAGTAAAGAAGTCCATTGATAAAATTATTGTTTCTCACAGGGTCTCTCACAAGATTAATGGGCCTCTACATAAAGAGAAAATGTATGGTTTCATAGAATCCGACACACATGGGGAACCGGTAAAAGCTGTAATCCGTAAGCCTATAGAAACTCTTTCAATAAACGAAGTAGAAAAAATAGTGGATCCTGTAGTGAAAAAAGCCGTAAAAGAAAAATTACGAGAATCTTCCTACAAAGAACCAAGCAATGCTTTTGCGGTCAAAGAAAACCATCCTTTGCTTTTTTCTAAAAATGGCACACAAACACCTATTCATAAAGTAAGAGTGTTCCAAAATGATAAACCTAAAACTATTGGGCGAAAACAAAACAAGCGAAATGTTTTAACATCAAACAACCATCATCTTGAACTATATTTATCTAAAAGCCATAGAGGGAAAGAAACATTCCAAGGAAAAGTTGTAACTAACCTCGAGATGATGCAATCTTTGGCAAAACTAAAAAAACGTAATTCACAACAATCTCTTTATCCATCTCATGATGAAAATGGAAATCCTCTCGCCATGGTTCTATTCAAGGGAGATATGGTGAAAGTTACTTGGAATAAAAAGGATGTTATATGTGTAATTCAATCGATATCAAAAGGAGACATCGAAATGAGACTCCACAACGACGCAAGACCCAATAAGGAAAGGAAAAAAGAACGCATTCGATTTCGGTCATTTCCATCTCTCTACGACGCTAACATTAAAAAAATTCATATTTCGCCAACAGGGTTTATTCATGAGTAATCATCTAATAGATATTAGCGAAGCTTCCGGTTATTTACACATACAAAATCATCAGCTTATTATTCAATTTAAAGACAAATCTCCTCCTGCTTCTGTACCTGTAGAAGATATTACAGCCTTAGTTGTGTCTTCTCCAGACACAATCTATAGCCATCAACTCCTCTCGTCTTTGGCGGAAAGAGGAGTATCTCTTATTATTTGTGGAAGGAATCGTCTTCCAAATGGAATATTTTTGCCAATACAAGGTCATTCAATACAAACAGAACGCCTTAAAGCACAAGCTGAAGCCTCTTTACCTTTAAAGAAACAACTTTGGAAAAACATTATACAGGCTAAAATACGAAACCAGGCAAATCTACTTAAAAAATTACGTGGGGATGATTTCGGACTTTCCTATCTCTCTAATAAGGTGCGATCAGGAGATCCTGAAAACAAAGAAGGACAAGCAGCTAAAATTTATTGGGCTAATCTGTTTAACAATCCACACTTTAACAGAGGAAAGGATGAGCCCCCACCAAACAATTATCTTAACTACGGTTATGCTGTCCTTCGTGCAACTGTTGCAAGAGCTATATGTGCATCGGGACTTCATCCCTCATTAGGCCTACACCACCATAACCGCTATAACTCTTTTTGCCTTGCTGATGATATCATGGAGCCATTCAGACCTATTGTAGACGAAGAAATTGCACAGTTAGTACATAAAAACGAAATTGAATTATCGCTGAACAGCGCACATAAAAAAAGGCTTCTCCAAACCTTAACAAAACCTTTCATTTACAACCAAGAGACAAGAACTCTTTTTGATATTGTCTCTCGCATTACATCAAACCTAGCCCAAATTTTCCTTACCGGCAAAGGCTCTATTGCTTTCCCCAACGTTATTTCAGAAAGAAAATGACGAGAAAAAAACAGGAGGTGGCGAAACTTTCGCCGTATAGAAGCATGTGGGTTATCGCAATGTTTGATCTACCTGTTGATACCGGAGAAAATAGAAAAGCATATACTACCTTCCGCAAAAAACTCCTTAATGAAGGATTTATGATGCTCCAATTTTCTGTTTATGCTCGGTTTTGTTCCAGTCATGATTCCGCCTCAACTTACCGCGCCAGGATAAAAAAAGTTTTACCACCAAACGGGCAAGTAAGACTTATTTATCTTACAGATCATCAATTCGGACGAATGGAAGTTTTTAACGGGAAAAAACGCACCTCTCCAGAAGGAAAACCCAAACAAATAATGCTTTTTTAAAAGAACAAAAGCCAGCTAACCCCCATTCGAACAAGGGTTAGCTGGCTCACAGTGTACCTAAGCGGTGATTATCAGTCAATTACAGCCGAGATTCCTTTTCCCACCGGTAAATTGATAGTGTACCTAAGCGGTGATTATCAGTCAATTACAGCAAGTTGACGATCTACTCCATGCGTGGCGATAGTGTACCTAAGCGGTGATTATCAGTCAATTACAGCGCAGACGGCACCTTTAAGGACGATACCTTTAGTGTACCTAAGCGGTGATTATCAGTCAATTACAGCATCAGTATCTATACTTGCTTTCGCGGTGTAAGTGTACCTAAGCGGTGATTATCAGTCAATTACAGCAGCGGCAACGACGCCAAGAGCTTCAACAGAGTGTACCTAAGCGGTGATTATCAGTCAATTACAGCATAAACTCTATCAAAGCCTTGTGGCGCAAAGTGTACCTAAGCGGTGATTATCAGTCAATTACAGCTATAAATAAAAGTGGCCGCAAGCCTGCCCGAGTGTACCTAAGCGGTGATTATCAGTCAATTACAGCGTTTCAGCGGCGCGGCTCGGGGTATGCGGCAGTGTACCTAAGCGGTGATTATCAGTCAATTACAGCTTTCTTTCGCCACGTAGCCACCGTTTTATTAGTGTACCTAAGCGGTGATTATCAGTCAATTACAGCATTACCTCGGCGAGGACCGCTACGACGGGCAGTGTACCTAAGCGGTGATTATCAGTCAATTACAGCTTATAGGGGGGTGGGGAAATGAATTATCTTAGTGTACCTAAGCGGTGATTATCAGTCAATTACAGCTAAGTTGTTCAAATGGATAGGCAAAAGCCCAGTGTACCTAAGCGGTGATTATCAGTCAATTACAGCTTTGTCTCCCTCGCCAGCTCACCTTCCCTGAGTGTACCTAAGCGGTGATTATCAGTCAATTACAGCGATGAAAGAGCGAGGCTCGATCCACGGTACAGTGTACCTAAGCGGTGATTATCAGTCAATTACAGCGCACCTGTACAGAGAGATGGCATGGATTACAGTGTACCTAAGCGGTGATTATCAGTCAATTACAGCGCTACGAGCGAAAGCCGATGAAGAAGAAGCAGTGTACCTAAGCGGTGATTATCAGTCAATTACAGCGCAAAGAAGATGTGTAAGACTCTGGTCAGCAGTGTACCTAAGCGGTGATTATCAGTCAATTACAGCTTGATTTAACCTTCGGAGAGAACGGCTATAAGTGTACCTAAGCGGTGATTATCAGTCAATTACAGCGGAAGTGCATTCGAGAAAGCTTCTGGGTGGAGTGTACCTAAGCGGTGATTATCAGTCAATTACAGCTTTTATGGAATAGGGAGCAAATCTAAAAAAAGTGTACCTAAGCGGTGATTATCAGTCAATTACAGCATAAACTCAAGGATGGCACACACGTTGCGAAGTGTACCTAAGCGGTGATTATCAGTCAATTACAGCGAAACATAGTCCGTGGAGTTAGGTTTTTTAAGTGTACCTAAGCGGTGATTATCAGTCAATTACAGCTTAAAAAAGACCACTTGGTGGCTGATAAACAGTGTACCTAAGCGGTGATTATCAGTCAATTACAGCGTCACTTGCTCCACGTTGGCGTATACGCTGAGTGTACCTAAGCGGTGATTATCAGTCAATTACAGCATTGCCCGGATTGCCCTCTAATTTTTTCATAGTGTACCTAAGCGGTGATTATCAGTCAATTACAGCTGCAACAGCGCTGTGGGAGATTTAAAATATAGTGTACCTAAGCGGTGATTATCAGTCAATTACAGCCAGACAACCCTGTGTCTATTGAGTCTGGCGAGTGTACCTAAGCGGTGATTATCAGTCAATTACAGCAGGTTTGCAAAAAACAGAAACCAATAAGGTCAAAAGAGGGAACAGTATTAATTGAGGACGCCGCCTCTGCGTATGGAACAGTGATTGTATCAAAAAAAGTGGCTTATTTGGAACTCCAGGAAAGTTGGACTTTAAAATTGACTTTGTTGAAGCTTTTAATGGGGTTCAGGTTCCCCTTCGGGCGACCCTTTCACAAACTGCCACCGGGAGCGAAGGGGCCGCTATAGTGGGTTTTCTCTTTGTTTCCGTGCTTTCTGGACTTTTCAGGGGAGATAACATCTCGATTAATCCCGGTACTATTTTTAAGGCCTATGTTGATAAAGATACTATAATTTTTAATGACGCGCCAGAGCTGGCTGAAGAAATAATAGTAAGCGGAGAAAGTGATATTGATGCCCGTTTATTAAAAATGTATAGAGATTTAGAGAAAAAGTAAAATGACAAAGCGGGAATCATAACTATCCAATTGATTCCCGCTTAACTTCATCCCCCTACTTACACGGCGAGTAGCCGCAGCTGAAGCAGTAGGCACACCCTGAGATCATTTCCATGGGGCTGCCGCATTCAGGGCAGCGCAGGTCATGTTTTTCTGTTGGCCTCTCTTCTTTTTCTATAAGTTTTTCTAGCAGCATGGCAATAGCGTCTGGAATAGAGCGGGCAACGTGGGTGTCGTCGTAGTCGAATACCCAGTACTCTTTTCCTGATAGGCCCTTCAGTGTTGCAATGAAGTCTTCGAGCTTGCCGCCACTTCGCAATCCGATAGAGATAGCTCTTGAAAGGGCTTCTGTCATGGCGTTGAGCTCAGAGCCGCTCTTTCCGATGGAGGCAAAGACCTCAAAAGGTTCAGTGCCATCAAAGTTGAGGGTTACGTACATGCTTCCCCACGGCGTTTTTTGCTTGATCGTTTTTCCGAACACCACAAGACCCGGGCGCCGTTTAACCTTGCTTGTGTGGGGAACTCCCTCTTCTTTTTTCTTCACCTCTATGGGCTGGGCAGATCTGGATCCGTCACGGTAGATGGTGATTCCCTTGGTTCCCAGCTTGTAACACATTTCATACACTTTTTGCACATCTTCAACATCTGCGGAATAGGGCAAGTTCACTGTTTTGCTGATGCCGCTGTCGATATAGCGTGAAAAAATGCCTGTAACGGCAACATGTTCATCTGTGGATATGTCATAGGCAGTGACATAGGTTGGGTCAGAGATACAACCTGTCTGCTTCAGTTCCTGGTGCAGCTCTTCGCTGAGCAGCTTGTGGCAGAATTCTCGCAGCTCATGCCCTTCCCCATCCTTTTTAATAATACGCCGGGTCCATGTCCAGGCAAAGTTGGGTTCAATTCCCGAGCTTGTATCCATAAGCATTGAAATTGAGCCTGTGGGGGCAATGCTGAGCCGGCGGCTATTTCTTATCTGACCTGATTCCAGGGCTTTCAGAACATCTTTTACTTTTGCGAGACGTTCTTCCTCACTTCCCAGACTCTCATTGTTCACAATGCTTTCTATGGCATTTATTAACGTGTAGGGAACCGTGTCGCTTCCCCTCATAAGAGCGACAAGGAGAATTATGTCTTCAATGGCTGCACTTTTAAGCCATTCGGCAGTAAAGAGCTCTTTCTGGCCTGTTTCATCTCTGAATTTATGGAAGAGGTCTTTCACCAGGTGGCTTTCATCAAAGGGAGCTTTTCCTATAACCGAAACTATTTCTTCTGTGGCGCACAAAGCGGCTGCCGCCATGCTTTCACCAAGAGAGGTGCAGTATTCGTCAAAACGTTCTCCGCCGTAGCGCATTCCCAACAAAATGGCGGCATCTGCCAGCCCCATGACACCCAACCCCACAGGGCGAATCCTTTTCGTTCGCTCTTCGATGCGAGGCAGGGGATATGAGCAGGCGTCGATCACGAGGTCAAGGTAATAAATTGAGCGGTAGACCTGATCCACAAAGCCGTCTGTGTCAAAAGCAGGAAGGCCGCCTTTAGAAGTAACGAAGGCTTCTACATTAATAGAGCCCAGGTTGCAGCTCGTGTAATTCGGCAGCGGCTGCTCCCCGCAGGGATTGGTGGATTCTATGCGCCACTCCGGATCAAGCTTGAGAAGGTTGTCTGCATTGGCACGGTCGATGAAGAATACACCGGGGTCACCCCGTTTCCAGGCGCTTTCAGAAAGCTTGTTCCAAAGGTCTTTCGCTTTCACAGTTTTTGCCACTGAGCCGTTAATACGCGATATTAGTGGAAAATCACCCTCTTCCTCAACAGCCTTAAGCAGGGCATCTGAAACACAGACTGAGATATTAAAATATGAAAGTTTGTTTTCTTCTATTTTCGCATCTATAAAATCCATAATATCCGGATGATTATCAAAGAGCATCCCCATGAGAGCGGCACGGCGCTTCCCCCCCTGTACCACCACTGACCCCATGGTATTCCAGGTTTCCATAAAGGAGATGGGGCCACTGGCCTGTCCCCCGGTCCCCCCGTTTATACCCGCCCCTTTTTCTCTCAGCCATCCGAAATTTCCACCAACACCACCACCGAATTTACTAATAATGCTAGCATCTTTTACGGAGTCGAAAATGCCTTCGATGCTATCAGGAATATCAATAACAAAACATGCGAAAAGCTGCTGATTTTTTGTTTTCGAGGCCAGCAGGGTTTCGTATTCTTCAAAGGTCATGTGATCTGGAGACTTATAGACAAGGGTCGACAGCTTGGGATCAGTAGTCATACCCGCTCCGGCCCCAAAAAGGCACGGAGAGTTAAAAAGAAACCGCCTGTTGAGAATATCGTTAAAAATATTCTTCTCAAGGGTTTGAAGCCATAAAAGGGATTTTGCATCGTTTTTATCGAGGTAGAGGGTTTCTGCACTCGCTATAATACGAGCCACCCGGCGCGCAAATTCTTCAAAGGAACGCTCTTGTCGTACTCCCCCTTCTTCTTCGTCGTAACGGTGGATAAAATAACGCTGAGCAAGAAGCCATGTGGCATTTTCTGACAAGCGGGGCTCCGCAGGGTGCTCAAGAATATCCAGGTCGATCTCGTGGTTAAAGCGCTGGTTGAATTCTTTTTTCATTACTCTCGACCTCTCTTCTTTTTATTGCCCTATATATAGGGTTTGTTGAAAATCAAAACACTATTTATAAATTTACCACGCCATAGGTTTTTGGCATGAGACTGAAGGCTCAATCATATTCTGGAGCGTTATTCCTCCCAGGGTGTAACATGATATCATTAATGCTATATCAAAAAAAGCAACAGATTCTGCGGAGGTGAAAGCAGTGGGGAAATATAATTTCGATGCAATTATCGATCGGCATCATACCTCGTGTGAGAAATGGGATTTTTTAAAAGATAAGTTTGGCCGTGATGACCTCCTTGCCATGTGGGTGGCTGATATGGATTTTACAGCCCCTCCAGAAGTGATAGAGGTGCTGAAAGAGCGGGTGGACCACGGTATTTTCGGCTATACCGGCAGAACGGATAGTTATTTCGATTCAATAGTCCAGTGGGTTGGCAAAAGACATGGCTGGAAGGTAGAAGCTGACTGGATCCGTCACGCTCCTGGCGTTGTGCCGGCCCTTTCTATGTCTGTTCTTGCCTTTACCCAGCCTGGAGACGGCATTCTGGTTCAGCCCCCCGTATACCCTCCTTTTTACAGCGCTGTAAATGGACGGGGGCGCCGAATTGTAGAAAACCCTCTGGTATTTCGTGACGGCCGGTTTGAAATGGATTTTGACGATCTTGAGAAAAAGATAGATTCTTCGGTAAAGATGCTCTTTCTCTGTAATCCTCACAATCCTGTTGGGCGGGTATGGACAGAGGAAGAACTCAAAAGATTAGGCGAAATCTGCGAACGTCACGACCTCTTTATTGTTTCGGACGAGATCCATTCAGACATTATTTTTAACGGATTTCGCCATGTTCCCATAGCGTCTCTCTCACCAGAACTTGCCGCAAGAACCATTACCTGTATCGCGCCCAGCAAGACCTTCAATATTGCGGGGCTATCAACATCAGCCATTATCATTCCCAACAAGAGGATTCGTGATAATTACACCGCTGTTCTAGATTTTCTTCACATCGACGGTGGGAATATCTTTGGAACTTTTGCCCTGGAAACAGCGTACCGCAAAGGAGAGCCGTGGCTAGAGGAGCTTATCGAATATCTTGAAGGCAACGTAAATTTTATTGAAGACTATTTGAAGGAAAATATTCCTTCCATAAAGCTGGTTCGGCCAGAGGCTACCTATGTCCCCTTCCTTGATTGCCGAGGCCTTGGCCTTTCAAATGATGCCCTTTTCGATCTGCTGATCAATAAGGCGCGGGTAGCCATGAATAATGGCGCATGGTTTGGAAAAGGCGGAGAGGGCTTTATGCGCATCAATATAGCAACGCCCCGGGCCCTCATAAAGGAAGGACTGGACCGCATCGCCAGAGCCTTGGCCTGCATAGAAAAATAACACGACATATGAGTTAAAGAGCGGAGCTTCCTTTTGAGGAACAGCTCCGCTCTTCTTGTTTTTCTGCTTTTCTTATTCTGTTCTTTCTTTAAGCGGTTTGCCTAGGTTCTTGCGAATGTAAGGGCAATACAATGCAGCTACAGGATTGTGCCCAAGCTTTCTATCTTTCACAACAAGGGTCGTCACCGGTACCTCGGAATGGCGATAAAAGATAGAGTCGTGCCCTACACAAAGTCCAAGAACAATATTGAACTCACACCCTGCCTCGTTCAATATTCTGGCCTGCTCTGCCGGGTTACATGAAACACTCCCCAGCCATGGGCGTTGGGGCATATCAAGACTTGCTTTTGTCATTCCGCCAACTTTACAGCAGACAGTGTGGACTTCAAACTCTTTGCCAATGAGATCTCCAAGGAGTGCAGCTTCTTCTGAAAAACCCACACAAAAGGCAACCCCCAACTTTTTAAACCCTAAACGACGGGCAAACTCCAGAGTTTCATCTACCCGACAGGCCTCTCCATAAAAGAGAGCTTCTACTTCAGCTGAAACCGTCACGAGCCGCCTGTCAAGGGGGTCATCATATAAAGGAAGGCTGTCTGTAGTAATACAGGGGTTTCCCTCTCTACAGGGATGCTCTTTGCACTTATGACACTGCATTATTCTATGCTTCCTCGTTAGCATATCGCTTTGAAACGAACTCTATGATGATTCTATCGACATCGGTCATTCCTTCGACATTTATCGCCGCTGCGTTTTCAACTGTCTTTTCGATGGTTTCGCCCACTACTCCTTGGGGGCCGTCAAGTTCGTTCCCTTCAAGCACGATCATGGCAGCACAGTAGGCCTCATAGGCTCCTGTGCCCACCTTAAGGGCGCAAGTGTCTTTGGCGCCGTCGCAGACCATGCCCACAAGGTTGCTGACAAGGATTTCAGCGGCTTTCTCTGCTTTCCAAAGATCTCCGGAGAGAAGGAAGGTTATGCCGGAAGCCGATCCAGCTCCCGCAGCCACACTGCATCCGCATACTGGGCTGAGTCGCCCCATGCGGCTTTTTATAAAGCTTGTGGTCAGGTGGCTCAGGGCGATGGCCCTAGCTGTTTCTTCTCTGCTCTTCTGATAATAGTCTGCCACAATAGAAACGGGAAGGATGGCTGTTATGCCATGGTTACCGCTGCCTGCGCTGCTCATAACGGGAAAAGAGGCCCCCGACATTCTGGCATCCGCAGCTGCTGCAGAAATAGCTTTTACTTTATCTCCAAGGGTACGGAGGTCTGTGCCATCTCCAGCAAGTTTCATCATGGTTTTTCCTACTCCGAGCCCTAGTTTTCTTGTTGGGTCAAGCCCTAGTCCGGCAATCTCCATATTCATGCGTACGCCTTCCATAACGTAATCCACGTCTTCTTCGTCTAAATCTTCAATAAGGCGCACGAGTTCGCCATAGGTCATGGCTTTGATTTGATCGGGAATGCTTTTTTCTTCACTTTTCTGTGTGTTCTGGGAATTTCCCTGAAGTGTATATTGAGATTTGCCATCGAGGGCTACGTTAACAATATTCGTGTGGCTTCCCTTGATAACGCACTCTGATTGGTGATTTTCTGTGGTTACAACTGCTCTGACATAAACACCATTCTTGTTCATGTCGGCTACAACCTTCACTTTGCCTTGCTCTACGAGCTCCTTCGCTTTCAATACTGCTTCATCTGAACAATCTCGCAATACTTCAAGTCCATACTCTGCATTGCCGCAAATGGCTGCCAGGGCCGCTGCAATAACATTGCCCTTCAGTCCATTTGTTCCTGGAATACCCACTGCTATTCCGTTTTTGTAGATGCTGCTGCTAACCGTTACCTCTACATCTCTTAAACACTCGCAGCCAGCCTCTTCACGCGCCCGGGCGACAGCCAGTGCCACCGCTCCGGGCTCGGTACACCCTAGCGCTGGTTTTACTTCAGAGCGTAAAAACTCCTTAACTGTAAACATTTTACTTCCTCCTTTAATTTGAGTATCTATTTTTGTTTATTTTTTGGCTTAACCATTTCTTCTGGTTGAATCCAATCTTCAAAATCTTTTTCTGACAGATATCCCAAAGCGAGAGCTGCTTCTTTGAGAGACATTTCTTCTACATAAGCCTTTTTAGCTATTTCTGCAGCCTTATCGTAACCTAAATGAGGGGTCAATGCCGTTACGAGCATAAGTGAGTTTTCTACATTCCATTTAATTCTTTTTAGTTGAGGCTCTATTCCTCGCACACAGTGTTCTTCAAAAGAAATCATGGCATCAGCCAGCAATCGGCATGACTGGAGAAAATTGTAAATAAGAACAGGCATAAAGACGTTCAGTTCGAAATTACCCTGGCTGGCAGCTATGCCAACAGCAGTGTCATTTCCCATAACCTGGACGGCCACCATGGTCACAGCCTCACATTGGGTAGGATTCACTTTACCTGGCATAATTGAACTGCCAGGTTCATTTGCGGGGATGGCAATCTCACCTAGCCCACAGCGAGGGCCAGATGCAAGCCAGCGAACATCATTTGCTATTTTCATCATGTCGACTGCCAGCGCCTTAAGGGCCCCGTGAGCAAAAACAAATTCGTCTTTGCTGGTCAGGGAATGAAACTTGTTAGGGGCCGTTCGAAATGTTTTTTCCGTGAGCCGGCTTATTTCTTTAGCAACAAGGTGGGCAAAATCTGGATGGCTATTAAGGCCCGTTCCTACAGCTGTTCCTCCGAGGGCAAGATCCTTTAGCTTTTCTGCCCCGCTTCGAATCATTTCGTCACATCGCTCTAGCATTCGTACCCAGCCGCTCATCTCCTGCCCCAAGGTAAGGGGAGTGGCATCCTGCAAGTGGGTTCGCCCAATTTTCACAATATGTTTAAAGGCTTCGGCTTTGCCCTGAAGAGTATTTCGGAGGGTATTCAATGCCGGCAAAACGTGTTCTTCCAACGCAAGAACTGCAGCAATATGCATAGCTGTAGGGAAGGTATCATTGGAACTTTGAGATCTGTTTACATGGTCGTTAGGGTGAACAGCAAAATCTTTACCGCTCAGTTCACTGGCGCGATGGGCTAACACTTCATTCACATTCATATTTGATTGTGTGCCGCTTCCTGTTTGCCAGACCACCAAAGGGAAATGTTCATCAAGGGTACCAGAAAGTGCTTCATCGGCAGCTTTTATAATGGCCTGGGCACATTTTTCGTCAATTTGTCCAAGCACTCTGTTTACTTCTGCTGCTGCACGCTTCAAAATAAAAAAGGCGCGAATTACATCATGAGGCATTTTTTCTGTGCCTATTCTGAAGTTTTCAAGGCTTCTCTGAGTTTGGGCCCCCCAGAGTTTCTCTTGGGGGACCTTTACTTCTCCCAGAGAATCCCGTTCAATTCTAAAATCCATACCTTTTCCTCCATAAAAAATGGGGCCATCAAAAAAGATGCCCCCATTACATCACATCTTTCTTTTCTCTCTACTTCTGACAGGCAATAAGTTCCATTTCCACTTCTCCGCCAAGAGGTAAAGCAGCTACTTGGACACAAGAACGGGCTGGCTTATCGCCTTTAAAATATTCAGCATAGACCGCATTGACGGCGGCAAAGTTACCCATATCAGTCAGGAAAATGGTTGTTTTTACCACGTCGTCAAAGGTAAGTCCCGCTTCTTTCAATACCGCTGTAACATTTTTCATGAGCTGATGAAACTGTGTCTGGATGTCTCCTTCTACCATCTTGCCGGTTGCTGGATCAACGGGAAGCTGTCCTGAGGCAAAAAGAAAGCCACCAACCATGACAGCTTGTGAGTATGGACCAACTGCTTTGGGCGCATCCGGTGACGCAATGATCTTTTTCATTATTTTTTTACCATCCTTTCCATATGCAAATTCCACGCTATGGCCCCCTAATTATAAAAAATACAGAAGATATGTTCAATGTCTTGATCAAAAGTGAAAAATTTAGCTTTCCTGTCTATAAAAACCTTGTGCTAACCGCTAAAACGCTCGTCTGATTTAACTTCTTCTGCCTTTACAGCCTGTTTTTCAAGCCAGCCAGAGCGAAAAGTTCTATTGAAAATATCAAATTCCGGTACAAAGGGTTTTATATCGAGAAGAGGTGTCCCATCAAGAATATCTATATCTTCAATATACAGGGTGTTTCCTTTTATCGATACAAGGCGAACGATAGAAAGCCCTATCTGGTTGGGCCTTCTAGGTGCTCTGGTGGCAAATATCCCACGATATTCCGAATCCATAAAAGGTTTTACTGTAAGGTCGTACCCTTCAGAAAGATGAAACCAATACAGTAGATAGATGTGAGAGAACCCCTCGAGATCCTGCAGTCCTTTCTCATATTTAGGCAGCACTTCAACGGTGCCCCTAATGCCCCGGGCTCCCGCAGGCTGAATGGGCATTCCTTTTCTCTGACGAAATGGCGACCGGATGACACCAATACTTTGGAGTCTGAATTCCTCCACCATCATACACTCCCTCCAGTATCTTTTGATTTAATTTATTATATCCTATCTGTTCTGTAAAAAACCTTTTTGACGGAAGTCAAAAGTTCGTTAGAATAGAGTTATGACTAAATATAATCCGTTTTCTGAAGATGAATGGTTTAACAATGAAGAAGCAACACCTCGCCGCAAGGTAAAATTTCCAGTCTTTCCCGGAGGAAAGAAATTTATCTGGCTTCTGGCCGCATGTGTGGTTATCGTCTTTTTGGCTATTCCCTCCCTGGGTCACTTCTATACCGATTATCTCTGGTTTGAAGCCCTGGAGCAGACAGCTGTTTTTTGGACCATGCTTGTGCCAAAGTGGATTTTATTTGCGGTGGCAACTGTTGTTTCTTTTGCGCTGCTTTTTTTAAACTTCCGTATTGCCAGGCGTAATACATTGAAGCTTCTCCCCGAAGATTCGCCTTTCGGCAATTTTCCTAAAACACTTACCTCTTCCGCTGTTTTTATAGGAGCCGGCATTTTAGCTTTGATGAACGGATTCTCCACACAGAAACACTGGGATATGATTCTGCGATTTCTTCACAGCAATCCCTTTGAGATCTCTGATCCTATTTTTGGCAAAAATGTTGCCTTCTATATCTATCATTTGCCATTCTGGTCTTTCATGCAGGAGTGGGGAATGGGCATTCTTATTCTAAGCCTTATTGGATCAGGCGCACTCTACGCCTTTGTGATAGTTCCTCTTTTTGCGGGGAACAGGCAAACGGTGCCCCAATCAGTATTCAAACACCTCTCTTTACTTGTCGCAGCCCTTGCCCTTCTTTGGGGGACCGGATTTTGGCTTGAACGATTTAACCTTCTGTACTCTCCAAGAGGGGTAGGCTTTGGCGCCAGCTATACAGATATGCATGCCGATCTTCTGGCCCTTAACGTTATGACGGGTCTTACAATTCTTGTTGCCGTACTTCTTGTGATGGGAATTTATAGGAGTACGTGGAAGTTTTCTGCCGCTACCATTGGGATGCTGGTGGTTGCTTCTGTCCTTTTACGCGGCATTTATCCTGAGGTTATCCAGAAATATGTTGTAGAACCTAATGAATTTGACAAGGAGCGCCCTTTCATTGAATATAATATTGAAGCGACCCTCCATGCTTACGGACTCGATAAGCTAAAGAACGTTTCTATTCTTCCTGAGTCAGAAGCAACATGGGATAAGCTGGAGCAAAACAAGGAATCCATGCAGAATGTCCGCTTATGGGATTCCCGCCCCCTTCTTAGAAGTTTTAAACAGCTGCAGGAAATTCGCTCATACTACGACTTTATTGACGTTGATATTGATAGATATCGCTTCGATGAAGAGTACAGGCAGGTCATGATAGCAGCCAGGGAACTTGATCTTAAGAGTCTGCAGAACCCTACTTGGGTAAACCAGCACGTGGAATTCACCCACGGATATGGCATTGTCATGAACCCTGTAAATGAAGTCAGCCCTAGCGGCCTTCCCATACTCTGGGTTGAGAACTTGCCTCCACGGGTGCATATCCCAGTGGATCTCAGCCAACCTCAGATTTATTTTGGAGAAAAGCCTGACTCCTATATATTTGTAAAAACCACAGAAAAAGAGTTCGACTATCCCATGGGGACATCCAATGTCCGTACTACCTACGAAGGCGCCGGCGGAGTTTCTATCGGATCCTTTTTCAGGCGAATGCTTTTTGCCATGAGATATGGCGATTCCAAAATTCTGTTCACCTCCGTCTTCACCCCTGAAAGCAGAATACTTTTCTATCGGAATGTGCAACAGCGGCTTCGCCGAGTAGCCCCATTCCTTATCTATGATTCTGATCCCTATCTGGTGATCCATGACGGCCGCCTTGTCTGGATGCAGGATGCCTATACCACGACAGACCGCTATCCCTACTCAGAACCTATTTCTATATCTATGGGAGATAGAAGGGGCTATTTTAAAATTAATTACATTCGCAACAGCGTAAAAGCCACAGTTGACGCCTATGACGGAACTATGCGTTTTTACATCGTCAATGAAAATGATCCTCTTATCAAAACATGGAAACAGATTTTTCCCTCCCTCTTTAGCTCTATTGAGGAAATGCCGAAGAACTTAAGAGAGCATATCCGTTACCCCAAGGATATGTTCTCTATCCAGAGTGAAACTCTTAAAACATACCATATGCTCGATCCCAACACCTTCTATAATAAAGAAGACGTGTGGCAAACCTACAGAGGTAGCGACGGCACTGAACCTCTTGCAGCTCACTATATGATTATGAAACTGGGAGATGGGCAACCGGCAGAGTTCGCGCTCATTGCGCCTTTTATGCCCGTGGGACGAGACAATATGATTGCCTGGATGGCAGGACGATGTGACGGTGAAAAATATGGAGAGCTCCTTGTCTATACCTTCCCCAAGCAAAAGCTGATTTATGGCCCTGCCCAGGTTGAGGCTCTCACGAACCAGCATCCAGAGATATCTTCTCAGCTCTCTCTGTGGAGCCAGAGAGGTTCTGATGTGATTAAGGGCAATATTATGGTCATCCCCATTGAAGACGCCGTTCTTTACGTCCAGCCTCTCTATTTGAGAGCTGAAAACAGCGACCTTCCGGAACTTAAGAGGGTTATTGTTTCCACAGGAGGCAGGGTGGAATGGGGGGAACGTCTTGATGAAGCCCTCGAAAAGCTTCTTGGGAAGAGAGAAGGGAAAACTTCAACAAAACCTCCCCTGCCAGCAAAAGAAAAAGAAGAAGCTGGGGAGGAAAAGCCTCTTCTTTATGATGGGGCTATAAAAGAGCTGGTTCAACAGGCCCAGCATACGTGGGAACAGGCACAAAAGGCTCTAAAAGAAGGAAATTGGAACAGATACGGCGAAATGATGAAACAGCTGGAATCCCTTCTTCAGCAATTAGGAAATGCAATTCAATAACGTAATTAATGAGGAACGGGGCGGTTTAAAAACCGTCCCGTTTTTTGGTGGAGTGTCCAAAATAGAATGTCTGTGGGAAAGTGAATCTAATTGGTTCTACTTGCTACTCTTCAGCATTCCATCGTTGTCATAGTCATCGAGAGCTTTCGATACAACTTTAGCCAAACCAAGGACGGCAATAAGGTTGGGGATAACCATCAAGCCGTTAAAGGTATCAGCAAGCTCCCAGACAAGATCTACTTTCATAGTTGATCCGATAACGATGAAAATCATAACGAGAATTCGATAAGGAGTTAATCCCTTGATTCCAAATAAGTAGCGGATATTCGCTTCTCCGAAAAAGTACCAACCGATAATAGTTGAGAAGGCAAAGAAAAGCAGGCAAATAGCTACAAAGATATTTCCAAATCCTCCGAGGGCTTGAGTAAAACCAGCCTGAGTTAAAGCTATTCCCGTTGTCTTACCGTCAAGAACACCTGTTGTAAGAATGACAAAAGCTGTTATGTTAAGAACGATGAATGTATCGATAAACACTCCCATAATGGCAACTAATCCCTGTTGTGCAGGGTGTTTTACTTTAGCAACAGCGTGAGCATGAGGAGTGGATCCCATACCAGCTTCATTGGAAAAGAGCCCACGCGCAACACCGTAACGAACCGCTTCTTTTACACCAACACCGATAATTCCTCCCGTAGCGGCTTTCGGATTAAAGGCTCCGTAAAAAATCATCTTTATGGCCGGTAGAATAGCATCAACATTCATTGCGAGGACAACACCCCCGCCGATAAGATACATAAGAGCCATAATAGGAACGGCCTTCTCTGTAAAAGAAGCGATGCGGCTGATGCCGCCAAAGAAAATGAGCCCAGCCAAGATTGCAAGAGCAATTCCGACATAGAGAGCGGGAAGATTAAATGCTGTCTGGAAAGCATCGCTTATAGAGTTTGACTGAACCATGTTTCCTATAAAACCAAGAGCAATAATAATTGCGATAGCGAAGAAAACAGCTAATCCCTTGCTTCCGAAACCTCGACTAATATAATAGGCAGGGCCTCCAACGATCTGACCGTCAATGTCTTTCTCTTTATATGTTTGAGCAAGTACGGCCTCAGAGAAAATGGTGCTCATACCAAAGAAGGCGCTGATCCACATCCAGAATATTGCTCCCGGCCCCCCGGAAGCAATGGCCGTAGCAGCTCCGGCAAGGTTTCCAGTTCCAACTTGTGCAGCTATAGCTGTAGCCAAAGATTGAAAAGATGACATTCCCTCTTTTCCGGCTTTTTCTCCGAAAAGGGTTATACCGCCAAAAGCATTTTTGCAGACAACTCCAAACTTGCGTATCTGAACAAAATTAAGGCGAAAAGTAAAATAAATACCAGTTCCGCAAAGAAGGAAAATAAGAACGTAACCCCACAGAACATTATTAACACTTCTTATAACGTCAATTACTTCCACGGCAAATACCTCCCTATGCATATATTGTATAAAGAATGCAAACAACTTCTAAATATAGAATATGTTATTTTGATAACAAAGTCAAAGTAAATAGAAAAAGTTTAAATATAAAAATATATTTGTTTATATATAATTATATATAAAATGGAATAATTAATATTTGCAATAAAACCAGTAACAACACTCTGATCGTTAAGTTTCTTTTGGAAAGTGGTTGCAAAAGTCTTGCTTCATAGAAGAAGCGGCAGAGGGCTTTTAGAGTTTTTTTGTTATTAAGTAGCCATATTCTTCCAATCCACGTACAATAAAGAGCACAAGAATTCAGAGACAATAGAGGTGCGGATTTTGAAAAAAGTTTTTTTGGCAGTCATTCTTGGCATAATATTTTTTCTTGCAATCTTTTTCGTGAAGTCGGTTAAAAGGTCTCATCCTTTGGAACAAACAAGCTACGCTCTAGGTACCATTCTCCACTTTCAGATTTGGGGCAAAGAAGCAAACCAAGCTCTCGAAAAAGCCTTGTCACGCATTCACGATATCGAAGTTCATATGTCGACACACGATCCTAACTCAGATATTTACAAGGTTAATGTGTCCTCTGGCTCTTCATTTGTACCTGTTCACGAAGATACGTTCTATGTTGTCGAAAAGGCCATTGACTATGCCTATAAAAGTTCTGGAACCTTTGAGCCAACTATTGGGGGATTAGTTAATCTCTGGAGAATAGGAACACCAGAAGAACGTCTTCCTTCAGAAGAGGAGATAGCCAACGCTGTTTCGCTTATTGGCTATGAAGAGGTTCAACTAGATAGAAAAAATATGAGTATTCGTCTTCCCCGTTCAGGTCAACATCTTGATTTGGGAGGAATCGCCAAGGGGTATGCAGCAGATGAAGTTGTTGCTATTCTAAAAAGAAAAGGTATAAAAAGTGCTTTGGTCGATTTAGGAGGAAATATTTTCGTCCTTGGGACCAAACCAGACAGCACTCTCTGGAACGTAGGGGTTCAGAACCCGCTAGAGCCCAGGGGGCAATATCTGGGGGTTCTTAGAGTTTCAAATAAATCGGTGGTAACATCTGGTAATTACGAACGTTTTTTTGAAAAAGATGGAAAGCGTTATCACCATATCTTTGATCCAGCCACAGGATATCCTGCTGAATCGGGCCTTTTAAGCGTTACTATTCTTTCAGATCGATCGATCGACGGCGATGCTCTTTCCACTGCCCTTTTTGTTCTGGGAAAAGAAGAGGGATTGAAGCTTGCGAGCTCCATTGAAGGAGTGGAAGCCCTTGTGGTGACGAAAGAAAAAAAGATTTACGGCACTGCTGGAATGGATAATTTTTTTAAACTGACCAACAAGGAATATACCTATGAAAAAGGGAAATAAAATTATTCTGACCGCCGTGCTATTTCTTCTAGTTTTAAGCTCTGCCGGGAATTTGCTCTATAGAAGCCACCTTAACAAAAATGAACCTGTGGCAATTGTAGAGCAAAACGGCGAGAAATTGCGGGAGATCTCCCTTAAGGATATTCTCGCCTCTGAAGACTGGGTCATCCTCAGGGGTGAAGAACAGAGTGTCATCAGAATTGAGCCTGGAAGAATTCGTTTTCTTGAAGCTACCTGTCCTCATCAGCAGTGTGTAAAGACAGGCTGGCTATCAAGGCCTGGGGAAACGGCAGTTTGCCTGCCCTATAAGCTCTCTATAACCATCATCGGTCCCGCTGGCGAGGGACCTGATGCACTATCTCACTAGAAAGAAGGAGTCTCTATGCTAAGAGCGAAGTTAAAGGCCATGATCGTCATAGGGCTTCTCGTAGGGCTAGCTCTTACCATCCATGTGGCAGAAGCCCAGATCCCCATGGTTTTTCCCGGCATCAAGCTGGGACTGGCCAATATTATCACCCTTATGGCCCTGGACCTGTACGGATGGAAAGAAGCCCTTATGGTGACGCTCCTTCGCGTTGGGCTAGGGGCCTTTTTCACAGGGAATGCTATTTCTTTCCTCTGCAGCTTTACCGGAGGGCTTTTAAGCTGCCTCTTTATGATAGAACTTCATAGGCGCTTTAAAGAATCGGTTACGCTGCCCTATATAAGCATTGCTGGAGCTATAAGCCACAACATTGGACAGCTTATTGTCATCGTACTTATAATTCAAAATCTCTATGTCTTCCTCTACCTGCCCGTACTTCTTGTATCAGGCGTTATTACGGGATACGGTACAGGTTTTTTGGCTTCACTTCTCAGCAGCCGCATAAAAAAAGTTCCGGGGATTCTCTAACGTTCCCCGGAACTTTTTGATCTCACTCTAGCCTGCCAGCTGTTTTTCTTTTTCATCCTCAACAATGACAATGGCCCGCGCGGGGCACTTCATGGCACAGATTTTACATCTCGTGCAAAGGTCCGGATTTATGACAGGCAAATTATCTTTCATCGTGATGGCCTGGGAAGGACATAGCTTCGCGCAGAGTCCGCATCCGATACATCCCACTGCGCAGATGTTCTTTACACCTGCTCCCTTCTTGGTAGAATTACACAGCACCCGCATTGCTTGATCGGCGGGGATAAGAGTAATCACGTCACGGGGACAGGCCGCTACACAGGCTCCGCAACCGGTACAAAGGCTTTCGTCCACTATGGCAACCCCGTCTTCCACTGATATTGCATCAAAAGCACAGGCGGTAACACAGCTTCCAAATCCCAGACATCCGTTTTTACACGCTTTAGTCCCGCCTCCCGGCACTACAGTGGCCTTTCTGCAATCGAGCACCCCTTCGTAAAGAGATATCTCTTTCGCTTTGGCCCTGGAACCGGCACATTTTACAAAGGCAACTTTTTGAACAAAACTTCCAGCATCAACACCGAGGATGGCTGCAATTTTCTCAGCTGTTTCGGCCCCCCCTGCCGTACATTTATTAGGGGCCGCCTGCCCGGAAACAACAGCTGAAGCATAGGCGTCACAACCCGCATACCCACACCCTCCACAGTTTCCTCCCGGCAGAGCATCTTTGATCCGAGCAATTCTAGGATCAACCTGTACCGCAAACTTTCTGGCTGAAAACCCCAGCAATAACCCAAAAAACAATCCTAATCCCCCAAGACTTAGCGCGGGGTAAATAAGAGAATTTATCATTCTGCGCCTCCTTCCTAGGAAAACAATCCGTTAAAGCCTAAAAATGCTATGGACATTAAAGCTGCAGTGACAAGACTTATGGGCAAGCCACGCAATGCTTTGGGCATATTCGTATTGTCCTGAAACCGCTCTCGCAAGCCTGACATTAAAACAATAGCAAGCAAAAAACCGAGGGAGGCGCCAAGGGAATGGGCTATGGCCTGGAGCAAGGTGTATCCTTCATTCATATTGATAACCGCTACACCCAATACAGCGCAATTCGTCGTGATGAGAGGCAGGTAAATGCCAAGAGCCCAGTAAAGAGATTCCCACTTTTTTCGAACCACCATCTCCACAAACTGGACAAGAGCCGCGATAACGAGAATAAAGGCCAATGTATAGAGATAGGTAATACCCAAAGGTACAAGGATAAGATTATATACGATCCATGTCATGAGGGAGGAAAACGTCGTAACAAATACAACAGCGAGCCCCATTCCCACGGCTGTTGCCACGCTGTTAGAAACGCCAAGGAAGGCACAAATTCCTAAAAACCTTGAAAGAACAATATTATGAACTAAAAAAGCATCAATAAATATGGCAAAGAAGCTCATCTGAATTTCCCCTTTACAACTAAACTTTACGCATCAGCGAAATGGCTTATTCTCTTGTTCTCTTTTTTTCTTCTCGTGTTTATGTAGTTTATAAGGGCCATAAGTATCCCGAGGGTTAAAAAACCACCTGGCGCAAGAATCATAATAAGGGCTGGGCTGTACCCTGCTGGAAGGAGCTGGGCCCCAAATAGAGATCCAGAACCTAAAAGTTCGCGGATGGAACCGAGAACAACCAAGGCTAATGTAAAGCCAAGGCCCATGCCAATGGCATCAAAAAGAGAGGACACTACACTATTTTTTGATGCATGGGCTTCTGCCCGGCCCAAAATAATGCAGTTAACCACTATAAGTGGAATAAATATCCCTAGAGCTTTATTCAGCCCTGGAAGGAATGCTTGCATAAAAAATTGAATGAGGGTCACAAAGGTAGCAATAATAATAATGAATGCCGGAATTCTCACTTCGTCAGGGATAAATCGCTTTAAAGCTGAGATAGCCATATTGGACCCCATGAGAACGACCGTGGCTGCAAGACCCATTGCAAGGCCATTTTCTGCACTCGTTGTTACAGCAAGGGTTGGGCACATTCCAATAACTTGCACAAAGATGGGATTGTTCTTTATTATTCCGTTTTTGAGCCTCTCTAAAACCATTCCCATTATGCCCCTTCCCCCTTTAGACTGGATCGGAAAAAGGCCAAGGCCTCATTTACACCATCAGTCACAGCCTTTGACGTGATAGTAGCTCCTGTCAGCGCCTGTATTTCATTGTCTTTAGAAGGTTTTCCCTTCACCAAGGCTATCCCCTCGCTCTGTCGATCCACGAACTGGTTTGAGAAGGCTGGTTTTCCCGCTTCCGCACCTAATCCCGGAGTTTCAGCATGAGAGAGAATCTGAATCCCTCGAAGGGTGCCGTCTATGGAAACGCCCACCATCATGTCAATCACTCCCCCATATCCTTTGGGAGAGATCTTTATGTTGTAGCCTACGATTTTCCCATTGCTGTAGCCAGCGTTCACTTCGTGAATTATGCTTTGAGCAGAAATGATCGGGCTGATTCGCTTAAATTCTTCCGCTGTAGGGAGAGTGGATCTCATGGCGTCAAGTTTTTCCTTTTCAAGAAGGCGGGCAATGGGCTCTTCCGTAACTCCATGGATTCCTCCAAGAAGAAACCCTGCGGAAGCTGTTATTATAAAAAGAATAACTCCTAGTTTGCATATGTTCTTCACTTTTATCTCACCTCTCCAAAAATCCGTGGAACAGTTACCCTGTCAATGAGGGGAACAAAAAGGTTCATTATGAGAATCGAATATGAAACGCCTTCTGCGTATCCCCCGTATAACCTAATAAGGGTTGTTAGAATACCGCAACCCGAAGCAAATATGACTTGCCCCTTTTTTGTCATTGGAGAGGTGGTGTAATCGGTAGCCATAAAAAAGGCTCCCACCATCAACCCTCCAAGAAAGATCTCATAAAGTGGATTTCCCGTCATCCAGCCTTCCCGTCCCAATAGCGCTGTAAGGACAAAGACAGTGGAAATATATATAACAGGGATGTGCCAACTGATCACCTTTCGCCAGAGAAGATAGGCGCCGCCAAGCAAAAGGGCCAATACCGAGGTCTCTCCTAAACATCCCCCCACATGGCCTATAAAAACATCGCTAAGGGTCGGAAGGATTGCAGCAGTCCCCTCTTTTAACAAAGCGAGGGGTGTTGCCGTTGTCATTCCGTCGACGGCCCAGGTCGTCATCGCCACCGGCCACGAGGCTAAAAGCATCGCACGGGCAGCAAGGGCGGGGTTAACTATATTTTGTCCAATCCCCCCAAAAAAGTGCTTCACCACAATAATGGCAAATATGCTCCCGAAAGCGGCAAGCCAAAGAGGAACTGTGGGGGGGAGGTTAAAGGCTAGAAGAAGCCCTGTTACCACGGCGCTTAAATCTTTAATTGTTTGGGGATGCCCCATTAGTTTTTGCCATGCGGCTTCTGAAACAACACTGGCAAGAACACAAACAGCTATAACCGTAAAAGCCTTAAATCCAAAAAAATACAATGCCGCTGCCAATGCTGGAGCAAGGGCAATAAGAACATCGCCCATTATTGTCTGCACAGTAGCATGGGCCCGAAAATGGGGAGATGATGCAACTACAAGTTTTTTTTCAGTCATCCTTCACGTTACCCCTTTCTCTTCATGGCTGCTATGACAGATCGCTTTGCCTCTCGGCAAGATTGCACCAGATGCCTTTTGGAAGGGCACATAAAGGAGCAGGAGCCACATTCGATGCAGTTCATTCCGCCATTATTCTTAAAACCCATGTAATCGCTCTTCAGAGAGAGAGCATTCAGCTTAAAGGGAAGAAGTCCCATGGGACAGGCCTCAACACATCGGCCGCACCGGATGCAAGAGTATTCTTCATTCAATGGAGCCGCCTTTTCTGAAAGAGCGATGATCCCCGACGTTCCCTTAACCACCGGCACATCAAGACTATTGATAGACATTCCCATCATAGGGCCTCCAGCCAGCACTTTGATAGGAGGCGTAACAAAACCGCCCGCTGCCTCTATGACCTCTCTGAAGCATGTTCCCAGACGGACCCTCAGGTTTTTGGGGGTGGCAACTGCGTCTCCTGAAACAGTAACTATCCGGGAAAGGGACGTTCGCCCGGTCACAACAGCGTTGCGAATCTCATAAACAGTATAGGTATTAGTTACAACGCAGCCGGCATCGGCAGGGAGTTTGCCCGAGGGCACTTCCCTCCCTGCAACGGCAAAAATCAACTGTTTTTCGCCGCCTTGAGGATATTTAGTCTCCAAAACATCCACAGAAGCCCTGTCTATTCCTTTAAATGCTTCTGTCATTTTTTTTATGGCCTCCGGCTTGTTATCTTCAATAGCCATATGCAGATGGGCCTGGGGGAATATTTGTAGAAGGATGCGGGCGCCTTCCGCTATCTTATCTGGCTCCTCAAGCATCATGCGATAGTCGGAAGTAAGATAGGGCTCACACTCTGCGCCGTTTATAATAACGTGGTCTATGGGCCTATCTGCGGGAGGCGTCAATTTTATATGGGCGGGGAAACATGCACCACCCATACCGACAATCCCTGCATCCTTTATAATGGCTCGAAGCTCATCAGGAGCAAGATCCTCAAATGATCGGGACATAAGAGGCTCCGCCTCTTCATAGAGACCATCATTTTCAATTACGACTGACATGACATCCATGCCAGGAGGAGTTGGCAATTCAGCGATATTCTTTACCGTACCAGAAACACTTGAATATACGGCAGCTGAAACCGGCCCCTGGGGTTCACCTATTTTTTGCCCGACAAGAACCCGTTCCCCTTTTTCAACTATAGGCTTACAGGGCGCCCCAATATGCTGACCCATAGGATAAACGAGATCGCCCATGGGCAATAAGTCTTCAACAGGTTTTTCGGATGTCCAATGTTTATTGTCTGGAGGGTGGGCCCCTCCTCTAAAAGTTAAAAGCTTCATTGCAACCTTTTGCCTCCTATAAACATCAGATTAATGATAATGACAACGCGAAATATTTATGTATAAATTATACTACATACTTCATGCTTTCATAATTAGTTCTTTTTTTCTCTTTATTCTACACGCTTTGCGTCATTTTTTCAGACTAATCGCAGTATTTTAAAAAAAGAACGTTTTCAATAACATGATTTGTAGCAAATTAACAAGGAGCTACAAAACTTGCACATCTCCTCTTGATGGATATAATCTCTTATTGCCTTTCATGCCAAAACATGAAGGGCTTTTAATTTTCCGAACTCTGAAAGGAGGGAAACAGATTGAGGAAAAGCATTCAAAAGATGGTCCTCACTGTTTTACTGCTCTCCATGGCCGGGCTGATAGCCTTTACTGCAGGAAATCGTTATATACGTTTTATGCCCCGCAATAGAAAGGAGACAATACAGTCCCAAAAAATTCAGCTTCACGATTGGGTTTCAGAACCCGCCGCCGCATCTTTTTATCAGATAGGTCGATTTGTGACCAACCATTTTTCAGAAGTCCTGTCTAAACATTCAACCCCATTTATTTCCCTTTCTCATACCATTCAGGATTCCATAAAAACCATGAGCATGCTGACACATTTTATACAGAAACAAAATCCGGCCATTCCGAGAGATGTAGCTGCACAAGAAGCCGCTGCCTTTATGAGGTACTCCACTAAATACGGAGCACCCCTTGATCTGGTAGTAGCTGTAGCAAACACGGAAAGTCACTTTAACCCTGACGCAAGAAGTTCTTACGGAGCCGCTGGCGTTATGCAAGTAACGTGGAGGATACACGAAAACTTGCTGCGGGCTAACGGTATCCATAGTGAAAAAGAGCTTTATACTGCCGACAAGGGAATTGCTGCGGGATGCCTGCTTATTTCAAGGTATCTCAGAGCCTACGGCTCTCCCGAAAAGGCCCTGGGCCGCTACTATGGCGGTTCGGCATCGGTCTATTGGGGAAGGGTTTCCAAAAACTTATCGAAGCTTCAACGATATCGCCCTAAAAATCATCTATAATAATTTAGTAACGGGTAATAAAGATTATGTGGGGACCCTGCTTCGTGGGTCCCCATTAAAGATGGTGAAAAATCCTATGAACAAGATAAAGGGCGCTATTGTAAACAAGACCGGCCTTGAGCGCTTGAACAAGAAACATCCCTGGATCTTTAAGGGGCATCTGGCTTCATCACCCCTGGCAGAACCAGGGGATCTTGTGTCTCTTCACAACAATCGAGGAAGAATTGAAGGGTGGGGATTTTGGAGTGCTGGCTCTCTTTGTACACGGGTGCTTACTTTCGGCTCTCAAAAACCTGACATTCAAAGACTTCTCGCTTTTCGCCTAGAAAAAAGCCTCGCTTTTCGTAAACGGTGGCTCAGCAAAGCTGAGGCCTTTCGTTTGGTTCATAGTGAATCTGATGGACTACCAGGATTGATCGTAGACATATATGGACCTATAGCCAGTGTGCAATTGCTGTCTGCAGGCTGGTACAAACATCGCAGCATGGTAGTAGATTCTCTTCTAGCCCTTCTTCCCCTTGAGGGGGTTGTTTTGCGAAATGATGTCCGCTATCTTGAGCAGGAGGGCATTCCCAGAGAAATTCGCCTTCTATGGGGGAAGCTTCCCCCACAAAACTGTATCGATATTTCCTTTGGAGAAATAAAGGAGCGGGTCTACCCTCTAGCGGGACAGAAAACAGGCCTTTATCTTGATGTGCGAAATCTTCCTTTTCTTTTTAAGAATATTTCTTCCGAAGCGGATGTGTTAGACTGTTTCTGCTTCCAGGGACATTTTGGCCTTCATGCTCTTCATTGGGGAGCACGATCTGTCACAGCTGTGGAACAATCGGAAGAAGCCCTTGCAGTGTATAGAGAGAACCTACAGATGAATGGCCTTTCCTCCAAAGATGTCGACCTTCGTCATGGTAACGCCTTCGATGAGCTGCGTCGACTAGAGGGGGAGAAAAAACTTTACGACATCATTATTATGGATCCCCCACCCTTTTCGCCCGGCAAGGCCCAGATAGAATCTGCCCGTCGAGGCTATAAGGAGTTGGCTCTTCGCGCTTATCGCCTTCTTCGCCCTGAGGGAGTGCTTCTTTATCTCTGCTGCAGCCATGCTTTCAGCAGACAGATGCTTATCGAAGTGTTAAGAGATGCCGCGCCATAGATAGAAGACAGGCTTTCCGTATAGTGCGGGAAGGATACCAGCCTGAAGACCACCCTATTGCCCTTGAGATTCCGGAAACAAACTATTTGAAAGGGCTTCTTGTGCAGGGAGTCGAGGAATAAACAGTATAGTATTGACAGAACCGGCCATTCTTCATAGAATGACTCCATTCCAAAAAAATTTTCAAATCTAAACGAGGAGGGAAACGCAAATGAAAGAACGTTATGAGAATAAAAATATGCACGCTGTTTCCTCTCTGTCCCTCCTCCTCGGTTGCTGGTTCCTGCCTGGAACGCCGGCAGCCTTATAGCTGCATTCTGGCATACTCAGGCCGGGACCTCTTTTAAAGGGGTCCCGGCCTTTTTTTATTCTTTTTCCCAGAGAAGGAAAGGAATGAACAGAAGGGAGATGTAAAAATGAACACACAAGAACAGATTCGTATTTTCGACACAACACTAAGGGACGGAGAACAGGCAGCGGGCATCAACCTCAATAAAGACGAGAAACTTCAAATAGCCCTTCAGCTTGAAAAAATGAGGGTTGATGTTATTGAAGCAGGATTCCCCGCCGCTTCTTCTGGAGACTTTGAAGCTGTTAAATGTGTAGCCAATCAGGTTTCAGCCTCTATCGTCGCCGGGCTCGCCCGGACAAAAAGGGCGGACATTGGTGCAGCCCACGAAGCTTTAAAGAATGCAGCACGCCCTATGATCCATACTTTTATCGCCACAAGCCCAATCCATATGGAATATAAGCTCAGAATGACCCCTGAGGAAGTTCTGAATGAGGTTCGTCAAGGGGTGTCGTATGCCAGAAGCCTTATGGAAAGGGTTGAATTTTCCGCAGAAGACGCTAGCCGCTCCGAGCCCGCCTTTTTAGCTGAAGTATTCCGTACCGCGGCAGAGTGTGGGGCCACCACCCTCAATATCCCCGATACCGTAGGATATGCTGAACCCGGGGAATTCGAAGTCTTTGTTAAAACTGTCATCGCAGCGACAGGAATACAGAATGTAATATGGTCGGTCCATTGCCACAACGACCTGGGGCTTGCTGTCGCCAACTCTCTTGCGGCTGTTAAGGCCGGAGCCCGGCAGGTGGAATGCACAATAAACGGGCTGGGTGAACGAGCGGGAAACACCTCTCTTGAAGAGATCGTCATGGCCCTTCGCACGAGAAAGGACCGTTTTAGATATGAGACAGGCCTCGATACAAAATGTTTATGGGCGGTAAGTTCCCTTGTCTCTAGAATGACCGGATTTGCGGTTCCGCCGAATAAAGCCGTAGTCGGGGCCAACGCCTTTGCCCATGAAGCAGGCATCCATCAGCATGGGGTTCTCTGCAACAAGGCCACTTATGAAATTATGAACCCTGAAGATGTCGGAGCGCCGGGAAGCCGCCTTGTTCTTGGAAAACATTCAGGAAAACACGCTTTCAAAAAACAGGTAGAAGACCTGGGCTTCTCTCTTTCCGAAGATCGCCTTGCAGAGGCCATGACCCTTTTCAAAGATCTTTGCGACAGAAAAGAAATCATCACATCAGAAGATATTGAAGCCATGATTACCAATGAAATTCTCGCTGGCCCTGCAACCAAACGTATTGTTCTCAAGAACTTTCACGTTCACGTGGGAAAAGGGTGGGGATCTGCTGCCATTTCCCTGGAAGATGACGGCCAGGTGTTTTCTGACGCCGCCACTGGGAATGGGCCTGTGGACGCCGCCTATTCGGCCATTCAGCGAATCATAGGGTTTCGGCCAAAACTCGAGCGTTACTCCATCCGCTCTGTAACTGAGGCTTCTGATGCCATTGGGGAGGCCAGGATCACTCTTCAGTTTGAAGGACTTGTGGTCAATGGCCGGGGAGCCAGTACAGACGTTATCGATGCAAGTATCAAAGCCTATATTGACGGCATAAACCATCTTTTTCAAAAAGCAGTCACAAAAGGAGTGTCTATCTATGACAAGAACGCTGGTTAGTACAATTATTGCAGCTCACAGTACGGGTTCCCCTCAAGAAGGGGAAATTTGCAAGGTTAGAGTAGATTTCGCCTTTGCCAATGATATTACAACCTCACCGGCTATACAGTCATTCAAGGCTATGGGCGCAGAGAAGGTGTTTGACCCCCGTCGTTGTGCGGTGCTGCCCGACCACTTCACCCCAAACAAGGACATTGCCTCTGCTGAACAGGCAAAGAAGGGGAAGGAATTTGCACAATCACAAAAAATGCTCTACTGGGAAGTAGGCCGAGTAGGCGTTGAACACGCTTTTCTGCCGGAGCAGGGATACATCCTCCCTGGAGACATTGTTACCGGCGCTGACAGCCACACTTGCACCGGCGGGGCCCTTGGCGCCCTTTCCACCGGGATGGGGAGCACTGATCTCGCCGCTGTATGGGCTTTGGGAGAAACATGGCTAAAGGTTCCTCCCACGCTGAGAGTCGATTTTGTAGGGGAAAGGCCAGGCTGGGTGACGGGAAAAGATATGATTTTGGCCCTTTTGGGGCGAATCGGCGTTCAAGGAGCCCGCTACATGGCCCTTGAGTTTGGAGGAGAAGCTCTTTCCTGCCTTCCCATGGATGATCGCTTTACCATCGCCAATATGGCCGTAGAAGCAGGTGGGAAAGCCGGTATCTTTGTGCCTGACCAGACCATGCTTGAATACGCTTCAAAGCGGGCAAGTCGACGTTTCACCCCTTTGTACCCCCATGCCCAGGCTAGTTATTTACGAAGAGAAACTGTCGACGTAACCAATATGGGACCTGTTGTGGCCCTACCCCACTCACCAGATAACGTGAAGGCTGTAAAAGCATGCCGGCCCTTCGATATCCATCAGGTCTTTATCGGATCATGCACCAATGGAAGATTCAGAGACATCGAGATGGCCGCTCTTCTTCTGGAAGGGAAAAAAGTGGCTGACAATGTGAGGTGTATTGTGATTCCCGCTTCTTATGAAGTTTATAACCAGGCCCTGGAGAAAGGGTATATCAAAATATTTGCAGATGCCGGGGCAGTGGTATGTACTCCAACCTGCGGCCCCTGTCTTGGTGGGCATATGGGCATTCTTGCCAATGGGGAACGGTGCGTTTCAACAAGCAATCGAAACTTCGTCGGCCGAATGGGACATTCAAAAAGCGAACTTATTTTAGCGAGTCCCCTTGTGGCAGCAGCAAGTGCGATAACCGGCAAATTGACCGACCCAAGAGATATAGCAACACATGAATTTTTCACCAGACTGGAGGGAAAATAGAAATGACCTGCACTCTCAAAGGAAAAGCCTGGACATACGGCGACCATATTGATACAGATGTCATCATACCTGCCAGGTACCTTACATCAAGCGATGAAAAAGAATTAGGTAAACATTGCATGGAGGATATAGATGCTGATTTTTGCAAAAAAGTGAACCCGGGAGACATGATCGTTGCGAAAGAGAACTTTGGTTGCGGTTCTTCTCGGGAACACGCACCTCTTGCCATTAAGGGAGCCGGATGCAGCTGTGTCATAGCCGCCTCTTTTGCCCGCATTTTCTTTCGAAACGCCATCAATGTGGGACTTCCTATATTTGAATGCCCGGAAGCAGCGGACTCTATTGAAACAGGAGACGAAATTGAAATTAACACCAAAGCGGGAACCATCGAAAACAAAACGAAGGGAAAAGTTTTTTCCGTCACTCCTTTCTCACCCTTTTTGCAGGAACTCATTGAACAGGGCGGCCTTATCCCCTACGTTAGAAAGCAACTGGAATCAGGGAGGGGTAAAAAATGAGCTTTAAAAGATATTCTATTGCCCGTATTGCAGGAGACGGCATAGGTCCCGAGGTGATTAAAGAGGCTTCTAAGATTCTTGAAGCAGCTGGAAGTAAATCGAACTTTGCAATCGAATGGGTGGATTACCCTTTCGGCGCAGATTATTATCTTCGGACTGGGGAAACTCTTCCTTCCTCCGCTATAGAAGAAATGGCCTCATGCCATGCCCTCTTCTTAGGAGCCGTGGGAGATCCCAGAGTAAAGCCCGGCATCCTTGAGCGTGGAATTTTACTAACTCTTCGCTTTCATTTCGACCAGTATGTGAACCTGCGGCCGGCAAAGAGCTATCCGAAAGTTCCCCTGCCTATTGAGATCAAGGGCGGTAAAACCCTTGACACCTTCGTTGTTCGGGAAAATACAGAGGATTTTTACATTGGCATAGGCGGAAAAACTGAGGCTGGCCATATAGATCTCGACCTTGCCGCAAAACGAAAGCTCTATTCCATTCATGGGAAACTAACAGGAGACTTCAAAGGGAAAATAGAGGGAGCTTTCCAGCTGGGGATCGCCTCCGAGCCTGGAATTCGCAGAGTTACAGCCTATGCTTGTGAAGCGGCCATATCAAGAGGAGAAGATGCTATCACCCTTGTTTCGAAATCAAATGCCCTTCCCCAGATATACGGATTTTGGGAAGATGTGGCAAAGGATGAAGCGAAACAGCATGGCATAGGCGTCTCTGTCATCAATGTTGATGCCATGTGCTACCACCTTGTTCGAAGGCCTGACCTTTACAATGTCATCCTCGCTCCAAACATGTTCGGAGATATTGTTAGCGACCTCCTCGCCGGCCTAACCGGAGGACTTGGCGTTGCCGCGGGTGCGGATATTGGTGATTCTCTTTCTATGTTCGAGCCTATTCACGGCTCTGCCCCTGATATTGCAGGCACAGGAAAAGCAAATCCTATTGCTGCCATTCTTTCTGGCGCCCTTCTGCTCGATCATCTGGGTGAAAAAGAGGCAGCGGCTTCCGTAGAAAAAGCTGTCTGTGTCTTTCTTAAAGGTGCGGATACTAAAAGGATGCCCATAGAGTTTGGCGGTGAAGGCACTGCTTCTCTAGTAGGAGAAAGCATCCTTGCGCAATTAGGTTAGACCTGTCTTGACAAATTTTATTGCCTTTCGTATAGTTTACTTCTTGGAAGGGGAGATTTCTATTGGTTATAAATGCTATGAATATATGTTGTTGTGGGAGGACGATCTAACAGTCTCCCCGTAGCGCAACAAAGGCTGCGGTGGGTATAATGCCCGTTGTAGCCAAAGAAATGCTTCGTTCTATACCATAATTGTAGAGAATGTATATACAGCGGGCTTGTCGAAAGTGGCAAGTCCGCTTTTTTTGTACAGGAAAGGAAGTGATGCCTATGGAATGCGACTGTATCTGCTGCTGTTACGAAAATCAGTTCAATTTCAGGAGGTGTCATATAAATGAAAAGATTTGTTTCTTCACTTGTAGAGGTTTGGAATACGGTAAAAGCCGATGTCGGCGCAGTGAAAGATAACGACCCTGCCTTTAAGGGAGGCCTATGGGGATGGCTTGAGGTTATTTTTTGCTACCCTGGCCTTCATGCTATTCTCGTCCACCGGATCATACATTTTTTACATACAACGTTGCATATTCCCTTTTTACCCCGGCTCTTGAGCCATGTGATGCGGTGGCTGACAGGCATAGAGATTCATCCGGGGGCCAAAATCGGGAAGGGGTTTTTCATCGACCATGGAATGGGAATCGTTATCGGTGAAACAGCGGAAGTAGGAAACAACGTAAAACTATTCCATGGCGTAACGTTGGGCGGAACAGGGAAAGAACGTGGCAAGCGCCACCCCACCGTGCATGATAACGTTATGATCGGAGCAGGAGCGAAGCTGCTTGGCAATATTACAGTAGGGGAAGGAGCCAAAATAGGAGCTGGAGCTGTGGTAGTAAGAAATGTGGAGGCTGGCTCAACGGTTGTAGGAATTCCAGCTAATGTCCGTGTTAAACATCACGACCAACACACTTCCCTTTCGAGCAGAGCTTTGCTTGACCGTATCGAAATGCTGGAACAGGAACTTGGGATACTTAAAAACTACCTTAAAAAGGAGGCTGCGTAGAATGGCCTTTAAAACAGATCAGATTGCTTTGAGAAAACGTATCGGCCGCACACCTCTGTTTGTTTTTCGCCCCAGCGATAAAGGCGCCGCTATTGCCATCAAGCTGGAGGGGACAAATATAGGAGGCTCTGTAAAAGATAGAGCTGCCTGGGGTATGCTTCGCCATGCAGAAGAAAAAGGGCTGCTCAGGGATGACACCGTCATTGTAGAGCCTACGTCTGGAAATACTGGCATTGCCCTGGCCATGCTAGGACAGGCTTTGGGACTGAAAGTGATTCTCACCATGCCCGAATCCATGTCCCAGGAGCGTCGATCCATTTTGGCTGCCTATGGCGCGGAACTCTATCTCTCCCCTGCTACGGAAGGAATGAAGGGAGCTATCGCTCTGGCCCGACATATACTTGATGAAACGCCCGGTGCTTATATGCCTGACCAGTTCAGTAATCCAGGAAACTCCTGGGCTCATTCCGTAACTACCGCCCCTGAAATTCTCACAGATATGGAGGGGCGGCCCATTTCCGCTTTTGTTGCGGGCATCGGATCGGGAGGCACCATATCAGGAACTGGAGCCATCCTCAAAGCAGTCTGGCCGGCAATTCATATAGTAGGGGTAGAACCTGCCGGCAGCCCTGTTCTAAGCGGAGGAGAGGCCGGGCCTCATAAAATACAGGGCATAGGCGCTGGATTTGCTCCTGCCGTTCTAAAGAAAGAGATATTGACAGAGGTTAACACCGTGGAAGATGATGCCGCCCTCGAAACAACCCGCTGGCTTGCTCGTACCCATGGTCTTTTTTGCGGCATTTCCACAGGAGCCAACGTATGGGCAGCCATTCAGACAGCCAAACAGTTTACTCCTGATGATACGGTGGTTACCATTGCCTGCGACCGGGGGGATAAATATCTCAGCACTGAAGCCTTTAAAAACTGATAAAGAAAGGCGGGGGCTCAAAAAAGTGCTCCCGCCTTTCTCTTTCTCGTCATAAATTACCCTGTTATATTTCTGGACGGGACAAAAACGGCGATTCGTGGCGCATTAAAATATCCACATATTGGGCCCGTTCCCAAGCGTAGGGATCATGGGCTCTTTTTTTACTTAGCTTGCCTTTAAATTCGTCAAGAACCTCATAACCATTTTTATCCATCCACTGTTCTATGTCCTCAATCATGGTTTTCAGCGAATTAATGCCATTTTTGTAGAGGGTGCTGACAACCTGCACACAGTCTGCCCCCGCAAGAAGCATTTTTACCACATCTCTTCCAGAAAAGATTCCCCGATTCGCACAGAGCGACCCCTCAACTGCCCCGTAAAGAAGGGCCATAAAACGAAGGGGCAGGCGGGAATCAGTTTCGTGGCTCATGGTAATATCCCGAATTTCCATCTGCTTATCAGGGTCAATGTCAGGATTGAAAAAACTATTGAACAGGACATGCCCCTTTACGCCTATTTTATCGAAGGTAGAAACAACGTGAAGAGGATTTGTATAGTATGGGCTGATTTTTACTGCCACTGGAATGGAAACCACACGTAAAACTTCTTCCACCATAGCGAATTGCTTCTTCTCAATATCTTCACCGCTGAGATGGCTATCAACAGGCATAATGTAAAGGTTAAGCTCAAGACCCTGGACTCCTGTCTGACTCAATTTTTCAGCCCATTCGACCCATACGCTTTTTTGCCCCGCATTCAAGCTTGCGAAAATAGGAATTCGTGCTCCCTTCACAACCTTTTTCACCCACATGAGATGTTCTTCTGGCCCCCCGTGGGCAATCCCGGGATGAAGCGCAATCATTTCAGCATGACGCTCATCATCGTCTGTTAACTCGTGCTCCAACGCAAGGGCTTCCAGGGCAATCTGTTCTTCAAAAAGAGACTTGATCACCATCCCGCCCGCCCCAGCGTCTTCTACTTGACGAATCGTTTCAAGGTTTGATGTAATGCCGCTCGCTCCTACGATGACCGGGTTCTTTAATTCCACTCCCATGTATACTGCTGAAAAGTCAACAGTCATGCGATCTCCCCCTTTCTCGCTCGAGCAATTTTTTATTTTTACCCTTTCATACAAAACTAATATACGTATCATTGGTTTATAATAAAAATTCAAGAAATGCAATAGAGGGGAGTGAATTTAATAATGAATCTCGTGATTGAAACCATTAAAAATCGACGAAGCATCAGGCGTTACTTGCCACTACAAATAAACGACGAAGAGCTTTCGCTCATTGTGGAAGCCGGCACTTGGGCTCCTAGCGGGCATAATAATCAACCGTGGCATTTTAGTGTTATTCAAAACAAAGAGTTAATTGACATGATCAGCGATAAAACGGTGGCTCTCATGAAAAAATATTCTGTGGAGTGGGTACGTAAAATGGGGGAAAAAGAAGGGTATCATATTTATTATCATGCCCCTGCTATTATTGTCATTTCAGGAAAGAAAAATGCCGACCCCCTGCTAAAACCCATTGCAGACTGTTCCGCCGCGATAGAAAACATGCTCATAGCCGCTGAATCCCTCAATATAGGAACATGCTGGATCGGCTTTTCTGGTTTCTTTTTTTCTGTAGCCACATCAGAAGAACTGAAAGCCATAGGCGTACCTGAAGGCTATGAAGCCCTTTACAGCATAGCCTTAGGATATAAAGATCCCGACCATAAGTATGGGGCCCCCAAACGTAAAGAGGGCGTCGTTACATATATCAGGTAACAGGAAACACTGCTATCCTTGATAAAGAATTGAGCGGGCGGCTACAACGCCGCTTGATGCCGCCTGTATAATTCCACGGCTTACCCCTGCGCCGTCTCCAGCCATATAAAGGTTTCGGATGGTAGGTGTTTCAAGAGTTTCTTTTAATTCAAGCCGTAGGGAATACAGCTTTATCTCCACACCGTAAAGGAGAGTATCATTCATATTGATGCCCGGCATAATGATATTAAGGGCTTCTATAAATTCAACCACGTCAATTAAAAAACGGTGAGGTAAAACAAGGCTCAGGTCGCCTGGCTGGGCCTGGGCTGTGGGTTTAACCATTCCCCTCGTTATTCTAGCCTCTGTGGAACGGCGGCCATCCCGCAAATCGCCAAGACGCTGCAGTAAAATACCGCCGCCAGCCAACATGTTTGCCAGCTTGGCTATATGAGTAGCATAGCCTATGGGATCATTGAAGGGCTGGGTAAAGTTTTTTGTCACAAGAATGGCAAAATTCGTGTTTTTAGATTTTACATTCTTTAGGCTGTGCCCATTCACCGTGACCAGATCATGGGCCTTATTATACTCGTGTACCACAAACCCCGAAGGGTTCATACAGAAAGTGCGGCATCTGTCGTCAAAGGTAGGGGTGTTGTATAGACATTTCACTTCGTAGAAATGCTTTGTAAGATCCTGGCAAATACTATCCGAAACCTCTACTCGCACTCCAATATCTACAGGCATGGAAGCAATTGGCAAATTATATTTGTTCACAATTCCTTCGAGCCACGAGCTTCCTTCCCGGCCTGGAGCTAAAATAACGTACTCAGAGTTTATTTCCTGGCCATCCTTTAAGACGACTCCTTCGACAACTCCGCTGTGGACAACAACTTCCTTCACTTCTGTGTTCATAAGAATGTCGCATTTCTCTTTCAGTTCTTCATACATGTTATTGAGAACCATACGGGACGCATCGGTGCCAATATGACGAATTCTGGCCGGGATAATTTTTATTCCTCGGCTTGCTGCCTTTTGTATGGTATCTTTCACAATTTCTCCCGTTGGCTCATAATACTTTTTATCAGCGCCGAAGCTTACAAAAGTATCGTCTACATAGCGGATCATGCTTTCTAGAGCATCTTCCCCTATGCATTCTTCGAGGTTTCCGCCAAATCCTGTTGTCAGGGTGAGTTTTCCATCTGAAGCTGTGCCTGCACCTCCCCAACCAGAAACGATATTACATGAATTGCAGTTGACGCATACAGGGGAAAGTCCTTCAAGAATAGGGCATTTTCTTTCTTTTATAAGTTTTCCCTTATCTAAGATCAGTACTTTTTTGTCACTTTTCACCAGCTCCATGGCCGCAAAGACTCCGGCTGGACCTGATCCCACAATAATAACGTCGTATTTCACCGTTATTTCTCCCCTTCTCTGTTCAGAATTTTCTTTAAAGTGATGGGCCCATGGGAAATGTATGAAGAGTAGTCTAAAGGTGACTCTTGGATAATACCATAAAAAGAGCCCTTCTCAACGAAGGGCTTCCTTGCGGTATCAAGGGGCTCATGACAATATTCGAACTTTCTAACGGTATCCTTCGAAAGGACCTCTCCATCGAACTTCGAGAAGCCCCTCCAAGTTGAACATTTCTATAGAATCCACAACTTCATAGACTACCGCTTTCTTTTCACTCTGTACCTTGCCCTTTTTCCCCATTTTGACCATGATAGCCTCTCCCTTCCTATTCTTTCTCATTGAACCTCGTTCTCTGTGTTAATTGCCTTACCCATAAAAAAAGCCGGAAACCGCTTAAAGCGGATCCCGGCTCTGGTGTCTGAGTAGAGGCAATTAAATGCCAGTCACACCAGGAGGGGATCCGCTGCTAATAATAAGTACTATAAGTAGAGCTACTAGAGACTGAACTACGAGATTCTTCATTAGCTTCATTCGGAACCCTCCTTTGCGTCTGAATTATTTGAATAGTTCAACACATTATATTGTGGATTTTTCTATCTGTCAACCTACCGAAATGACTGCGGAGCCCTTATATTAATAGAGTCCCGTCAGTCTCGGCAGAATCGTTGATATCCACGGCAAATAGGTGAGAAGCAATACATCTGCGATCATGATCAAGATAAATGGCCATACGGCACGGGTAATATCTTCAAGAGTGATATCCGCAATGCTGCACCCGATGAAAAGACAGACCCCAAGGGGCGGCGTAACCATGCCTATGGCGAGGTTCACAACTAAAACGATCCCAAAGTGGAGAGGGTCGACCCCTATCTGGGTTATTACGGGCAACAAAACCGGCACCAAAATAATGATGGCTGCCACTGTTTCCATAAAGGTTCCCAGAAAGAGGAGCAACAAGTTGATAAGGGCCAGAATGATAATGGGATTTTTCGATATGGAAAGAATGGCATTTGCCACTACCTGGGGAATCTGTTCTGCGGTAAGAATCCAGCTGAAGACAGAGGATGTGGCAATAATGAACATGATCATGGATGTTCCCACTACTGTTGTAACAAGAATATCTTTAAGCTGTGACAAATTCAGTTCGCGATAGATGAAAAAACCCACGACAAAGCCATACACAACAGCAACTACCGCAGCCTCTGTAGGAGTAAATACCCCGCCGTAAATACCGCCAAGAATTATCACTGGCATCAAGAGAGCGAGGATGGCCTGTTTAAATGTCTGCCAAATACGATTTAGCGAAGATTTTTCATCCCCTCGATATCCTTTTTTTCGAGAGATAAGCCATGCTACAAACATGAGGGAAAGGCCGACGAGTATACCTGGCAGTATGCCGCCCATGAAAAGTGCTCCTATAGATACCCCCGTAAGAACGCCGTAGATGATCATGGGGATACTTGGGGGGATCATAACCCCAAGAGTTCCTGCTGTAGCCTGAACCGCCGTAGCAAAAGGCTTGTCATAGCCTCGCCGCACCATAGCTGGAATCAGAATGGTGCCAATTGCCGCTACTGTAGCTACTGCGGCACCGGAAATGGCACCAAAGAACATGCTTGCCGTAATGGCCACAAAAGCCAAACCACCTGAAAATCGCCCGACAATGGAATTAGCAAACTCTACAAGCCGCCTTGAAATGCCCCCAAATTCCATCAATGAACCGGCAAGGATGAAAAAAGGAACAGCCATAAGAGGAAAGGAATCTGCAGCTGTGAACATCTTCTGAACAACTACGATAGGCGGAATAGACCCAGAAAAAAGAATGGCTGCAACAGAAGCCAGACCTATAGCAATGGCGATGGGCACATTCATTACAAAAAATAAGATAAGACTGGCGAAGAGAACTGCTGTCATCTGGCTTCACCCTTTCTTCCCGTCGCAATTGCCAGGGCCTGCTCAACAGAATAAACGAACATGAGCACACCACTGGTAAAAATCGCTGAGTATGGAATTCCCATGGATATTTCCATGGCTGGTGACAACTGGCTCGAAACAATGCCGAGAATTCTGCGGCCATAGATCACCATAATAGCAAAAAAGGCAGTGGCAAAGAGAGTCGCTAAAAATGCAACAACTTTTTTGATTTTACAGGGCAATATGTTTGTTACCACTTCCACTCCAATATGAGCCCCTCTTTTCACGCCGATACTGGCGCCAAGAAAAGAGATCCATATGAGAATGTATCTGGAAACTTCTTCTGACCACGGCAGAGAGGAGTGAAGAACAAACCTGAATATAACCTGTAAAAAGACAACAATGACCATTACGATCAACAGAAGGCTTACGATGTATTCCACTATACGGTTTACACCATTGAGTATTTTCTCCATCGGATCTAAACAACCCCTTCTTTCTGCCAGACAAAAAGGGAGAAGAAAGAGGGCCCCCTTCTCCCTTTCCCATATGAATGGCTTAAGTTCTAGTTCTCTGCAAGAATCTGATCAAGAAGCTTTGCGTCTTCTCCAAGCTCTCCACGGAACTCGTCATAAACAGATTTTGTGGCTTCTCGGAAAGCATCTTTATCAGGTGTATTGATCTCCATGCCCAGTTTCTTAAGCTCCTCAACCTGCTCTTCTTCCATTTTTGTAATTTGCTCTCGCTCGTAAACAGCCGATTCCTGGGCAGCCTTTAGAAAAAGCTCCTGATATTCCTTAGGCAGCTTATCGAATTTTGCTTTGCCCATTACAATCATTGACGGAGAGAAAACGTGCCCGGTGAGAGAAACATACTTCTGAACTTCGTAGATCTTCTGTGTGTAAATTATAGGTATTGGGTTCTCCTGTCCATCTACAGTACCCTGCTGAAGAGCAGTGAACACTTCACCCCAGGCCATTGGTGTGGGATCAGCTTTTACTGCCCGCCAAATAGCCATCTGTACTTTATTTTCCATAGTTCTCAATTTTAAGCCCTGAGCATCTGCTGGCATGTTGACAGGACGTTTTGAGTTTGTAAGATGTCGGAAACCATTTTCATACCACGCCAGTCCCTTAATGCCCTGCTTCTCAAGGAGCCCCATAATGTACTGTCCAATTTCTCCATCAAGAGTGGAGTAGGCCTGTGCCTTATCCTTAAAGAGGAAAGGAAAGTCAAAGATCATAAATTTCTTTTCAAAGCCGCTCATGGGACCGGTGGAAGAAACAACCATGTCTACAGTCCCAAGCTGAAGCCCTTCGATAAGGTCTCTTTCGCCTGTACCAAGCTGATTGTTGGGGAAGAGATTAATTTCCACTTCTCCGTTGGTTTCTTTTTCTACAACTTCTTTGAAACGAACTGCGCCAAGATGGTAGGGATGCTGGTCGCTTACCGCATGTCCAAGCTTAAAGGTATATTTCGCAGCCCAAACTGGTTGTGCCACAGTTCCAAGAACAAGGGCGCAAAGCAAAAGTCCCGCAATCATCAATGATTTTTTCTTCAACTGCTTCATTATGACTCCCCCTTTATACTTCTTCATAAGTTTTTTCTTTCACCGACACCAAGTTGTAAAGAACCTTGTTGACCGGTGTTGGAATACCTAAACGCTTGCCTTCTTGAACAATGGCTCCGTTAATGACATCTATCTCTGTTTTGCGTTTGTTCGAAACATCCTGGAGCATGGACGACCTATTGGTTGCCGTCAGCCTCGCAACATTTCTCGCGTGCTCCACTGGGTCTTCTCCTTCGAGAATGACGCCTTTTCCTTTCGCTACAGCAACCGCCTCTTCGACGGCAGAACGAAGGAGTTCATCTGTTTCAGAAAAATCCACAAGCCGTCCATTTTTAAGACCGGTGATAGCCGTTAGCGCATTGATGCCTATATTGACAAGAAGCTTTCCCCAAATGAGTCCCATAACATTTTGGGAAAGTTTTACATCAAAGCCGCCCTTTTCAAGCACCGCTCCGATGCATCGAAGACGTTCGTCAACAGCGCCATTGAGTTCACCAATAACGGTGACACCCTGTCCGGCATGGCGTATTTTCCCCGGTCCAAGCAATGTGGATCCGTGTCCCGTTACACCGGCAATAACTTTCTCTTCTCCAACCACGGCACTTATTTTTTCTACATTGCCGAGGCCGTTCTGGAGGGTGAGAATACTTGTTCGCTCCCCAATTATTCCCCTGGCGCTTTCTACGGCCTGAGCCGTAAGGGTTGCTTTGACAAAAACAATGAGAAGGTCGCACGGTCCTGCCTCCTCAGCAGAAGAAACAGCTCGAATAGAGCGAACCGTCCGTTCTCCCTCAATTCCCTCTATATGCAAACCCCGGTTATTAATAGCATCAATGTGGTCTTTCCATACGTCAATGAGAGTAACATCATATCCTGCTTCGGCAAGCTTCCCGCCATAGAGGCATCCCATTGCTCCCGAACCAAGAACTGCAATTTTCATTCCTTTCACCTCAGCTTACTCTTACAGATCCTTCAGATCTTCCCTGCTCAGTCCTCCGAAGGTGTGTTTTTCTTCTGGGAAGACACCTTGTCGCACTTCTTCCTTGTATGTGCTTAGCGCTTTTACAATTTCGTCTCCAATCTGAGCATACTGTTTAACGAACTTAGGAAGGAATTTATCAAAAAGTCCCAGCATGTCATGGAAAACAAGAACCTGGCCATCACAATAACGCCCTGCGCCTATCCCAATGATAGGAATGGAAACAGCTTCAGTAATGGCCCGTCCCAGTTCTTCAGGCACACATTCAACGACAATGGAAAAGGCTCCTGCTTCCTCAAGGGCCTTCGCCTCATCGATTATTCTCTGAGCTGCCTCAAGGCTCTTTCCCTGAACTTTAAACCCGCCCAGCATTGATGCTGTCTGAGGAGTGAGGCCTATATGCCCCTGTACAGGAATTCCTGCCTCCACAATGGCAGACACCACTTCGGGGCGCCCTCCCTCAAGCTTGATAACATCACAGCCGCCCTCTTTCATGAGACGGTTTGCGCTGCGGATAGCCTGAGAAATGCTCTCGTTGTAGGAACCGAAGACCATATCTCCCACGATCATTGGCGTTGGCGCGCCTTTTACCACCGGTTTGATATGGGCGATCATTTCATCTGTGGTAAGCTGAACAGTTCCTTCGTTTCCAAGCATGGTCATGGCAAGAGAGTCGCCGACAAGAATAATTTCAATGCCGGATTTTTCCACCAATACAGCCTGTGCATAATCATAGGCTGTCACCATTGATATTTTTTCACCTTTCTGTTTCATTTCTTTAAGTTTCTGGATAGTTACCTTTGCCATTTCGAGATTCCTCCCTCTTGAGAGATATAAAGGTTGTAATTCTTAGCCTTTGTCATTTCAGGATTTGTATCCAAGGGTGGTCGAAAAACGTTTGGCCACATCTATTACCAAATCCCGAATGGCGAAAAGACGTTCTGTATCTGCGTAAAGAAACTTGGGGACCGCCACACTAAGAGCGGCCAAAACCTCTCCAGAATGACCCCATACTGGAGCCGCTACGCAAAACAGCCCCTCAATATATTCTTCATTGTCGATGCAATATCCCTGCTTCCTTATACGGGCAAGATGCTGAAATAAGGTTTCAAGGTCGGGAACCGTGTTTTTAGTAAAACGCACGAATGGTTCATCTTCAAGAAGTTCCCTTACCTTTGTTTCAGGCATATACGCGAGCATGATCTTTCCGAGGCCTGTGCAATATGTTGGCATGCGTTTTCCTACAGAAAGATCTACACGTATGGTCGATTGGCTTTCAATCTTATCGATGTAAATAACATACTTGCCATCCATAACAGCCAAATTTACGGCTTCATTTGTTTTATCAGAAAGCTCTCGCATAAAAGGCATAGCCTGCTTTTTAAGACCAAGGGCCTTAACCACATTATTTCCTATTTCAAAAAGCTTGAAACTATTGGAGTATTTATGATTTTCGCGGTTTTGGTTCACATAACCAAGGCCTTTGAGGGTAGAAACGATACGATGAACAGTACTTGGCTCCAAACCAAGTTCATCGCTTATTTCAGAAATTCCTAACTCTCCGTGTTCGTCAAGAACTTCTATAATCGACATGGCTCTTTCTATGGATTGGACGTATCCGGAATTTTTTCTGGCGCCAGTCATAATGTTTTACCTCCTTAAAGATGGGGGGAGAAAACAATTTATTCCAACATTCCACGATACGGAATTAAATTCTATATTGCGGAATATATAGTTTAATTATAAGCATCCAGAATTATCTGTCAAGCTAGCTAAAGAAGAGGAATATAAAAAGAAAAAATATAGAAAAAAGACTCTTTTTCAATATAAAAAGAGTCTTTTCTCTATATAATCGCAAAAGGTTTTAAGGACTACTCCCAGAAGATCCTGATTGTTTCGTCGTCAGGTCTTTTTCCTGCATAGGCACCGATGATAAAGGCGATAAGACCGACAAGGATAGTTGGCACTATTTGGTGGGTTCCCATCCATGTAACCTTAGTGATGGTGAAATAAAAGAAAGCGCCGCACCCGGCAATGATAGAGCAGAGAGCGCCAATAGCATTGGCTCTTTTCCAATAAAGGCCTAAAATCGTAGGCCAGAGAAAGACCGCTTCAAGGCCACCGAAGGCAAACAGATTGATCCAGACTAGAAGAGAAGGAGGTTTAAGGGCCGCGATAAAAACGAGGATGCCCAAAATTCCTGTAGAAATAAAACTCACCCTCCCGAGGGTAGCTGGATTTACTTTTTCCGGATCTTTACAAAGGTAGTTTAAATAAAGATCTTTAATGATGGCTGCAGAAGCGAGAATAAGCATAGAGTCCACCGTTGACATAATAGCCGCTAGGGGACCCGCTATAAAAACACCTGCCCAAAAAGGGGAAAGGAGTTTTATTGTCAAAGTGGGCACTGCAAGATCTCCAACCTGAATGTCTGGAATAACAGCTCGCCCAAGAGCTCCCACCATATGCATGCAAAGCATAAGGAATCCCACGATAAAAGTCCCAATTATCATGGCATTATGCATGGAACGGGAATCTTTGTAGCCCATACACTTCACCGTTGTTTGAGGAAGACCCAGAATGGCAAATCCCACTAAAACCCAAAAAGAAAGAATAAAGGGTTTAGAAATAAAATTATCAGGTCCAAAAGGGGTAATGAGGGCGGGATCTATTTCATAGAGACGGGTCATAACGGCAGTCATGCCCCCTCCTGCATGAACAACGCTCCAAAGTAACGCTATTGATGCCACCACCATCATGGACCCTTGTATGGTGTCAGTAAGCACAACAGCTCTAAATCCCCCCACTGTTGTGTAGAGGATCACCGTAATGCCAAAAATAATAAGGCCTATAAGATAGGGGTAGCCAGTGATGGATTGAAAAAGTCTCGCCCCGCCAATAAATTGAGCGAGCATTGATGCCATGAAGAATATAAGAAGAGCTATAGAAGAGAGAATGACCACAAGATCATTCCGATAACGAACCCGTAAGAATTCCGTAACTGTAACAGCTTGAATGCGACGAGCTATAATAGCAAACCTTTTTCCGAGAACACCCAGGGTTAAAAAAGCGGTGGGGACCTGGATCATAGCCAAAAGAACCCAGCCAAGCCCCATTTTATAGGCAACTCCAGGCCCTCCTACAAAACTGCTGGCGCTGGTGTAGGTGGTGATAATTGCCATAGCCAGAACAAACCCGCCCATAGAGCGGCTTCCAAGAAAATATTCCTCGACGAAGCTTTTTGTATCGCTGGTCTTTTTCCCAATCTTTCGGCTCCAGAGAGCAATGGCCATAACCCCGCCAAGATAAATGATAAGAGGTAAGATCATAGATATTCTCTGGTTCATTAACAACCGCTCCCCTCTTTTTGCGAAGGCTCATCCAGAGGGATTTCTTTAAAAAAGATTTTGACTACTGCCCAAACGAGCAAAGAGATGGCAACATATCCAACAATGCAGCTATAGAAAAACCATGAGGGCATACCCCAGACATACGTATATGAGGACGGGTCGCCGCTTCCCAATCCATAAGCCGCCACATACCACCAGGCAAAAAAGACGCCGTAGAGCATGAAAGATATAAGGGCTTCTTTATTAGATTGACTGTAACGTCTTTTTTTCACTCATATCTCCTCCTTCGCTATTTTCCATTTATTCTGAAATGGCCGCCCCGTCATCTCTGGGAAAGACAAGGCGGACAGCATTATCTGTCCGCCTTGTCTTAACAAGCTATCTCAAAGAGTTGTTCTATTGTTTATTTTCGAAGACCTTGACACCGTATTGTTTTCGAAGGCGTTCTGTTTCGTCTGTATAGATCTGAGCCCGTTTCTCACGAAGAAGGTTGGTTTCAATCTGTCCTTTAACTTCTTCAAAGGGCTGCAGTGAACCAGGTTTTTTATCTTCGAGCCTGATAATATGCCAGCCATACTGGGTCTTTACCGGCGCGCTTATTTCTCCTTTTTTAAGAGCTCCGGCAGCCTGGCTGAATTCTGGAACGACTTGGTCGCTCTGAAAATACCCAAGATCCCCTTTCTGCTCTTTAGAGGGGCAGGACGAATATTTCTGGGCAGCATCTTCGAAGGTAATTTTTTCTGTTTTTATCTCTTCCCTTATTCTTTTCGCTTCTTCTTCATTTTCTACAAGAATATGACTCGCCCTTATCTGGGATGGGATCATAAAATCCGTGACATGAGCCGTGTAATAGTCTCTGGCCTCTTTCTCGCTCACAGAAACATTGCCAAACATTTTTTCAAGGGCAACCTGACGAAGGATCTCTCTCTTTATGTTTTCAAGCCGCTCTATGAAAATTGGATCTTTCTCTACATCATTTTCTTGTGCCCATCGCACGAAGACCTCAAGGTTGACCAGTTCTTCGAGAATGGCCTTGCGTCCCTGCTCATTCTCATAGTACATGCGCTGCTGGGGGTCAAGAGATTTTATTACATCTTCTACGTCCTGCCCTTTTATTTCTACGTCTCCAACCTGGGCCAGCACTTTGTCAACCTCAGACTTCTCAACTTCTTTTGCCCCTGCAACTCCACTCAAGACCACCGTTGCGATTATAGCCATGGCAATTAAAAGTTTCACATTTTTCCTCATACCATATCCCTCCATACCATTTAACTCACTAATAAACGCAGCCAGTGTATCACAGCTGCGTGTCATCGTCATTGAGCAAAGAGGAGAGGAAACACGTTACATGGGATGCCTGCATTTCCTTTACTTCTTCTCCGTACTGTACTTCCACGATTCCCTCAGCCGCTTTTCTCCCTACAACAACTTTTGCTGGAATGCCGAAAAGCTCAAAATCCGCAAATTTAGCGCCTGCCCTCTCATTTCTGTCATCGAAAAGAGCAACGACCCCCTGGTGGACCATTTCGTGATAGAGGTTCGTCGCCAGTTCCATGGCAGTTTCGTCTTTTATAGATGGCACAATAATATCCACATCAAAAGGCGCCAATCCCAAGGGATATGTTTTTTGTCTCGCCAGGGCCGTTATAATGCTATCAAGATGGATCCAGCCCTTCCATAACGCGCACTTCTGAGATGAGCCGCTCTGATCCTGATAAAGGGTCTCTAGCGCGTCTTCGGGTTCTCCCCATACTGCCGCTATGCCATTCCACAGACACTTCCTCAAGGCTGAGCCGCAATGAGGGCAATCCATCCCTTCTTCAAGAAGAGCAATATCGGCAACACGTTCCGTTTTGAAATCACGCCCCCACGTCACTCCAGTGAGGTGATATTCCGGCCGATTTGCTCCTGTTACAACACCTTTGCAACCTTCCACACTTGAATCTGCGATGACAAGAAGTTTGTCAGGGAGGCCTATAGGTCCGAGGAACCCTGGCTTTTGCCCCATGATTTCTATAAGTTCTTTTTCCTCTGCAATGCGAACTTCCGTCGCCCCCAGTGATACAACAAGCTTCCGTTCGCTTATCTGTCTATCTCCTCTGATAAGAACTGTCACCGCCTGCAAGACGCCATTCATTTCGGCCATATAGAACATGGTCTTTATTGTTTGTTCCGAAGGAACCTTGAGATAGGAGCAGAGGGCATCTATAGACTCGGCTCCAGGGGTGAAAACTTCCTGCGCTGAAGACTCCTCTTCTGTTCGAAAAGGCTTGGTTTCCCCTGCATGTGCATGGGTAGTACCATACCATCCGCAGGAAGGGCATTCTACCCCTTCTGAAGATGCGGCAAACTCTTCTTCTGCATGGATGGCAATATAGGCCCCTTCTTTTCCCAGTGTTGCATCTTCTATTTTGAAACCGGACAGAGCCATGTTCTCAAGCAGGTTTTCAATGAAATACAGCAAATTTCTTTGACATTCTTCCGGTGAAGAAGCCTCTATTCCGCTGAGAAGCAACCGTCCTCCCCGAAGCTCCATTACCCGCAGAGGAAGATCTCGGTAGCTTTGAACCACCCTCTGTGCAAGCAATTGGATTCCTTCTTTTCTATAAAGAAGGTCTTCCAGCTGCTGAAAACCCTCGTCCATAAAGGCATGGATAAAGGTCCAGGCAACATTGTCCCTCAGCAATGCTCCCAAGGGAAACAAACTCCACTCACCATGGTGAAGATCAAGGGCATAGCCTCCTCGAAGAAGACGAATAGCACCTGGATCCTGCCATCCCGCAGGTTCCTTTTTTAAAGTGGGGGTAAGCAAAGTTGTCATTCTCATCCCAATGACCTCCTCGTTTGTCTGTTGGCCATCTTTCTGTTGCCAATATATCAGGATGATTTATAAAAGTATTGCATATAGGCCAGTATAAATAGGGCTATAGCCCAAACAATATCAAGCATGGCCCGTCCTGTCTGACCTGCCCTAAAGCGCCGAAGTGAAATTAGGAGCAGCGCAACTCCGCAAAGAATAACAATAATCGGCGCCAGAATCTTTGCAAAGAACTGCACGGTCTACCACCTCTCGTGGAAAATTTCCGCTACAAGACGGCGGGCCGTTGGGGTAATGGCAAGACCGCCTTGAGCCGTTTCCCGCAAAGATTCCGGGATGGCACGGCCAACCTGTGCCATAGCATCAATAACTTCATCGGCTGGAATTATTGATTCCATGCCTGCAAGAGCCATGTCCGCCCCCAAGACAGCCAGCGAAACGAGCATCCCATTTCTCTTAATGCATGGTGATTCCACCAATCCCCCTACAGGATCGCAAACGAGGCCGAGTATGGATTTGAAGGTCAGGGCAACGCTGTGCCCTATGGCTTCACTTGTCCCCCCCCGAAGGGCCACAAGAGCGGCGGCTCCCATGGCTGCTGCAGCGCCGCATTCAGCCTGACAGCCTCCTTCAGCTCCTGCCAGTGTCGCTCTGGAAGCTACGACTTCCCCTACAGAGCCAGCCACTATCAAAGCATCGACAAGGGCTTCTTCCTCAGGGCGGAAAAGCTCTTTATAGGCAAAAAGGAGGCCTGGCAAAATGCCGCAGCTCCCCGCTGTAGGAGCCGCCACAATACGACCCATCGCAGCATTATAGGTTGCCACCGCCAAAGCGATCTCGCTGGCTCGCAATATATACTCGCTGGATAAAGATTGTTGGCTTTGAGAGTAGTCATTCAATTTCCCAAAATCAGATTTAACGATTTTACCATTCCATTTTTGAGAGAGGGCGTCAGAAACAGACTTTTCCATATCTGTAAGCCGCTCCTTCATCCCTTCTCGAATATGCTCAATAGAGAGACCTGTTTCCAGCCCTTCCTTCGATACTGCTGCTTGGCAAAATGAGCAGTTTTGGTTCAGGCTCAGAGCTATAACTTCCGCAAGTGATCTCATGACATGTTTCCTCCCTCATTGTATAGGGGCAATACCCGTTCAATAGATGGGTGCGCCTTCTCAATAGCCTCCCTGACACTTCTATGAGGCGGAGACTGAAGATCGAGTTCGATAACAAGGGAAGCCTTTCCTCCCTTGGATTTTCGATACAGACTCAATGTGGCAATATTGATCTTCATATCTGCAAAGAGCCTTGTTACTGCCGCGACCACACCATGGGTATCCTGATGAAAGGTTATAAGAGAAGGGAGCTCTCCTGATACACTCACGTTAAAGCCGTCAACCTGTTGAAGTTCTACTGCCCCGCCGCCAATAGAGGCTCCGATAACCTCAAGGGTTCTGCCATCTTTGCCGGTAAAGACAATTCGGGCAGAGTTCGGATGTGCCCCATCTATCTCTTCGGCATCAAAACGATAATTGAACTTTCGCTCTCTTGCGATCAGCAAGGCGTCACGCAACCGAATATCATCTGGAGCCATATCGAGAAGTCCGGCAATGAGGGCTCGATCTGTTCCATGCCCATAGCTTGTGTGGGCGAAACTCCCGCGCAAAAATATTTCAACACTTTCCAGGGGATCACCTCCCCAGCATGCTAAAGCCAGTCGGCCAAGACGGGCCGCACCGGCAGTATGACTGGAAGATGGACCGATCATAACCGGCCCTATAATATCTGTAAGTGCCATATTTTTTCCTCCTTCATTTCAAGATCGTTTTTTCTCTCTCGCCTGGTATACATCTGACAGTTCATTATATATGCGTTGCAGCTTTTCTAACCTCGCCTTTGCAAGATCAGGCTCGCTCAGTTGCGAAACCATCTCCTGTAAGGAAAAACTTTCAAAAAATTTGTTTTTACGACTTGGCTTGGGGCAATTAAAGACTTCATTTAAAATTTGGATATCGTAGGGAATGTTAAAAGCGTTTCTTGTTTGTTCATACCCAAAAAGAAAATAAATCTGAGGAAACCCTGACCACGCAATGGAAGAAAGGCACATGGAACAGGGTTCATGTGTTGAGAGAAAGATACATTCTTTAGGATCGGGATGGTCAGCAAGTTCGAAAAATTTTTTTATAGTATAGACTCCCCCATGCCAAAGGGGGCTCCACCCTTCATGATTTGTTTCTGCCACTACAAGGGAGAGGTCAGAACGACGCACAATGGCCGCGCCAAAAATTTTATGGCCATGGGCCACCGCCAAACGGGTTTCGGGAACAATAAAATCTTCAATGACATCAAGCATTCTCCAAAATACTTTTTCCTGATCCATTATCTTCCCCCCTTTACAACATTATATCCCGAAGTTCTTTTCTCAGGATTTAAAAAAACCATCGCCAATGTTAAATAAAATTAATACTTGAATTTAGCTGTTTTTTATGTTACTTTCAAATTGATAGCAATTGTTTATCTATTCACTAGATTTAGTTTTTTCAACCGCGCCTCGTGCGTGTCAAAAAGCAACTTCTCTCAAAAAATGCAAGGACTCCCAACGGCATAGGTGAGGAGGTGAATATGTATGAACGCCTTAACCATGATCTGGCTCGTTATTGGCGTAGGTATAATCGCTGCCGTTCTCATTATCAAAAAGAAACGGAGTGATGAAAGTACCGGTGATTAGAAAAACGTAGCCCTTCGTCTCTGCGTTCGTTACAAATACCTCCGTGGAGTACGTCTTTTTGCCGATAGCCAAAACCTCTCTTCTAAAAGATAATTTTAAACAAAGGAGTAAAAGAAGGGGGTACGACTATGAAATCGCAAAAGATCCGTCTGGCCGTTCAACTTGCATTTCTCATCTTCTTATCATGGATAGGCTATCGGCATCAACTTCTAGGAGGCGGCCCCGAAGGAATGCCGCCAGTAGATGCTTTATGCCCATTTGGAGGTATAGAGGGATTATATGCTTATTTAAAAACAGGGACATGGCTAAGAAGATTGGCACCAAGCTCTCTTGTGTTGTTTGCTGGTGTTGTAGCAATGACTGTTGTCGTAGGGCGTATTTTTTGCAGCTGGATCTGCCCCTTGGGAACCATAGGCGAGCTTTCCGCAAAAGCGGCTCGAAAATTGGCCATAACCCCCAGAGAGCTGCCAGAGTCTGTTGATCGACCAGCACGATATCTAAAGTATGCCGTTCTCGCCCTCATTCTCTTTTTTACATGGAAACTCGGCACCCTCGCATGGCGTAATTATGATCCGTGGGTAGCATGGATGCACCTCAGCGCAGGCTGGAAAGAAGTAGTGGAAAAGCCCTGGGCATATATAGTGCTCTTTGGTGCTGTAATTGCCGCGAGTTTATGGATTGAGCGATTCTGGTGCCGTTATCTTTGTCCTCTCGGAGCCCTTCTTGCCCTTGGCCAGAAATTAAGCCTGGTAAAGATTCGTCGAAATGATTCATCTTGTATTCATTGTCATTTATGTCATACGTCATGTCCCGTGAATCTCAACCCTGAAGCAAAAGAAACAGAAAACAGCGCGGAATGTATTGCCTGTGGACGATGTGCTGACACGTGTCCTGTGGAGAAAACTCTCTCTTTCGGAAAGAAAAAGAAGTTCTTCTCCTCTCTCGCCGTCGGAATAGTCGGTTTACTTCTCTTCTTTGGTTTTTACGGTGCGGCCCGTCTATCTGGGGAATGGACGACCTACGCCCCATCTACTACTGAAGGAGTAAGGAATGCAGCAGGCGGTATCTATGGGTGGATGACCCTTCACCAGGTGGCGGAAACTGTGAAACTTACCGAGGAGGAGGTTATTGCCATTACAAATCTTCCGGCTGGCATTCCTCGCGATGTATCGCTAAAAAACATTGAAGGGGTTAATGATGAGGAACTTCGAGCACTCCTTGAAGCCTATTTGGAAAAACAAAAAATCGAGATCCCTTCGTCCCCCCAAACAACCCCTCAAAACCCGGAAGAAATAAAAGGTTCGTTGACGCTGTCGAGCATTGCAGAAACCTATGGACTCGCAGCTGAAAAGATACTGGCTGAGGCAGGATGGCCCATGGATGCCCCAAAGGACAAGCCTTTAAAGGAACTCGCCGCAGAATACAAAACAGAAGTAAGTGTTATTCGTGAAGCAGTGAAAAAGCTTTTAAAACAGTAGCGACGTTTTCTTCAGGGCAATATATTAGGGGAGCCTGGCTCGTTACTGAGCCAGGCTCCCCTATCTTTAACAAAGGTGTTCTTTTATAGCGTTTCCAAGTAGTTTGATTCCCTGTACAATTCTCTCTGGCGGCATGTTGGAATAGTTCAAGCGCAAGGTGTTCTCATGGCCGCCGTTAGGGAAGAAGGCTCCTCCCGGTACAAAGGCAACCTTCTTTTCAATACAGGTCATGAGCAAGTCTCTGGCACTGAGATTTTCAGGCAACACTACCCATGTAAAAAGCCCGCCTTCCGGCACGGTGTATGAAGCTGAAGGCGGCAACTCCGCCTTCATCGCCTCTATCATAATGTCGCACCGTTCCTTATAGACATCTATGATACGAGCTACATGAGCGTCAAGATCGTACATTTCCATATAGGTGTCGATCTCATACTGACTCAGCGTAGGGGAATGAAGATCAGCAGCCTGCTTAAGGTACGAAAACTTTTCATATATTTCTCCTTCTGCGCAAAGCCAGGCAATTCTCATTCCCGGACAAAAGATCTTCGAGAAGGTTCCAAGAAGAACCACCTGCCCCTTTGTGTCAAAAGATTTCAGAGAAGGGGGTACGACCCCTTTAAATCGAAGCTCCCCATAGGGGTTATCTTCAAAGACCACTATATTGTAACGGTTAATAACTTCCATAAAGGCTCTTCTTCTCTCAAAAGTCCACGTTTTGCCTGTAGGGTTCTGAAAATCTGGAATAACGTAGACTGCTTTGGCTCTTTTTTCTCTTTTCAGAGCCTTTTCGAGAGCCTCTGGTACCATTCCGTCTTCGTCTGTCTCGACGTCCACGTACCGCGGGTTATAGCCGTTAAAGGCACTGAGAGCACCGAGATAAGTAGGGCTTTCGCATAAGATGACATCTCCGTCGTCGATAAACATCTTAGCCAACAGGTCAAGAGACTGTTGGGATCCCGTGGTAATCATTATGTTGCCGCTCTCCAAACGGGTCTGGTATTTCCGGTTCATCCGGCTCGCAATCTTTTCCCGCAAAGGAACATGTCCTTCTGTTGTCGAGTATTGCAAGGCTTTTCTACCATGCTTCTCGAGAACATGAGCAACAACTTCTTTCATCTCATCAATCGGAAATAGTTCTGGAGCCGGAAGGCCGCCGGCGAAAGAAATAATCTCAGGATCAGCTGTCACCTTTAGAATGGCGGCGATATCCGATGCCTGAAAATTTTTCATCCGCTCTGCAAAAATGTATTTGTTCATAGTAGAGCCCTCCTGTTGGTTAAGAATTTTAGGGCGGATTATATCAGGAAAGAGGGCTTTATGGGAAGGGATATTCCTAAATTATCAAATTATATGCGTATTTATAAAATTCATTCTGTTATTTATTTTAAGTGCAAAATCTTATCAGTGGCCTTCAAGCCAGAACCCGAAAGGAAGGCCACTGTTATTTCGCTGGTTAAAAGCTTCCCCTGGCCTTCCAGTTTAGCCAATGCTGCCGCTACAACTGCACTGGTTGGTTCTACATACAGGCCGGCCTTGGCCAAATCATAAAAACCTCTTTTTATCTCCTCTTCATCAACTGCCAGCATTTCCCCCCCTGTTTTCCTGATAGCGGCAAGAACTTCCCTTCCCCGTACAGGCAGGGCGGAACTAATTCCCTCCGCTATGGTTTCCCGTTTCTCTATTTGGACGGGCTCTGCTTTCCCCTGAATAAAAGCCTCATAGAGGGGGGCGCAATTCTTTGCCTGAACAGCGATGATTTGAGGAAAGCGAGAGATGATCTTTGATTGAAGAAGATGTCGGAAGGCAAGATAACAGCCCAGAACGAGGCTTCCCTGCCCTGCCGGAACAATGATCTTATGAGGCGCTGTGCACTGGAGTTGTTCCCATATTTCAAAAGCATAGGTCTTAATTCCATGAACAAAATAGGGGCTCCAGTTATGACTGGCATAATAAGTATGGGATGCCGCCTGCTCTGCAGCTCTAGTGGTGTCTTCCCGACTTCCCGGAACCCGTACAAGTTCTGCCCCATAACTTTCAATCTGGACACACTTGCCTGCAGAGGTATATTCCGGAACAAAAATTTGACAATGAATGCCTGCCCGAGCGGCATAAGCAGCCATAGCTGCCCCTGCATTGCCCGACGAATCTTCAACAATGGAAGAGATGCCCAGTTCTTTCAGCCTTGTTACCTCATAGGCAACTCCCCGATCCTTATAGGAACCGGTGGGACAGAGATAATCAAGCTTAAAGAAAACCCGGCCGGATTTCCATGGCAAGGGAACAAGGGGGGTAAGACCTTCACCAAGAGAAACAGGAATCGTTCCATCCCTTAAAGGAAGAGCCTCTTTATACCGCCAAAGTGATGAAGGGCGGGATTGCAAAGCTTCCTGCGAAGGAAATCGGGTTTCGTCAACGTGGAGAAGAAGCGCCCCGCCGCAGGGGCACCTCCAATACTTACTGTCCTCTTCATGTTGTTGATGACACCGCTCACACAGCAGCATTCTCCCTTACTCCCCTTTGCCTTTCATTTCACTGCAAGAAGCTTCTCAAGATCATCTATAAGACACTCTTCGGCATTGAGATTGTAGGCATCGAAAACAGCTGTGTATTTCAACCCGCTCCCTGTAAGGATACATGCCGCTCTCTGTTCTGAAGAGATAGAGCCAGTTTGCCGCAGTTTTTTAAGGGCCGCCAGCGAAACAGCTGAAGCTGGCTGAACAAACAACCCCATCCCTGCCAGTTCTAGCTGAGATTCATAAATGCTCTCTTCTGAAACTGCCACAGCTACCCCCCTTTGCCTGTGAAGCATTCTTAACACCTGGTTGCCGCTTGGGGGGAAAGGGTTTTCTATGGCGTGGGCGACAGTGTGGGGGTTGGGGAACCGCTCAATAGTGAGAGAATTCTTTTCGTAGGCTCTCGCTATTGGTGCACATCCTTCTGCCTGAGCCGCGACAATCGTTGGTATGTGAGGAATAAGCCCGGATTTGTAAAACTCTCTAAACCCTTTTTCTATGCCTCGAATGTTGCCGCCGGCACTTGTTGGTATAATAACAAAGTCAGGAACATTAAACTCTGTCTGTTCACATATTTCAAAAGCAATGGTCTTAGACCCTTCGACCCTGAAGGGAACGTCGGAATTCATAAAGTAGATGCCATATCTTTCTCCCAGGCGGAGGCTTTCTTCGTAAAGTCGGTCATAGTCGCCCAGAGCCTTGATCAGACGGGCATTATAGATGGCAACCGGATTGAGTTTTTCAGAAGGGATATCCCCCTTCACAAGGATTGTCGTTTCAAGGCCTGCTCTTGCCCCGAAAGCAGCTACGGAAGCTGCCATATTTCCTGTAGAGACAGTTCCGATTCGGCGAAAACCAAGTTCAATGGCATGGTGAATGGACGCGGCTGTTCCCCGGTCTTTAAAAGACCACGTGGGGTTTACTGTTTCGTTCTTTAAAAATATTTCTTTCACCCCGTATTTTTCAGCAAAGGAGGGAGCTGAAAGAAGGGGGGTCATTCCTTCGCCAAGGGAAAGGCCGCTGCAACTGGACTGAAAGGGGAAAAAGCTCTTATACCGTTTGAAGATGTCCGATCGTTCTTCCGTATCGATATTCTTTGAAATAAACTCCTCGATCTCAAGTGGCTCCCTGCACTTTTGGCAACGTGCAAGGTTCTCTCGAAGAGAAAACGTTGATCCGCAGGCAGTGCATATAAGCTTTTTTTCTAACATCGAAAAAGATCCCTCCCTGTTAATATCCATAATGAAATTATAACGTATAGAAAAACATTATTTTTTGTTTTTTCCTTTAAATTTACATCTTGCATCTGCTTTTTTTTCTGTCATACTATGCCTGCTTGTAATCAAAATATGAAGACTCAAAACCAAATCGGGGAGAGTGAAATCACACAAAAAAATAGTTAGGAGGTTGAGACGGGTTGACACGTGCGGCTATACCTTTGATTCACGTTGAAAATCTGTACAAGAGCTTTGAGGATGGAGAAGTTTTGAATGGAATCTCCATAGACATTCATGAGGGGGATCTGGTCTCTATCATAGGGCCGTCAGGATGCGGCAAGTCAACGTTCTTACGGTGTCTCAATTGTCTCGAGTACATCGATTCCGGAACCATTACTATCGCCGGCGTTACGGTAAGCCGCACCGGCAAGGAAAAGGAACTGGACAAAAGCTTTCTGGAAGCCTGTCATCATATGAGACAGGAAGTTGGAATGGTATTTCAAAGTTTTAATCTTTTTCCTCACCGGACCGTTCTCGAAAATGTTATGCTGGCCCCTATGGTCGTTAAAAAGGCCAGTGAAGAAGAAGCTCATGAAATAGCGTTGAGATTGCTTGAAAAAGTTGGCCTTTCCGAACACGCCCACAAATATCCAGCCACCCTATCTGGCGGACAAACTCAACGTGGGGCTATTGCTCGCGCCCTCGCCATGAATCCCAAAGTCATGCTCTATGATGAACCGACTTCAGCCCTCGACCCCGAATTAGTGGGGGAAGTTCTGCAGGTCATGAAAGATCTTGATAATGAAGGCATGACTCAGATCATCGTAACCCATCAAATGCGATTCGCCCGCAACGCTTCTGACTATATTGTCTTTATGGACGGCGGGGAGATCGTTGAAATGGCTGACGGCGATGTTCTGTTTGAAACACCTCAAAACAAACGAACGAAAGCATTTCTCAGACACTTTTCAGAGGATGTAGCATAAATGAAAAGGCTGATACGATTCCTTTGCGCTCTGTTTATTGTTTTTGCGGCGTGTGGGTCTCCTCTCTACGCTACCGATAAACCTGTGCTCAAATGGGGAGGAGATACTGAGGGGGGCGTACCCTATATGTTCTACGATCCCTTCGATATGGATCGCCTCATTGGCTACGAAGTGGAGATCATAGATGCCATCGCCGATTATCTTGGTATGGAAACCGAATTTGTCCAGAACGGATGGGATAATCTTATTCCTGGCCTGGAACGACATTTATACGATGTCACCCTTGATGGCCTTGAAATCACGCCGGAACATAAAGAGGTTGTAAATTTCTCCATACCTTACTACGCAACCTTTCTACAGATTGCCGTCCGGAAGGGGACAAAAGACATTGAAACCCTTGAAGATTGCAAGGGAAAAGTTGTGGGAACCCTAAAACAATCCTATGCTTATTTCACCCTCGTAGAGGCCGGCATTAAGGACATACGAACCTACGAAGATGAGATCAATGCCTTTAACGATCTCGAAAACGGACGTCTTGACGCAACACTCTTTGACGATCCCATCGGCGTCTACTATGCAGGGTTCAACCCTGAAATAGTATTTGTGGGCCCTCCCGTTGGACGTATGGAGTATGGAATTGCTGTTCGCAAAGAAGACAAGCAACTGCTTTCAGATATAAATGAAGCTATCGTCTATCTTCGAGACAGCGGGAAACTTCGGGAGATCTATGACCGCTGGAACATGTGGAGCCCCATGATGGCCGAAATGTTTCAGGATTTTTCTCCAAGCAAGATCGAAGCTTCCATGTTCAACCATTGGGCGGAACACCAAAAACCTGACATTACTTTAGCCAAACGGTTAAATCGATACGCAAGCTTCCTGCCTATATTGGGCAAGGCAGCCATCGTTACCATGAAGGTATCCATTGCATCTATGGTTCTGGCTATTTTCCTCGGCCTGCTTTTGGCCATGACTAAAATATTTGGGCCTACTTTGCTCTCTCGTCTGGCCATCGGATATATTGAGGCAATTCGGGGAACGCCTGTCCTGATTCAGCTCTTCTTTATATTTTATGGTCTCCCCAACATAGGGATAAAACTGAGCCCGTTCTTTGCCGGAATATTAGGCCTTGGGCTCAATTACGCCGCCTATGAAGCTGAAAACTACAGAGCTGGGCTCCTATCTGTGCCTCGCCAACAAATGGAAGGGGCTTTGGCTCTTGGAATGACACGGTGGCAGGCTCTGAGACACGTGGTATTGCCTCAGGCCTTGCGAGTCGCCTTGCCACCGGTAACCAATGACTTTATCTCTCTTTTGAAAGATTCGTCACTGGTCTCCGTCATTACCATGGTGGATTTGACAAAGGCCTATGGCCAGCTGGCTACAACCTATTACGACTATTTCGGCACTGGCATTATTGTTGCCATCATTTATTTTTTGCTTGGGTTGCCCTTCGTGCGCCTGGCGCGATGGACTGAAAAGAAAATGGCCGTTGCCGTAAAAGGCGGGAAGAGACAAAAAAACTCCGGCTCTTTAGTCGGGAAAAAACCTGGTTCCTATTGATCAAAATAGTTAATCAGATAAAAGGGCTGTCCACGAAAAGGACAGCCCTTTTTAGATCAACTCGCCCTTTGCTACAAAAATGACGCTTCCGCCCACGTGTACATCAATTTTTCCGCCATCCTGGTCGGATGCAGAGAGAAAAAGAAGAGAGGGACGCTGAAGAGAGTATCCCTGTTCTACCCTCACATCCTCTATTACAGATGCCCCCATGACCTTATGGCGAACAAGATAGGCAGCCAGGCACCCTCCAGAGCTTCCCGTTGCGGGATCTTCTTCCACCCCGAAACACGAGGTAAGAACCCTGACATGAAGATGGTTATGTCTGTGGATAGGTTCTTTGCAATAGATTGAAATTGCGACTTTGCCCATTCTCTCTATGAAATCCTCGTATTCATTACGATTTATGCAGATTCGACTCAGGACCTCTCTTCGTTTAAGAGGCACTATAACTGTGGGCAAACCGGTGGAAACCCATTGGACAGGGGCACCTGTTTCTATTTCCTTTGCATCAATGGACAACACCCTCGCCAGATCTTCGGGGGGATAGACAGGGCCGAACTCTGGCTGGTTCTGCTTCATAATATAAAGATGATCCTTTCTCATCACGGGAATCGGCCCAACCTGGAGGTTTAAAGTAATAAAATCAGGGTTTCCAGGCGCTATTTCCCTGGCGATAACAGCAGCTGTTCCCAAAGTGGGATGGCCTGCAAAAGGGACTTCCCCCCCTGGAGTAAATATCCGTGCAGGATAGCCTCCGTTTACTGGAGAATGATTCAAAATAAAGGTTGTTTCTGAATAGTTCATCTCTCTCGTAATACTCTCCATATCCTCTTTCGAAAGATCTCCTGCTCCAAGAACTACAGCAAGCTGGTTCCCCGAATATTTTTTTTCCGCAAAAACATCTACAATATAAAATTCATATTTTTTCACGACGAACCTCCCCTCCTTTATTGCTTTTTCAGTATATACTTTTTCCCCATAGGCCAGGAAAAACAGCAATAGGACCTTAACTCGTAGCCACCGCAGCGCTTTTATTTCACGTTTATTATAACTCTAATTTAACCATGCCACCTTGCCCCTCTTTAATGTAATCCTCCGTATTGACAACCCCACCTCACTATGTGGTATTATTGCCACATAGTGAGGTGATTTTATTGAAGGATAAACTGCAACAAGAGAAAGCAGCTATTTTCAAAGCCCTGGGCCATCCAGTTCGTCTTTCTATTGTGGAAGCCCTCGCGAAGTATGAGATGTGCGCCTGTGAAATAGCGGAACTTTTTCATTTTGACAGAACGACAATCAGCAAACATATAGCACTTCTTCGAGATCTCGATATTATCGAAGACAGAAAGGATGGACTGCACATCTACTATTCCCTGAAAATGCGTTGCCTCACTTCAATGCTTCAATGTATCGAGCGGGTTATCCAGGGGCACCCAGTTTATGAGGAACATTACTTACAGTGTTATTGTGCAGCGAGAAAGGAGAGGGAAGATGAAAATACAGATATTGGGAACAGGTTGCCCAAAATGTAAAAAACTTGCTGAAATGGCAGAAAAAGTGGCTCAGGAGCTAGGCCTCGATTACGAAATTGAAAAGGTAACAGATATTAAAGAGATTATGTCCTTTGGGGTGCTGGGAACTCCCGGCCTTGTTGTAGACGGGAAGGTTCTTTTATCCGGTCGGGTTCCAACAGAAGCAGTTCTGAAAGACCTTCTTCGCGAGGAAGCAAAATAAAAACATACCCCCGATTAGCCGTCGGGGTTTATTTTAGACCCTTATGTGAACTATCCGCCACCTATAAGTGAAAGGAAGTCTTTTGTTATGAGTGACCGCAAAAAATTTATATGGATCGTTGCAGCTTTCCTTTTCTTTTATTTTTTACCAGCCGACAATCCCCGGGTACACGGCGCCGCTATAGAAGCCTTTGCCATGCTTCATGAATATGCCAGGGAGCATGTACTGCTTTGCCTTGTTCCCGCATTTTTTATCGCTGGAGCTATTTCTGTTTTCGTCAGTCAGCAGTCAGTGATGAAATATCTTGGAAACCAGGCGCAAAAGATCGTTTCATACTCTGTCGCTGCTGTTTCAGGCACTATCCTTGCGGTCTGTTCATGCACTGTCCTTCCTCTTTTTGCGGGAATTTACAGCCGTGGAGCCGGTATTGGCCCTGCGTCTGCCTTTCTATATTCAGGCCCGGCCATCAACATCCTCGCCATTATATTGACAGCCCGAGTTCTTGGTTTTGAAATGGGGCTCGCCCGTGCCATAGGCGCTATCTCTTTCAGCATACTTATAGGTCTTGCAATGGCTTTCATTTTTAAAGAAGAAGAAAAGAAGCGGCAAGAAGGATTTGCTTCTCTGCCTATTGAAGAACCAGTCCGTCCCCTGTGGAAAACCCTATGGGCTATGGCCAGCATGGTTTTCTTTCTTATTTTTGCGAACTGGGCCACCCCCAAGGTAGAGTCCGAAACATGGGCCGCGATATATGATGCAAAGTGGATCTTGGCAGGAACTGCCCTAGGTTCTACTCTTCTGACAACAATGAAGTGGTTTTCCCGTGATGAGCAAACTGAATGGCTCAGCGCTACCTGGGGATATGGGCTGCAAGTATTACCCCTCCTTTTTTCAGGGGTTCTTCTTGCGGGCTTCTTGTTGGGACGTCCAGGTTACGAAGCCCTTATCCCAAGTCACTATGTTGCGGTTCTTGTTGGAGGGAACTCAATCTTTTCGAACTTTTTTGCCTCCATTGCCGGAGCTTTCATGTATTTCGCCACATTGACAGAAGTCCCCATTCTCCAAGGGCTTATGGGAGCCGGTATGGGCAAAGGCCCTGCTCTTGCGCTCCTTCTGGCAGGACCTGCCCTTTCCCTTCCTAACATGCTGGTGATCCGTAGCATTATGGGAACAAAAAAAACAGTCGCCTATGTTTCCCTTGTTATTTTTTTATCCACTGCGGCAGGGGGCATTTACGGCGCTTTCTTTTAGCATTGTCCTAAAGCTGACTAAAAAGGATGTGAGTACCAATGCCGCTCTATAGAATTAAGGAACTGAACTGTCAGAGTTGCGCTTCTCAAATAGAGGCAGACATATCCGCCCTTCCAGGAGTAAGTGGGGTATTGTTCAATTTCGATACAAAAATATTGAGAGTTGAGAACGATGGAAGTGACCTTGAGGAAAAGATAAGGGCCATTGTTACTCGCATAGAACCAGGGGTAACAGTAACGCTCGTTAATAATGTGGAAAATGCTTCTTCAGAAAAGCCCTCTTCAGGCAAGAGTTTTTTAATAAAGCGATTTAAGGAAGAAGGAAAGGGCCTTGGAATTGCCGCCATCCTCTTTATCATAGGACTTGCTTTTAGAGAACAGCTGGCAGCAACACCTTACAGCCTAGGTGAATATTCCATCTTCCTCGCCGCTTACTTTCTTAGTGGACAAGAAGTGCTCTGGAACACAGTTAAAAATCTAAAGGCCATGAAAGGGATGGACGAATTCTTCCTAATGTCTATCGCCACTATTGCAGCGATTCTTATTGGGGAACTTCCAGAGGCTGTAGCAGTTATGCTTTTTTATAGAACTGGAGAACTATTCCAGGAATTATCAGCATCAAGGTCCCGCAGCTCTATCCGCGCCCTTCTCGCTGCTCGCCCTCAATTTGCCAGACTCCTTAGCGACGGAGAAGAAAGAAATGTCAAACCCGAAGATGTTGCCGTAAACGACCATATCCTGGTTCGGCCGGGAGAAAAAATCCCCCTGGATGGAATTATTGAATCGGGAATTTCCCAAATTGATCAATCCCCCCTCACCGGGGAATCGGTACCTGTAACGGCAGAACCCGGCAAAAGGGTATATGGCGGAAGCATAAACCTACGGGGGGCTCTCACCATTCGTGTAACATCTGCCTTTGAAGAAACAACTATTGCGCGAATTCTTGAAATGGTCGAGTTCGCTGTAGCGCGGAAATCGCCAACTGAACGGTTTATTACAACCTTTGCCCGCTACTACACTCCTGCAGTAGTTATGGGAGCTTTAGCAGTAGCCGCCATTCCACTCCTTCTCGGAAATGGTTCGTTTATGAATTGGATTTACCGGGCGCTGGTCCTTCTCGTTATTTCATGCCCCTGCGCTTTGGTGATCAGTATTCCTCTTGGATATTTTGGAGGAATAGGGGCTGGATCGCGCCATGGCATCCTCATAAAGGGTGGAAATGTCCTTGATGCTATGAATTCTGCCAAAGTGGTGGCTTTTGACAAAACAGGAACCCTGACACAAGGGGTTTTCTCTGTAACAAAGATTGTGCCCCAGCAGGATATTTCAGAAGAAGAGATTCTTTCCCTTGCCGCCTCGCTGGAACAAGGCTCAAATCACCCTATCGCCCGTTCAATTACTGAGGCGGCGGGAGGAATAGAACTTTTGCCTCCAAAAGATCTCGAAGAAATCTCCGGAAAGGGCTTACGAGGCATTGTTGAAGGTCATCGGATCCTTGCTGGGAATAAAAAATTCTTAGAGGGAGAAGGTTTCCAGAACCTTTCAGACCCGGAGCGAGGAACCGTAGTTCACATAGCAAAGGGCGGTCGCTACCTCGGTTATATTATTGTTTCTGATGTGATCCGCCCTGACGCGCACAGCACATTGAAAGCCCTCAAGAAGGGCGGATTGGCGACTACGATCATGCTGACAGGCGATACTGAAAAGGGAGCGGAGTGGGTAGCTCGTGAGATAGGCGTAGATCAATACGTCGCCAGCCTTTTGCCCCAGGATAAGGTTGCGGAGCTGGCCAGGCTTAAATCAGGGCTGTCTACCAATGAAACAACTATCTTTGTGGGCGACGGCCTCAACGATGCCCCTGCTTTAGCCGCTGCTGACATCGGCATAGCTATGGGAGGCCTTGGCTCAGAAGCAGCAATAGAAACAGCTGACGTGGTCATCCTCGACGATAATCCATCCAAGGTTGCGGATGCCCTTGTTCTGGCTCGTCGAACCCGTAAAATCGTCTGGCAGAATATAATCTTGGCCCTTGCCACAAAAGGCTTTTTCATCGTCCTTGGAATAGCTGGAATGGCAGGAATGTGGGAAGCTGTATTCGCCGATGTAGGGGTTGCCTTGCTTGCTGTTTTGAACTCTATGCGTACGATCCGGTTCGAGCCGGAATCATAAGTGCCCTCCCTCTGCATTATCTCTGAGCGACACCCTATTTTCCTGGAAAGAGTGTTTCGAACAAACGTTCGAACAGCATAAAAGCTCAGCTTTTTCGAAAAAGCTGAGCTTTTATGCTGTCTAAAAAGGAACTATTCTTTGAATACGGGCAACCTCGCAAGATAGACCAGATCCTTACTTTCGTAACCGCCTTCCTCGAGAAGAACAGCAACCTTAGCCACCACTGTGCAATTGACATGGGAAAGGAGGCTTTCAAGAGCTTTGAGGGATCCCCCCGTGGAGACCACGTCGTCCACAATACACACCCTCTTGTTTTCCAGCTTTTGGGCATCCAGGCCGTCGAGAACTATAATCTGCGGCTCACGGGTAGTAATGGACTGCACCTTTTCTATCACGGGATTTTCCATATACCCTTTTACAGACTTACGGACAATAACGTAATTAATGCCTAAACGTCTGGCAATAGCATGGGTAAGGGGAATGCCTTTTGCCTCAGGACAGACTAGATAATCAATGCCATCTGGGAGTTTGCGATAAAGGTCCTCTGCCGTTCGTTCAATGAGTTCTGTATCTCCAAGCATTACAAACGATGCTATAACAAGGTCATCTGCGACTCTCACCTTTTTTAGATTCCTGGTTAATCCAGAAATATGCAGTTCGTAGGTATCGTTCATTTTTGCATCACACTCCAAAATAAAATTTTATCGCCAACCCGGCCAAGAGGCCAAAGAATGGGTTCCACCGGGCAGAGACAAGGGTCGTCGCCGCAATCACCATACCCCAGGGACCAAACCCGTAAGGGCCGGCAAATTCCGGAGCGGAAGCAATGGCTCCCTGAATGTTGGTAGCGAAAGTAACAAAAGTTCCAAGAATAAACAGGAACCCGGCAATAGATGAACGATGGACATATCTACCAATAATGGGAAGAAGCTTCATAAGAAGGATCACGGCCATAATGCCCATCATGAGCACTGAGCACAAAACAGGATTAGGCGCAGTAGCTGTTCCAGATATAATGGCCTCTACAGGGCCGCCGCCAAAAAGAGAAGACCCCATGTCAGCCAGACTGGAGTAAATGGCAAGATGATCGATATTTGTCTCAGCCCCCGCAATGCTTCCTGTTATCTTTCCAAAACTGATATTAGCTCCGATGTTAAGACAAGCGAGAGCAAGGGCCCCTACGAAAATACGGGGGTTTTTCCAGAAACGCCACTCAATGTCACCAAAGTTAAAGCGCTCTCTGGAAAGGTCAATTTTTGTTTCCTCAATAGCAACTTTTTTGCTGACTCGAAGGTAGTTATAGACGGCAGTAGAAACAAGAACAGATATAATAATCGTCCATGCCAGATCTTTCGTTACAAGCCAGACAGCAAGTCCCGAAACCATAGAAGCAGTTCCAGACCAACGTTCAGAATTGAAAAGTTCAATGGCCACATAGGCAAGCATAACTCCAACTCCAGCCATCATAGATGTTACGATGGTAGGGCCAATAAAGGCAACAATGGCTTCATTCAATCCGAAAACAGAGGGGATAAAAAGAAAAGCCGCGCCCCAGAAAACGAGGCTAAGACGTTCGCGAACGTTACGTCCCATTGTTCCTGCCAAAGTAATCGTTTCCGCTTGGAAAGAGATAGTGGCAACAGAGTTAAATACAAGAGAACCAGCAATACCGATAATAAAAGCGATAGCCGTGGGGAAGGCAGCAAAACCAAAACTGAGAGCCAGCAATCCCTGAGGGATACCATTCACAACAACAGCCAAGGCAGTGAGGATATTAGTAAGCATTGGGGTCACATTCTCCTTAATTGTTTTTTTAATTTCTTTTCAGGTCTTCCCTGAACGCAAACATTTTTACCTAAAAATCTTTTTTTGTAAAGTTTAAAACTCTATAAAGGGTTTTTCTTTTCACTGCTTGATATATAATAGTGTTATGATTTTAAAACTTTGTAACACGGAAGAGGAGGTTCGCTGTGGCCATGCCGTCAATAACTTCTGAATGCCTTGAACAAATTATTCATTTCCATGGACATTGGTGTCCTGGTTTAGCCATTGGCATACGTGCCGCCCAGATAGCTCTTGCTGAAGTAGGGCACAGTTCTGACGAAGAAATGGTGGCTCTATGTGAAACAGATATGTGCGGAATCGATGCTATCCAGTTTCTTACAGGATGTACACTTGGAAAGGGAAACCTTATTATTCGTCCCTACGGGAAAATGGCCTTTTCCTTTTATAGGAGAAAGGACGGAAAGTCCATTCGCCTTGTATTAAAAAAAGAATCTGGGAAGGGGACTGGAAGTCCTGATTATCGGGAACTTCAGGCCAAGGTTAACACTCATACCATAACGGAAGAAGAGCGTCGGCGTTTCGCTGCCCTTCGTCAGGAGCGATGCGATGCTATTATGACCATGCCTGGGGAAGAGCTTTTTGAAATTGGAACAGTGAGAGAGGCAGTTCCTCCTCATGCCCCTATGGCACAAAGCCTGACGTGCGCCCTTTGCGGGGAAGGTGTCATGGAGACAAAAGCCCGGTGTTTCAAAGGAGAATACTATTGTGCCCCCTGTTTTGAAAAGGTTGTTCCACGGCCCTGAATCACCATGCAGGAATAATGACAGGAGAACCGTGAACAAACTCAATATCCACTGAAATATCATAAATATCGGCAATAACCTGGGGAGAGATTTCGTCTTTGGCTAGAACATAACGAATCTCTCCTTTTTTCATAAAAACGAAACGATCTCCATATCTCAATGCCATGGTAAGGTCATGAAGGGACATAACAGCTGAAAGCCCATGGCCTTTAATAATATGTTTCATTGTTTCCATAATTTCAATCTGATTCTTTACGTCGAGACTGCTGATAGGTTCGTCAAGCAATAAAATGCGAGGCTCCTGAACTAAAGCTCGGGCTATGGTCACCTTCTGAAGTTCACCACCGCTCATCTCATCGAGATACCGAAGGGCTAACTCATCAAGGCCAAGGGTATGGATGATTGCGTCAACCTTCTTAATATCGCTCTCTGCAAGGCGCCAACCTACGTAGGGGCGGCGGCCGAGAAGAATGGCATCAAAAGCGGTGAGCCGCACTTTCTCACTGCTTTGAGGAACATACCCTATGCGTCTGGCTATTTCACGTCCTGACATGCGGCGCATGTTCTTGTCTTCTAGAGTAATTGTGCCCTTTTGAGGGCGGTTAATTCCATTCAGACATCGTAGGAGGGTTGTCTTGCCCGAACCGTTAGGGCCAAGAATCATAACCATCTCCTGATTCTTCACTGAGAGGGAAATATTTTTCAGAATAGGTGTTTCCCCATAGCTAAAATGAAGATCATCTACTGAAAGAATCATAAACGTCCCCTCCGCAAAACAAGCCAGATAAAAAGAGGCGCTCCTAGAAAAGAGGTGAGCACTGAAACGGGCAGTACTCTCGGAGCCAGAGCAAGCCTTGCCGCTGTGTCTGCACCGAGGAGCAGCAACGCACCGAAAATAGCCGTTCCCGGAATAAGAAAACGGTGGTCATCACCAATAATTAAACGGACCATGTGAGGACACACAAGGCCCACAAAGCCAATAACCCCTACAAAAGCAACAACCACCGATGAAATGAGTGACGCACAGAGCATTCCCACAAGACGAATACGCTGCACCTGAACACCGAGACCAAGGGCCGCTTCTTCACCTGCATCAATAGCATTGTAATCCCACCTGTGAGCAAAGAAGTAAATCAACACGACCCCGATAAAAACACTCATTATCTGTAACTCTCTCCACCCTGCCCTGGCCACATCGCCGAAGGTCCAGAAGACCATGGCCGCCAGTTGGGCATCATCAGCAAAATACTGCAGGAGCATTGTCGCCGCCGTAAAAAGAGAGGCCAGCGCCACACCTGTTAAGACCATGGATTCAGGTGTTGCTCCTCTCATTCTAGAAAGAAGCACAATGATCCCGGTAGCAATTAGACTTGTTAAAAAGGCAGCGCCTGTGGCAGCGAGGGGATTAAAGAGAGTCACTGCACCCACCTGGCTGCTCTGCATTTGCCCTGCGCCAAAAACCATCACAGAAAGAGCGGCGCCGAATGCGGCCGCATTTGAGATTCCCAAGGTAAAAGGCGATCCCAAAGGATTTCGCAGTATGGACTGCATAACAACACCAGCAACAGAAAGGCCTGCCCCGGCCACTAAAGCTGTAAGTGTCTGGGGAAGGCGAACGTTCCAAATAATAAGCTGCCACTTAGAAGTCTCGCCCTTTCCTAACACAGTGGCAAGGACTTCCATGGGAGGGATACGGACCGCGCCAAGGGAAATAGACAACATGGCTGTTATAGCGAGGAGGACAGCTCCTGCACAAAGCCACAGCGCTTTTTGGGCTTGATATTCTTTGTAAACCGGAGAAAGGGTTCCTTCTTCCAAATGCATAGCAATATCCCTATTTTAGAGAAATTTTTTGGAAGGCCATATTCTCAAAAAGAGCGTTCATTTCATTGAAAACTCCTTTTCCAACAAGGAATGTGTAAATTTCATCGGCCTTTTGTGAGGGATCAATATCCTGAAAGCGTTCAGGATACAGAACCTTGCCAACAAAATAAGCATCGGCAAGAATGGAGCCAAAATTCTGTGTATACCAGTTGTAAGGAAGAACTCCGTAGACTTCCCCACTCTTTACGGCCTGGAGTTCCTGGTAAACGGGGTCATTTTTCAGTTCTGACAGAGCGCTTGCCTGCCCGCCAGCGTTAAGAGTGGCAAGATCTATAAAAATAACCTCAGGATCCCATTCCAAAAGCTTTTCCCGGGCTACATCCGCGTGAGTATTTTTTGTCCCAGCATCATGATCAGCTGTTGCCACATGTCGGGCCTTGGTAAATATAAAGGGCGGATAAGCCAGCTCCGTGGATCGAAAACCATGAGCTCCTCTCGACGCGACCCCTCCGACGTAACATGTTCTTTGCTCGGCTTCTGGAACATCCTGTACTCTGCTTTTAAGATCCGCAATGCTCTTCTCAAAGAAATCAACAATAGCCTCTGCTCGCTCTTCTCGATCAATGACCTTTCCCATTATGCGCAAAGAGGCATAAAGATCTTCCCGGAGGTGGGCCAGGTTGCCATAATTAAGCCCTATGACAGGGATACCTGTTTTTTCATTCAATACATGGGCTGGAATTCCATCATTCGGGTAGGTTTTAAATATAACCTGAGGCAAAGGATTGAGACCGAGGATCAATTCGGGGTTCGCATTGCCTCGAAATTCTCCCATAAGAGGCATACCTTTAAAATGCGGGTTGGCCAAAGCATAAGGACGGGGACCGAAATCTTTTCTTTTCTCATTGTCTTCCACTGCCACTACAAGGTGCTGACCTTGCAAATAGGTAAGAAGCCTAAGACACCCTGAACCAGAACAGATGACATGCTCAATTGGTGCTGAAACCTCTACTTGCTGTCCTATACCATCTGTGATAGCCATTGAAGCGCCGATTTTTTCGGAAGCAAGACCTTGGGTGGGAAAAAGAATTGAACATAAAAGAAGAAAACTCCATATCCCGGTACGCCATTTCATTTACTGACACCCCTTTAGAATAGAAACATTTTAATAACACGAACTTGTTGAATCGTAGCACATTTAAAAGAAAAGCGCAAAAGGTATTTATGTGGCGTACTCTATTTTTCCCATTTTTATAACATGGAATGCTTATTCAGTGAAAGCAGCACTTTATCAGCAATAACTTGCGCTGAGTGGGGGTGGGCCAACTTCCGCGCCGCCCCTCTTATTTTTTTCAAACGCTCAAAAGAGGTATAGAGCCCTCGTACGTGATGAACCGCATCTGTTGCACATCTTGCCCAGATCCCCGCCCCATTTGCTTCAAGATATCTGGCATTGTTTATTTCCTGCTTGGGTATGGGGTTTATCATAATCATGGGAACCCCGACGCATAGCGCTTCGCTTACAGTGAGTCCCCCCGGCTTGGTAATCATGAGGTCTGCCTCCTCCATATAGTCGTTCAGATTATCCACAAAACCAAGCACTTTAAAATCGATCCGGTGAGGAATATCCACCCCTTCCAGCTGGTCTATAAGATCTTCGTTTCGACCTGCAATGATGGTGAGGGAGAGGTTGATCCCTGTTTCGATAAGACCTTCGAGAATATCAAGCACTATTGAGTTAGGCACACTACTCGCCACAAACAATAAAGAGAAGGGAGTTTTAAGAGGCTTTTCTTCTGTATATCTTGAATAACTCTCAGCATACTTCCTTAATACTGGAATGCCGGAGATTAATACTTTATCATTGGAAATACCTGCTTCGAGAAGATCTTTCTTTACCGACGCGCCGCCAACGAAATATGCGTCTACGTGGGGACTTACCCACATTCGATGAAGGCCGTAATCGGTGACAACACCGTATATTTTGCCTTTGTAAAAACCCTGTTCTTTCATATAGGAAAGGACGGAAAGGGGGAAAAAATGGGTTCCCACGCAAACATCAGGCTGATTTTCGGCAAGGTAACGCATGAACTTCTTTACGTTCTCCATATTTATTTTTTCAAGAAGACGAAGGGCGGCGCTTTCTTCTCTATCCTGATCAGTCAGTTCATACATGACTTTGCACGCCAGGTGGGCGTGTTCACTTACAAAAGCATATACGTCACTATATGACCATTTAAAGAGATCACTCGAAAAATCGAGTAAATCCATTATGACATTCGGTATTCTGCGGCTATCAAGTTCTTCCTGAATCGCGCGAGCCGCTATTCGATGCCCACTGCCTGCCGATACATAAACAAGATGGACCGGTCTCACAGTATCTAACCTCCTTGTTTAATATTACTTCATTGCGCAATCAAATACCTTTTATGTATTATTATAGCGTTTTTTAAATCCGCTTTTTCTAAAAAATCTACCTCTATGCAAAGGAGTTGAATAGAAATGATAGAGAAACTGGAAGGGTCGCAAGGATGCTTTGTCTGTGACGCCACTAACACGAATCCTCGGTCCCTTAAGCTCGCAATCTACTGGGACAGTGAACGGAGGAATACCATTATCCGATTAACCCCCGACTCCTCTCACTGCGGGTATGAAGGAATTGTGCATGGCGGGATTATCGCTTCCATTTTCGATGATGCCATGGCATGGGCAGTAAAGAAAGAAACTGGTATCTGGGCTGTAACAGCTACTTTTGAAATACGGTACAGACAACCAGTCAAGATAGGTGAAGAATACACATTCTATGGGAAAATTGATTCTGTCCTAGGCAAGAGGATTCGCACATCAGCTCTCTTAAAAAATAGTACCGGTCAAGAGGCAGCCAGTGCTTCAGCTCTTTTCATCTCTATGGGACCTAATAGTTAACGGCTCAAAACAATGTTTCTAAGTCTCCTTTGTCCTTCCTCAGAAAGACCAAGGAGGAGGAGTTCCGCTTCAAGTTCTTTTAGGGTACCGTAGCCGCCAAGATATCCGTTAACCCTTGCAACGGCCGTAGACTGCAAAAGTTTGTCCAGAGAAGGATAGATCTTCTTATATTCCTGGAAAAAAACGCTGTCCATACGTAACCAGTATTTCTGATGATAGGCCTCAGCCAGATAAAATGTTTCAAGGGGGAGGATTTGCGTTCGCACTGGACGGCCTGTTTCTTGCTCCAAATGTTCTTTCCAGCCCTCAGCCCCTTCCTTCTGCTCTTCGTTCTCATAGAAGATGGCAGACATATATTGCCGCGAAAAGATAGGAAGCGTGGGGTCATGTCCTTCTGTAAAGGCCTCTAAAAGACTCTCGTAAGAAATAACATCCGGATCATATATGACTTGAATGCTTTCCGTATGATTTCCTAACGTATGATAAGTGGGATTTGGCCTGTCTCCTCCGGTATACCCTACTTTTGTACTGATAACACCTGAAAGAAGCCCGAACTGGGCGTCTGGCCCCCAAAATCAGCCAAGGGCAAAGGTTGCTAACGCAGTTCTTTTATGCTCTACGTTATCTATGGCGGGAAAGATATTTTCCATAAATACCATCTCCTTTTCCATATTAGATTCTTCGGCAAAAATAATACCCAGAGAAATAGCAAGGAACACCCCTATGACAATAATGGTCATGCCGTTAAAAAGACATTCTCTCCGTTTCCACATTTCTTGCCCTCTCTTTAATGACAAACATCACTTTATCTTTTTAATCTTACCCCACATCCCTATTTTTATTATGATACACTAAAAAACTTCGTATATCTAACCCCACCCAAGAAGAAATGGCCAAATCTGTTGACAGCACCCCTTTATTTCACTATAATCTTTACTCGACTGGCGCTTTAGCGTGATGAATTGTTATCTGAAAGAATCATTATTTCACTGAGGGGGTAACGTTATGAAAAAAATTGGTGTACTTTTGTTGTGCTGTATATTTGTTGTTCTTGGGGCAAGCAATGTTTTTGCCGCTGACAAGAAAACGTATATAGTAGGAATTGACGGTGACTACTATCCTTATTCTTTTATTGGCCAAGATGGAAAACCCGCAGGCTTTGACGTAGAATCCATTCAATGGATCGCCAAAGAAATGGGTTTCGAAGTCAAGGTTCAGCCCATGGCGTGGGACGGAATTATTCCAGCCCTTCTCGCTAAAAAGATCGATATGGTTTATTCTGGCATGACAGCCTCTCCGGAGCGCCGTGAAGTGGTAACTTTCAGCAAGGTCTACTGGATCATTAATCAAGCTGTTTGCGTTCGAAACAATACCGACACAAATATGGGAAACCTTTTTGATGGAAAGCACACCATTGGAACCCAGCGCGGCTGCACTGCAGCTATGTGGCTTGAAGATTATGTGGTCAAAACAGGAATAATTCCCAGTCAAAATCTGAAACTTTATGATAATTTCCCACTAGCGGCAAAAGACCTGGAAAATGGCCGGATAGACGCTGCTATGATGGATGATGTAATTGTGGCAAAGGCTGTTGAAGGTAAAGATATGAAAATTATCGGAACAATCTCTACAGGCGAGGAATATGCCGTAGCTATGAGGAAAGAGGACAAGGAACTTCACGACCTCATCAATGAAGGCCTTGACCGCCTCATGACATCCCCAATGTGGAATGAATTAAAATTAAAATATAAGATGTTTTAAACCAGTTCACCTTGAGGTAGAATTACCTGAAACATGAGGGGAATGAGGCTCATTCCCCTTTTTTTCTGTTACAACGTTGATTTTGTTATGATTTTGACAAGGGAGATTCAGGAAGATGGAAAACATTGAGGTTGTTGTTCAGTCCTTACCATATTTGTTGCAAGGGACACTGGTCACGCTAAGAATTGTAGTCCTGGCCCTGGCCCTTGGTCTATGTATGGGGCTTCCTTTGGCCATTGGTCAGGTATATGGTTCTGCCCCCGTACAGAAACTGGTAAAAACCTACGTATGGATTTTTAGGGGGCTTCCCAATCTCGTATTGCTTTTCCTCTTCTTTTTTGGAATTTTTCCCTCTCTTAGGATAGATGCTTCGGCTTTTTCTACTGCTGTGGTTGTTCTCGGATTACGAAGCGCCGCCTATCAATCTCAGATTTTCAGGGGCAGCATCCTCTCTCTTGGGGAGGGGCAGATGCTAGCGGCCCGATCCTTGGGGATGAGTAAATTACAGGCCATTATATGGATTATTCTGCCTCAGGCATTACGCATTGCTCTGCCGGGCTGGTCAAATGAATATCCTATCCTTCTTACAGATTCTTCGGTAACCTATGCAATAGGCGTTCTTGAAATTCTTACAAGGGCAAACCTTGTGGTCTCAAGAACCTATAAGCCTATGCCTATATTTTTAACCTGCGCCATTATCTTTATTCTTTTAAATTATGGCGGTATGCGCTTGCTTCACATGATAGAAAATAAAATGAGAATTCCTGGCTATGGAAATGGAGAACGGTAACAATGAGTGATAAAACAAAGGACATTATTTTGCGAGTTGAGGATATTCATAAATCCTACAGCGGCGTTGAAGTTTTAAGAGGGATTTCCTTCACCGTTCGCAAAGGTGAGACCAAGGTTTTTATTGGTCCTTCAGGAACGGGCAAAAGCACGTTGCTTCGCTGCATCAATCAGCTTACCATTCCTGATTCTGGCCAGATTTGGCTTCACGGCGAAGAGGTTACTCATTCGAAGAAAAGTATCAACGTCTTACGTCAGAAAATGGGGATGGTCTTTCAAAATTTCTATCTTTTTGATCACCTGACAGCCCTTCGTAACGTGGAAATTGCTCTTTTAAAAGTAAAAGGCATGGATAAAAAACATGCCCGGGAAAAAGCAATGCTTGAACTTGAGCGTGTAGGTATGGCGGCTTTTGCTGATCACTATCCCACACAGCTTTCAGGAGGGCAAGCCCAGAGAGTCTCTATAGCCAGAGCTTTAGCCATGGATCCTGACGTTATGCTTTTCGATGAACCTACATCTGCCCTTGACCCAGAGCTTATTGGAGAAGTACTTGAAGTTATGCGCAATCTCGCTAAAGGCGGAATGACAATGCTAGTGGTAACCCACGAAATGGGTTTTGCCTGTTCTGTAGCAAACGAAATTATGTTTATGGAAGAAGGCAGAATTCTTGAAAGCGGGTCTCCTGACAAATTGCTTAATACCCCTCAATACGAACGAACCCGTCAGTTCCTTCGCAAATTGATGGATCTTTACGGAGAACTGGGGAAGAGCAATGAATGATCTGCTTTTTATTCAGCAGGATGTGCTGCCAGCATTGCTGACAGGCATAATCATGACTTTAAAACTCATTGTGGTGTCTATTCCTTTTGGAATAGCTGCAGGTACTGTCATAGCCATAGGACGGGTGTACGGAAACAACACTATTTCATTCCTCTGCAGGCTCTATGTTATTTTTTTTAAGGGAACGCCTCTTTTGATTCTTCTTTTTATGCTCTATTTCGGCCTTCCCTCTTTTGGCATCACTTTAAGTCCCTTTGCTGCTTCTGTATTGGGTTTTATTATCTGCAATGGAGCTTATAACTCAGAGTATATACGAGGAGCCATACAGTCCGTTAAAGGTGGACAGCTCATTGCCGCTCAGGCTCTGGGCATGACGAAATGGCAAGCCATCCTGAATATTATTCTTCCTCAGGCCTTTCGACGGGCTATCCCTGGCTGTTCTAACGAGATGATCTATCTTATCAAGTATTCCTCTCTCGCCTACATGCTCACGTACATAGAACTGACCGGTGCCGGGAAAATTGTGGCGTCCCGTTCCTTCAGATATACTCTTGTCTTTACCGTTGTCGGCATTATATATCTCATAATGGTAACCTTGGCCAGTTGGCTTCTTTCTCTTCTTGAAAAAAAACTTTATATCCCCGGATGGAGCCAGGAAAGCTAGCGGGGTTTCACTGCAAAAGAACAGGCAGGATAGATGCATGAGGCACAATTGCGGCAGAGGCCTCCTACGCCCCACCGGCGTATCGTTTCCCGAGTGGGAACAACCCCTGCGAAAAGGTGATTAAGCAATAGGTCGAGGGATGTTCGGTTACAGGCTACGACACAGGCTGGGGCTCCAATAATGTAAGTTTCCCCTTTTCTCGCCAACATAAGATTGGAGCCTGGCAATACAGGAATTCCCTGAAAGATCACTTCGTCTGCCACGTGGGCAATAGCCCCGGGCGTCCTATCTTCTACATCAACGCTCATGCCGCCGGTACAAATAATGATTTTCGTTCTCTCCTCCAGGAACCCTTGCACACCGCTGATTATTTCCCCCCTAAGGTCTCCCACTATTGTCTGACCGGCAAAGATAGCCCCATAATATTGAAGTTTTTGTCTAAGCCTGGGCTCAAAAGCATCCTGGACGTGCCCGTCGACAATTTCCTTGCCTGTAGTGACAAGACCCACAGAATAGTGCTGAAAGAGCAAAAGAGACAAGGGCTCTGCAATCTCTTCCGCTCTGGCTATCTGTTCCTCCTTAATGACGAGGGGGGCAACTCTGAATGAAGCGACACGCTCTCCTCTTTCCACAGCGATACCTGAGGGCAGTGTGGCCAGAACCCAGTCTAAATCCCTATTAATCTTATGGATAATTTCTTCATTGAACAATAAAAATCCCTTTTGCTGGGCAACCAGGGAACATTTTCCTTCACTGGGACCTTCTATTGCCAACTCTGGCCCTGCAAGTTTTTGGGCAAGGCGAAGGGAAGCCTCATCCTCATGAACATCTCCTTCCTCGAGAAAAAGCACCGCCAGTTCTTCTCGCCCCATAGCCTTAAGTATGGGTATATCCTCGATCTTCACCTCATGGCCTCGACAAAATCGGGCTCCCTTAAATCTTTTTTCCACGTCAACTTGAGTTAGATCATGAGATAAAAGAAGGCCAATCGACTCTGAAAGAGCAACCCTTTCTATCCTCATTATGTTCCTCCTCTATTCTTGCAGCAGCGCCTTGTAAACTTTCTCGTAAAGGGGCACGGAAATCCCTGCATCTTGCGCAAGACGAACCACAGCGCCCACAAAAGTTTCAAGCTCTGTAGGACGCCCCTTTGAGGCATCGAGCTCCATAGAAGAACGAGTTTCTGGCGGGAAAGATTGAGCCTTCTCAAGAGATGCCGCAACAATATTCCCAGGGAGGGCTATCCCCTTTTCCTGAGCAAGGGATTCAACCTCTTTCATGAGATTTAATACCATGTCTCGGGTTCTCTTTTGAGAAAGAACCTCCCCAAAAGACGCTCTCTTGAGGGTTGTTACCGCGGCCATGGGGCTCATGAAAATAAACTTTGTCCAGACCGCCAAGTCAATTTTTGGAGTGAGTTCGAAAAGAATGCCTCCTTCTTTCATCACTTTTTCAAAGGAACGATGTTTCTCGATGTGGTCATTCACGGGACCTACAATCATTTTACAATTTCCTCCAACCTGGTGAATTTCGCCGGGGGAGGCAATAAAGGCAGAAATGTAAACGCAACCATTGAAAAGAATGCCTGGAATTTTTTCTTTACAAAGGATATCCGCATTATCTACGCCATTTCCAAGAGGAATTAGAAGGGTCTGATTATGGCATAGAGGACGGGCAGCCTTGGCAAAGGCCTGCAAGTGGTATCCCTTGACTGCGAAAAAGAGTACGTCAACACAACCTATTTCTGCTGGCGAATCTGAAACTACACGGGGGTGAGCGACAAATGTTTCCTGGGGGGTTGTAACTACAAGTCCCTTTTCCCTAATGCGGTTCATATGTTCTCCCCGGCAAAGGAAAGAGATTTCATGTTCAGCTGATGTTTCATAGGCAACTGCAAGGCGGCCTCCAAAGTAGCCGCCAACACCTCCAAGTCCCGCGATACAAATGCGCATAGAGAAACACTCCTTTCTTTGGCAAACCAAACAAGCTAATCAGACCTGTTCTATTTTAATGGACACTGCCGCTTTTGGGTATTTACAACTAAATGATATAATTTTTTTGGCGATGGCGTTCCGCCTCAACTGCTGTTTTCTCAGCTGATGACGCCTATGTGATTTTATATAGCCTTTTGAGGGGGAACATTATCGATGAAAGAACTTGCATTGCTTGCCATGGCAGGAGGAACGGGAGCTCTTTCCCGTCATTTTATATCATTATGGGTTTCTAGCCATGTAACTCACCCTTTGCCGTGGGGGACATTTGCGGTCAATATTTTAGGGTGTTTTCTCTTTGGACTTTTCTGGATTCTGGCAAGGGAACGCATGGTGCTTAATCCTAAATACGCTGTTTACATTCTTACAGGTTTTGTGGGGGCTTTTACCACCTTTTCAACTTTTACATTTGAAGCCTTTTCACTTTTTCAGCAACTCAAGATCCACCTGGCTTTCCTGTACCTTGCAGGAAGTCAGATTTCTGGACTTCTTGCTGTGTGGGCAGGAATTGTTCTGGGTAGGACAATATCGTTATAAATTTAAGGGGAGAGATCCTTTTGAAAAAACACATCATCAATATATTGAAACAGGCTCAGGGAACCTGCGTTTCAGGTCAGGATCTCTGTGAACAGCTGGGAGTAAGCCGGACAGCCGTATGGAAACATATCAACCAGCTTCGAGAGGAAGGATACACTATCGATTCTTCGGCTCGAAAAGGGTATCGCCTTATAGATGTTCCTGACCTCCTGAATGAATATGAAGTAGAACCTCTTCTGACGACAGAAGTTCTAGGCCACCCTATTATTCATTTCAGAGAGGTGCCATCCACAAATATTGAAGCCAGGAAATATGCACGGGAAGGGGCCGCTGAAGGAACGGTCATTGTAGCTGAACATCAAACGGCAGGGCGAGGCCGCTCAGGACGTTCATGGTTCTCTTCGCAGGAATGGGCCATTCAGATGTCCCTTATTCTCCGACCGAAAGTTTCACCAGCCCTTGCGGCATCAATTACCCAGATTGGAGCAGCTGCTGTGGCAAAAGCACTGGAAAACCTCGGTCTATCTCCTCAGATCAAATGGCCAAACGACGTGCTTCTTTCAGAGAAAAAGGTCTGCGGCATCTTAACAGAAATGAGCTGCGAATTGGATCACATCAATCATATTGTCATTGGCATCGGCATTAACGTAAATACTCCTCATTTTCCTGACGATGTAGCGTCCGTAGCAACATCCGTTCGCATTGAGAAAGGGGAAGCATGGAACAGGAAGAAACTAATGGCTGCCGTTCTTAACGCTTTTGAGCCCCTTTATAAGGAATTTTTGGAAGGAAAGGAACACCCAGAGTATCTTCGCATCTGTCGAACACTCTCAAATCTCATTGGACAACATATCACATACGAAACAACAAAGGGGCGCCTCTCTGCCAAGGCTATTGATATCGATAACTTCGGGCGACTTATCGTTCAGCACAGCGATGGTTCTACAGAAACCCTGCTTTCAGGAGAAGTTCATATCGGAACCCAAGAATAAAAAAAGGAGACTCCCCGGGAATACCCCCGAATTTGCATCCCCGGGGCTGCAGCCGTCCCCGTACCATAATAACAGCATCCCGTTAGAATGGAAGGGAAAGAAAATTTGGGGCTCCCTAGGAAGCCCCAAAAAAGAGTTCTAGCGATGGGTTTTTGCTATATCCAGGGCAATGAAGGATAAGTTATGGGCGTGGTCACCGATTCGCTCGAGGTTGCTGAGAATATCAATAAAAATAACTCCCGCAGAGGGGTTGCATTCCCCCCTGTTCAATCGGCGAATATGGCTCTTTCGAAGGGTCTTTTCCTTACGGTCAACTTCTACTTCCAAAACATCTATGACCTCATGAGCTTTATTTACATCCTCTTCTGCTACCGACTCCAGGCTTAATGTAACAGACCTGAATACAGTATTGAACATGTCTTGGAATTCCTGCATAGCGACAGGGGAAAAGGTCAATCTATGTTCAATCTTATAGTCATAGAGCTCTATAAGGTTTTGGCAGTGGTCTCCAATACGTTCTATATCGCTAATGCCATTAACGTAAGCGGAAAGAACCACTGACAATTCACTAGAAATGCTTTCCTGCCATATTTCAGCCGAATACTTCGCGATGGCATGGGTCAGCTCATTCAAGATCTTTTCTGATTCATTCACCTGATCGATCATTTTCGGGTCATCATTGACAAAAGCATTTTTCACATCCTGCAACATGGAGAGAGCAATGGCACCCATGTGGGAAATTTCTTTTTTTATTGCGTCTATTGCCGCTGCAGGGGAGGCTGTAACAAGCTTAGGGTCAAGAAATTGGGGTCCAACATTGATAGCGCTGCTTTTTCCTGGGACAACAAATTGGATCAGTTTAACGAAGGCTGAAGTAAAGGGAAGGAAGAGACAGGTATTAGTTACGTTGAAAAGGGTATGGGCATTGGCAAGCTGTCTTGCAATATCCGATGACGTCATAGAGATGACCGTCTTAAAAATCGGTAGTATGGCCATAAATATGGCCACACCGATAACATTAAACATAACGTGTGCCGCCGCTGCTTGTTTAGCGGACCTGTTTGATCCTAAAGAAGCAATGACTGCCGTAATCGTTGTCCCAATGTTATCACCAAGGAGTATGGGGACAGCGGCATCCAGGGATAAAAGTCCCTGGCTGGCCATGGCAATAGTAAGACCTATTGTCGCTGAACTCGCCTGAACAACCATCGTCACAAGGGTTCCTGCAAGAACACCAAGAAGAGGGCTGCGGCTGAACATCATAAACAGGTCTTTCCGTCCCTGAAGGAAATCCATAGCCCCTTCCATTGTTTGCATACCAAGAAAAAGAAGTCCGAATCCAACCAATCCATTGCCTATATATTTTTGCCGCTTGGATTTCCCAAAAACAGCAAAAAGCATTCCTATCCCGATGACAGGGAGGGCAAAACTCTTTATCTTGAAAGCTATGACCTGGGCAATCACAGTGGTGCCAATATTGGCCCCCATGATCACTCCCACCGCCTGTTTTAAGGTCATAAGGCCAGCATGCACAAAACTAACGGTCATAACAGTCGTTCCGCTACTGCTTTGGATAAGAACCGTCACTAACGTACCTATGAGGACCCCACGAACAGGCGTGCTCGTAAGGGATCCCACCAATTGTCGCATTCTGTCGCCTGCTAAGTCCTGCAGGGCATCGCTCATTAGTTTGATACCAAACAAAAAGAGCCCTACGCCCCCCAAAACCTGAAGTGCATTTGAAAATGGCACCGCACAAATCCCCCCGGAAGAAAAATTCTATAAACTTGAAAAGAAATCCTTTAGTGAAATGTTCCCACTAACTGTAACATACTCTACTTAAGGAATGCTAGTTTTTTTGCCCAAAAAGGACATGTCAAAAAATACTTTCATTTAAAATTCTCTTACAAGATTGAACAACTCCTGATGTATTAGATTATTAGTACAAAGAAGGTTCTGATTAACAAGATCATCGATAGCTAAACCATTCCAGTTACAGGCCTTTCCTCCTGCCTCTTCCAAAATAAGAAGGCCCGCATAAAAGTCCCAGGGCTTCAATTCCATTTCAAGATATCCGTCAAGACGACCGCAGGCAACATAAGCGACATCCAGGGAAGCTGCCCCCCTCCGTCTGACATCATGACAACGTTCATATATTTTTGCAACGATCTCTATTTCTTTTTTACCGAGCTCTTTGTTGTAAGCTGTTCCAAAACCTATAAGGCTTTCTGAAAGGGTTCTTGTTTGTGAAACCACAATGGGAGAGTCATTCAAAAAGGCCCCTTCATTTTTAGCGGCAAAAAAGAATTCGCCATTTGCTGGATCATAAATATATGCCTGCCGTATGGAGTAGTTCTCCACATAGGCAAGAGAAATGGCAAAAGCAGGGTATCCATGGAAAAAGTTAACTGTTCCATCAATAGGATCAAGAATAAAAGCACTCCTTTTCAACTGGAGGGAATTGCGTGATGACGAAAGCTCCTCTCCAACAATGACACTCTCAGGAAAGTATCTCTGAAGATGTTGAGTAATGAAGGCTTCTACTCTCATATCAGTAACCGTCGTATAATCCGACATTGACCTGCGAGAGGCAATTTGAGTATCACGCTGTTCCATAATAATTTCCCCTGCATCCCATAAAAGATCTGTTAATATTTTTTCCATAGAACCCTTCAACGGCGCCAGACTCCTTTATATTTAATTTTTCGTTATGAAGAGAGAAACATATCTATTAACATGCTTTTCCGTTTTTTTCAGATACTCGGTTACCACTTCAAAGGGCAAATTATATTCTACAGCAAGATCTGTCAGTGCATCACCTATCCGCTGCCAAATAATATGGGGTTTGTCCCCTCCCTTTTTTTCTTCTTCAGAAGGGATAATAGAATAGATCAACACCCATTCTTCGTGTGGGTGAGGAGACTCTTCTGTAACTGTAATCTTCCATTTACATTCCATTGTTATCTTCCTCCCTAACCCTTTATTAGATATTTGTGATATTTTTTTGATCATATAATGAACCCTCAGTGAAAAAAAGGGACAAAAATCGTTAAAAATGAACTTCATTTTTGTAAATTCAAGCAATTTACCTTGACGTCATTTCCATACCGTGTTATTATTTCCCCGCTACTTTTGTAGCACTTTTGACGCGTCGAATACACTATAAAGGAGGAAGGTGCTAGGTCTGAGCGATAAACAAACTACAAAAAAAGAGAGAAAAGAGCTTATAGAAGCTGTTCACACAGCTCTTGAAGAGCTGTTAATGTCACAACAGCATATTGATTTTAAAGCAGTTGCGCGAAAATTGGGCATAACCCGCTCTACCCTTTATCGAAACCCCATCGTTCGGGAAGAAATCACTGCTGCTCGAGAAAAATCTCGAGTCTCGTCAATATCCTTACCGCAACTTCAGGAAGAAATTAGACTCCTTAAAGAAAGAGTTCAAAAGTTAGAAGACGTTTCTCACCAATGGGAGCCTTGAGAAACTCCCTTTCCTTTTGCTTTTTGTGCGTCTAAGGCACCACTGTCAGAATTTGTTCTGATGTTTAATTTTTTACATTTCTAAAGGAGGCAGGAGTTTAAATGAAAACTCATCTTTTGAAAAAACAAATCATAATTACCCTTTATGCGCTGTCTACTATGTTTTTAGGCGCGATAGCGGCAGAAGCTGCCCGGCCTATAACCTTTATTGATTTCAGCTGGGATAGTGTACAGGTACATAATCGAATTGCAGGCTACATTATTGTCCACGGGTACGGGAAAAAAGTAGATTATATGTTTGCTGAATCTCTTCCCGGCCTTATGGGAATAGAACGGGGCGATGCCGATATTTCTATGGAGTTATGGGCCGATAATGTACATGAATGGTGGGAAGAAGCCCAAAAAAAGGGAAACGTTACGAGCCTCGGCATGAATTATCCTGATGCCCCTCAAGGATGGTATGTTCCCCGCTATATGGTAGAAGGAGATGCTGAAAGAGGCATTGAGGCTACTGCCCCTGATCTTAAAAGCGTTTACGATCTTCCTAAGTATTGGGAGCTTTTCAAAGACCCGGAGGAACCTAAAAAAGGTCGTCTTTATAACGGTCCCGCCGGATGGAAAGTCAGCTCTATTAATACAGAAAAAGTAATGGCGTATGGGCTGGATAAAAATTACACAGCTTTCGATCCGGGTTCCCAAACGTCCTTAGCTACCGCCATAGCTTCCGCCTACGAAAGAGGCAAACCTGTTCTAGCCTATTATTGGGAACCGACAGAAGTTATGGGTATGTACAATATGGTTAAACTTGAGGAACCGCCTTACAAAAAAGATATTTGGGAAACAACCCGTGGCTGTGATTTCCCTTCTGTGAAAGTTCTCATCATCGCCAACACGAACTTTGCTAAGGAAAACCCTGAGATAACAGAGGTTTTCAAACGATATAACACTACTCTTGAGCAAAACAACAAGGCTCTTGCCTACATGAAAACAAGAGAGGTAGATGCAGAACAGGCAGCAGTATGGTTTCTTAAAAACTATTCTGAGGAATGGAAGGGTTGGATAGAGGATGAAACCGTTATCGCAAAGATTGAGAAGGCCCTAGAGAAGGAGGCGATAAAAGATTGATCCATACAACGAAAGCCTCAAAAGCATTAGAAATAAAAGACCTGTGGAAGGTCTATACAAAAAAAGATATTGACATAGACGTTGAAAATGAGAATCTCATTACAGAGCTCGACAAATCCGAAGATGCAGTAGTAGCTGTAAGGGGCGTTTCTCTTGCAGCCCGACAAGGCGAGGTTTTCGTTATTATGGGACTTTCAGGAAGCGGAAAGTCTACGCTGATTCGATGCGTTATTCGCCTTATTGAACCTACATCAGGAGAAATATGGGTCAATGGACAGGAAGTAAGCTCTCTCCCCAAAAAAGATCTGACAGAATTTCGACGCAAACAGATAGCCATGGTTTTTCAGCATTATGGTCTTTTGCCCCATAAAACCATTATAGATAACGTAGAGTTCGGACTTAAACTTCAAGGGGTATCAGAAAAAGAACGGCGGGAACGATCAAACGTCGCTCTCGAGAGAGTTGGCCTTAAAGGATGGGAGAACTATTATCCCGGCTCCCTCAGCGGTGGGATGAGACAACGGGTAGGCATAGCCAGGGCTCTTGTGATGGATACGCCTATCCTTCTCATGGATGAGCCGTTCAGTGGCCTTGACCCTCTGATCCGTCGTGAAATGCAGGACGAATTGATCCGCCTGCAAAAAGAATTGAAGAAGACAATTTTCTTTGTTACCCACGACCTTGATGAAGCCATGCGCATGGGAGACCGGATGGCCGTTATGAAAAATGGAACCATAGTCCAAATGGGAGCTCCCGCTCAAATCCTTGCCAACCCTGCTGACGAGTATGTGGCCCGTTTTGTTCAGGATAAACGGCGTCAGATCCAGATGGCTGATGAAGGCGCATTTGTTAACGGGGAAAGCATGGATGAAATACCTGGCGAAGGAGTGATGGATCATATTTCCAGAGAATCTTGAATTTCATATAGCAAGTCACGTAAATAATGGGGTGAACTGGCTGCTTCAGGCGATGGCTCCCACTTTCGACAGCATTTCTAACGGAATCCTTGCTATGCTATTAAAAACAGAAAACCTGTTGCGTATTATTCCGTGGTGGTTTTACATTATCTTTGTTGCTTTTCTCGCGTGGAAGGCAACACGATGCCTTAGTACAACGGTTATATTGCCTCTGAGTCTAATTCTCATTGGAAGCTTTGGTCTCTGGAAGTTGGCTATGGGAACTCTTGCAATCGTCATAGCCTCTGTATTCCTCTCTCTTCTTATTGGTATTCCAGTGGGGATTCTCATGGCAGAAGCAAAGGGAGTGGAACCAATTGTAAAGCCAATCCTGGACGCTATGCAGACAATGCCAAGCTTTGTGTATCTTATTCCGGCCATGATGTTCTTTGGTCTTGGTAAGGTTCCGGCTGTTCTTGCCACGCTTATTTACTCTCTGCCTCCAGTGATTCGCTTGACGAATCTGGGGCTGAAGCAGGTGCCTCAACCTGCCCAAGAAGCTGCTATAGCTTATGGAGCGACAAAGTGGCAACTTTTAAAAGAAGTCCGGGTGCCTTTAGCCATGCCTACCATTATGGCCGGTGTAAACCAGACAACTATGATGGCCCTTTCTATGGTGGTTGTTGCTTCAATGATCGGAGCAAGGGGCCTTGGTCAGGAAGTTCTGCTTTCCATCAACCGCATCGACGTTGGCCGAGGATTTGAAGCTGGCATCAGTATTGTTATTATGGCCATAGCTATTGACAGAATTACCCAGGGATTTGCCCGTCGATGGGATAAAGCCCAAAGATAAAGACCCTTTATGAGCCGCCTTTCTTAAAGGAAGGCGGCTCATATATAATAAGTACGGAACATATATTTTTTAAAAAGAGGTAAAGGATGGAGCGCTCGTTTTATAATTGGCAACTGAAAGCGTATAACAAAATTTATGAAAAGAATTCCGTTCTCTCTGCGCCTACGGGAGCAGGAAAAACTCTTGTTGCCTATCTTTGGGCGGGCTTGCTCACAACGGAAGGCAAAACCCAGATGCCGGAGGGCATTTCTCGCATTATATTTACAGCTCCCATAAAGGCTCTGAGCAACGAGCGCTACATGGACCTGAGGCGCATGGGTTTTGACGTAGGAATAGAAACGGGGGATTTTAAAAGAAACGAAGAGGCACCCATTATTTGCTGTACCCAGGAGATCTACACGCTCAAATATACAAAGGAACCCCATCAAAAACTGATTATAGATGAATTTCATTATATTTTTGAAGACCCTGACCGTGCGCGAACCTATATTGACGGCATAAGAGAAACAGCCCCAACAACATCAATTCTTGTCATGTCCGCTACCTTTAGTCAGCCTGGAGTCATTGGGCGTTATCTCGAAACCATCACTGAGCGGTCTTTTACAGTCTATGAAAGCCAGGAACGGGTCACTGAGCTGGTGTATGTTCCCAAAAAACCCGCTCAACTTTTTTCTGTTCACGATGCCCTTGTATTTGTCTTCTCTCAGCGAGGGACTATGGATTTGGCCTATACCATAGCCAGAACCCGACGCCGGCTGCCCAGAGAACAGCGCAGCCGCCTTTATGAACTTGCAACGATCCTTGACGTTCCTAAAGTGCAAATGCCCCTTCTCTGTGGCGTAGGCATCTATCATGGAAGCATGCTGCCAAAAGAAAAGCTCTTAGTTGAATCAGCTTTCCGGGAACGAATCCTTGATGTAGTTGTTGGAACAAATGCCCTGGCCTTAGGCGTCAACCTGCCAGCAGAATCTGTTATTTTTGCCCAACTGGTGCAATTCCACGATAATGCCCCTATTAGCAAGAATGAATTTCTTCAAATGGCAGGAAGGGCTGGAAGAAAGGGCCTTTTTGATACAGGCTACGTTACGTGGCTATCCAAGTCTCCTTGTGAACATAGAGGTTACGACACTGGAGATGAATTCAAGAAACTGCTTTCCATCCCTCCTGAAGCTGCAACTGTCTCCCTAAGACCAGCATGGGGAGCTCTCTTGCGAAGGGAAGTTCACATTAATGAGGAAGCTGACTATATCAGCAGGTTTTCTCTGCCAGAAATTGACCCCTTCATTCTAAGAACCGAGTTAAGGCAAGGTCTCAATCGTATCGACAGGGCCATGCGCCGTATGGTGAGACCTCAACAGCGAAAACGATTCCGGGCCTTGCTGGCCAATATCTGGTATGAAGAAATGAGCGCGGATGAAAATCTTGAAATGGCTCGTCTCTTTTTTGCTGAGGAACGGCCGGAAGCCCTCTTTGCCGCTCAGCTGATCGCCCCATATGAACGAAACTATCTGCAATCTCTTCTTAAAATCAAACGGTATGCTAATCATTTGCCTGAGGGGTATTCTTTTAAAAGTATGCAAATGCTCAATCAGACAGTAGATGATATTGACCCCACCATCTATGGATTTGAAGAAAAAATAAACGAGATCGAAGGGTCTTTAAAAAGCTAAAGACCAATTTTCACCCACGAGAGGGTGGATGGCGGATATTTCAAGCCGGTTTTGTTCCCTGCTAATTCGTCTCTAAAAGAGAAACACGATCCCCAGGGACAACTTCTCCCCCCTGCACAACTCTGAGGAAATAACCCCATATGGGAAGCAAACACCAGCCCATATAGTCATAGGTATGGGGTTCTCCTGGTTTTTTCCCTTTTTCTATAACTTCAAGTTTCACAGTAGCCCCGATGGCGAGAATAGTACCAGGAGAAAGGTCTTCCGGAAGACCTTTTACAAGCAAGTTTTCTGCGAGAGATCCCGGAGGAAAAAGAATATTTGCCTGTTGCTCTGTTTTTTCTACGTCTTCGCGGCGAAGGAGGCTGACTTCTCTTTCATTGAACCCAAAATGCGAATCTCCCTCTATTCCGCCAGAAGCGAAAAAAGCTTTTTCCACAGTCCTTTTCGGACTACTTCTTTTGGAGCTTATACATACGGCAAGAAGTATTGCCACGCTATCACTCCCTTTGTCTATATAGTCCTCAAGTGTTAAAATAATATAACATTAGTGATTAAAGGGGGGCTGACAATGTTCGATGTGAAAGATATTCTTCAACCCGGTCTTACCGCCACAATCAAGAAAACTGTCGAAATTGATGATACTGTTGGTAATATGAACATCCATCTCAACCAGCTTCTTTCTACTCCGGCCTGTGTTCAGGCCATTGTTGGAGCATGTATCAAGGCAGTGGATCATTTTCTGCCTGAAGGATACATCACCGTTGGCAAATCTATTGAAGTAATTCACGAAGCAACGTCTATGTTAGGTGTTACCGTTGAATTCAAGGCTACTCTAACATCCATAGAAGGGAACCGTCTCTTCTTTGAGATTACAGCCTCCGATGCCATCGGAGTAACCCTTACTGCCCGCCATGAGCGAGTGATCGTCAATCACATGGCCTTAATGGATCGGGCTATAGAACGAGTAAACCAACTTAATAAAATACGGGAAATGCCCTAACATTAAAACATATAAATATAGGGGGCAGTCTTTGAAAACTGCCCCTCCTCTTTTAATCCTTTTGGGCACTGTAAAGTCTGAATAAGGCCTGAGTTCCTTCGTTATCATGCCCATGAAGGGCTAATTTTTTATACATGGAAAGAGCCATTTCCAAGCCGGGGGTATCCAACCCCATCCTATCTGCAGATTCAAGGGCTATTTTCATATCTTTAATAAAATGTTTCACATAAAAACCAGGATCGAAATTTCCTGCGATCATCCTTGGGGCAAGATTTGAAAGAGACCAGCTTCCTGCAGCCCCCTGAGCAATGCTAGCCAATACTTTATCGGGGTCGAGCCCCGCCTTAATGGCGTAAGAAATAGCTTCACAGACTCCTATCATATTTGAAGCTATAGCAATCTGATTGGCCATTTTTGTATGTTGTCCGCTTCCGGCCTCCCCTTGATAGACAATGTTCTTGCCCATCACTTCAAAAAGTGGTCGAACTTCATCGAAATCTTCAGGGTCACCTCCCACCATAACAGAAAGAGTCCCTTCCCTCGCGCCCTTATCCCCTCCTGAAACAGGAGCATCCAATGCCTTAAGTCCTCTCTTTTTAGAGGCAACATAGATTCGCGCTGCCAGCTCCGGACTGGAGGTTGTCATATCTATCAGATAGGTTCCCGTCCGCGCATTTTCAATAAGACCTCTCTGTCCCAGATAGATCTCTTCAACATCACGGGGGAAACCGACCATAGTAATAATACAGTCACACTTAGAAGCTAAAGATGGCACGTCTTCTTCCCAAGTGGCTCCCTGTTCAATCAGTTTTTCCGCTTTTACCCGGGTTCTGTTGTAAACATGGAGGGAATAATCTGCCTTGAGCAAATGACCAGCCATACTGGCCCCCATAACTCCAAGACCAATAAATCCGATGTTTTTCATGAAGCAACTTCACCCCTTTCAAATTTTACATTCTGAGTATAACGTATGGTACGATAGTTGTGATATATCTATCAACCAAGAAAGAAGGGATAGACCATGTCGCAGTATCTTGAAGAAATAAAAGAGATTCTTGGAGACGATGGGGACTCTCTTCTCAACTACACGTGCTGGGGAATCCCATCGGAAATGCTTATCCCCCCGGCAGCTAATTTCGTTGATCGCCTTTCCGCAGAAACAGACCGTCCGATTCCTGTATTACGCTCGTTACAAACGCTTTTTAACACAGGCCGGCTAGGAGGAACAGGATATCTTTCCATTCTTCCTGTGGATCAGGGAGTGGAACACTCTGCGGGGGCAAGCTTTGCTCTCAATCCTATTTATTTTGACCCTGAACACATAGTGAAGCTCGCTATTGAAGCTGAGTGCAGCGCTGTGGCGAGTACCCTTGGCGTTCTTGGCTCTATGGCAAGAAAATATGCCCATCGCATTCCTTTTATTCTTAAAATTAACCATAATGAACTTCTCTCTTATCCCAACACATACGACCAGGTTCTTTTTGCTTCTGTTAAACAAGCTCAGGATATGGGAGCTTTAGCTGTAGGAGCTACTATCTACTTTGGAAGCCCTGAGTCACGGCGGCAAATCCAGGAAGTTTCTATGGCTTTTCGTATGGCCCATGAAATGGGTATGGCAACCATTCTTTGGTGCTATCTTCGAAATAAGGCCTTTAAAACGAAAGAAAAAGACTATCATCTCGCCGCCGACCTCACAGGACAGGCAAACTACCTAGGTGCAACCATCGAAGCGGATATTATAAAACAGAAGCTTCCTGTCGTTAATGGAGGGTTCCGTGATCTGCATTTTGGAAAAACTTCCTCTGAAGTATATGAAAAGCTTGTCCCTGAACATCCCATAGACCTCCTTCGCTATCAGGTCGCCAATTGTTACATGGGGCGCGTGGGGCTCATCAGTTCTGGCGGAGCTTCTATGGGCACTGACGATTTGAAAGAAGCGGTAAAGACGGCGGTCATCAACAAAAGAGGAGGGGGCATGGGGCTCATTCTTGGTAGAAAGGCTTTTCAACGCCCCTTCAGAGAAGGCATTCATATCATTCAAAATGTACAAAATGTCTATCTTGAAAAGGAGATCGCTTTGGCATAATTATGATAAGACAAATCTTTTCACTCCTCTTTACATTGACATGTATCTGGAGCTGGTGTTTCGCGGGGGGGATTGGCTACGCACTCGCTCCTTCCCCAGCTACTCCCCAATTATGGGGAGAGGACATTCCCGGGGTCAGAACCCGTCTTAATACCCAAGAACCTGTTGTTGCCCTTACCCTTGATGCCTGCGGAGGAAAAAGGGGAAACGGCTTTGATAAAAAGCTTATAAACTGGCTTTGCAAACATCATATTCCAGCAACTCTCTTTATTACAGGGCGGTGGATAAATGCCAACGAAGAAATTGCCAAAGAACTGGCATCATCTCCGCTTTTCGAAATAGAAAATCACGGTATGAACCACTGCCCCTGCTCTGTTTCCGGCCGATCTGCTTACGGCATACCGGGAACAGGCAGCGTAGAAGAAGTTATGAGAGAAGTTTCTGACGCAACCGTAATAATAGAGAAGGTGACGAATCGGCAACCTCGCTTCTTTCGTTCCGGTACAAATTATTATGACGAAGTAGCTCTTGCCCTTATTGAAGATCTCGGGTACAACGTTGTTGGATACTCCATTGCCGGGGATGAAGGAGCGACCTTATCAGAAGATGCGATTGTGAAAAAACTCCTCCAGGCAAAGGCAGGAGACATTATACTATGTCATATGAACCAACCAGAAAGCGACACGGCGGAAGGATTGATCAAGGTCATCCCTATGCTCCAAAAAAAAGGATTTCGTTTCGTCACGCTGCAAGAATATCCGTTGCGATAAAACCGGGAACTCTTATTAATACTGAAGAGGAAGAGGAAAAATGATAGGATCAGCAATTTTATTAGGGGGCGTTTCCTTTGTGTTGCTTCCTTTAGAGATGGCAGCAGGCCTTTTCACTGCCATTACTCTGTGGCTGACCCTTTATAGCGCTCCTTTTCTTTGCGCCTATATAGGGTGGCTTTTTGGCATGTTCCTCGGGTTCGTTCACGCAGAAACCCACCTTTGGGGAGTTCTTTCCCTTATTCCAGTAGGGGTGTGGTTCATCATAAACTGGCGTTCCACTCTGGCAAAAGAAATACCTTCATTTATAAAGGCTTTCCATAATCCCCTTGCCCGTAGAAAAATGTTCAGGTACTGCGGCCTAATATTCCCGTGTATCATCTACCCCTTATGGGGACCAAGCGCTCTAAACAAATCCCTTATGGTCGCCACTGCCATAGCATTCATAAGCGAAAAGACCGTCAGTTACGTTCCTATTTTGGAGCGGTGGTTTAAAGCTATTGCTCCTGCCAGTTATGAAAGAAGAAAAAAATCCATATCAGGGACAACATGTTATCTCCTCGGCGCTTTTGTCGCTTCCCTTTTCCCAGACCCTGCATCGGTACAGGCTATAGTCATGGCTACTATAGGAGATGCCTGGGCTGTTTTGGTGGGAAAGCGATGGGGGAAACTGAAATGGTTTGAGGGAAAGACCCTTGAGGGAAGCCTGGCGTGTCTTGCTGGAGCTTTACTTGGTAGTTTTATTTATGGCCTCATGGTGCCGGAAGCCCAAATTCCGTGGCTTATACTCCTTTGGGGAGGGCTCGTTACGCTTTTTACTGAAGGAATTTTTAGATTCGAACTGGATAATCTTCTCGTAGCCCCAGTAAGTGCAGCCATAATGACCGCTGTTATATGGATTGCCTATTTCTTTTAAACTTTGACGAACCGATTCACATCATAAACAACAGGGTAAACATTCCCCGTACGAATAGCTCCTATAAAATCATTTTCGTTTTGTATAATTCCAGGAAAAGCCGTTGCATATAGTCCCACTCGCTCTACAAAATGGGCATCGCTTCCGCCAAGACGAGGGAGCTCAAGTTCATTTGCAAGGGCATGAGCTTTAAAATTATGGGTAAGACGAGTACTCCCGTTGAAAGCTTCTATGCCACTGAGACCAGGAAGAGAGCGGATAAAATTCCCCATGCCTCGCCCGTTATCACGAAAAGGATGGGCACTTACAGCTACACCACCCTGCCGGTTCACAAGTTCCAGGGCGTCAGAAGCATGCATTTTTTTCTCTGGGACTGAATCAAGTCCAAAAACAAGAAGGTCACCTTCATAGGTTAAGAGCTCAAGGCCTACAAGTATAAGAAAATCATACTTAACAGAAAGCTTGCGAGCAAAGGAGCGCATCCCCATACTTTCGTGGTCTGTAACGCAGATTCCATCAAGCCCCATGCTCTTTCCCTTTTGAATTGCTTCTTCTATGGGTAAAAAACTATCGGAAGAAAACTCTTCAGAATGTAAATGTGTGTCAATAACCAGCGCAGCGTCCTCCTAAAAATTATATCTATTATAATATCAAGTTATAACATAAAGAATTATAGGGCTGCTTTCTAAACTGTCAATAGAATTCATAAATTCAAACCATGGTTGACTTGAATTTGGCACAGTATGCTAAATGGTTTTCAATAAATTTGAAATTTAAAAAGCCACGGGGCTATTTTTCTCTAAAGACCCTCCGTGGCTTCTTCTTTTTTATTTATTATACCTCTTCAAAAATTCCTTTTTTAATGACAGACCTTTCCTTCATCATAAGGACGCCTTTTGCGACAACATACTCTAAGGTCAAGGTATCTGGCGAAATAATGAGCACATCGCCAGCAGCTCCAGGAACAAGTCTTCCTTTTTTAGTAAGTTTAAGGCGTGCTGCTACATTTTTCGTTACCAACGATAGGGCCTCTCCCATGGGAATACGCTCTTCAAGAACAGTGTCTCTAAATTCAGCGAACAGAGATAAGGGTTCCCCAATCCCCATTTTCACGAGTTCCCCTGCAGCATTGAATTCAGGCATGCTTCCATTTCCGTCAGTACTCATAGTAAGGTGAGAGAGAGGCACCTGATTGGCTACTGCTCGGCCTATCCCCTCACTCGCCTTTACAGTATGCCCCCCACTTCCCATACTTGTTGTAAGATCGGCCACGCCACCGTTGCTGCAATAGTTCAGGATTTGAGCATAAAGTTTTTCATTTCTGTTGACATGGGTGGGAAGAATCTGGCTTTTGGGGATTTGAGTTCCTGAAAGGGCCTCCTCAATAATTTCCAGCCCCCAGTCTTCTGACCCCATATGGGCCTCTACGATGCCCGCCTTTCCAGCCAGCATACCGCCAATACGAGCATCGGAGATAAGCCGTCTAAGCTCTTCCACAGTAGGGTGAGAGGATCGATGATCCGAAAGAGCGACTTTGACGCCAATCACTTTGTCAATAAGTACAATATCAGACACGACATTCTCAGTAATGGTAACAGAGGGCATACCGTAAGCACCACTATAGATAAACGTTGAGATGCCTTCATTTTCAAGGGAGTGAGCTTTTGCAAGCAGCTCTCTTAAAGACCGAGAAATACCATCTGTTCCCAAAGGCGCAGCCGCAGTGGTAATGCCTGCCCGTATAAAACTGCTCAGCTGAAGGGGAGGAGTTCGAAATTGAGGACCGCCTTCTCCACCTGCACCATTAAAATGAACGTGACTATCAATAAATCCTGGGACGACAAGAGCTCCCCCGGCATCAATGATGATGGCGTGAGGGGCAATGCTTTTGACAGCATCTTCCGAAATTGACGACTCCACAGAAAAAATAGAGTCTCCCGCTATGAGAAGATCGCTTTTTCCCAAATATTCTGGGCTATATATCTCTCCGTTTTTAATAAGTATTAGATTCATCATTCATACCATCTTTTCCTCAAAATTTTTTTAACTTACGAAACAACATCTGCGCACATATTAATGTATCCACAAATTCTTTACAAAATATACTTCCTGGTGCAAACCCAAAAAGACCCGGTTGGGCTTTGGGATCCAGTCCCCCTATAGTATACTAAACTTATATCATGCTTTTATAAAGGAGTGTGCCCTATGTACCTAGCTTCTCTTACCTGGAAAAAGCTGGAAGAAAAAATTACAGAAGAAACTGTTGCCCTCATACCCCTCGGAAGCGTTGAACAACATGGCCCCCTAGCTCCCCTTGGTACAGATTACTTCATTCCCGAAGAATTTGCCAAGAGAGTCGAAGCCGCCTACCCGGATAAAATCATGGTGCTTCCTACCATGCCTTATGGGGTTTGTCCCTACCATGCTTCCTTTCCAGGAACCATTGACATGGGCGTTGAAATTCTTTCAGAAGTAATGACACGCATCGCCATGAGCCTCATGGACACTGGCATTAAAAAAATGATTTTTCTTAACGGCCATGGCGGGAACGGACCCTCTCTCGATAAGGCAGCCCTTGCTGTCTATAAAAGGGGCGGACTCGCCGCTATTGTGGACTGGTGGACTCTTGCCGGTGAGCTGAACGCAAAATGGGCAGGTGGGCACGGGGCAGGGCAGGAAACATCGGTAATGATGGCTTTGAAACCTGAATGGGTCAACATGAAGGATTTTTTCCCCGCAAATATTCACCATGTAAGTGACAGCCTCCAAAATACTCATATCAGCATCGTCACCTTCGAAAAAGGAAGTGTCAGGATTATTCGGGATGTTAAGGACGTCACATCGAGCGGCACCTATGGAGGAACAGATGCCCCAGAAGACGCGAACAGGGAATGGGGAGAAGAAATTCTCAAAGGTGTCACCGAGTACCTGATTCGTTTTATTGCAGAATATTTTAAAGTTTCTCTTTCACGAGAAAAAAGTTAGATAATACATAGTCCTGCAGAAAAGAAAATCTGACTTTGCATCCTTTAAAATGTGGATAAACTAACCACAGGTGTGGAAAGATACGACACGTGGAGTGGAGTTTTATGTTCCCGCTCCACGTATTGTTATTCTGCTTTAACAACAGCCATACCAAAGCGGTCAAAAGACATCAGGGCTTCGAGTATATTGCTTCCTGAAAAGGGTTTTTCTACAAAACGCGCCATGTAATCAGACGTTTCAAAGGGAACGGATTCATCCTGGGATGTTATAAAAAGAATTGGGATATAGCAAAGAGCAGGATCGTTACGCATTTCAAACAAAAGTCCCTCACAACAATTGCCTGGAAGATCGCAATCTGCCATTACAATATCAGGTTTCGGCCTATCCCAATATTTTCCAACCTGGCGGAGGTACTCTAAAGCCTCATAGCGACTCCCAACAACATGAATAGTATTGAAGATCTTCAACTCTCTAAGACTCTGAAAAATATCCTGTTCCACTTTTTCTTTTCTTTCCACGAGCAGGATCTTCACTAGTCTTATGTTTTTTTCTTCTAACATAATGTATCTCCCCTTTCAGCAATAGTTAAGGGGCAGAAAAAAATATTGGGAAATAAGTGGTAACTATACTAGCATAATTTCACGAATTTTGAGAATTATTTGGGGTAAGAACAGAGGAGCTGTCCGAAAAAATCAGCTCCTCTAAAATGTCTTGTTATTCTGTTGACGGAAACACCCCTGTCTACGGCCACAACGCCCTCTTCCTCTCCCCCTGCCTTCCAGGATACACGGAAGGTCTCTCATTTTTTTATGATCTTTTACTTCAGAAGCGCAATCACTACACATTCCAGCAAACTCGAGGCTTTGCGGAATAGGTTGAAATCCTGCCTCTTCAAGCCATTCTGTAATAATCTTTTCTTTCTCCTCTTCATGTTTAAGATGGAGCACTTTTCCGCAGCAACGGCAATAAAGATGAAAATGTATGGAAGAAGAAGGAAGTTCGAAACGTTCAAATCCTTCATCGAGAGAAAAACGATAGAGCAGTCCCATATCAGAGAGCAGCCCCACCGTTCTGTAAACAGTAGCAATACCTATGGAGGGATCTTTCTCATGGGCCTTTTCCCATATAAGCTGGATGTTCCCGTGCTCCGCTTCACCTTCGATGAGTACGTCTATAATCGTCTGTCTCTGATTTGTAAGGCGAAATCCAGCTTTTTTAAGGATATCAAAAAAATCTTGTCGCTTTTTCTTTTTATTGTGTTCCATAGAATGGAAACTCCTTCTCAACATAGGGCTTGACAATTATTTTATCAGAGAATAGTATATATGCAAATGATAATCATTATCAATAAGGAGGGATATATATGCCTGGTTATGATGGAAGTGGACCACGAGGGCAAGGTCCAATGACAGGGCGCGGTTTTGGTTATTGCCGATTTGGTGGATATGGTTATAGAAGGTTTCCACGTTGGGGAAGGCGTTTCTTCGGTTTCGGTCGTGGAATGGGAGGATGGGGTGCTCCAGTTTATCCCGGTTGGGGGTACGAACCTTCCATAGAAGAAGAACGAAATGTGCTTCAAGAAGAATTATCAGTGCTTGAGGAAGAAATGGAAAATATGAGAAAGCGTTTGGCGGAACTTGAAGAAAATAAATAATGAAGGAGCTTTCCCATGAAAATCGCTATCGCTAAAAATGGAGATACCGTATCTGAACACTTTGGACACGTTGAGGAGTTTCTTGTTGTTCACGTTGAAAATCAAAAAGAAGTGGAAAGAAAGATTTATGCAACACCTAAAGGAGAACATGTGCCTGGGGCTATGCCTCAATGGATTGCAACTTTAGGCGCGGATGTGGTTATTACTGGGGGCATCGGAGGAAGAGCTTCAGCAATGCTTCGAGCGCAAGGAATAGATGTTCTCTGCGTTAAGCCGCTGTCTATAGAGTTAACAATAGAGGCTTTTCTCAATCAAAATCTTGAGGTTCTTTCTGATCAATGCAGCCATGACCACTCCTCTCTTTAGGAGCTCGCCATGTTTCGATTGACAGTCGCAAGCGGCAAGGGAGGAACAGGCAAAACATGTGTCGCTGCCTCCCTTGCTCTTTCTCTTAGTAAGGGGACAGCTATTGATCTCGATGTTGACGAACCCGACCTTGGTTTGGTTCTTCAGGTCAAAAATCCGAAGAAAGAAAATGTTTATAAAGTTGTCCCCCAGATAGAAGCCGCTCGTTGTAAAGGATGCGGACTCTGTGCTGATAATTGTGCTTTTGGGGCACTCAATCAATTCGGTACTTATGCGCCAGTTGTCAATATGCAGTTGTGTCATGGATGTGGTGTATGCGAACTTGTATGCTCTCAAAAGGCTATTAAAGATAGTAAGGCTTCCATTGGTATAATGAATATCAAAAATCAGGGATCCTTTTGGTTTCTTGAAGGGATATTAGATATCGGTGAACCCAATCCTGTTCCATTGATTCACACTGTTCTAAAAAGAGCAGATTCTTTTCCTTTTCCCCAAATTATTGATGGCCCTCCTGGAAATGCATGTCCCATGGTTGCCGCGGTGGAACAGTCCAATTTTGTGATACTGGTAACAGAACCTACGCCTTTTGGACTCTCCGACCTCACCCTGGCCGCAGAAACAGTTCGCGAACTTCATATTCCTGCAGGCGTAGTTATTAATCGCTCTGATCTTGGTAATATTGAAGAAGCTGAAATATTTTGCAAGAATCTGGCTCTGCCTATTCTTGCGCGTTTGCCTTTTTCAAAAGAAGTCGCTCGTGCTTATGCTAAGGGAATCGCTCCCATTTTAATTGATAAACAATGGCATGAAGCCGCATCGGATATTCTTAACCATGTCAAAGAGGTGCTGTCATGACTCCAAAAGAAATAGTTATCGTAAGCGGCAAGGGGGGAACAGGAAAAACATCAATTGTATCGGCCTTATGTGTGTTATTTGAAGGGGAAGCCCTATTTTGCGATGTTGACGTAGACGCCCCCAACCTTCAACTTTTACTTCATCCACAAGACGAGCAAACCTTTTCCTTTACAGGAAGAAAGATTCCTGAAATAGACGCTGATCGCTGTACTGTTTGCGGAGGATGTGTCGGGTTTTGCCGTTTTAATGCTCTTGAAAAGAGAGATGACGAAATCACATCATTGCCATGGAAATGTGAAGGGTGCGGCGGATGCGCCCTGGTATGTCCCCATCAGGCGATATCCATGCATTCATATGAACAGGGGCAATATTGGAGAGGGACAACAACTTATGGTCCACTCTGGCATGCTCGTCTTCATGCTGGTGAAGAAAATTCAGGCATGCTTGTAGCTCGTTTAAAAAAGGAGAGCAGAAAGGAAGCTCTCAAAGAGGGGATTTCATTTATCGTTATTGATGGGCCTCCGGGAATCTCTTGTCCCGCTATCTCGGCTCTTACAGGAGCAACTTTGGCCGTTGCAGTGACGGAACCGTCGCTGTCTGGACTTCATGATCTTCTTCGTCTCAATAAGCTTTGCGCTTCTCTAGAAGTTCCTTTGGCCATTGTTCTCAATAAATCTGATCTCTCAGAAGCAAAGGGAGAGGAAATAAAGAATGAGGCTGAAAAGGAAAATTGGCACTTTCTAGGTTCGATTCCTTTCCGACCAAATGTTGTAGAAGCCATATCAAAAAAAGAGATTCCTTTAGAAGCGCTGAGCCCGGAGATAGACTCAATTTATAACAATCTAACAAATTTGATTAACATAATAAAAAGGTGAGGTGAAAAGTATGCGGATTGCTGCTGCTGTTAACGAACCTTCTCTTACAAGCTCTATTGCTGAACGCTTTGCTCGGGCTCCCTATTTTATCATTCTCGATGAGGAGGGAACTCTTCTTGAGACGATACAAAATCCTCTTTTAGAACAAGGACATGGCGCAGGAGGAGCTGCTGTTCGGCTTCTCTCAAAATACAATATTGATATTGTGATTGTTCCCCATGTAGGCACCAATGCAAAAGATGCCTTAAAACTCGCTGGCATAAAGTATATAAAAGCTGAAGGATTGACACTGAAAGAAGCTCTTATCAAAGTAAAAGAGCTTTCGTAAATGAAAAATAAAATGGCAAAACACACTACAGAATATATTGCTAAAGAAGTAAAACATGTCATTGCTTAGGGAATTAGTTTGAGCCGCTTCACATGAAGCGGCTCAAACTAATTTTCAATCTCCGTTAAACCAAACTCATGCACTAGAGCCCTTACTGCCCTATTGGCATCAGTCTTCGCTACAAGAGTGGATATTTTGATTTCTGAAGTACTTGTTCCATACATTCGAATCTGTTCCCTGCAGAGAGCGGAGAAAAATCTCGCAGCTACGCCGGGAGCCGATTCCATACCTACGCCCACTGCTGATACTTTTGCAACCTTATCATCTTCAGTGACGCGCCAGCCCTCATAGGGGGCCATTACTTCTTCCACCGTACTGCGTACTACTGGACCTTTTCCTTCAACAACTGTAAAGGTAAGGTAAGAATGGCCATTATCGTTTACTGTGGATATCATATCCACATTTATTCCTTTATCAGCCAATGCCGTGAACAAAGCACTCATTGCCTGTATTCCCCCAGGCATAGGGCTGATTGTAACCTTTCTCTGATTGGGATCAGATGTAACTCCTGTAACAACAGGCTGTTCCAACCATTCAGGCAATGTACCCACCACAAGAGTCCCCCTTTCATCTGAAAAAGTCGAGGCACAATACAGTTCAACGTTATATTTTTTTGCTATTTCCACAGCTCTCGAATGAAGGACCTTTGCCCCCATGGACGAAAGTTCCAGTACCTCGTTATAGGTGACATAGTCGAGTTTCTGAGCGTTTGAGCAAATTTTAGGGTCACAGGTATAGATTCCGGCCACATCACTATATATTTCACAGCGGGCTCCTGCTTTTGCCGCAATAGCTACAGCAGACGTATCAGAGCCCCCTCGGCCCAATGTAGTGATCTCCCCTTCTGGAGTGATCCCCTGAAAACCTGTAACAACTATTACATCACGCTGATTGAGCTCTCGTTCAACTTTTTTCATGTCAATATCCACGATGCGGGCATTACAAAAAGTTCCTGTGGTGATCATGCCAAGCTGAAAGGCATTATATGATACTGCTTGCACACCAAGATCGTTCAGCGACATTGAAAGAAGAGCCGCAGACGTCTGTTCCCCTGTAGCTAGAAGCATGTCAAGTTCTCGCGGAAGGGGATCTGAAGAAACCTGGTTCGCAAGGTCAATGAGATTATTGGTGGTTTTTCCCATAGCTGAAACAACCACTATAAGCTTTTCCCCTTCTTCCACACGCATCTTTATTTTTTCTGCTATGGCTCGAATCATTTCTGGTGTCGCAACTGACGATCCGCCATATTTCTGTACGATCACTTTCTAAAACCTCCCAATCAGAGGTTCCTCAGGTCTTGCACGATCTGAGTTTTATCAGCAGTTTTAGCATCGACCATTTTTATGATGCGGGCTGGAGAGCCAGCTACCACAGCTCCTGGGGGCACATCTTTCGTTACAATAGCCCCTGCAGCCACAACTGCCCCAGCCCCAATATGCACACCCTCAAGAATAACAGCATTGGCTCCCACTAAAACATTGTCATCTATCATGACTGGTGTAGCGCTTGGAGGCTCAATGACCCCAGCTACCACAGCCCCTGCGCCGATATGGGAATTAGCGCCAACAACAGCCCGCCCACCTACAACAACGTTCATATCTATCATGGTGCCTGCCCCGATAACGGCGCCAATGTTAATAACGGCACCCATCATCACAACTGCGCCCTTGCCTATTTCCACCATATCGCGAATGATGGCTCCCGGCTCAATACGAGCATCATATTTTGTCAAATCCGCAAGGGGCAAAGCGGAATTTCGTGCCTCCACTTCAATATGAGTCCCATCAATATGGGACGCATTGGCAGAAAGGGCCAATTCTATTTCTTTGTGGTCGCCTATAAGCATGCCAAAATGGTTGCTGCCAATAAAGGTCAACTCTCCCCAGGCACACTTCTCAAGGTTTCCAGAAAGATAGGCCTTGGCAGGAGTCCGCTTCTTTGATTCCTTTATAAGCTTGATGATTTCCTCGGTGCGCATGCGATAACCTCCTCGAAAGAATAAAATCCTGGCTCGGCGTTAACAACAAACTGGGCCGCACGATACGCTCCCAAGGCAAAAACTGAACGGGAAAGGGCGCGATGGGTAAATTCAAGAACTTCTCCCTCATTCGCAAAGAATGCGGAATGATCACCAGGAACTCCCCCCATTCGAAGAGAATGGGTGGGGCAATTACGCCCTGTTACCTCTCTCATCAAAATAGCTGTACCTGATGGGGCATCTTTTTTCTTGTTATGATGAGTTTCACATATTTCCAGATCCCAGTCCTCAAGGTACGGAGCAAACTGTCGTAACACCATTTTAAGGATATTGACACCAACGGAAAAATTAAAGCTCTGGACAACGGGAACCGTCTCTCCCAGTTTGCGAAGGAGCTCTATGTCTTCTTGCACAATAGCCGTGGTTCCAACAACCAATCCAGCTCTGTGCAAACGGCAAAGCTCAATAGTACGCGGTAATGCCATGCGATTAGAAAAATCAACTATAACCTGAGGAGTATCGTCACATGTTTCACCGTTTATATCCACTGTGAGACAGAGGGTATGCTCAGCAAAAGCCTTCTGAATTTCTTGCCCCATCCGGCCGGAAGCTCCCACAAGTCCGTAACGCATTAGTAGATGCCGCTCTCTTTCAGGGCTTCATCAACCACGGCCATAGCTTTGGAGGATGCAGGAATAAGAGGGAGACGAAGCTCGTTCTCGCAATATCCAAGGCGACTCACTCCATACTTGACGGGAATGGGGTTGGTTTCGCAAAAGAGCCCCTTCATCAAGGGGAAAAGCCGCAAGTGAAGCTCTCTGGCCTTCCCTATCTCGCCATCAAGGGCGAAACGAATCATTGTTGACGTTTCTCTGGGCGCCACATTGGAAAGTACAGAAATAACCCCGTCTCCTCCGGCATTGACAAGGTGGAAAGCCTGGTCATCGTTGCCTGAAAGAATAAAGAAGTTGGGACGCTGTTTCTGCATTTTTCGAATGAGGTAGTCAACCTGAGCTTCATCGCCGGAAGCTTCTTTAATACCAACAATATTCTCTATCTCAGCTAAACGAAGTACTGTCTCAGGCAGTATGTTGACCCCTGTACGACCCGGTACATTATAAATGATCAGCCGCCCTTTATTAATGCGGGAGGCAATGGTGCGGTAGTGCTGATATAAACCTTCCTGGGGAGGCTTATTGTAATAGGGGGTCACCACAAGAACACCGTCTACGCCCAACGAGAGAGCCTGATTAGAAAGTTCTATGGCTGCTTCCGTGGAGTTGGAGCCGGTTCCTACTACAACAGGAACCCTTCCCTCAACTGTTTTTACTACAAAACGGACTATTTCTTCCCGTTCCTTAGCCGTTACAGCCGGCGCTTCTCCTGTTGTCCCAAGAACAACAAGAAAGTCTACGCCTCCGTTGATTTGAAAGTTCAAAAATCTTTCAAAACTCTCGTAATCTACCTTCCCGCTTTTAAAAGGGGTCACCACTGCTGTTCCTGTTCCGCTAAACATAGACCACACACCTCCTATTCAAAGCTGCGAGCATTAAGAGCTCGATGTTTCTTTAAGATGCGAACGGCGTTTGTTGCCGCTCCAACACGAATATTATCCGCTACATTCCACATTAAGAACCGTGTATCATCAAAAGCTCGAAGACGGGAAACATAGACAAGATCTGTTCCAGCGCCATCAAGAGGCGAGATCACCTTATCTGTCAATTCTACGTTTTCGCTCGCCTCTATGGCTTTTCGAACCTCATCAAGAGATGCCGGCTTTCTCGTTTCTACCCAAATTGTTTCCGAGTGGCCGTAAAGTACTGGAACACGTACCGTGGTGGCCCAAATGCCTATAGAATCGTCCCGCAGAATCTTATGAGTTTCATCAACCATTTTCATCTCTTCTTCCGAGAATCCATTTTCCAGAATTGCCCCAATCTGAGGAATTACGTTGAGATGAATTTGACGAACGAATTTTTTAGGCTCCACATGGCCTGAAATTTGACTCTCAAGTTCATTTATTCCATTTTTTCCCGCTCCAGATACCGATTGATAGGTGCTCACAACTATAGATTTTATTCCAAAACGACGATGAATTTCATAGAGCCCAAGAACCATTTGAATCGTGGAGCAGTTTGGATTGGCCACAATACCTCTGTACCCTCGCAAGAGATCCCCGTTAATTTCAGGAACTACGAGAGGGATATCAGGAGTCATTCTAAAGGCGGATGAATTGTCAATAACGACTGATCCCGCTTCTGCAGCTATGGAAGCATATTGTTTCGACACATTGGAACCAGCAGAGAAAAGAAGGTAGTCAAAACCTTCTTTTAAGACTTCAGTCCCTAGCTCTTCAACTTTACAGGAATTTCCACAAAAGGACAAAGATGTTCCAGCTGATCTGGCAGAAGCAAAAAGTCGAAGTTCGTCCGGTCTAACTCCCTGCTCTTCAAGTACCCGAACCATTGTCCGTCCCACTTCACCTGTCGCGCCTACAACTGCTACCCTCATTATTATTACTCCTCCTTTGCCTGACAACCAATAAAAAAAGAGACCCGTCCCCGAAGGGACGAGCCTCTTGAAATCTAAATGCCCGCGGTACCACCCTGCTTGAACACATTTTTACATGTGTCCCAACTCGGTCTTCGTTACGTGAAGACAATTTCGTGAGTGTACTCCAGTTCTTTCACCTTTCCACTCCAGCTCCACAAGTTTTTGGCTTTTCCTGTCCCCTTAAGGATGCCTCTCAGCCGCTGAACACCCATCTCTGGTAAGGTTTCGACCTGGAAAAGCGCCTTGTTTCATCGCCTTTAACAATGTAGAATTATAAAGTTCCATTTCACATGGATTGGGTCGGATTATACGAAACAAAAATAAAACTGTCAAGAGAAGGAAAAGATTTCGCATTAGACGAGGGTAACGTCATCCCGCAATTAGACTGAGATTCCTTCTTCCTTATTGAGCTACCGTTACCATTATATTATCAATAAGACGGGTAGCCCCAAATTTTACAGCCAACGCAATGAGGCATTTGCCAAAAAGAACTTGAATAGGTTTCAAATTATGGGCGCTTACAATTTCCACGTAGTCTATACGGGTTTTGTCTTTGCTGAGTATGAGCTCTTCTATTGCTTTTCTAATTCTTGCGGCATCCCGTTCCCCATTTTCAACCATTTGCTGAGCCATTTCAAGGGATGCGGAGAGAACAGTAGATTGTTCTCGCTCTTCAGGCGTTAAGTATGTGTTACGAGAACTCATAGCAAGGCCATCTTTCTCTCTAATTATGGGACAAACGCAAATTTCAACATTCTGATTGAGATCTCTCACCATCTGCTGGATAACGATAGCCTGCTGAGCATCTTTTTGTCCGAAATAGGCTTTGTCCGGAAGAATAATATTGAAAAGTTTTGTAACTACAGTGGTTACCCCCCGGAAATGCCCTGGTCTGGAACGTCCACAAAGTTCCTTTGTCAATTCCGTTACTTCTACAAAGGTTTCATATTTCTGAGGATACATTTCACCCACTGTTGGGTAAAAAATAAAATTCGCGCCAGCCTCCTCGGCTAGAAGGGCATCACGCTCAAGATCACGGGGATAGCTCTCAAAATCTTCTTGAGGCCCAAACTGGGTGGGATTGACGAAAATACTCACCACAACTATATCGTTTTCTTTCGCCGCCCTTCGAACAAGAGAAAGGTGACCCTCATGGAGAAACCCCATAGTAGGAACCAAACCAATGCTTTTTCCCTGCCGTCTGCTACAAGCTAGTTTTTGCCTTATTGAATCGATATTGTTTACAATTTCCATTTGTTTCGTCTCGCCCTCCCCTTCTGTGCCCTATTAAATGTTTTTCCAATGTTTGAATCCATCTCCAACCACTTCAGCCACATCCGAGAGAATAATAAAAGTCATGGGATCAATTGAAACAACGTGTCGTTTAAGTTCCATGGCCTGTCTTCTGGTAAGCACCACCATTATCATATTCTTAGGTTCTCCTGAATAGGCACCTCGGGCATCGATAATTGTGGCACTTCTGTCGAGCTCTTCAATAATGAAACGCTTTACTTCTCCCGGCTTTTGAGTAATGATCATCAGCTGTTTTCTGCGATCAAATGATTTTAGCACGTTATCAATGGTAAGGCTTTCAATATAGAGAAGAACCCCACCCATGAGAAGCTGCTCCAGATCCACTACAAACCACGAGGCAAGAAGAATCCCCATATTTATATAAAAAGAGTACATGCCTACATCAATACCATATTTTTTTCTCGCCGCCATAACAATAATATCTGTTCCCCCGCTGGAGCCTCCGCCCAGAAAAATGAGCCCCATTCCAAGGCCTCCTAAAACTCCGCCGAGGATAGCCGCGAGAAAAACATTTTGAATTAATGGATATGTAAAAAGTTCAAAAAACATAACAGAAACGGTCATTAAGATCGACACATAGAAAGTCCAAATTACAAAACGGGGGGACAGTACTTTCCAGCCCCAAAGCAATAAAACAGTATTTCCTATGGCAATGATCCACGCTGGAGAAATATTCAAGGCATAATGACTTATAAGGGCAATACCTGTCAGTCCAGCACTGGCAAATCTATATGGCATGATCAAAGCGACAAGTGCAAAGCTTATTATTATAGTGCCGGTAGTAGTATAGATTATTGTTAGCCACTCGCGTTGAAGAAACTGTTTAAGTTTCGACGGCAAAAAAGTAAGCATGTTGAGAAGATCAGCCTCCTGGTGTAGTGTATTTAAGGATCACTAATCCCAGATAATAAAAATACGTCTCCGACTGCTGGTTGACACCTGATAAACATATCCCCTATCACGGTCCCACGCATAATAACCATTTGAGGAAGGCTGACCGGCATTGTTAAGAAAAACCATATTCTTAAAAAGAGCGCTATCGTAGCCAATCCGTCCCCTAAAAGAGCGAATGAGTGGTAACGAGCCTCTCTCCTCAAAATCAAACCAGTTATCAGGCAATGGAACACCACGAGCTTTAAGCTGTTTGAGTATCACACCGTACTCATGGGGAGCCATTTCAAGAAAATAGAGCTTCCCCCTTGAAGAAGAGCGCAGGTCTTTAATAAGAGTAAAGGCGAGCCACGGCGAGGCCTCGTCAGGCAGCTCTGACAGCGACCAAAGCGAAAAATAAAATCCTTCTATCAATGCCAGAGGCTTAGGCATGAGCCCTGGATACCAAAACCCTTCCACTTCTTCCCAATTCTGTAGATTTCCAGAACATAGCCTTTCGATAAGCAAGAGACTATTTGCGGCTTTCTGCCTCGGTGTAAGGTTTTGCCGCAGGGAACGCCAAAGTTCTTCTGAAGAAATGTTACAAGCTTCCTGAAGCAGCTTTTGCCGAAGAATATGGGCTTCATATGTCATTCTTTTATCAAGATCGTAGAAACGTACTAGATCATCCCAACTATTAGCCCATGCCCCACTGCACAAAAGAATAAAAAACAAGGAGCTTAGGCTTATCATCCAAAAGAATTTGTATTTTTTCATAGTTTCACCACCCTATTTACAATTTCTTTTGTTTGATGATACATAATCCTTATTTAAATTGTATTATATATCTATAACACTGTGAATTTCTTATATTCTGTTAACATTATTCTCATCTTAACAAGAGACATTTCCGGTTTTAAATAAATTTAACAGGAGGAATATATAATGTTCAATCAAATCTCAAAATTAGTTGCTAAACATGAAGATGAAATCATTAATCTTAGGCGGCATTTCCATGCAAATCCAGAACTATCATGGAAAGAAGTACAAACCACGCAAAAAATTATCGAAATATTAAAAGCTCTTGGATTCTCCATTCTTCAAGTCGGTTTTGGCGGCACAGAAGCAGGTGTAGTTGCTGAAATCACTGGCACACAAAATTCTCATTGCATCGCTTTGAGAGCTGACATTGACTGCCTTCCCCTCAAAGAGGAAACTGGACTGCCCTATACCTCCACAAACGATAACATGCATGCCTGTGGCCACGATGCTCACACAGCCATGCTTCTCGGCGCTGCGCATATTCTAGCTGAAATAAAAGAGCAGATCCAGGGACGAGTACGCCTCATCTTTCAACCCGCAGAGGAACATGGCATTAAATCCGGTGCCTTAGCTATGATCAAAGAGGGTGCATTAGAGAGTGTTGACGCTGCTGCGGCCCTTCATATTTGGTCCCCCATCCCCGCTGGTAAAGTGGCCTATAGGAAGGGGCCTATCATGGCTTCTGCTGATGGATGGTATCTCACGATCAAAGGGAAGGGCGGCCACGGTTCTGCCCCTGAACTGTCCGTAGATCCTACGGTAGCGGCGGCTAAAATAGTAACAGCCCTTCATACTATTGTAAGCCGTGAAATTGACCCCCAGGAAACTGCCGTTGTAAGTTTGGGTGGTCTTAAGACAAATTCAAATAGTTTCAATATCATCCCTGACTCTGTCAAAATAAACGGAACTGTGAGAACCTTCAACCCCCAGGTTCAAGATCATATAGAAGAAGCAATGCACAGAATTGTTGAGGGTGAATGCATCTCTTCCCGCTGCGAAGGCAAGCTCGATTATAAACGATTTTTACCGACTACGATCAACGATTCTGAAATGATCTCTATGGCTATGAATGTTGCCGCAGAGTTTGTTGGAAAAGACAATGTGGAAGAGTGCCGCCTTGTGATGGGTTCTGAAGATTTTAGTTATTTCGGGCATCACGTCCCATCTGCGTTCTTCTTCCTCGGGGCCGGGAATTCCGCAAAAGGCATTGATTTCCCCCATCATCATCCAAAGTTTCAGATCGATGAAGACGTTCTTAAAACAGGTTCAGCTCTTTTATCAGGCATAGCCTATCACTATCTGGCAACACACGCTAATTAAGTTACAGAATAGATAACGCCCTGGATAATTTTCCCAGAACGTTTCATTTGCCAAATCTGCGATTCCACGTTGCCATCAACGTTGCAAGAGAGATAGCTATATCAGGGTCATCAATACGGTCCTTTAAACGTTCCAGATTCTTAGAAATCTCATCTGCTCTAGGTGTTATAAGAACCTGTTTTTTTCCTGTTGTTTTTGGAATCCTCCGAGCAGAAATCTTCCCAATAACGACCTTAACGCCGGAAACAGGCAAATCCCACTCTTTACTGACTTTTTGAGCAATTGTAGCTCCCATCATAGAAAGACGCTGAGCTGCTGCAGGGCTTTCTGCTCGAATACAAAGCAACGTTCCTTCAATGGCAAAAGGCCGGCTTCGTTTCGAGAGAACGTTGCCTACTATCTTTTGCCAGTGCTGGGCCACATGAGAGAGAAGAATATGCTTTTTCCCATTTGAAGAAAAGATGCTCTCGAGTAAAGTCTCAACAGAACTTGCCTCATGACGATGGCGTAATACCACGCTCCTTCCGCCTCCTTCTGGTTTCAAGATAAACAGACAGAAGCTGTATATCTGCTGGTGTCACCCCTGATATTCGGCTTGCCTGAGCAAGATTTTGAGGCCTGATCTTTTCGAGCTTCTGTCGGCTTTCCGAAAGTAGACCAGGAACTTCATCATAACTGAAATCTTCAGGAATATAGACCTTTTCACCTTTGCTAAGCCGGATAACCTGACGCTGCTGGCGCTCAATATATCCAGCATACTTTACTTCAATAGCAAGGCTTTGGGCTTCTTCATCCGTTAATGGCCGCTCTATTAGAGGCAAAAAAGGTCTCATGGCACCATAGGTCACTTCTGGCCTGCACAAAAGATCTATCGCCCTGACACTTTCTTCAAGGGGAGAAGAGCCTGCGCGGACTAACCAATCATTAACTTTTTCAGATGGGTTTATCCTCAGGTTTGAAAGTCGCACTTTTTCATGATCCACAGCCGCCCATTTCTCCCGCAATATCTGCCACTTGCCATCATCGATAAGGCCCATTCGTCTTCCTATAGGGGCGAGACGACGATCAGCATTGTCGAAACGGAGAAGCAAGCGATATTCACAGCGGCTTGTAAGCATGCGATAGGGCTCGTTTGTGCCTTTTGTCACCAGATCATCAATGAGTACGCCGATATAGGCATCTGACCTCTTAAGTACAACAGGAGCTTCTTTTCTCGTATAGAGTACCGCATTCATACCAGCGATTATCCCTTGTGCTGCCGCCTCTTCATACCCTGATGTTCCATTGATCTGTCCCGCGCAGAAAAGTCCCCGTATATTTTTTGTTTCAAGAGAAGGAGCAAGCTGAGTTGGTATGACATAGTCATACTCAATTGCGTAGCCAGCCCGTGTAATTTGGGCTTTTTCACAGCCAGGAAGAGCATGAACAATCTCAACCTGAACATCGTAGGGCAAGCTTGTTGAAAAATTTTGTACGTAGACTTCCTTATTTTTTCGTGATACAGGCTCTAAAAAGACAAGGTGACTGTCCTTATCTGGAAAACGGATTATTTTGTCTTCAATGGAAGGGCAATATCGAGGGCCAAGACCACTCATGAGCCCTGTCCAAAGAGGAGATCGCTCAAGGTTTTCGCGGATAATATTATGAAGATAACTGTTCGTCCGAGTCAGGTAACAGGAATATCCGGTGTATGTCTTTTTCTCTCCCCAGAGGTCGAAGCAAAGGGGTTCTTCAGCACTTTTCTGTTCAATGAGAGAGGATGTATCAATAGTGTCTATATGAAGTCGGGGGGTCGTATCTGTTCTCATGCGCCCCATTTCGATACCATTCTCAAGAAGAGAACGACTCAATTCGGTAGATGGCACTTGTCCCATGGGGCCAGAAGAGTAGTTTAAAAGACCAATGTGAACCTGGCCTCGTAAATAAGTACCTGTTGTTAAAATAACAGCGCCTGCTTCATAGGTAAAACCGTATTTCGTCTTAACGCCGCGAATGGAACCATTCTCGATCCACAGGTCTGTCACGATATCTTGATGTACTTCCAAGTTGGGGGTTGTTTCTATGGTCCATATAAAATGATCATGATAATCGCGAAGGTCACACTGGGCCCGTAACGCTTGAACTGCCGGCCCTTTTGATGTATTAAGCCACCGTACGAGCATTGTAGAATAATCAGCTGCCCGGGCCTGTTCTCCTCCCAAGGCATTTCCTTCTTTTACAAGATGACCTTTCGCCGGCCCTCCAATAGATGGATTACAAGGCATAAGCGCCGTATTATCAAGATAAAGGTTCAGCATGAGCGTTCTCGCTCCCATGCGTGCCGCGGCTAAAGATGCTTCGCATCCTGCATGGCCGCCGCCAACAACAATTACATCATACTTTTTTTGCTCCATTTGATTCGTCTCACCTTTTCTATCTCGATCTCTCAAAATTATCTCGATGTAATATTTCCCTGACGTACTTGCCAGACTGTTCCTGGCCAGCCATTCATTGAACTTTCAGCTGTAGCGGCAAAAACCTGCCATGAAGACTCTACTAGGGCATCAATGAGGATATTTCTTCCTCTGTCATCAAGCTCTGCCGCTATTTCATCAAGAATCAGAAGAGGTTTACGACGCAGCTTTCTTTCTACAGCCCAGCCTGCTGCCAACATGAGGGCCACTGCTGTCCTTCTTCTTTGCCCACGGCTCATCACTATCGATACAGGCTGTCCCTTTGTTGTTATTATCATATCGTCCCTTTGAGGCCCAACTTGCGGAACTCCTGTTATATGTTCTTTTTCTTTCCATTTTCTTACAGATTCCCAATAGTCCTGCATGGGATCCTGCAAGTCTAAAGCGCCTCCCCTTTCAAATGTAAGCACTATATCAGAAGGCAGAAGAATGCGAAATTCCTGAATGCCTATTTTTAGCAGATCGACGGCTGCGGCTCGGGTCGACCAAATCCATGAAACAAGAGGAGCGAGGACTTTTGATGTAAGGGAAGGATCTTTTCTTTCTCGAAGCAGAATCACACGATGGCGCAATGCTCTGCGGCAATCGCTCATTTTTCTCACATAGAGAGGAAAAAGAAGAGCGCAAAGGCGATCAAGAAACTGACGGCGCACAGACGGAGCTCCGTCAACAATAGCGAGATCTCCAGGCAGAAAAGCTAAGGCTGGGATGAGTGAACGTATATTTCCATGGGTTATTCGTTTTCCGTCACACTGGATAATGTTTTTCTCGCCTACAGTCGCAACAATATCCAGATTTGTCTCACCGCTAAAATACCCTCGTAAATAAGCCTGTTTTTCTTCTGTATCCCAATTAACGAGAAACGACTTACGAGAAGATCTGAAAGGCCCCCATCCAGAAAGAATATGAATGGCTTCCAAAGCATTAGTCTTTCCTGAACCATTATTTCCAACAAGCAAATTGAGCCCCGCGGCCCATTCAAGACGGCGGGGCGTTAAATTCTTAAAGTTGTGCCAAGACGTAAGCTTGCAATAAGCTATTCCTCTTCGTCCCTTTCATGTATAAAATCAGATTCGCTCAATTTAATGGGCATCAGCATATAGAGAAAATCGTCCCGGCCAGGACGGAGCATGCTCATCTGTCCCTCGGGGCCATTAAAGGTTATAAATACATTTTCACCATGAAGGGCCTTTAATCCATCTAATAGATACGCTACATTAAAAGCTATGAGAAGGGGTTCTCCGTCAATTTGAGCGTCAAGGATTTCTTCTGCTTCACCTATCTCAGGAGCCCGTCCCATCATACGAAGATCTCCATTGGGAGATAGTTTAAAGATAACCATCCGGGTATGATCCCTTACCACAACATCTACCCTTTCAAGTGCTTCTGTTAACGCACTTCGTTCAATGGTCAGGGTAGTAGTGCTCTGAGGGTTCAATATTTTTTCATAATTTGGGAAGGAAGATTCTATTTTCCGAATAGAAAATTCAATATCACCCATTTGAAAATAGGCAAGTGCATCATCATGAAGTATCTGAACAGGTTTGTCACCTTCAAGGGAAGAGAGTTGGCGAAGCAGCTCTTTTAACCCTGCTAAAGGAAGAAGAATCTTCTCAGTATCTCCATACTCATCGAGAAGGACTTTCGATAAGGAGAGACGCCGTCCATCAGTGGAAACAATACGAATGTCATTCCCCTTCAATTCAAAAAGTGCTGCTCCTAAATATTTAGGAAACTCTTCTCCTAAAGTACTTGCCACTGTTCCTTCACTAAGTATTTGGGCTAGCGTTTCAGCTTTGACGGTACAGAAGAATTTTGCATTTTCAGAAGATGGCAGATGAGGAAATTCCTCAATGGGGTATGTTGAAAAACGATAGGTATTTCTTCCTGCGAAAATAATCCCTTTTCCTTCCTTTACTGAAACTGTAAATGTATCAGTGGGAGCTTTTTTAAAAAGTTCTCCAACAACTTTAACTGGAAGGATAGCTTCTCCGCCTTCTTCAATCTGTACTCCAGAAGCAATACATTTTATAGATGTTTTGAGATCTGTCGCTTCGAGGGTTAAAGAAGCATCATCGGTTCGGCATAGTATACCGGCGAGAGAAGTAATTGTGCTTTTAGTACTCGTAACTCGTTCTGTCGTTTGCCAGATTTTCATAAAATCCGGTTTGCTCACCTGGAGTCTCATAATCTATTCCCTCCCCTTGTTATTGTCTTTATTATTTTAGTATCTAAGTAATAGTGATAGTAATAAGGACTGTGGATAATGTGGAAATCGCCGTGGGCCGTTATGAAAAGTGACTTTTCTCTGTGGATAGGTACTCACAAATAATTCCCAAGTTATACACATTGTCCACAGTGAAATTGTGAAAAACTTACATTATTCCACTATTCACATCCTGTCCAACGCTATTTTCACAGCTTAGCCTCTATGTTATCCACAATTTCCTTCATTCTAGGTTGTTCTTCTACAAGTTTTGATATTTTTCTCTGAGCATGGAGAACTGTAGTATGGTCTTTCTTTCTGAAAGAAAAGCCTATCTGCTGAAGACTTATATCAGTGAGTTTTCGACATAGATACATAGCAACCTGACGGGCAAGGGCAATATCTGATGTGCGCCTATTCCCCACAAGGTCTTCAACGGTCAAACTGAAATTTTCCGCTACAATTTGTTGAATAGTGTCGACACTTACAGGCCCTTTTGAATTATGGCGAATAATATCTTTAAGCCATTGAGTGGCATTTTCCTCGGTAATGGGCTCACTATTGAGTTCGGCACAGGCAATGATTCTATTAAGGGCTCCTTCGAGTTCTCTTATATTGCTGGGCACATTCTGGGCAAGAAAAGAGATAACGTCTTCAGGCACCTCATAATTTCTAATTTGGGCTTTTTTCTGAAGGATCGCAATACGGGTCTCAAGATCGGGCATCTGTATATCAGTGACTAATCCCCATTCAAAACGGCTTACAAGACGATCCTCTATGTTTTGGATCTCCTTAGGAGGGCGGTCAGAGCATATGACGATCTGTTTTTTACTTACATGAAGCTGGTTAAAGGTGTGGAAGAATTCTTCTTGGCTGCTTCCTTTGTTTCCAAGAAACTGAATGTCATCGATGAGAAGAATATCCACACTTCTGTATTTAGATTTGAATTCCTGGGTCCTGTTATTTTTTATGGATTGAATAAATTCGTTGATAAACTTTTCAGAGCTCACATAGGTTACTTTTAAAGAATTGTTTTTATTGAGCACATAATGCCCTATTGCGTGCATCAGGTGGGTTTTGCCAAGGCCTACGCCTCCCCATATAAAAAGAGGGTTATAGGCTTCTCCCGGCGTTTCTGCTACAGCCAGACTGGCAGCATGGGCGAGACGGTTTGATTTTCCCACAACAAAACTATTGAAGATATAATTAGGATTAAGGCCGCTTCGGGGAAGAGTTCCCGTATGCTGGGCAGCTCGTTCTGCTCTTTGCTGTTCGTCCTTTCTTGCCTCCGAGGCAACTTTAAGCTCCAGTGATTGAGCGTATCCCTTATCCATAAGAACATCCTCAATTACATTTTGGAACCGTTTGGAGATCTGTTCTTTTACAAAAACATTGGGAACATCAATAACAAGTACATCGTTCATAACAGAAAGGGGAACACATGTCTTAAGCCATAAATCGGCTGTTCCCTCTGGCATCGTCTCCTCGATGTTCTTTAGGATGTCATCCCATAGTACATTAATATCTTTATCCACCAATTTATTCACCTCTGCCGATGGATTTACTTCATCTTACCACAGCTCATCCACAAAAGTTATCCACATATCCACAGTGTATCCACGTTCTCATAAAAAAAGATAAAGCCCCTCAGGGTCATATATAGCGGGATTATAAAATTAAAATTAAAAAATGACTATTCCTCACCAAGCTGTTACAAAGAAGGATCACAACATATCCACATTCTATTCACTCCCTGTGGACAGATGTGGAAAAAACACAGGTTTTCAACTGAAAGCTTTGAACTATTGCATGTGGAATCATACCATATTTTTCTTACACCTTTGTGGATAATTTTTACACATCTTTAAAAAAATCAGGTTAAAATGAGATATGGGCAGAAATTATTTTAAGACACAGGGGGGAAGGCAATGGCTCATATCCGCCATATAATCAGCCATACAGACCTTGATGGTGTAACAGCGGCAGCGGTGGCATGGCATCATTTCAAAGAACAAAGTCCTCTCAAGGTGACATTAACCGGGTATGGCAGTGTAGATGGAATGATACTTGAAAATTTAAATGCTCACATTCCCATGGTGGTGCTTGATCTTTTTTGTCAGAAAGAAGCCACCATCGAAGAAATAGACCGCACTCATCAGCCAGAAGAGCCTCCTTTTTTATTCGACCATCACGAAACCACAGCTCAACGATATTCAAATCGCCCGTGGATTGTTGTGGACACATCCATGTGCGCGGCAAAGGTGTATTTGGAGTGGCTTCTTCAACATGATCCTGGTACCTCTGCCCGTTGCTTAGCGGGCATGGTCGACATTGCCAACGATAGGGATCTCTGGCTTAATCAGAGAGAAGAAAGCCGGTTATGGCAAGCCATGATTACCTTATGCGGTCCAGAAAGTATTCTGACCCGCCTGGCGTTTAACCCTTCCTGGCAGTTGGAATCTTTTGAGGAAAATGCGGCCAAGGATTTCATAGAACGGCAGGAGGGCCGATTCGAGAAAGCTCTTGAGATAATTAGCCGTTCAAAGGATATTGCCTTTGTGGAAGATGGGATTCTTGAATTTGGCGATGTTTCGGATTTTGGGGGCCTTGTTCTCGACCGTCTCGATAATCCGCCTCTTATTGTGGCAGTAGCCGCACGGCGTGTTATGGGAGACTGGGTATTATCCCTGCGAAGCCGTAATGCCATGGCAGGAAATGTTGTGGGAATTCTCCGTGATGGCAAGAAAGTAAGGGGAGGAGGCCATGACGATTCAGCAGCCCTCTATTTCCCCCCCTTTTATTCTCAGGAACAGATCAAGAGCTCTCTTGACGCTGCCGTACGCACCATACAGGAGCGGGACAAGCCTGTAGGAACAAGCCTGGGAGATTTGCTGAAAGCGGCGTTGAATGATAAACAGAAAAATTAACTTTATAGGAAGGTAAGTAAAAAATGAGGGTGCGTGGAAAGAAACTTTTAGACTTTCTAGCCATTGAAAGGAATATGACGGGTCTTCTCTTGATGGTCATCCTTGTTGGGCTTGGGGAAAAACTTGCAGAGCGTTTTCTCCCTATCTATCTTATCGCCCTTGGAGGAGGAGCTCTTTCAATTGGCATTCTTAATGGTCTTGATAATCTGCTTTCCGCTTTATATTCCTACCCGGGGGGCTACCTTGCTGATCGCTTGGGGACAAAAAAGTCCCTTCTCGTTTTCAATCTTCTTGCCATGTTTGGCTTCCTTGTAGTTGTACTGATACCAAGCCAACTGGCTGTTATTGGCGCTTCCTTTTTCTTTTTGTCGTGGACGGCAATTTCTTTGCCAGCGACAATGAAACTTATTGCCCAGGCCCTTCCCATGAATAGGCGAACGATGGGAGTCTCTCTCCATTCCCTCGTAAGGCGTATTCCTATGGCTTTAGGCCCTGTTATGGGAGGGGTCATGATAGGCCTTTGGGGGGAGAAGACAGGAGTTCGAGCTGCCTTCGCCATTGCTTTTATCCTGGCTGGCGTTGCTCTAGCGGCGCAGCAAATTCTTATACGGCCTGACAGCAGTGCCATTGAGCGGCCCGAAAAAAATCCCATGGTAATCTTCAAGCTTATGAGCCCGGCTCTTAAAAACTTATTGATCTCTGATATATTGATTCGTTTTTGTGAGCAGATCCCCTATGCTTTTGCTGTGGTTTGGGCAATGAAGAGTATTGAGAATCCTGTATCGGCCTTTCAGTTTGGAATTCTTACCACCATAGAAATGGCAGTGGCTATGTTGATCTATATTCCTGTAGCCTGGTTAGCGGATAAAGGCAATAAAAAGATTTTTGTAGTCATTACCTTTTGTTTCTTTACTGCTTTCCCCATTATTCTCTATCATTCCCGATCCTTCTGGCCTTTAGCAGGTGCTTTTGTTGTTCGAGGTCTTAAGGAATTTGGCGAACCTACAAGGAAGTCCCTTATTCTCGACCTAGCGCCAAACGAACGCAAAGCGGCCATGTTTGGCCTCTACTATCTGATACGGGACGTTGTGGTCTCTATCGCTGCCTTCGGTGGAGCCCTGCTGTGGATGGTGGATCCAGCAGTCAATTTTTATGGGGCCTCTTTGTTTGGGGCCTTGGGAACAATCTGGTTTATTCTGAAAGGAGAAGATTTCAGAAGGCCCTTGCCGTAAAAGACGTAAACTGATAGAAAAGAAGATATGAAACCATAAAGATGGGTGTGATCATCAATGGGAATCATTAAAGTAGTTGAATATAACGGACCAGACCCTCATGATGCCTTCGCATGGAAGTATTCTGATAAAACAAGAGCCTCAGATGAATTGTCTACGTGGACCCAACTTGTGGTGAGGGAAGCGCAAGAAGCGATTCTTTTTAAGAATGGGCAGGCTTTCGATCTTTTTACGGCCGGGCGCTATACGCTAAGTACAAATAACATTCCTCTTCTCTCTGCTTTCATCAATCTTCCCTACGGCGGGGAGTCTCCCTTCAAGGCAGAAGTATGGTTTGTGAACAAACTTTATTCCCTCGACGTTAAGTGGGGAACACCAAGCCCCATTCAGATTCAGGATCCGAGATATGGTGTCTGGCTTCCGGTTCGTTCATATGGCCAATTTGGAATAAGAATTGCTGATTCTCGACAATTCCTGCTCAAACTTGTAGGAAGCCTGGGTTCCTTTACAAAAGAAAATATAAGCCAATTCTTTAAAGGGCTCCTCATCACCCGTATCAAGGATTTGGTGTCAAATTATATGATCACAGAGAGGAAAGGTATTCTTGAGCTGAATGCTTATCTCAACGAGATTTCCTACCACATGGAGGAAGAACTTCGTCCTGTTCTTGAGGATTACGGCATAGAACTCGTTAATTTTTTTGTGAACTCTATTAACGTTCCAGAGGATGACCCAGTAGTGATTCAATTGAAAAATGCCCTGGCAAAAAGAGCGGAAATGGATATTCTGGGATATTCTTATCAGCAGCAGCGCAGCTTTGACACCCTTGAAAAGGCAGCCAGCAATGAAGGGAATGGTGCTGGTCTCATGCAGGCAGGTATTGGCTTGGGCATGGGTGTCGGTGTTGGAGGTGCGTTGGGTCAGACAGCGGCCCATATAACAAAAAACCTTAGCACGGAGGGGCAAGAAAAATTAACAGAAAAGAGCAAGGTGTGCTCAAACTGCGGCACCCCCTTTAATCCAGACGCCCGTTTCTGTTTCCAGTGCGGTCGAAAAATAAACATGTGCGGATCATGCGGTCATGACATTCCAGATAATGCCGCCAAGTGCCCTGAGTGTGGCGCTCCGGTTCCTACCCTGTGCCCTCAATGCGGCCATACCATTGACTCAGATATGAAATTTTGTCCATTCTGCGGAATAGAAATTAAAAGAATTTGCCCCTCATGTGGAAAGAACGTCGAAATTGACGCCCGCTTCTGCCCCTCCTGCGGACAGAAAATAGATGAGGACTCCGCCTCATAAGGATGAAAGGAGCTTTTTATGAAGATCAGAAATAAATTGAGTCTCATTCTTCTTTTTGTCATGGCAGTGGCTCTTGCGGCTATAATTGCCGTTTCTTTTATGACGACAGAGCCAGATAGCCGCAGCGCCCATTTTTGGATGACCCTTTTCTTTCTTTTGCTCGGAGTGGTATTTTCTTTTCTTTTCGGACTTCTCCAGATTCGTATTGACCTTGATAAAGGGCTTCCCACTCCTGCCTTTTTCAGTCTTGGAACCCTCATTGTACTGTACGATCTATTCCTGATAGTAAACCCCCTTCTCTTCTGGAAGGGTTTTGAGTTTTCGGTAACAGGGTACGCCATTACTCATATTATTGGTTTGGCAACTTTTCTCTCACTTAGCGGAACAACTCTTATGGCGGCTGTTTCTATCACAGCCAGGGAAAAACAGGAAAAAGAAGATATTTATACGATCCGTCTCTGGACCGATCGTTTGCATCGTATTCTCAGTCAAGCCCGGGATAACGGTCTGGATGATGAGATACTTCTTGAACTTCAGAAGGTTGTAGGGAGGGTAAGATATACGGACCCTGTAAGTTGCGATGAATCTATTCATATAGAAAAAGAAATAGCGAGCACTATTGAGGAACTTTCCCATACTGTAGACCTTTTTTCTGTGGAAGGCGAGGCTGCCTCCCTGGAAGATGAAGATACGATCAGGACTATCAAAAAATTAATGGAGCTTGTAGAAGCGCGAGAGGCGCTCATCGCTCGAACGAAGTAAATTCTATAAGGGGGATATGTGATGGCAGCAGACACTGTAGAACGAGAACTATCCTGTGTTTCCTGTGGAGCGGTCAATGAACCAGGTTCCAAATATTGTGCTTATTGCGGAACGCTCCTTCAAGTAAAACATATTTTTCCTGCTGTTGAAAAAGCCAAGGTATCTTTCAAGCGCGTCAGTGTGGGGTTTGTGCTCTTTCTAACCATAGTGACCCTAGGTTTTTATCAGGCACTGTGGGCTTTCTTCAGAAGAAAAGCTTTTAATCAGCTGAATGTTAGTGAAAGGATATCTGACTGGTTCGCTCTAATGCCTCTAGTTCTTCTTGTAGCTTCCTTTGCTGTCAGTGGAAATGAAAGTGATCTGGAAAGAATTCTGGGCATTGCTACCTGGATCCTATGGATTGTTCTAGCTTTCAAAATGAGAAGGATGCTTCGTGAATACGTTGCAGGATTTGCCGACAAGGATTTTCTTCTAAACGTAGCGCCCTCGAGTGTTATGACCTTCTTTTTTACGTTTTTCTATATCCAGTACCATATAAACCGCCTTATCGATATAGGGGTTTTCAAACGGGCCAACTGAAACACTGGAAGCCTTTCTGTTGTGCTATCAAAATTTAGTGATAAGATATCTCTATATATCTTATAACGGACGGTGATGGTGTTTCATGTCCATATATTTAAATAATGCAGCTACATCATGGCCCAAACCTCACATGGTTCCTCAGGCCATGTATGATTTTATGGTCAATTCCGGTGCGAATTTAGCTCGGGGCACGGCGGCTAAAAGGGATCTCGGCACTATGGACCTCGTACTGAATTGTCGCGAACTTTTAGCAGAATTTTTTCATGGCTATGAAGACGCTGACCCTCGATATGTAACCTTTACATCCAATATCACAGAGTCTCTCAATATCGTTCTCAAGGGGTACCTCAAACCGGGCATGAAAGTTTTAACAAGCAGCATGGAGCACAATGCTTCAATGCGGCCTCTCAGACGTCTTGAGCAGAGAGGTGTTCATATTACAGTTCTTCCATGCGATATGGAAGGGGTGCTTTCCCTCCGAGACCTGGACAAGGTTTTAAAAGAGGATTCCTTTGATCTTATGATAATAACCCATGCAAGCAATGTATGTGGAACTGTTCAGGATATATCTGGCATTGCCCGTCTCTGTCGGGAAGCCGGTGTGCCTCTTGTTGTGGATTCGGCCCAGACGGCCGGAGTTTTGCCTATCCATGTGTCAGATCTGGGCCTCGCCGCATTATGTTTCACAGGGCACAAAGGCCTCATGGGTCCCCAGGGGACGGGAGGCATTATATGGAAACCGGATTTTGCGGAGAAGGTTGAATGGTTTATAGAGGGAGGAACAGGCAGTTTTTCCCATCTTGAACTTCAACCTGATTCTATGCCCGATAAATTCGAAGCCGGAACCCCCAATCTTCCGGGAATCGCCGGGCTCAGGGCTGCTTTGCAGTGGCTTGTGAAAGAAGGGCCTGAGAAGATCCATGCTCGTGAAACACAGCTGGGGTTGCGGTTTATTGAGGGAGTTAAAAAAATACCAGGCGTTATTCTTGCCGGAAAGCAGACAATGGAGGGTCGCCTGCCTGTTTTTCCACTGAACTTTACAGGGCGTGACCATGCCATTGTGGCAGCTGAACTTGTGGAAAGGGCAGGTATTGAAACTCGGCCAGGACTTCATTGTGCTCCTGTTGCCCATAAAACCCTCGGCACAGATACAATGGGCGGGGCTCTTCGTATCTCTATAGGTTATTTTAATACTGAAGAGGATATCGATTGTTGTCTCGAAACTCTTGCGTCTATTTTAGCTGAACCCCTAAAAGCATAAAAAAGATCAACGTTGATTTTCTGCTTCCTGTCCCCCTCATATTTTTGCGGACAGGAAGTTTTTTTATTTAAAACCATTCTTTTTCCCATCGCACATATCAGTTCAAATTTCGAATAATTATAATAAAATAAGACATTGACAAATTAAGGAATTAAGGTACCATAATTCTTGAATTTCCATCAGGAGGCATCAATGAGATGAATACCTTTATATCTATATCGGAAGCCGCGTCCCTCGCCTTTCATGGAATGGGGTTGCTGGCAATTTCAGGGAAGCGAATGAGCACAAAAGAAATGGCAGAGGCAATTAATGTATCTGAGGCCCATTTGGCAAAAGTTTTTCAAAGGCTTGTGAGATGCGGGTTTGTTACGTCATCCAGAGGGCCGGGAGGAGGCTTTGAATTGGCACGGTCTGCTGAGAGCATATCCCTACTTGATATATACGAAGCCATAGAAGGGCAAGCGGATGGAGGCTATTGCTTGTTACATCGAAAGGAATGCCCCTTCCGCACCTGTATCTTTGGAGATATGTTGAAAAAAATGACCAAGGAAATTCGAGATTTCTTGAGAGAAAAGAATTTATCAGAGCTTGCAAGAGGTGAAGTGAATGAAGACAACAGTTAAAAGAAAGATTATCACTATTGATGAAGAGAAGTGTGATGGTTGCGGGATATGTGCCCAGGCGTGCCATGAAGGAGCCATTCAGATCATTGACGGCAAGGCAAAGCTGGTGAGCGAGTCTTATTGCGATGGTCTTGGCGATTGTATTGGCGAATGTCCAAGAGGCGCTATTACCTTTGAAGAAAGGGAAGCCGCTCCCTATGACGAAGAGGCGGTAAAACACCATATGGCTAGTAAGGCTTTAAAAACAGACTCCCTTCCCTGTGGGTGTCCTGGCACAATGGCAAAAGATTTGAGAAACATGGTCTCTTCAAGTAAAATTGAGGCACCTGTTGAAATACAATCACTTCAATCGCGCTTAGGAAATTGGCCTGTCCAGATTAAACTGGTGCCGGATAACGCGCCCTACCTTCGCAACGCCGACCTTGTTATTGCTGCCGATTGCACAGCTTATGCTATGGCTGATTTTCATGGGAAATTCCTTGGCGGGGAAAAAACAGTCTGTTTAATCGGATGTCCTAAACTTGATGATGCCCAAACCTATGAGAAAAAAATAACTCAAATCATAGCTTTGAACGAACCTGAATCTATAACCGTTGTATATATGGAGGTTCCATGCTGCGGCGGGCTGGTACGTCTCATTACTGCCGCTATAGAACATGCAAAAGTAAATGTTGCTCTGAAACTTGTCAAAATAGGAATTCAGGGTCAGATTATAGAAAAAGAGACAACAAAGTATGTGTTCTCAAAGTAACTTTTAGAATAAGGGAGGTATATGAGAGATGTATTGCTACCAGTGTGAACAGACAGCAAAGGGAACAGGATGCACCGCTTTTGGCGTTTGTGGAAAGTCTCCAGAGATTTCTGACCTTCAGGATCTTTTGATTCACATCTCCAAGGGGGTTTCAATGTATGCCCATAAAGCCCGTGAACTTGACGCTATTGATCCGGATATCGACCTCTTTGTGGTTAAAGCCCTTTTTACCACCATTACAAATGTAAATTTTGACGAAGAGCGAATGGAGACTATGCTTAAAGAAGCAAGCCGAATGAAAGAGAAAGCAAAATTGCTCTATGAAAAAGCTTGCGGGAAATCAGGCAAAAATCCGGAGAACCTTGGAGGTCCAGCGGCCTATGCCCTTCCCGACAACCGTGACGATATGATTCGTGATGGTGAAAAGGTAACCCCTGAAGCCTGGAGCCAAAAGCATGGTGAAGTTGTACAAGGGCTCAGAGATCTCATACTTTTTGGCCTTAAAGGCAGCGCTGCCTATGCAGACCATGCCCATGTCCTTGGGATGGACGATCCTGCAATCTATGGTTTTTTCCACGAATTTATGGCCTATCTCGGCGGTGAAAACTTCACTGTGGATGATCTCGTGGCGAAAGCCATGGAGGCGGGCAAATGGAATATTTCTGTCATGGAGCTCCTCGATAAAGCTAACACATCTACCTATGGTCATCCTGAACCTACAAAGGTGCGTGTAACGCCAGTCAAGGGAAAGGCCATTGTGGTATCGGGCCATGACCTTCAAGATCTGGAGCTTTTGCTGAAACAAACAGAAGGGAAAGGCATTAATATTTATACTCACGGAGAGATGTTGCCGTGTCTCGCCTATCCTGAACTAAAGAAATATAAACATCTCGCAGGCAATTATGGCGGAGCCTGGCAAGATCAGCGGGAAGAGTTTGACCGGTTTCCCGGAGCTATCCTTATGACCACCAATTGTATTCAGAAGCCGAAAGATTCATATAAAGACCGTATTTTCACAACAGGGCTTGTTGCGTGGCCTGGCGTGACCCATATCGGTGAAGAGAAAGACTTTACTCCAGTTATAGAGGCTGCTCTGAAGGCCCAAGGCTTTGCTGAGGATGCACCTGAGCATACCATTACTATTGGCTTTGCAAGGAATACTGTAATGTCAGTTGCAGGAAAAGTTGTGGATCTTGTGAAAGCCGGCAAGATACGCCATTTCTTCCTTATTGGCGGATGTGACGGGGCCAAACCGGGGCGGAGCTATTACACCGACTTCGCTACAATGACGCCGAAAGACACTATAATCCTGACCCTGGCCTGCGGAAAGTACCGCTTCAACAAGCTTGAATTTGGCGAAATCGAGGGAATTCCCCGCTTGCTTGATGTGGGACAGTGCAACGATGCCTATTCAGCAGTACGTATAGCTATGGCCCTGGCAGAGGCCTTTAATACAGATGTAAACAGCCTTCCCTTATCACTGATACTTTCATGGTATGAACAGAAAGCTGTCTGCATTCTTCTTTCACTGCTCTATCTTGGCATTAAAAATATGCGTCTTGGTCCTACTTTGCCGGCCTTCGTGAAGCAGCCAGTTTTCGACGTTCTTCACGAGAAGCTGAATCTCATGGCCATAACGACGCCTGAGGAAGATTTGAGAGCCATCCTTGGGTAGAATGCGGCAAGGGTATAAATAAAACAAAAATGCCAGGGCAGCTTTTCCCTGGCATTTTTGATGTATGATGAAGCGAAGATAAAAGGGAGAGTTGCAAAACAGCACTTTAGGGTATACACTAAATCGCAAGATTTCGTTCATTCCCAGGAGGTGCGATTAAATGGGTCATAGCGAAGTAATTGTGCTTGATGGTCATTCTCTTTCAATTGAAGATATAGTGAGGGTTGCGCGGCATAACGCCAAGGTGGAGCTCGCTCCCGAAGCGCTTGAAGCAGTGGAAAGAGCTTCGGATCTTGTTCATGAATGGGCATCAGGGAACGATGTGATATATGGTATAAATACAGGTTTTGGAGATTTGGCAACAGTTCCCATATCCCGAAAGGATCGCCGTCAGCTGCAGGAAAATCTTCTTAAGAGTCATGCCTGCGGCGTGGGAGAGCCTTTTGACGAAGAAACGGTTCGTGCCATTATGCTTCTTCGCATAAACACCCTGATCAAAGGGCATTCTGGTATTAAAACCGCAACCTTGCAGCGTTTGACCGATTATCTCAACATGGGAATCCATCCCATGATTCCTTCCCAGGGGTCGGTAGGGTCAAGTGGAGATCTCTGTCCCCTTTCCCACCTTGCTATAACCCTTCTCGGCATTGGCGAAGTCTTTTACAAAGGCCGTCGCCAGCCTGCTCAGCGCCTTTTTCGCAAATTAGGCATGAGCCCCCTCAATCTTGAGGCCAAGGAAGGACTGGCTCTCAACAACGGAACCACTGTTATGACAGCTATAGCAGCCCTTGCTCTCTATGATGGCGTTAACACCCTTAAAATGTCGGATATAGCGGCAGCACTTTCTCTCGAAGCATTACATGGTGTTCCTTTTGCTTTTGATGAGCGTACCCATGCACTTCGCCCTTATCGTGGGCAGATGATAGTGGCTTCGAATATTCGGCGGCTTATTGCGGGAAGCCAGATTATTGAAAAATTTAAAGGTGAACGGGTACAGGATGCCTATTCTCTTCGTTGTATGCCCCAGGTCCATGGCGCGAGCCGTGACGCCCTCGACTATGTCTGGGATAAGGTTTCTATAGAAATAAATGCCGTTACGGACAACCCCCTGATTTTTGTTGATGATCGAGTTGCTATTAGCGGGGGCAATTTCCACGGCCAGCCTATAGCTTTGGCCATGGACTTTTTTGGCATAGCCATGGCGGAAATTGCGAATATTTCGGAAAGACGAGTCGCTCGGCTTGTAGATAGCTCCCTTTCAGGTCTTCCTCCCTTTTTGATTCAGGAGAGCGGATTGAACAGCGGCTTTATGATTCCCCAATATGCCGCGGCTTCTATAGTTTCTGAAAATAAGGTTTTAGCCCACCCTTCTTCTGTAGATTCAATTCCTACGTCTGCCAATCAGGAAGATCATGTTTCCATGGGGACCTACGGAGCTCGAAAGGGACGGACAATCCTCAACAATGCGCGAAAAGTTCTCGCTATAGAGCTGCTTTCAGCAGCTCAAGCTCTGGATTTCAGCATTTTGCTTAAACCTGGTGCGGGAACGAAAGCCGCCCACCATATGATCCGGAAGGCAGTCCCTTTTTTAAAATATGACGATTATCTTTACCCTCTTATCAGGCGGGTTCAGGAATTGATGGACCGCAGTGAGATCCTTCATGCGGTCGAGGAGGCTATCGGGCCCTTGGACTAGAGGAAAGGAGATGAAAAAATGTCAGCCCTCTCTCATATGCCAGTCAATGATCTGGTGGAACAGATTTCTTTAGGAACCCCTTCACCAGGAGGGGGAAGTGTTGCGGCGTTATGTGGAGCTATGGCTGCGGCCCTTGGAGGGTTAGTTGCCAGGCTGACCCTCTCAAAAGAGGCCTATGAACAGTCATGGAAAGTGATGGAACAGGTACGAGACCAGACAAGGGCATTATCTGACAGGTTTCTTTACTTGATGGAAGAGGACACCAATGCTTACCTTTCTTTTCTCGAAACGGCGAATCTCCCCTCTGAGGTTCCCGAAGAAGAAGAGATCAAAGGCATATTGCGGGAGCAAATGATGAAAAAGGCCATTGTAGTTCCTTTAGAAGTTTTGCGCTGCTGCAAGGATGCCATGCCCTTGCTTCGGAGTGCTTCGGCTCTTGGGGTAAGGGTAGCTGTAAACGACGCCATGGCTGGTCTTTCAGTATTGCGGGCTGCGGCAGTGGCTTCTTGTTTCACAGTTATGACAAACCTTCCCACTCTTTATGATGAAGAGTTTTGCTCCTCTGTAAAAGATGAGGCCCTTTCATTGATGTACGATATTACGTCTGAAATTGATGGAGCAAATGATCAATACATTAAGGCCCTTCTTAAAATTCAAGAATCCAAAGGATGGCCATGAAGAAGGACTATTTAGAATCGTACAGCTAAAATTGTGTTGGGTGGGGAAAAAAAGCATAATAGACCAAGAAACCTGATTGGAGGTTGGCTGATGGTCAATTATGCTCGGTTGCTCCAGACCTTTCTTGATCTTATTCGTTTAAAAGCTGACTCAGGACATGAAGAACCTGTTGTTCAGTATATTTTGCCCCGTCTCCTACAGCTGGGCCTCATTATTAGACGAGGCGCAGAGGGAAGAGCGGAAAACATTGTGGCTGTCCTTCCGCCAACTCAAGGGAGAGATCGTTGTATTGCCCTTTCCGCTCATATGGATACTGTTTCTTTGCCCACTCCTGTTATTCCGATCATTAAGGATGGTGTCATCTCTTCATCTGGCAATACTATTCTTGGCGCAGATGACAGGGCTGGAATAGCCGCTATTTTAGAAGCCCTTGAAACTCTGATTGAAAAGGGACTTCCCCATCATTGTATAGAGATAATTTTTACAGTTCGGAAAGAAACAGGCCTTGAAGGCTCAAAACAGCTTGGGCATAACGATATACAGGCCTCAATGGCATTTATTCTGGATGACGAAGCTGATCCGGGGCATATTGTGGTTCAGGCCCCATCCCATGCCAAAATCCTTTGGAACATAACAGGAAAGGCTGCCCATGCAGGATATGAACCTGAAGAAGGCATTAACGCCATCACGGCTTTCGCAGAAGGATTAAAGCGGATGAAAACAGGCCGTATAGACCATGAAACCACAGCCAATATTGGTATCATCCATGGAGGGGTGGCAACGAACGTTGTTTGCGATGCTGTTGTTATAGAAGCAGAGGCCCGCTCCATTTGTGAGAAAAAGCTGGAAGATACAGTGAAGGCCATGGTAGAAGCTATGGAAAAAGGGGCCGCCTCTTTGGGAGCGAAAGTCCAAACAAGAATTCAGAAATCCTATAGAGGTTTTACTCTCAAGGAGATGTCCCCCTCTGTGCAGTGGGCATCGTCGGCCATTCGCCGCATTGGTCTCATTCCTGTTTTGATTTCCTCAGGAGGAGGAAGTGACGCAAATATATTGAACGAAAAAGGCATAGAAGCTGTTAATCTCGGAACAGGAGCAAAAAAAGCCCATACTTCAGAAGAATATATTCTCAAGCGGGATCTTTACACTTTAGGTGACATTGTTTATGCGATTATGAATGGCGCATAGAAATACAGGGGCGTTTTACTTTTTCTTGGTGAAATATCCGCCCCAGACATTACGAACATCAGCCATGAAGACAAAACCTCCAGCTTGTTTCCCAATCTCTGCCACCGCAAAGCGATCTTTTCGGTCACAGATCACTTTGAGAATAAGTCGGGGGCCATCTCGCCCCTCTCCCTCTAAAACAGTGGTTCCAAACCCTTTAGACCTCAGTTTTTCCGCAAGATCTCTGCCTCCCTGGGTCTCTTCGGTGATAATTTCTACAACAATGTGCCCCTTAAGGAGCTTTTCTTCGAGATAGGAGCCAATATAGTTTCCCGTAGAGAAGCCAAGAGCGTAGGCAATAAAGTTCAAGGGGCTGTGAATCCCTGCATCAAGCACGTATTTCAGGCTCATAAGGTAAAGGGATATTTCACAAAAACCAATGCATGCCGCCTTGAACCGCTGCCCTTTGACTAAAAGCAGCATTCGCATTGTAGCCATAGAAACATCTGTGCAGCGCGCACAGAAAATAAGAATCATGGCGAGATTAAGTTCTAGAGACAATTTATAAACCCCCCCTGCTGTTTCAATAATAAGGGAGGGTTGGTCTTAAAATCAAGAAAAATCTCAGCGTTAAAGGAAAAAAGGCGTCAGTTAATGGTTCATAAATAACTTAAGAACTAAGAATCTGCTCTTTGACAGTGTAGTAAACCACGACACGCTGAAAGGGCCAGAACGCCGGCCCCGATAGAAAGGGCCCCTTCGTCGGCCTTAAAGCGAGGGCTGTGCCAGGGATGGATTGCGTCAATATCAGGATTGCCGACGCCCAGCCAGAAAAAGCATCCCGGCACCTTCTCCTGAAAAATAGCAAAATCCTCGCCCCCCATGGAGGGAACAGGAATAACAATCCCTTCTTTGCCAATGATTTCCTCTATGGCTCGCATCCCCAGAGCGGCGGCTTCGGGATGGTTCATAACGGCAGGGAGATCTTGCCGGTAATAAAAATCAGCCGTACATCCCAGACTTGCGGCGGCATGCTCTATAACTCTTCTCATCCATGGTTCCATAGACTCACGAATGTGCGGATCAAAAGTGCGGACAGTCCCTGTAAGTTTTACCTCATCAGGTATTACATTATTGGCTGTTCCGCCATGAATAGTTCCAAAACTTACAACGGCCGAATGCTGAGGGTCGACGTTTCTGCTCACTATAGTTTGGAGGCTCATAATAATGGATGCCGCGGCGACAATAGGGTCGATATCCTTATGGGGGAAGGCGCCATGTCCTCCCCTGCCCTTTATGGTAACAAAGGTGGTATCTACAGAAGCCATGAGGGGACCCTCTTTGAGAGCGACTTTTCCTACCGGGATTTCCGGATGATTATGGAGACCGAAGATCATGGAAACATGAGGATTCTCAAGAACACCTTCTTCTACCATAGCTTTCGCTCCCGCGTTTATTTCTTCGGCAGGCTGAAAAATAAATTTGACAGTTCCCTGAAGATCATTTTTCAAAGAAGCGAGAATTTTTGCGGCCCCAAGGGCGCAGGTTATATGAACGTCATGTCCACACGCATGCATCAGCCCTTCATAGATCGACTTATAGGGCAGGCCGCTTTTTTCTTCAACAGGCAGGGCGTCTATATCAGCACGAATAGCTACCGTTGGCCCTTTTTTAGCTCCCATTAAAAGGGCTACAACCCCTGTTCCCGCTACATTTTTTTGTACTGTACAGCCGAGGTTTTCCATATAGGCCGCAATCTTTTCAGAAGTGTCCTTTTCTTTAAAGCTCAATTCAGGATGGCGGTGAAAATCCCTGTAAAGGTGTTGAAGTTCTTCAAAGATCTGGTGACTTAACTGTTTGATGGCGGGGCTCCACATTTTGAGTTTTCCCTCCTAAGGATGCATAGGTTTTATGTTTCCTCCTTGGGCCACCTGATACTTTTGGCGGCCTTCAGGTTATTTTTTAGTTTTAGATTGAAAACGCAATGCAAGTTCTGTTTTTGACATGTATATAGGATGTTCCGCACAGATTGCATGTACCTCTTCTTTGAACGAAGAGAGAGAAGAATTATCATTATTTTCGAGAACGCGAAGGAGAAGTTTTGCCACTTTTTCCGTATCTTTTTCATCGAAGCCCCGACTGGTCACGCCGGCAAGGCCTATACGGATTCCACTTGTAACAGTGGCTTTTTGGGGGTCAAAGGGAATGAGGTTCATATTGACGGTAATCCCCACTTCTTCCAGTTTCTTTTCTGCTTCACACCCCGTCATATTTTTGCTTCTGAGATCGACAAGCATAAGGTGGTTATCCGTTCCCCTTGAAACGATGTCATATCCATTCTCCTGAAGGACGTGAGCCATGACCTTGGCATTTTTCACGACCTGAGAGGCATATGATCTAAATTCATCTGTCATAGCCAGTTTGAAGGTGAGGGCTTTGGCTGCCATAATCTGAGGGATTGGACCTCCCTGAATGCCGGGGAAAATAGCCTTGTCTATTTTCTGGGCATACTCTGAGCGGCATAGAATATTGCCACCCCGAGCGCCCCTGAGGGTTTTAGTGGTTGTAAAGGTAACAAAGTCGGCATAGGGAACTGGGCTAGGGTGCACGCTTGCTGCCACAAGCCCCGCAATATGGGCCATATCGACCATAAAATAGGCCCCAACTTTTTTAGCTATTTGGGAGAATCGTTCAAAATCTATAAAGCGGGAATAGGCGCTGCCGCCGGTAATAATAAGTTTAGGGCGAACCTCTTTAGCAAGTTCCTCAACCTGGTCGTAATTAATCTGTCCTGTGGTTTTGTCAATTCCGTATTGGTAGGCGTTAAAAAACTTGCCCGAAATATTGACAGCTGTACCATGGGATAAATGTCCGCCATGTTTAAGATCCATGCCGAGAATGGTATCTCCAGGCTCCAGCATGGCCATGAAAACAGCGAGATTGGCGTTGACGCCTGAATGAGGCTGAACATTAGCGTGATCTGCTCCAAATAATTTTTTTGCCCGTTCTATAGCAAGACTTTCTACTACATCGATGAACTCACACCCGCCATGATAGCGTTTTCCGGGGTAGCCCTCCGCATACTTATTGGTGAGCAACGATCCCTGAGCTTCAAGTATTACTTCCGGAACAAAGTTTTCAGAAGCAATAAGCTCAATCGTCATATTTTGCCGTTCCTTCTCCCCTTCAATGGCTGCGGCCAACTCCGGATCGATAAAATGGATAAGGTTCACGAACCATCCCTCCTCTGTGCACGTTATAGTGTAAAAAGGCAGATAGTAAGCCTTCCATAAAATCATAGATTCTTAATATAAAAAGACAATAAGAAAAATAGAAAGCAAATGAACCAAAAACCCTACGGAAACGTCAGGTTTTTGGTCAATCTAGAAGGCAAAAAGCCCTATTTCTATAGGGACTTTCGACTATTTAGGCTTGAAGATGACGCTGCAAGCAGTCCTTCCCGTTCCGCGAAACGGGCTAATTCTGCTATGGAGTAAAGACCTAGCTTTTCCATTGTTCTGGCTTTATGGGTTTCCACAGTTTTGCGACTTATGGAGAGTTGAGAGGCAATTTCTTTTGTAGCGAACCCTCGAGCCAGAAAAAGGAGTATTTCTTTTTCCCTGGGAGTGAGAAGTTCGAGCATTGTTGAAGAACTGGCGTTCGTAGATCTTTTGACGTAGTCTTGCAGAACTGTTGAGGTAAGGGCTGTACAGAGATACATTTCACCTTCAGAAACAACGTTGATGGCTTTGATCACTTCGTCAATGTCACAATTCTTCAACAGATATCCAGTAGCGCCGGCAGCGAACATTTCTCGAACATAATGTTTGTTTGAGTGAATGGAAAGGGCGATAATTTTAATCCTGTCGTTTTCCCGACAAATGGCTCGGGTAGCTTCAAGCCCATTCATATCAGGCATTGAGATATCCATAATAATAACATCAGGAGAGTGGGACAAAGCCGCTTCCACTGTAGAACGTCCATCTCCTGTTTCAGCAACAACCTGAAAACTCTCAATATTTTCCAGAACGCTGCTGAGTCCTTTTCGTGTTACAGGGTGGTCGTCAGCAACGATGATCCGAACGGTCACAGATAAAACCTCCTTCAGAACTGTTTTTCAAGGGGATCCTGATGATAATGCCCGTTCCTTTTCCTGCAGAAGAGTTAATGGCCATTTGCCCTCCCCAATGTCGAAGACGTTCTCTTATGCTGAATAGGCCAAAACTTCGTTTCCGAATGGTAATGGCTTGAGAGGGGTCGAACCCTACGCCGTCATCATGAACAGCGACACAAAAAAAACCATCTTCCCTCGTAATAAGACATTGGATCGCGGTAGCTCGGGCATGTTTCAGAACATTAATGAAAAGTTCTTTGACCATATGGTAAAGCATAATGCTCAATTCTTGTTCGAGAAGGCGGCAATTCATAGCTGCATCAAGGATAAAATCAATTGAAAGAGGAGAAAACATTTCGTCTCCAAGGGATTCTAAAGCGGCGGCGAGACCTAAATCATATAGCAGAGGGGGACTTAACCTGGCTGTAAGGTCTCGAGTCTGCTCTATAACTTCATCGAGATGGGCGATGCTTGCAGATAAAAGGGTGTTTTTCACCTGTTCATCATGAGTTCTATGGGCCTGGCGAAGATTCCTTTGCATGGTTACCAGTGCGTGTCCCACCTGGTCGTGAAGATTTGCCGCAATTTTGCGTCGGGTCCGTTCTTCTGCCAGAGTTAATTCAGAAGCAAGGGATCGCAGGTCTTCCTGAGATTCTTCGAGCATCTTTTCTGTGGTTCTCACCTGCTCTATTTCCCGGGCTAAAATGAGGTTGGCATATCCCTTTGAGGAGAGCTGTTGAGCCATAAGCCACAGTAATTTAAGGGTTTTTTCAAAATGAGCCAGACTCCCCTCTGGCATTTCCCTTAGGGCTTCGCAAAGTTGAACAGGGTCGGCTCCTATCTGAAGGGCATACTCTCGAATGCGATTCTCTCCAACTCCAAGAGCATTTTGAGATATCTGCCAGTTGGCAATATGCTGCCCCTCAACAATGATAGGAGCGCTGGCATCGACAAAACCGCAGCTGAGGCAGCGCTGATATGTTGGCTGAAGCAGCCGCGCGGCCTTGATGCCAAGCACACGGTCAGAGCGAATACAGCGGCTGGCTCCTTCTGATGTTTGACGGACCAATTGGCAAACTTTACTGAAATTGCTTGGTTCAGTAATAGAATTCCCCTGAACATCCGTAATCACAGATGCCACATCATGGACTTCGGCAAAGGCATCCTGAATTTTTTGTAGTTCCTCTCGCTCTATAAGGTCGAGAAGAGAAATATGAGGAGAGGCCATGGATTTCAACTCCTTCGGTAAGCTTTCCTTATTATTTTACACGCAAAAGGGAGTTTTTAAATTCAAACTTTACAAGTGGGGGGTCTTTAGCCTATAAAGGCCGTAGAGCATGGTGCCATGAGGGAATGATAGAAAGAAGGAGGGACAAAAATGAAAAAACACGTGTTTCATGTGCCTGATATGTCCTGCGGACATTGTGTTAAGCGTATCAGCTCGGCATTGGAAGAAGAGGGTTTGACTGATTTCGAAATCAGACTAGAAACAAAAACAGTTACTATTGAAACGGATGCCCCCCAGAAAATTCTCGAAGCCCTTGAAGAGGCAGGATACCCTGCAACTCTTCAAAACTAAAATCAAGGAACTTGGAGGCCGCTCTCTCTATGGTGTGAGAAAAGCGGCCTTTTTAATATACATATGGAGGGTATTATGGCATAATAACAAAAAGATATCCTACCAAATATATAGTATTTCTACAAGGAGCTGTTTCTATGATGACAAGGGGCGAAAACTCTAAAAAAATATCTTTTTCAGTAACAGGCATGACGTGCGCCACCTGTGCGAGGATCGTTGAACGGTCTCTTAAAAAAGTAGACGGGGTTGTTTTTGCGGGAGTGAATTTGGCAACAGAAACCGCTTTTGTGGTTCTTGATAAAGATGTTCCAATGGAAGAGCTGGAAGAAGCGGTAAGAAAGGCCGGATACGACGTTTCCCATGAACAGCCGGAAGACCTTGATCGCCGTCGTTATGAAGGGGCAAAAAGAAACCTTCTTATAAGTTGGGGTATAACGGTTCCTCTCATGTTCCTTATGGTTGTCCATATGGCGGGGTTTCATCTGCCCTGGTTTCCCTTTGTCGAAGCTATTGGCGGGGCCATTGTGCTCTTTGGCGCTGGTCGGGCTTCCATGAAAGGGGCCTGGATTGCCCTCTCCCATTTTCACGCAAATATGGATGTACTTGTTTCCCTTGGGGCGTTAGCGGCCTGGTCTACGGCTATTCTACTTCTTGTGGGAGTTAAGGTAACTTCTTTTGGAGCCATTGGCGCTATGATCATTGCCCTTCATGTGACGGGGCGTTTTATTGAGTCCCATCTTCGTGACAGGGCTTCCAAGGAAATTAAGTCTCTTTTGGCAATTCAGGCCAGAGAAGCCCGCATCCTCGATGAATCGGGGCTCGAAATAGCGGTGCCTATAGAGGCAGTTAAGGAAGGATTCATTCTTATGGTCAGGCCCGGGGAACGAATTCCTGCCGATGGAAAGATCATCGACGGGGCCACATCTGTAGATGAATCTATGATTACCGGCGAATCCATTCCTGTTCAGAAAAAATTGGAAGAAGAAGTGACGGGCGGCTCCCTCAACCTCACGGGATCAATAAAGGTTCAGGCGACAAAAATTGGGGAGGATAGCTTTTTAGCTCAGATGATTGCTCTTATTCAGGAAGCCCAGGGAGCAAAAATACCAATTCAGGCCTTTGCCGACAGAGTGACAAATTATTTTGTTCCAGTCGTTGCTGCCCTTGCTGTTATCAGCGGCCTCTTCTGGTTTTTCGGTATCCATCGTTTTTCTTCTTTTCTCGATGGAGCAAGCCGTTATCTGCCGTGGGTCACCTCTGTGCGCGACCCCCTGTCAATTGCTGTTTTCGGATTCATTTCCACTCTCGTAATAGCTTGCCCCTGTGCTCTGGGCCTCGCCACCCCCATGGCTCTTATTACTGGCACAGGCGCGGCTTCCAGGAAGGGGCTTGTCATTCGCAATGCCGAGGCCATACAGACGGCGAAGGAAGTGGGCATTGTGCTTATGGATAAGACGGGCACCATTACTCAGGGAAGCCCCGAAGTTGTTGAGACCAATCTTTCTGATGACGATATGGAAAGGGTAGCGGCCCTGGAACGCCATTCTATCCATCCCTTGGCCAAAGCCATTTCATCGGCCAGGGCAACCCAGCTTGAACCTGTTTTTATGGAAGAGATTGCGGGAGAGGGAGTGAGGGGCACTGTGGGAGAGGATCTATACTTTGTTGGAAAACCTCACGATTCCTCTCTTTATAGCGAGCAGCTTTCTATGGGACGAACTGTGGTGGAAGTACGCAAGAACGGGAAAATTGCGGGTTTTATAGCAATAGAAGATCCCTTGAGAAGGGATTCTATACAGGCTGTAGAACGTCTTAAAAGATTAGGTATCGTCCCTGTGATGGTAACGGGAGACAACGAGCGCACAGCCCAGTCTGTAGGAAAACGTATTGGTATAGAAAAAATCTATGCCGGCATTCGACCTGAAGAGAAATTGAATATCCTGAGGGATTTTCAGGCCCATGGGCAAAAGGTACTCATGGTAGGAGACGGAATGAACGATGCCGCGGCCTTAAAGGGAGCGGATATTGGAGTGGCTATTGGTACGGGAACAGACCTTGCCATTGACAGCGCCGACATAGTTGTTGTGCGTGGCGGAATTTCATCTATTGCCGACGCTATTGAGATTTCCCGTCAGACCTTTACAGTCATCCGCCAAAATCTCTTTTGGGCCTTTGCCTATAACGTCATTGCCATTCCCCTCGCTATGGGAGCCCTGCTCCATCCTGCCATCGCGGAAACGGCCATGGCCTTCAGTTCAATTTCAGTTATCTTGAATTCTATGCGAATTCGCCCCACTTAAGACGGCAAAATAAAAAGGGCTATTGGTTAACCAATAGCCCAATTCTCTCAATAATCTTCGGCGAGGTTCAATTTGCTGACGATGTTACTGACAACTGGTGCACTGACCAGTGCAGCTTGCTCACCCACCGCCACCGCGGAGCGCTTCAATAGCTGGGACAAAAACATCCAGTATGTCGCCAAGATCATTAACTCCTTCGTCACTATCCATTAGACTAAAGAGCTCTTTTACCGCAGGGACAGTGTCAGCGCCATCCACGATGGCCTGTACTATATCCCGAAGGGTAATATTCTTCGATTTAATAACAACAGTTTCTCCCGGAACCATTCCCCAGTCCATGATCATAACCTCCTTGCTATAGAGCATGGTGGTATTGTAAAGGAAAAGGGGGGAAAAATAAATAGAATATTTTCAGGCTTTCCTTTCCTGTATTACTTCCTTGTTTGCGTAAGTATAAAGGGGATTTAGACCTCATTGTTTTTTTCTCTTTTTTATCTTAAAAAATTTACTAAAAAGGTCTAATTTTTATGAAAAAAGGAAAATGCTTTTAAGGGAGGATTTGTATTGACTTTTTTGTCGAATAGAGTGTAAAGTAATAAATACAATAAAACTTCAGCAGGTGTACGGGAAGTCCGGTGAAAATCCGGCGCGGACCCGCCACTGTAAGCTTGACGATGGGACCAAATGCCACTGGAAAGAGTTTTTTCTGGGAAGGGGTTCCAAAGAGCGAAAGCAAGCCAGGAGACCGGCCTGATGAAGAGATGCAAGTTCCCGCGAGGATTCGGGAAGGCTTGTGGAAAAACCCCTCTTAAAATAAAGGGGCAATTTCGCTTTTGAACTCTTAGCCTTTGGTGGCCGTCCTCGGGGGACGGCCATTTTCTATTATAGGAGGATGAGAGTTATGAAGCGGGAGCACGTGGATTTGTTCCAGAACTTCTTAACCCCAAGTGGGGTTACTTTGCTTGAGCAAACGGTGAATGCACTAGAAACAAACTGCCCATCTCTTCCAGAAAGAGAAACACACAGCACGATCTTCTCTCCCATAGATCGATATATTTCCTATGTAAATGGATCTTTGAATAGGGATGGAAATATCGTGATTTCCGCAGATTTTCTTGAGAATACGCGTTTACTCATTAATACATTGCGAAGAGATATTGAGGTTGTTTCTGTTCCCCACGAAGAAGATCTTCAACTCAGGGGCGAGGGGAGGGCTCTTTTTGTTGAAGCCCACTTTAATCTTATCAATGCTGCTCGAGATTGGATGAGTGCCGTTGCTTTAGAGTCTTCAAGCGAAATAACAAAGATCTACCTTTTGTATTGTCGAACCTGCCTTCGTTCTTTGAGGCTTCTAGAGCCTTTATGGTCTAGTAGCGAAAAGGAGGCTATTGCATAATGAATTGTCAGAACCATCACTTATCCCCTCTTTTTACACCTCGAAGTATAACCATAGTAGGGGCATCCGCTGACCTTGACAGCTTGACTGGCCGTACTCTGAAAGCAATGCAGCGTTTTGGATATAGCGGTACGGTGTATCCGGTCAACCCTAAATACGACCAAGTAGGGGGGCTCCAGTGCTATCATGACCTCTCTGAAATTCCGGCAGCGACAGACGCGGCTCTCATTGGCATAAAAGCACATCTGGTGCCGTCGGCGCTTGAAATTTGCGCTGAGAAAGGAATACACTACGCCATAATCTATTCCTCAGGTTTCGCTGAGACTGGGGATGGGTCTTTACAACAACGAATAATAGATATAGCCCGGGAAGGAAAAATCAGAATTCTAGGCCCTAACTGCCAGGGCCTCCTCAACCTGGCAGCACGAATCCCCCTAACCTTCTCGGGCGCCCTTTATAATATAGAACCTCCCGCGGCAGGGCACATAGCTTTTATTTCTCAAAGCGGGGCATTCGGATTTTCCTCCTTTGGAGTAGGTCTCAATCATGGAGTTCGGTATCGATATGTTGTTACAACTGGCAATCAGGCGGATATCGATGCTGTGGAGTGCGCTGGCTATGTCATTCGGGATCCGGAAGTTCGCCTTCTCATGATGTATCTTGAAGGTATTGATGAAGGAGAACGTTTTTTACAGGTTGCCCAAGAGGCAAGGGAACGAAATATTGCCGTTGCCGTTTTAAAGGCAGGACGTTCTCCCTCTGCCCAAAAAGCAGCACGGAGCCATACTGCCGCGTTGACAGGAGACGAAGCCGTATGGAAAGCTATTTTTGAGCAGTACGGCATAATCCAGCTGGAAGACATAGACGATATTATAGGAGTAGGCCAGCTCTTCGGGGCTTCTCCCCGAACGAATGGGAGTAGTGCGGCCATTCTCACCACTTCGGGAGGAGCCGGCATTGTCATGGCCGATAGCCTGAATGATTTAAAAATGAGCGTTCCGGAATTTTCAGTGACAAGTAAAAAGAGGATAGAGGAAGCGATTCCTGATTTTGGAGCGTCTCGAAATCCTGTGGATATGACGGTTCAAATCTCAGAAAAACCAGAGAACTTTCGCCATGTTCTCGATACGGCCCTTGAGGACCCGGATATTCATATGGTCGTTACAGCCTTATCCATGATTGTGGGAGAAGCGGGGCAAGTTATGGCAGAAGAACTGATTCGGAGTTATCAAGATACGCCAAAGCCCCAGGCCGTGGTGTGGATGATCGATGATGAGCATGGCAAGAAATTCATTGAACAGCTAAAAGGCGCCGGGGTTCCTGTTTTTCAAAGTTTTAGACAGTGTGCCCGCGCTTTAAAGGCCCTTGTGAATTGGGGGCAGCGAAGGGAGTTGGCTTCTCATAAGATCGAACTGAAATCGTCTCTTTTGAGTTCTTTCCCCTCACAGTTGACAGAGTACGATGCGAAACGTTTATTGGCTCGATATGATGTCCCTGTAACACGGGAATATCTCTGTCGCGATATGGAAGAATCCTTCGACGCAGCCGAAGAGCTCGGCTTCCCAATTGCCCTTAAAGGGATGTCTGGTGAGATTCTTCATAAAACGGAAGCGGAAGTGGTACATCTTGATATTCGATCCTTTGAAGAGTTGCGTCACAGCCTTAAAAAAATACGAAAGAACATGAAAAAGCACGTTTCAGAAGAAAAGATTCAGGGTTACCTTGTTCAGGAGATGGTTAAAGGCGGCATGGAATGTATTGTAGGAATGAAACGAGACCCCATATTTGGCCCTGTTGTCGCAGTTGGGCTCGGCGGCATTTATGTCGAAGTGCTCGGTGATATCTCACTGCGCCACGCTCCTGTGAATGAAGAAGAAGCATTGGGGATGATTCAAGACCTGAAAGGATTTGGATTTCTTTCAGGGTCACGGGGACAACGCCATAGAGATGTTTACGCCTTGGCAAAAATTGTAAGTCAGGTTTCCCAACTTGCTTGTGTAGAGGAAAATTTGCTTGAACTAGATATAAACCCAGTTTTTGTAATGCCTGAAGGGGAAGGAGCTGTAGCTGCGGACGCACTTGTGATTCGAAAAAATGAAAACTGATCCCTTTGATTGCAACATTAAAACAGTTATACTTTCTGAGGAGAATTAAGTATGGGCGGGGTGTTGCTCACGACATTGCTGAATTTGGCTAATTAAATGAAAGGGGGCTGTTTCTGATGACAGCCTCCTTATGGTATTTAGAGCAGGCTTTTCTACATAAGGAGGGGGATTTTATGAACAACAGAGTCAAAGACGTTCTAAAGCGGGGAGGGGTCGTTATTGGCAGTTTTGTCGGCCTTAATTGCCCAGACCTCGTGGAGATCATGGGACTTTCCGGTTTCGACTTTTGCATTATCGATACGGAACATGGTCCCATGAATCCGGAATCCATACAGCATTTGATACGGACTGCCGAGCTTTCGGGAATGACCCCTATTGTCCGAGTCACCCAAGGAGCAGAAACAGATATCTTACGAGTTCTCGATGTGGGGGCCCAGGGAATTCATGTTCCCCAGGTGAACGACTGTGAAAGAGCTAAAAAGGTCGCGGCATGGTCGAAATACTTCCCCGAAGGAACCCGGGGCGTGGCTCTTCCCCGGGCATTGGGATATGGTCTTCGTCCACTGACCGAAGCCATGAAAGAAGTCAATGAGGAGACCCTGGTCATAACTCACTGCGAGAACGTAGCGTGTCTTGATTGCCTTCATGAAATAGCTTGTCTTGACGGAATTGATTTGATCTTTGTCGGCCCCTACGATCTTTCCCAGTCACTGGGCATACCTGGCCAGATAGACCATCCCTTAATGAAGGAAACTGTGGCCAGAGTCTTGCGCATTACCCGTGAGACAGGTAAACCCGCGGGAATTTTCGTTACATCCGTAGATGAAGCCCTTCGACGCATTGAAGAAGGTTTTCAATACATAGCCTATAGCATTGACATGATACTATTTAGCGAGATATGTAAACAAACCATATCTGGTTTGAAAAAGAAAATGAGTTAAGCAAGCTGTTTTTCTCCGTTTCGTGTTTTTTTAAAGGCTTCTTGTGCAGCCATGATCAATAATTGCAGTCGGTTGTCATTGTTTGTCTGACTCGTTCCCGGGTCAAGGTCAATACAGAGCATGTCAAGTTCGGGGTATAGACGTCGAAGGGCACCCTCTATACCCTTTCCTGTAATGTGGTTGGCGAGACAGCCAAAGGGCTGTAGACAAAGGATATGGTTCACTCCCTTTTCTGCCATATCAATAATTTCTGCGGGCAAGAGCCAGCCTTCACCGGCCTGATTCGCGAGGCTGGCCACGTGTGTTACTTTTCGAGCCAGTACCTGAAGGGTTTGTCGCGGCGACGCAAAACGAAAGTCTTCAAGCACCTCCTCTACTTTTTTCTGGTAATAACCAGTGAGCCGCTCAATAAAAAGTTCCTTAACCACGGTGGAAAAGTCTGGCTGGCTCAAATAAGATTGCCTATTAAAGGCGTTGCTCTGGAATTTCATAAAGAAGAAAGAAGACAACGGTGGAAGCACGGGTTCTATCCTTTGGGCGATAAGCTTGTCTACAATATAGCCCTGGGCATATTCGTTATAGTTCACAAAAATTTCTCCCACGATGCCAATAGAGGGAACATGCTCCATTGCTACAGGCAGAGCGTTAAAATGGCTCACAGCTTCTCTCAGAAGCGAGTTGAGGTCGAAGAGCGATCCCTTCTCCCTTAGCAAAGCCCCAAGACGGTATAAAAATTGTCCATGAAGGGCTTTGGCACTTCCCTGGATATTCTCTCTGGGAGCAGTGGCCAGGTAGAGGGAGGCAAGGATGTCTCCTCCCAGAAGACCGTTAAGAAGGCCCTGGGCTGCCTCTATTTTGTTAACGGAAAAGCCAGCGGTATTAAAATCTTCAACACCAAAGGTGGGAACATCCACTTCTGGAAAGCCAGCAGCTGCTAAAGCCTTTTTAGCCAATGGAACATAATTTGTTGCCCGGCATTGTCCGCCAGTTTGTGTCATCAAAACGGCGGTGGTCTCTGGAGCATATCTTTTTTCCACAAAGGCTTTTAAGACGTCTCCTATAAGTATAATGGCTGGATAACACATGTCGTTATGTACAAATTCAAGGCCAATATCTGTAGAGCGCTGATTCTGTGGCGGAAGTACGGAAGCGTCAATGCCAAGCCCTTCAAAAAGAGGGGGCAGAAGAGGTGAATAGAGCTCAGAGAACCATGGCACAACAAGTTTTTTCAGATCTGTGGATTCCCTCTGCGGTTTCTTTATAGCAGCCGCTTGAACCTCTGTTTGTCCGAACTCAAGTATGGAACGTATTCTGATACGGGCTGCTCCGAGATTTGCAATTTCGTCTATTTTAACAAGGGAGTAGTTGCATCCTCTTGTGCGCATTATATTTTCAAGCTGGTCAATGGTTACGGCATCTACTCCACAGCCGAAGGAGGAAAGATGAAGGAGGTCTAGACCCTCTTTGGCTGCTGCTTTTGCCCCGGCGTAAAGTCTGTTTGTATAGGCCCACTGGGTGACCACCTGGCAGGCATCAAGTTTGAGCTCAAAGGTATCTCCAGCCAGAAGATCTGCCGGAATCGCGTCGGCACCCAGATCGGCAATGAGTTGTGGAATGCCGTGGTTGATGAGGGGATCCAGATGATAGGGGCGGCACGCTATGGCAAGGACAGGGCGGCGGCTCGCCTTTGCCTCCTTAAGGGCTTTTTGTGCCTCATTCCACATCCTTTGTTCATATTCTTGCTGGGCTTCTCTGGCACGCCTAAAGGCTTTCTCCACTATGGGGCGATCAAGGCCAAGGTCAAGGCCATAGTAAAAAAGCTGTTTATGAAAGAGAAAGGGGTTGCGCAGAGAAAATACAGGCGAGTCAAAGGGGACTCCCAAATATTTTTCGGGGTTGATAGCACTTCTGATCACATCGCTATAACTACAGACAATGGGGCAGTTAAAGCTGTTGTTTGCTGTTCGGATCTCTCTTCTTTCGTGAACGATAAGGGGCATAAAGATGCGGTCTACCCCCTTTTCTGCCAAAGCCAGAATATGGCCGTGAGCCAGCTTTGCAGGGAAGCAGATGTTTTCGGACATAACAGAAGAAGCCCCCAATTCGTGTACCCTCTCGCTCGACGAAGGAGAGAGCACTACCCTGAAGCCACTTTCTCTGAAGAAGGTACACCAGAAGGGATAAAGTTCATAGGTGTTGAGAATTTGGGGTATTCCAATGACCCCGCGACATTTACCCAACGGTTCTGTGGGACGGTCGAAAAGGGCCTTAAGCCGAATGTCAAAAAAATTGCGTCCCCGTTTTTTCATTCCGCTATTGCTGAAGATTTTTTGACAGCGGTTCCCTGTATAGAATTTTTGCCCGGACGGGAAACTCAAGCTGGTAACGGAACATCCATTTCCGCAGCCTTGGCAATTGAAAGTTTTGGCAGAAGGGTCATGCCATGTATCAAGAACATCAAGAATGTCGCGCTGGGAGATAGTGTGGTCTTTTTGCCATTGCTCCATTGCATATATGGCAGCTCCCCAGGCTCCCATAAGGCCCGCTCCTACTGGACGAATCACCTGACGTCCCGTTATTTTTTCCATAGCTCGCAATATGGCGGGATTCTGGAATGTTCCGCCCTGAACAACCACAAGGGGGCCAAGTTCATTATAATCACGCATTTTTAGTACTTTATGAAGAGAGTTTCGAATGACGGAGTATGCGAGACCTGCTGCGATGTCAGCGACAGTCCGCCCTTCGTTAAGGGCTTGTTTAACGCTTGAGTTCATGAAAACAGTACAGCGGGTCCCCAAGTCGCAGGGATGGGTCGACTTACAGGCCATCTGGGCGAAGGAATCCATTGTCAATCCAAGGGATTCGGCAAAAGTCTGAATAAAACTGCCGCATCCTGATGAACAGGCTTCATTGATCTGGATGGTGTCAAGATTATTTTCTTTTATTCCCATTGCTTTCATGTCCTGTCCGCCGATGTCAAGAACAAAAGAAACGTCAGGGCATAATGTACGAGCCGCCTTGAAGTGTGCCATGGTTTCTACCAAACCATAGCTGAGGTCGAGGGCCTTGCGAATAAGGTCTTCTCCATAGCCTGTGCTGGCCCCTTCCGTTATAACAAGATCATGACGGTCAGCCTCCGCAAGTACTTTTCTAAAATGAAGGAGAGCACGATGAGTCACTCCAAGAGCATCTCCCCGATTGGGTTGATAGTAAGAGCAAACAAGCCTTTTTTGCTGATCTACGCAGATAAGTTTTGTGGTGGTGGAACCAGAGTCTATTCCAAGAAACAGAGGCCCCTCTGCCTTTTGCGGGCATATACGGGGAATACCCCATTTGTTATGATGACGGATCCATTCCTCTTGTTCTGATTCGTCTTTAAAAAGGGGAGGCAAATCCGGTTCTTTTATACAAATGCGTTCTTTTCCTTTCTCAATGTTCCCTATCAGTTCCTGTAGAGAGAGAGGGTTTCCCTTATCATGGAAAAGTGCCGCTCCAAGGGCAGGCAAAAGTCGTGGAAACTCGGGAAGAGTCACGTCCCTTGCGCCGTCGAGAGCGAGGTTGCTGATAAAAGCTTGCCTCAGGGCAGGAAAGAAAGAAAGGGGGCCGCCGGCAAATAGAATCTGTCTTTTTATATTACGTCCCCTTGATAGAGCTGTAATCACATGAAGAGCAATTGATTTAAACACAGAAGCGGCAATGTCTTCAGGTTTTGCACGTTGGGCAAGAAGGGATTGAATATCTGTCTTAGCGAAAACACCACAACGGGAAGCGATAGTATGTATGGCTTTTCCCCTTAGGGCCAGGTCATTCAAAGTATCGAGCTCTATTCCAAGGAGAGAGGCGACCTGATCAATAAATGCCCCTGTTCCTCCAGCACAGGCTCCGTTCATATTCATGTCGGGATTAAGGTTTTCATCGAAGAAAATGATCTTTGAATCTTCTCCGCCCAACTCTATCATCGTGCGGACATGAGGAGCCTTCTGCCGTATATACCGTGCGGCAGCCACTACCTCCTGAACGAAGGGAAGGGAATGGCATGATGCCAGGTTCATACCGGCAGAACCTGTGATGGCTACGTCGAGCAATAAGTTTTGAGCTTTTGAAACGTAAGAACGTAAAATTGACAAAAGAGTACCGGAGGGATCTGCGTTATGACGTTCATAAGCAGAAAAAAGCAGCTTTCCTCTCGGATTACATACAACAACCTTAACCGTAGTTGAACCTAGATCAATGCCCGTGGGAAAAGCTCTTTCCAATCTGTATCACCTGCTTGTAATTAGCTGCGATTATAAGGGTACGCAACATTATATCCTATTGTAGACCTTGTGGAGAAAATTACATAATTTTTTAAATGGCGTGGCGGGTATTTAGGGGCAGTAGGCGTTTAAAAGCTCCGGCGAGCTCCCTTTCTATATTGTATAAAGCTGCTCTTTTTCTCTTTTGAGGTTGCTCTCTCTTTCTAGGAAAGAAACATTGTGTTCTCTTTGTTGAATGTAATCGTTACTTTTTCACCTACTTCCCATTTTCCATCGTTTCGGCTTAGAATATCCGCTTCTATTGTTTGGCCTTCCAGGTCAATAAAGTAAGTAGTCATGGCCCCTTTGAACTGATGGCCAAGAATTGTCCCTTCATATGAATCGGACATTTCAGGTTGATGTAAGAAAGTGATATCTTCAGGATGAACAGCAATCTTTGTTCCGCCTGGCAATGTGATAATATTGCTTCGTCCTATAAAATCCGCAACAAATGAGTTTTGTGCGTGGAAATAAATATTTCGAGGGGTATCTATTTGTATAATCTCTCCTTTCTCCATAACTACGATTCGATCTGAAAGAGCAAGGGCTTCTTCCTGGTCATGGGTTACGTAGATAGCAGTAATACCAATCCCCTTTTGAAGCTGTCTGATTTCCCTTCTCATCCGTATCCTAAGCTTGGCATCGAGATTACTCAGAGGTTCGTCAAGAAGCAGAACCTTTGGCTCTGTCACAAGGGATCTGGCAAGGGCCACGCGCTGCTGTTCCCCGCCGCTCAACTGGTCGATAGATTTAAAGGCTGAACCGGGGAGGCCGACCTTTGCAAGCATTTCATGCCCCATCTGCATTGCTTTCTTGCGGTCTATTTTTTTGAACTTGAGGCCATAGATGACGTTCTGAAGTACTGTCATATGAGGAAAGAGAGCGTAGCTTTGAAAAACAGTGGCGGTAGGCCTTTTCTCAGGAGGAAGATGCGTAATATCCTCTCCCTCAAGGATGATGCTTCCTTCATCAGGCTGAAGGAAACCGCCGATCATACGCAAGGTTGTTGTTTTTCCACACCCGCTTGGGCCTAAAAGAGAAACAAGTTCTCCTTCGTTCATGTCAAAAGAAAAATTACGAACTGCATAGGAGTGTCCAAATTTTTTATTGAGCTGCTTCAATTGAAGGTACATAACTTTCCTCCGTCTTTTGTGGGTCTGTTGTTTTTTTTCTCAAGAAGAACCATGAAAATCCAACATTTACAATCATGACAACAAGGATAATAACAGAAGCCATTACAGAGCTGACCCCGATATCCCCATTCTGAATAGCATCGAACATTTCTGCAGTAGCGACCTTTGTGTAAGGCGTAACGAGGAAAATAATCCCACCAACGGTAGTCATAGTAAACGTAAAGGTATTAATGAAGCTTACAAGAAAGGCTGGCTTGAGCGAAGGCATAATAATATCTTTAAAAACGTCCAATCCTTTCCCACCCTGATCTCGAACGGCATCCTCAAGTTCAGGATTGACTTGACTCAGCACAGAAATGCCGCTTTTTATTCCTAGGGTCAGCTGGCGATACACGCAGTTTACAACGATAAGAAACCCCGATCCAAGCAAAGCTTCCGGCATCCAGTTAAAGGCAAGGAGATAGGCAATGCCAAAAAAAGGGCCGGGCAATATAAATGGCAGATCAGCGATAAAATCTATGGTTCGGGTCAAGGGGCCCTTTTGCCTTCCTAAAAACCATGCCAGGGCTGTTCCCATAATTCCGGCAGTGAATGCTGCCAGTGTTGCATATTTAATGCTGCGAAGCAGGCAGTGAAGTTTAGCGAGCTTTAATGTCTGGAGGTGGTGGAGGGTTAATGAAAAGTTCACGCCCCATGTTTTGACAATGGCCCCGCAAAAGATTGTTCCATACTTTAGAAGTTCAAAAAGAATGAAGCTCCAGGTAACGGTGAAAATCACGGCGTTTGCCCACGAGGGCAGACGCGATCCTTGTGTATCTGCTCCTGTTACCCTTTTCGAGAAAAGAGGAGTTTTAGTCATCATTTTTCTATAGATAAGAAAAACGACGAAAGCTGGGATAACAAGTAGAGTTGAAATGGCAGATGCCTTGGGAAGATTGTAGATGCCTATAGCTGTCATATAAGCCTGCGTGGCCAGGACATTATAATTCCCCCCAATAAACATGGGAGTTCCAAAGTCTGACAGAGAGCGAATAAAAACAATAAGTGCGGCGGTTACAATCCCCGGGCGCGCGAGAGGAAGGGTAACATGGCATAATGTGTTCCATTTGCTTCCGCCTAGATCTAGAGATGCTTGTTCCAAACTGCGGTCAATCCCTCTTAACACAGCTATAATCAAAAAAGCAGCAATGGTGGCCAGCTCGATGGATTCCATCATAATAATGCCGTGGGGGCCATAAGGACTCCAATGAAGTCCCAATAGTTTCCATGTAATAAGTCCCCTACGGCCAAAAAGCATAATATAGGCCAGAGATGAAACAAATGGAGGGGATATCATAGTTAAAAGGAGCACCATGACGAGGGCCTTTTTGGCTTTAAATGAGGTGTGGGTTATATAAAGGGCACAACACACCCCGATGAACAAAGCTAGAATCGTGGTCCAAAAGCCCACAACGAGGCTGTTTTTCAAGAGAGTCCTGTTTATGACGAGCAGATTTCGATAATGCTCAAGGCTAAAAGCCCCATCGAAATAAACACTTCCCTTTAATATGCATACTGTTGGCCAGAGAATAAATATGAGTACGCTGGCTGCCATTAGGAGATAGATATAAAAGGGGGCACCTTTCGATGCCCCACCAAAGCTGTCTTTACTGTTCTGCCTTGCTGCCAAATTCTTTCTGCCACCTCTCAATAATGCTCTTTCTCATTTCTCCGGATTTTACAGGGTCAACGACAATGATCTTGGCTTCTTTAAGACCTTTCAGATATTCGGGAACATCGGCATCAGGCCGGGTCCCCACTTTGGCGGTATTGGCCATCTGCACTTCTTGTCCTCGTTTAGAAAGGCTCCAGTCAACAAAGGCTTTAGCTGCTTCCATGTTTTTTGCCCCCTTCAGAATAGCAATGGGGGAGAGAAAACCGGGACTTCCTTCCTCTGGAAAAACTGAGACCACTGGATAGCCCTGTTCAATAATCTTTACGCCGCAATCGTATGGATCGATGCCAATGGCAACTTCTCCAAGAGCAGCTTTATTGGGAGGAGCAGCTCCACGCTTTGTGTAAAAGGGAATGTTAGAGTCGATCTTTTTTATAAGATCCCAGCCTTTTTCTTCACCGAAAAGCTGGATGAGGTGAAAGAGAACAGAATAATTTGTTCCAGAAATAGAGGGGTTGCTCATAATGATCTCGCCTTTATACTCTGGTTTTCCCAGATCAGCCCAGCTTGCGGGCATAGGCAAGTTTTTCTCTTTTGCCACATCTTTGTTAATGATAAAGTCTACAGCGCACACTGAAAGACCAGTCCAGTATCCATTGGGATCTTTGTATTGAGCAGGAATTTTCTCTGCCTCCGGAGATATATAAGGTTCAAGAAATCCCTCTTCCGCGGCCTTTACATAACTATCGACGCCCCCACTGAACCAGGCATCGGCCAGAATTTTCCCGTTGGCGGCACGAAGCCTTGTAAGCACTTCTCCTGAAGACATATTCAAGTAATTCACCTTTATCCCTGTGTCTTTGGTGAATTCTGCCATGATCTCATCAATTCCCGTAGCGGCGATAAAAATGCTGATAGTCTGTCCGGCCAGAGGTTTATTGGCACTGGCAAAGGCTGCCGATCCTGCAGCAACAATTAGACAGACAAGTAAAAGAACTGTAAAAAAACGTTTCACCTTTCACCCTCCTTGAGCTATTTCTATGTTTTGGAATAGATTTTATTCCAAAAAGCAATAATACATAAAAGTGACATGAGAGTCAATGTTGTAATGCACAATATGGGGAGAAGAGGGGGGAAACAAAAAGAGGCTCCCTTTGAGGGGAGCCTCACGTCTAAACACCCATTGCGATGGATCCGCTAATGATGAGGGCCATCCCCGCCCAGTGGGAGGCCAGAGGATGTTCTCGCATAAAAATAATAGCTCCTATAGCTGTTAAGAAGGGGCTTGAAGCGGTGATAGGAGTCGCTACTGATGCAGGGGCGTAGTTCATGGCCAGGGCAAATACATATCCCCCTAAAGCCAGACCAACGCTCCCAGACATAAGTATGCTCATATAGTCTCCACGATGGGCCCGTCGCAGAGAAAGCCATCGCTCAGTGTTTTTTCTCGACATAAAACGCCATAGAAGCCATGATGAAGGTACCAGAAAAGCCGCTCTCCAGAAGGTTAGAGAGACAGGATCAATGCCTTGCACAGAGATAGCCCACTTCGTAAGGGGGATGGAAAGCCCCCAGCAGAGGGCTGCCATGAGGGCAGAAAGGTACCCTCTTTTAACTCGCGAAGTTGTATGAGCGGCTCTCTCCGATCCCCTCATGCATATGAGGCCGGCGATGATAAGGGCGGTTCCTGCAAGAACATGGAAAGAGATCTCCTCTTTGAGCCAGAAATAAGATAAAGCCGTGACAACAAGGGGGTAAGAACTGGTAATAGCAACAGAACGGCTGATGCCAAGGTCACGAATAGCAAGGAAATACAGAGTGTCCCCTACGATATTGCAAATAAGGATATTGACAAAAACAGAAAAAAGTACGAGATATCCTGAATGCCAAGCAAGTGCATAAGGACCGCTCGCCAGAGCTATAAAAAAAGAAGCCGCCAAAAAGCCAATAGAACGGATAGCGTTGATCTCATAAAAATTGAGCTCCTTCATGCCCCTTTTAAGAAAAAGAGGAGAAGTAGCCCAACATGCCGCGGTAAGTATGCTAAAGGCAATTCCCAATACCATAATCATAATCCCTCTCGATAAATATTAAAGAATAAAAAATGCCTAGGCCATTATAAAAAGTTTGGGGATTAAGTCCATGGCGACATAAAAGCATAGGGGGATATCCATTCATTTTTTGAAGAAGATCCTTTTACTTTTGCACTCAATCGCATATTTAAATCAAATTTGAGAGAAAGATCAGTAGATGTAAAGAGTGGAGCGTTCTTCATGAGAAATGCTCCACTCCATTAAAGGTTGGTCCCTATAGTTTTTATCTCTTTTCCCAGGCTCCCTCCACGGTTTTTTCAATAAGTGCGTTGTCAGGAATGAATGGAAGGGTGAGATGATAGTCTTCAGCGTATTTTGTGTTTATATCCATAGCAACTTCTATGGCGTGGTCGCAGCGACTCCAGGCTCTGCGGGCGACGCCGCCGAGAACATCCCACATCATGGCTGATCTAATGATGTCATCAACTTCTGCCGAGCCGTCTAGAACCAATCCAAAGCCGCTGTTGATAACTTTGCCTATGCCTACTCCCCCGCCATTGTGCAGGGCGACAAGGGACATCCCCCGAGCGGCGTTTCCCGCGAAGCAATGAGAGGCCATATCCGCACAGATATTACTGCCGTCTTTAATGTTGGATGTTTCTCTGTAAGGGGAATCTGTTCCTGAAACGTCGTGGTGGTCTCGGCCGATCATGACGGGGCCGATTTTCCCTTCCCGCACCATTTTGTTAAAGGCAAGGGCAATGTTCCTCCGGCCTTCGGCGTCCTGATAAAGGATTCGGGCCTGGGTGCCGACGACGAGTCTGTTTTTTTCAGCGTCTTGGATCCATATGTAATTGTCGCGATCCTGAGGACGGCGATGGGAGTCGATGCAGGCCATAGCGGCATGGTCGGTCTTTGAAAGATCTTCAGGCTTTCCGCTTAGACAGACCCAGCGAAATGGACCGTATCCGTAATCGAAGAGCAAGGGGCCCATAATATCTTCCACATAGGATGGAAAGATGAAGCCTTCTCTGGTGTCCTCCCCGTTCTTACATATTTCTTTCACGCCAGCATCAAAGACGGCCCTCATAAAAGAGTTGCCGTAATCGAAGAAGTACGTTCCTCTGTCAACAAGGGCCTTGATCAGTTGAAAATGTTTTTTGAGGCTTTTATCCACAAGGGCCTTGAATCTGACAGAATCTGAGTGAAGCATTTCAGTCCTCTCGGCAAAGGTCAAATCCTGGGGGCAATAGCCTCCGTCATATGGGGCATGACATGATGTCTGGTCTGAAAGAAGTTCAATATGGATATTGTTTTGTACGGCATATTCCAGCAAATCGACAATATTTCCGTGGTAGGCAATAGAGAGGGTTTCCTTCTTGGCCATGTATTCCTTGGCCAGCGAAAAAGCTTCCTTTGCGTCATCTGTGATCCTCGATACCCAGCCCTGGTCGTATCGTGTCTGGATGCGAGAGGCGTCCACTTCCGCAACAATGCCAACTCCTCTGGCTATTTCTACCGCTTTGGGCTGAGCGCCGCTCATTCCTCCAAGGCCTGAAGAAACGAAGAGATGTCCCGCGAGGTCATCGTTGTTTCCAAGGCCGAGATGGAGGCGTCCGGCGTTGATAATGGTGTTGAAGGTGCCGTGGACAATGCCCTGAGGGCCAATATACATCCATCCCCCGGCGGTCATTTGTCCGTAGTTGGTGACCCCAAGCTGCATGAGGCGGTGCCACTCTTCCTGGTTATCGAAGATTCCTACGAGAAGGCCGTTTGTGAGAATGACCCTTGGCGCGTCCGGTTTTGATTTAAAGAGCCCCATGGGGTGGCCGGATGCCACAACGAGGGTCTGATTTTCTGTGAGTTCTTCAAGATATTTTTTAATGAGACGGTATTGCATCCAGTTTTGGCAGACTTGTCCTGTTTCACCATAGGTGACAAGTTCGTAGGGATAGAGGGCAACATCGAAATCCAGATTGTTGTCGATCATAACCTGAAAGGCCTTGCCCGCAAGGCACTTCCCCTTGTATTCATCAACTGGTTTGCCGTAGATACGTCCTTCCGGTCTGAAGCGGTATCCATAGATTCGTCCCCGTGTCTTGAGCTCTTCCATGAATTCAGGGGCAACTTTTTCATGGAGTTCCTCTGGAATGTAGCGGAGCGCATTTTTCAATGCGAGCTCTGTTTCTTTTTTTGTAAGGGTCCAGCCCCTATCGGGGGCTCTTCGAATATCTTCTCTGAACTTCGGGTAGACTGGAAGTTCAGATTCCATCTTGATTGTCATGGCCTGAGCGACCAGATTATTTGTGGATTCCATATAAAATCCCTCCTCTTGGCAGAAAGAAACTTTTAGGCGACCAAAACTCCTTTTTTATATACAGAAACAACAGGCGATACTCCGGCATGGTAGGCAAGGATAGCCGGGGAATCTCCGTCTAAAAGCAGGAAATCAGCTTGTTTTCCCACTTCAAGGCTGCCTACGGAATGTTGCCTCTCAAGGGCCCACGCGGCATTTATTGTTGATGCCACAAGGGCCTCTTGTACTGTCATATTCATATTCATAACGGCGAGGCCGAAGACAAAGGGCATTGATTCCGTAAAGCACGATCCGGGATTGCAGTCTGTAGCCAGAGCCACAGGAACATTAAGCTCTATCATTCTCCTGGCTGGTGCATAAGGTTTGCGAAGACTATAGGCAGTGGCTGGCAGAAGGTTGGCTATAACTTTTGCTTCTGTCATGGCTTTCAGATTTCTTTCTGAAGCGGCGAGCAGGTGCTCCGCAGAAACTGTTTGAAGTTCGGCAGCTAAGCCCGCTCCCCCCGTATCATAAACCTCATCTGCATGAATCCGCGGTTTAAGGCCGTGTTTTTGTGCCGATTGCAGAATCTTGCGGCTCTGTTGAAGGGTGAAAACACCATCTTCGCAGAATACATCGCAAAACCTGGCAAATCCCTGTTTTGCTACGGCGGGGATCATTTCATCGGTGAGAATGCTGACAAAGGTGTCAGGGTTTTCTTTGTATTCCTGGGGAACAGCATGGGCTCCCATAAAGGTAATGGCCACGTCAAGGGGAGTTTCCCGTCTGATGCGATCAATGACCCGAAGCATTTTCAGTTCTGTTTCAGTGTCGAGACCATAACCGCTTTTTATTTCTATTGTGGTTGTGCCGAAAGACAGGGCAGAAAGCACGTTTTCAAGGGTTGTCTGAAAAAGTTCTTCTTCACTTGCCTCCTTGACAGCTCTGACAGAAGAAAGAATTCCACCTCCAGCCCTAAGGATGTCGAGGTATGGAGTGCCGGCAATACGCTGAGAGAACTCCCTTTCCCGTCTGGCAGCGAAACAGATGTGGGTGTGAGGGTCGACAAAGCCTGGGATAAGGCAGCATCCTTCGCAATCGATCTCTATGTCCACATCGTAAAGAGAGAGGTCTTTTATTACGGCATGCTCCTCCCCTATTTTTTCAATGAGGCCGTTACGGCATAAAAGGGCTCCCCGAGCGATAGAGTCAACCTTCCCCTGATTATCTCCTGACAGTGGAGTTTGGCTTGATGCCGGGGTATAAATAGCTGCATTTCGAAAAAGAGAAGTGATCATTTTTGCTCCTCCTCTGCCATGTTGGGGTAACGTTCATGGTTTCTGACCTCTGGTAAGATGGCATCCATTACATGTTGGCGGCTCCTCTCGCTTAAATTTAAAGCACATTCTATGAGTTGTGTCATAGGTAAATCCCCCCGTTTCTTAGAGTTGGGATGATATCTGTGCTCCCCCTTCCATCAGAAGGGCACGAAGCTCTTCCACGTGCCCGTCAAAGCTGGAAGAAAGGCCAGCGATTCCCAGCTGACAGACAAACTGTCCGTTCCGATCAAATATGGGGATACTCAGGTCTCCCGCATGGATCATCCATTCTTCCTGGCTAAAGGCATATCTTTGTTTTTTGATGATTTCGATCTGATCTTTGAGCTCTTCAGGGTCAATTGTTGTTTTCGAAGTGAATGGCACAAGTTCCTGGGAAAGGATTTTTTGCTGAATTTCCGGTTTGGCGAAGGCAAGGAGGATTTTCCCTGTGGCTCCGGCGTAAAGAGGGATAGCCATTCCCTTATGGGCAACGAATTTTAATGCCGTTGCCGGTTCTACAGAGTGGATGCATCTCCCTTCCGTTCCATTGAGAATAGAAAGAAGAACGGTTTTGTCGGTCTTTGCCGAAAGCTCTTTCATATAAGGGTCGCAGCGTTGAATGAGTTCATGGTAAAAGGCTTTTCGGTCAAACAAGAGGAAAAAACGGATGCCTGTACGAAAATTTTCAGTGATCGGATCTTGGTAAACCCAGTCTTCCTGTTTCAGAGAGCGAAGAAAACGGTGAACAGTGGTGCGTGGAATGCCAGTACGTTCTTCTATATCCCTGATGCTCAGCAGGTCATCGGCCCTGCTAAGAGTTTCCATAATGCGAACAATGCGAGGGATGACATCATGACGGGAAGAAGGTGCCATTCATACTCTCCTTTTGTATTGGGACAGATTGTCCCATAATCTGTTATTAAAATTTACCCTAATGCAAATGAAAAGTCAACCGCAGAAGATTTTGCTATACTAGACAGAAATGACTGAAAGGGGGAAAGGAGATGCAGTATAGACGTATGCCTGGAATGACAGAAGAACTTTCTATTCTCGGCTTTGGATGTATGCGTTTTCCTGTAACACCAGAGGGAAATATTAATGAAGCAGAAGCCACCGAAATTTTGCGTTACGCCATTGACAACGGTGTGAACTATGTAGATACGGCCTGGTCTTACCATAACGAAATGAGTGAACCTTTTGTGGGAAGAGCGCTGCAGAATGGTTATAGAGAAAAGGTTAACCTTGCCACAAAGCTGCCATCGTGGCTCATCGAAAAACATGAAGACATGGATTTTTATTTAAATGAGCAGCTGCGGCGTTTAAGGACAGATACCATTGATTTTTATCTGGTCCATTCCCTCAACAGACAGCGTTGGGACAATATGGTGCAACATGATGTCTTCTCTTTTCTTGAACGGGCGAAAGCAGACGGGCGCATTCGCTACGGAGGTTTTTCCTTTCATGGAGAGTATGAGCTTTTTGAAGACATTCTCAACGCCTGGCATTGGGATTTTTGCCAGATCCAGTACAATTATCTTGATGAGAACTATCAGGCAGGGACCAGAGGATTAAAAGAAGCGGCGTCCCGGGGCCTTGGCGTGGTTATTATGGAACCTTTAAGAGGTGGAAAGCTGGCCGTAAATGTGCCAGATACCATTCAGGGCATCTGGAAGGAAGCAAGGGAGGAAATGAGCCCTGCTGCCTGGGGATTGAGGTGGGTCTGGAACCATCCGGAGGTGTCGGTGGTCCTGAGCGGCATGAATTCTATAAACCAGGTGAAAGAAAATATTGCGGCAGCTGCGAAGGGTATCCCCGGTGCCTTGTCAGTTCACGATCTTGATGTTGTGGCAAGGGTTAAGGAAGAGTATAAAAGGCGGATGAAGGTGGATTGCACGAACTGCCGTTACTGTATGCCCTGCCCTCAGGGAGTGAATATTCCAGAATGCTTCAACCGCTATAACATGGCCTTTATGTTTGATGATGAGAAGATGGCCAAAGACACCTATTTTGTGTTTGTAAAAGACTATGAAAGGGCGAGCCTATGTGTTGAGTGTGGAGCCTGCGAAGAGGTTTGCCCTCAGAATCTTCCCATTCGTCAGCAGTTAAAAGAGGTAGTGTCCCTTTTTGAAAAAAATAAGGAAGAGAAATAGAGTTGCCATCTATAGTTTTGAAGATAAGGCGGATGAAGCGCTAAGCGGCCACTCCGCCTTATCTTTGGGGTTTTAAAGAACTGCTTTTACCATTCCTCCGTCGGCAAGTATGGTTTGCCCCGTGATGTAACTGTTTGCCTCTGAACAAAGGAAAACGGCAAGCCTGGCGTATTCGTCGGGGTGGCCATATCGGCCGAGAGGTATCTGATTCATGGCTTCACGGCTTATTTCATCTGCGGAAACCCCTCGCTTGACAGCTAAAGCCTGATCGAGCTGGCGTATTCGCTGGGTATCGAATCGTCCGGGCCCAATGGCATTGATCAGAATATTATAAGGGGCAAGCTCCTGGGAAAGAGTTTTTGTGAGGCCGATAACACCGAGTCTCAGGGTGTTTGATAGAATAAGGTTTTCTATTACCTGTTTAACGGAAGAAGACGTGGAATTCACGATCCGTCCCCACTTTTGAACCTTCATAAAAGGAAGTACCTCCCGGGTGGTTCTAACGTAGCTGAGAAGGTTGAGTTCGAAGGCTTTTTGCCACGCTTCATCGTCAAAGGTGTCAAAGGTTCCTGCAGGAGGCCCCCCCGCGTTATTTACAAGAATAGAAATGGGACCGAGCTTTTCTGTCGTCGTACGTATAAGATTTTTAATTTGCTCTCCTTTGGTTATGTCACATACTGTGTAATAGGGAGTTACGCTAGTGTCATCGGTAAGTTCCTGAACTGCGCGGTTAAGCATTTCTTCGTTGCGGCTAGCCATCATGACTGTTGCGCCTTCCATAAGGAATCGTCTAGCTATAGACTTCCCCAGGCCGCTGCTTGACGCCATAATGAGGGCAACTCTGTTCTTAATACCTAGATCCATAACCACACCTCCTTTTCTCTAAGCCTTATTATAGTATTCTGTAAATTCAGTCTTGAATCAATAGGTCAAAAGCACTTTCGGCATTTTATCGGATTAGGCAAAGTGTCTTTCGTGATAAACTGACTTTTACATAATGAAGGATATATTCTTTGAAGGAGAGATTGGTATGTGGAAGCATATATTTCTTGCTGTTCTTGTGACGGGAATTGCCGTTGTCATTTTGATGTGGAATGCTGGAAGCCTATGGGCTCTCCCTCGCCAAATTCCTCTTGAAGATTTCTTTAGAAATCCTGAAAAGGTTTCTTTTTCCCTTTCCCCCAATGGAGAATATTTAGCGTATACGCAACCGTGGCAACGGCGCATGAATGTCTATGTGCAAAAAATAGGATCTCATGATGAGCCTTTGCGCCTCACAGAAGCCACGGCCCGAAATGTAGCCGGGTACTTCTGGAAGGGAAATGATCGCATAATATATATTCAGGACTCTGGCGGGGATGAAAATTATCACCTCTTTTCCGTAGACATTACCGGCAAGAATAAAAAGGAACTCACGCCCTTTCCTAACGTACGGGTTTCAGTTGTTGATGATCTGGAAGATGTGGAGAACGAAATGATCATTGCCATGAATCGGCGGGATTCTCGTCTTTTCGATGTGTATCGAATCAATGTTACCACAGGGGAAATGGGCCTTGTTGCTGAAAACCCTGGGGATATTGCCGGATGGCTGACAGACAATGAGGGGAAGCTTCGGGCGGCAGTAAGAAGCGATGGCGTTCAGACAAGTCTTTTATACAGAAAAACTGAGGATGAACCTTTCCGCACAGTTATAACGACTAATTTTAAGGATTCAGTGAGCCCTCTCTTTTTTACCTTCGACAACCGTTATCTTTATGTAGCATCCAATCTTCACCGCGATAAAAGCGCAATATATCGCTACGACCCCGAAACAGGAACGTTTCTCGATTTGGTTTATGAGCACCCCGAAGTTGATGTTTACAGGCTTCTTCGATCTAAAAAACGCCAGGTTATTACGGGAGTTCGCTTTATCACAGATAAGGGGCATTACGCTTTTTTTGATGAGGAACGGAGGCAGCTGCAGGCCATACTAGAAGAAAAGCTTCCAGGATACGAAGTTGGGGTAGCGAGTATGAGCCGCGATGAAAATAGAATGCTTGTATATGCGGGAAGCGACCGAACCCTGGGCTCCTACTATTTTTACGACCGCAATACGGGGGATTTCGAGAAACTCGCGGATTTAAGTCCGTGGTTAAAAGAAGAAGAGATGGCGCCGATGAGGTCTATTACGTACACATCCCGTGATGGGCTGACCATTCACGGCTATCTTACCCTGCCTGTAGGAGTAGAGCCGAAAAATCTGCCAGTGGTTGTTCATCCCCATGGAGGTCCGTGGGCCAGGGATGCTTGGGGCTTCAGCCCTGAAGTTCAATTTCTTGCCAACAGAGGATATGCGGTTCTGGAGATGAATTTCAGAGGATCCACTGGGTATGGCAAAAGTTTCTGGGTTGCTGGTTTTCGGCAATGGGGGCGTAACATGCAAAATGACATTACCGATGGGGTGAGTTGGCTCATAAAAGAGGGTATAGCTGACGCAGAGAGAGTTGGCATTTACGGCGCTTCCTATGGCGGTTATGCTGTTTTAGCTGGACTGGCCTTTACTCCGGAGATCTATGCTTGCGGTGTTGATTTTGTTGGGCCTTCCAATCTTTTCACCTTGCTTGAAACCCTTCCTCCCTATTGGGAACTGGGGCGGCAAATGATGTATGAACAGGTTGGCGATCCTGAAAAAGACAAGGATTTACTTCGCTCAGTTTCTCCTGTGTTTCACGCGGATAAAATACGGGCGCCTCTTTTTGTTGCTCAGGGAGCAAATGACCCGCGGGTCAAAAAGGCTGAGTCAGATCAGATTGTGGAAGCGTTGCGTAAGCGCAATATAGACGTTGAATATATGATCAAAGATAACGAGGGACATGGTTTCGCAAATGAAGAGAACCGCTTCGATTTTTACCGGGCTATGGAAACTTTTTTAAGCAGGCACTTGGGAAAACCCACGAAGTGACGTTTGGTCTGAAGAATTTTTGTGAAACTTGCTGGGACTGCGTTTAAATGGCGTAATGTTATGTTCGCAACATGGAAAATGTCAAGATATCGCAGAGGGGGCTGTGAGAAGCCCCCTCTGTTGCGATTTTCTAGTTCTAGAGTCCGAGGAAATTTGGAAGCCAGGTTACAACTCCCGGAACGTAGGTTATAAGAAGTAGCAAAATTAGTAGCGGAACGAGCATGAGAATGAGATCCTTAAACATTTCCCGAAGGGAGGTTCCGGCAATTTCGCAAGATACGAAAAGACACACGCCCAGAGGCGGGGTGCACATGCCTATTGTTAGGTTCACTGCCACCATTACTCCAAAATGGATAAGATCAATCCCGAAGGTCTTTACCAGGGGAAGGAAGAGAGGCACAAAGATGGTGAGGGCGCTCGTGGTGTCAATAAAGGTTCCGGCAATAAGAAGGATGATATTCATCACCATGAGGGCTCCCCACTTAGAAGAGATTACCTGGAGAAGACTCTGTGTTACAGACTGGGGAATCATCTTTACGGTCATGAACCAGATAAAAAGGCTCGCAGTCATAAGTACCGTAAGGATGATGCCGTTTGTAACAGCGGCCTCAAAGAACGCTCGTTTTATACTATCCAGGGAGAGCTCTCTATAGACCACTCCTCCGAGGAATAAGGAGTAGGCAACAGCAATGGACGCCGATTCAGTGGGAGTGAAAATTCCTCCTACAATTCCTCCAATAATTATAACTGGCATGAGAAGAGCGAGAATGGCGTCTTTAAGCCCTTTACGAAGTTCAGCAAAGGAGGCTTTTGTTTCTCGCCCCACGTATCCCCTCCGCTTGCTGATCATCCAGTTGGCGATCATGAGGAAAACTCCCATGAGAATTCCAGGTATTACTCCGCCCATGAAGAGTTTTGCAATAGAGCTTCCGACGATGACTCCATAGACCACCAGAGGAATGCTGGGGGGTATAATGGGACCAATTGATCCCGCAGTGGCCACCAGCGATGCCGTGTACTCTTTGGAGTATCCCTTTGAGATCATCTCGGAGATTAAAAGAGCGCCTATAGCTGCTGTGGCAGCAATAGCAGAGCCAGTGACCGCGGCGAAGATCATTGATGCGACAATAGCCACCATCCCAAGGCCGCCTGGCCAGTGCCCGACAAGAGCTTCTGAAAAGTCGGTGATACGCTTCGATATTCCTCCAACAGCCATAAGATTTCCTGCAAGGATAAAAAGAGGAATTGCGACAAAAGCGAAATTGTCAACACCGGTGAACATACGTTGAACAATAACCTCCATGGGAAGTCCGGCTCCTGATAATCCAATGAGGGTCGTTATGCCTAAGGAAAAGGAGATAGGTATTCCCAGCAGGAAAATTCCGAAAAGGACAATTATCCAAAGCATATCTATCTCACCTGCTTCCTGTACCGGTAGCCCCGCCTCTTCCGGCAAGAGCGATAAGGAGCCTCAATGTATCTAAAATGAGGAAGAATACCATGAATAAAACAGTAATAGGAACGACCATGTAGATGTAACTCATGGGAAAAAGAAGATATGGAGTCACCTGGTCAGCATTTGCTTTAATGAAAGGAATGCTGAAGTAGAGAACAAAACTCAGGAAGATGATCACCACAACATTTGAAAGGAGGTCGAACCAGGGCCTTGCCCATGAAGGAAATACTTGCACAAGGACATCGATATTAAGGTGGGCCTTCTTAAAAACCCCTACACCCATGCCAAAGAAGATGGAGTAGACGAAGAAGATACGGATCACGTCTGTTGCCCACGGCATGGGGAGCTGGAAGACATAGCGTTGGATAACCTGTCCAAAGGTTACGAAGAAGACCACCGCAAGACAAATTCCCGAGAGGATAGTAAAAATGTTTTCAATTTTTTTCAATGGGATCACTCCTCGATTTCTCTCCGAGAAAAAGCTCTGGGGGAGAAATCCCCCAGAGCTGAGAGGCATTATTTTACTTTTGCTACTTCGTCCTTGATCTTTTGAACAAGAGCTTCGGGAACTACGTCAGCGAGAACTTTGTGAAGATCTTCTGTCGCTTTTGCGAAAGCTTCTTTATCAGGATTCTCCTCCACCTGAACTCCGGCCTTCTTTATGATCTCGAAACGTTCCTTATCCATCTCGGCGAGGGTCGCCCGTTGGTAGGCTGCTGCTTCGGCCGCTGCTTCCACCAATATTGCCTGATGTTTCGGGTCGAGACCATTGAACCATTTTGGATTTGCTATCACAATGGCCGGCTCATAGGTGTGGCCGGTCAGGGAAAGATATTTCTGGACTTCGTAGAATTTCATGGAATAGATTGTAGCTACAGGGTTCTCCTGGCCGTCCACAACTTTTTGCTGCAATGCTGTGTATAGTTCGCCAAAGGGAATTGGTGTAGCAATTGCGCCAAGGCGTTTCATGAACTCGATCCAGATCTTTGATTCCTGCACCCGGATTTTTAGTCCCTTCATATCTTCAGGTGTTTTCACCGGACGAACGTTGTTCGTTATATTCCGGAAGCCCACTTCCCAGATGGAGAGGTTCTTGAACCCCTTTGCAAACATGATGTCGGCGAGGTCTTTGCCAACAGCTCCGTCGAGCACTGAATAGACCTGCTCACGGGTCTGGAAAAGGAAGGGAACGCCGAAAACCTGAAGCTCAGGAACAAACCCTGCCAGGTTGCTGGCTGCTACCGAACTCATTTCGATTGTCCCCATTCGGACACCCTCAGCAAGATCCCGTTCCCCGCCAAGCTGGGCCTGGGGGAAGATGTTTACCTTCAGTTCTCCTCCAGATTTTTCCTCAACTACCTTCTTGAAGTGCTCTGCGCCAATCTGATACTGGTGCTCTAGGCTTCCCGAATGAGCGAATTTGAATTCAACTGTGTTTGCAAATACCGCACCTGTCCAGAGTATTGCTGCCATTACGACTAGCACCAAAAAAATTCCACTTCTCTTCATTGTCCTTCCCCTCCTATTTGGTTTGTGTATCATAGATCTCAGGAACCCTGTCATTGAAAACTGTTATGAATTTCCGAATTTCTGAAACTGCTTCCAGGTTGAGGGTGACGAACCCGGCCTCTTCCCCTTCGCTGCCTTCAAAGAGAACCTCTCCTTTAGGGCCGATGACCATTGATCCCCCGGCAAAATGGGTATTTCCCGTAGTTCCGCATCGGTTGCATGCTACCACGTACATCTGATTCTCGATGGCTCTGGCGCGAAGAAGGGTCTTCCAGTGGTCTACCCTTGAGCTCGGCCATTCCGCACTTACGAAAAGAACCTCCGTTCCTCTCAATGCATAGGTACGGAGCCATTCGCAAAAGCGGATGTCATAGCAGATGACGCATCCGGCCTTTATCCCCTCCAGATCGAAAAGGCAGTCTTTTTTGCCACTGAGGAGGTATTTATCCTCATCCATGAGTCGGAAGAGGTGGACCTTGTCATACCAGGCCACAAGTTCCCCCTGAGGGTTGATAGCCTGCGCCCGATTGGTATGCCCCTCTTTAGTGGAAACAAGAACTGACCCTCCCACAAACCAGACGCCATATTTCTTGGCCAGGTTGCCGAGAAAGGCAGCAGTTCTTTTCCCTTCAGTATCTGCCAGTTCAGAGGCTCGTTCCAAGGCGTACCCTGTATTCCAGAGTTCAGGAACCACGATGGCCGTTGGCACATCTGAAGGAACGTAGGCCTGGGACATCCATCTTTCGATATTCTCACGGTTTTTCTTCTCATCGCCGATGGCGATGTCAAGTTGCAGTACTCCTACTCTAAGCTTCATTCCATACCTCCTTAGTTGCGGTCGGGCAGAATACGGACAGAATATTCATGACGAATCTCCCTGTTCAGAAGGGGGTCTTTAAGAGAGAGAACGTATTTTTCGCCATAAATAAGCCCCTCTCCGAGGGTAGGAAGGGTACCGCTAAAGAGGGCAATCCTGCAGGAGGAGCATGGTGAATCCTCTTGAGCCAGTTCAAAAAGCTTTTCTGGCTGTAGCATTTTCCCAAGTGTTCCTTCCTGATAAAGTTTCCCGTCTGCCCAGCATCGGAGTTCAATGCTGTCCCAGTGCCCACGAATTTCGTCCATCCGCCAGAAAGCGGCTCCCACAATCTTCGAACATATTTGTTTGGCTTTTGCCACCGATACTGTTTCAAGGGCCCTATCTGTATGATCGCTTGCTACTGTGACGCAGAGCTCTCCTTCTTCGGTCCGCGCCAGGAACACTTCTACTTCTCCGGAAGTGAAATCTCCCACCACCCACAGAGTATTCGACGAAGAAACCCGTTCTGGCTCCACCCAGTACATTGAGGGAACTTTATCAGGTGCAGGCACTCCTATCTTTCGAAGTTCCTCAACGTGAGCAAGGACGCTTGCTTGATCTCTCCCGGTGTAGCCCGCAGCGACACAGGCATCCCATTTCAGAACCTTTCTTTCGCATACCCCGTTTTTCCTTAATACAGACACATCCATCAGCATGTTTTTCCATTCCTCCTTCCATATCATGAAGTAATGGTCTCAATTTTTTTAATCAGCACGTCTTCAGTGATTTCAAGATGATCCTGAAGGGCATCTTTAGCATCTCTTTTTCTTCTTGCAATAAGGGCTTCTACAACTCGCCCATGTTCTCCCAATACAGCTTCGTATCTTTTCTCGTTCATGGCGAGCATGCCAAGCCAGATCATTTCTTCGCTAACACTGTTCCAGAACCTCTGGAGCCTGGAATTTCCTAAAATTTGAAAGAAAATGGCATGGAAGGATTGGTCTGCCAGAATAAAGTCGTGCAAGTTATTCTGTGACTCTTTCATGAATGAGAGCATATTGGTCATATGTCGTCCTGTTTGTCGAAAAAGATCACCGGAAAAGATAAGATCAAGGGCATCCCGCTCTAGAAGCCAACGGGCCTGAAAGACCTCTCGTATTTCCACGGGAGAAACAGAGCGAACTTCAATATTTCTCCTGGAATTTACAGTAATCCATCCCTCCTGGGATAAGCGGTGCACGGCTTCTCGCACAGGAGTTCTGCTTACTCCTAACTCTTCAGCAAGGGCCCTTTCCTGAAGCGAGGATCCAGGCGGGAATTCCAGAGAAAGAATCCCTTTTTTAATGCGATCATAGGCTTGTGAAGCGAGATTTTTTTTCTCCATTTGGTATACCACATCCTAGAGTTGGTATACCACAAGAGTAATTTAAGAATTGCGACTTGTCAATATACAAAACAAAAAGAGAGAAAAGGCCGATCTTTTTCGAGAACGGCCTTTTTGCGTGAGATTCTTTTTCGTTAAATGTTACTGGAGCCCAAGACGCTCCAGGGTCTCTTGGTAAGGAACTCCATTTTCATCCCAGCCCCGCAGCTGATAATATTCAGGAAGCATTTCCGGAACTCTGCTTAACTTCCCCTTTCCCGGCCCTTCGGGGATAGGTTCTTTCAAAAGTCGCGGAGGAAGAGTGTCTTCAGTCTTGGGATCAAGCCCTTCTCTTAAATTGAAAAGGCGCTCGAGGTTCCATATTCGGTCTCCGCACGTCATGATTTCGTCCGCAGAATAGTCAAACCCTGTCCCTGCTTTCAAAAAAGCGGCGTAATCTGAGGCATCAAGAGCAAAGGATGTAAAGAGACACATTCCCGAAGAATCGATGGCAGCGGTGAGATCGTGAAAGATTTTTCCCCACAGGGGTTTTTTCGAAATATCGTCAGGGTCTAGTTTCTCTGGCGCGCCGAGAATTTCTGGAGAAATGAGGTACCCTCGTACGTGGCAAGCTCCACGGTTGCTTACGGCATAAGTCAGCCCGATTCCCTGGATAGCCCTGGCATCATAGGCTGGCATTTCCTGTTTTTTTACTGTCATGGACAGTTCGGGATGCCCGTACATATCACAGAGACGCCAGGAGCCCTGGGCAAGTTTTTTGCCAAGCCCCTCCCCTTTTCCCATTTTCTCTGTCCAATACGCGAGGGCTTCTGTATTGCCAAAGGTGAGTTCGGGACCGCCCTCGAGCTCCTCCTTTTTGATGTATCCTTTTTCATATAGCTCCATGGCAGCTGCTATGGTTACGCCTGTGCTGATGGTGTCAAGTCCATATTCATTGCACGTATAGTTGGCCATTATTATGGGTTCGATAGGCGCGATGCCGCAGCATGCGCCAAGGGCGAAGATACTTTCGTACTCTGGCCCTTCTCCGGCTATATCGTTAACCTTTGTAATACGTCCACAGCCAATAGGACAACCGAAGCAGTGGTAATTGTCTGTTAGATATTTTGCTGCAAGAGTTTCTCCAGATTGTTTATCTGCGTCCTCCATATAGGCTCCTTGCCAGTTGCGGTAAGGGTAGGCTCCGGTCTGGTTGATGATATTCACCAATATGGCTGTTCCATAGGCCGGCAATCCCTGACTTGTGACAGGATGAGCCTTGAGTTTGGCTGCTCTTTCTTTTAACACAGCAGAGAATTCTTCAGAGTTGGCGACATAGGGTCGGGATGTTCCTCGTACAGCGATGGCTTTAAGGTTTTTTGACCCCATAACTGCGCCTACTCCGCTTCGCCCAGCGGCTCTGTTCTTTTCGTTCATTATGGACGCAATGGGGGAAAGATGCTCTCCAGCCGGGCCGATGCAGAGGACCTTGGCCTTTGGGTCTTGAATGTCCTCAAGGATTTGATCGGTGGCGATGTGGGTGTTTTGTCCCCAAAGGTGGCTTCCATCCCGAATCTCCACCTGATCATCACGGATGTTAATGTAGACTGGACCATCGGCTTTTCCTTCAATAATAAGCATGAACCAGCCGGTTTTAGCGAGCTCGGCTCCCCAGAACCCCCCGGAATTGCTTGATGCAATATAGCCGGTGAGGGGGCTTTTGGTAACAACCATATATCGGCCTGCAGCAGGTGCTGCTCGTCCCGTTAAAGGTCCGGTTGCGATGATGAGGCGGTTTTCAGGGCTCAGTGGATCAACGTTGGGAGGATTTTCATCGTAAAGGACTTTGGAGGCATAGCCGCGGCCTCCGATATAATTACGAAGGAGCCTTTCGTCCAAAGCTTCTTTTGTCATTTTACGAGAAGACAGGTCTACTCGCAAAATGGCGCCAAAGCGGCCTTCCATTGGGTTCCCCTCCTTCTCTCTTCTCTTCACATAAAAAATTATTCTTTTTAAAAGTTTCTCTCTCTTCTCCTCTTCATCTATCCCTTAAAACGTATTTGTTGTTTTTTTGTCAAGATCCCTCCTTAATCAGAGCATGGGCGGCTCGTATAGATTTTGTTCTTTCCAGTACTGCTCAAAAATCTCAAAAAGGGAAGTTACCTGGTCACCAAGCTGCTGAGAGATACTGAGAATGATGCAGTTCAAAACACTCATAGGGGCCGCAAAAGAATCGATAAAAGAAATGGGGGAATAAGGAACAGCAAGTATGTGGAGGGCATGGTTTGCCAAAGGACTTGTGTGTTCGTCGGTAATGGCAACGGTTTGTAAATTATGTTCTTGGGCCCGACGAAGCACATCTACTGTCCACGTAGAATATCTTGGAAAGCTTATTCCTACAACTACGCTTTCTCTAGGGGCATTTACGAGCAATTCATAGGGAGAGTCCAGGGGCATGAGCTTCACTGCCGGTAAAAGCCATGATAGATAGAAGGAAAGATAATAGGCAAGAGTATAAGAGCTGCGATAACCGGCAATATAGACGGCGGGGGCTTCAACAAAAGTCTTTGCCAAATCGAGAAGCACTTTTTCATCGAGACGGAATTGAGCCATTTTCATGGCGTTAATATCTTTATCCATAGCCGTGCCAAAGATTCCCTTTTTCCCTGATGACCGGTATTTTTCTAGACGGGCAAGGGTTGAGAGGTCATCTATCAGCATGTGGCTTATGGATTGGTGGAGTTCCTGATATCCGGAGAGTCCCAGCGTGTAAGCGAAACGTATCACAGTGGCTTCGCTGACTCCCACATGGGCTCCGAGTTGAGAGGCTGTTAAAAAAGCCGCTTCCCGCGGTTTTTCAAGAATAAAGCGCGCTACTTTTCGGTGTCCTGGAGACAATTCGTTGATTTTTGCTGTAATGCGCTCTCTTAACATCAAGGGTTCTCTCCTTAATCATGTTTTTTCATAAAAAGATCTGTGTAAACAGCATAAAAAAATCAAGGTCATTCTTTGTCAATGAATAAACCCAGACTCTTAAGATTGAAAAAAAATGAAGGTTGATATATTATAAGAACATTCTAACATATTTCTAATTTTTAATTTTTAGTCATTCCTGTTTAATAATCTACCTCTTCTTTTCTTCGCACCATGAAGCAGCCACCGAATGAGAGGTCTTCTAAAATTAGCAGAATTTTCCCTTTTTATACAATTAAGAGTGCATTGACGGTTAAAGAAAGACGTGAGGCAGGTAACGGTTTTTTTGTGAAGAGAGGGAAAAGATGAAAGAAAACAAATGGGAAGAAAGAGAATATGCAAGAAGTTGCAGACAGATTTCCCTTCCCTTTGAAGATGGATTAAGTTTTCTGGAGCGAAAAGATGACAGTATGTTTCAGGACTTTTCCATATGGTTCAATGTCAGTCTCGATCATCCCGATCTTCTTTTATCGCTTATCGATGAAGATGGATGTCTCCGTTTTTGGAATAGCACTGCAGAACGAATCAGCGGTTACAGCTCGGATTCTCTTTTAGGCTCCAGAAAATGGCTGTCACTTCTCTATCCGGATAGCGAATATCGCCAGCGGATGCTTTCCTCTTTGCGAATGATAGCCTTGGTGAAGGGAGCTTCGGTAACTGTCGAAACGAAGATTCAGGGGAAGGATAGTCGGTTTCATACGATCCTATGGGTGTGCAGCAACATGACCCCCATGTTGGAAAATCATCTTTCCGGGGTGGTCTGTCTTGGTGTGGATATAACGGCCCGATGGGAGAGAGAAAAGAGTTTAACCGAACGGGTGGCTACAATGTCGGCGCTTTTCGATAATATGGCAGATGGCGTTTTTCTTCATGAGGTCGACGAGGATGGATGCCCGGGCCCCTTCATTGAAGTGAATGAAGGAGCCTGCCGTATGCTCGGCGTGAAGCGTGAGGATCTTCTTGCTATGTCCCCCATCAGCATTGATGCCCAGATACAGAGAGAAGAAATGCCTTCTGTTGTCATAGATATCTTTAGGAAGGGGCACCATACCTTTCAAACTTTATTGAAAAAGCGTAGTGGTGATATTGTTCCTGTAGAAATTCATTCTCACCTTTTTTCTTTTCAGGGTAAGCCGTATATCCTCTCTATAGCTCGTGACGATTCAGAACGAAGAAAGAATGAAGAGGTGCTTTTGGAAAACCATAAGTTTTCTTCATCCATCCTCGACAAAAGCCCAAATGCCGTGTTTGTAATTGGGCCGGATACCCGCATTCAATATGTGAACGAATCCTTTGTAAGACAGTTTGGTTTTCAGACTGAAGAAATTGTGGGCCGGCCGGCTCCATATCCCTGGTGGCGAAGTGATTACTGGATTAATATGGGCGAACTCCGCATTGCCATGCACGATGGGATTGTAGGTAAAGAGAAACATTTTATTCGAAAAGATGGGGAAGAAATATGGGGTGAAATAACTGCGGTGCCCATTCGCGAGGAAGATTCCCGTCTCCGGTTTTGTGTCCTCACATGGAAAGATCTGACTACGTATAAAAAACTGCAAGAAGAGTTGCGTCTTAACCAGCACCAGCTGCAATACTTGTCTTCCGAGCTCTATGTGGCAGAGGAACGGGAGAGACGGCGAATCTCAACCGATCTCCATGACAGTGTGGGTCAAAACCTCGCTCTTTCCCGCATTAAGCTTGAGATGCTGAAAAAGAGAACAAAAGGTAGAGATCACCAGGGGGCTATCGACGATGTTCTTTCTCTTATCAACCGTTCAATTCAGGAGATGAGAACCCTTATTTTCGAACTGAGCCCTCCCATGCTTTTTGAATTAAGCTTTCATGCCGCAGTTGAGTGGCTGGTGGAGAAAATGGAAGAAGAGCACGGACTTTGTATCCTGTTCAAGGATCTTCTAATGTCAGATGAAATTCCCATGGATATAAAGATATTTCTTTTCAGGGCTCTGCGGGAACTCGTAATGAATATTATTAAACATGCAAATACAACGGAAGCTGTTGTTACATTATCCCGATTCGATCCTTGGACGATAACTCTTGAAGTCAAGGATAATGGCGTGGGTTTCGACCTTTCCTCGTTAAGGGAACTGGGGCGGGACCCAAGCAACTTTGGATTATTGAGCATCCGGGAGAGAGTGAACTATCTTGGCGGTTTTATGCAGATTCAGACTCTTCCCGGAGAAGGAACAAAGATATCCCTTTTTGTCCCTGTAGAGGGAGAGGAAGAAAGGTCTAGTGAAATCGATGAAAAAAGTCAGGATTCTGCTTGCTGACGACCATCAGATCCTTCGTGATGGTCTGAGAACGCTCTTAAATACTCAGGAAGATATGGAGGTCATAGCCGAGGCTGATACAGGCAGAAAGGCTATCGATCTGGCCTTATGCCATTGTCCTGATGTTCTGGTTATGGATGTGGTAATGCCTGAGCTGAATGGGATAGAGGCTACAAGCCAGCTTAAAAAAGACCTTCCTGAAATTAAGGTTCTGGCTCTTTCAATGCATGCTGATCGTCGCTTTGTCGCTGAAATGCTTAAAGCCGGAGCGTCAGGTTTTTTGCTGAAAGAATGTGCCTTTCAGGAGCTCGCAGAGGCAATCCGTTCAATTATAAAGGGGAAAATGTACTTGAGTCCCAGCATTTCAAAGTGCGTGATCGAAGAGTATGTGGGGTTTCTTTCAGGGGATGAAAAGGAACATGCAGACTCTGAGTCTGCCTTAAGCCATAGAGAAAAGGAAGTTTTGCAGTTGATCGCGGAAGGCAAGGCAAATCGAGATATTGCCAAAACCCTCCATATCAGCGTCAAAACAGTGGAAACCCATAAGTATAATATAATGCGCAAGATCAACCTTCATTCCGTTGCCGAGCTGACGAAGTACGCTATCAAGAGCGGACTGACACCTATTGACTAAGTGATATCCCTGATCCCCTCAGGAATATCACTTAGTTTCCCCGGAAAGCTTCTTATGCCTTTTTCAGGCACATAGCCTTTTTCAACAAGGGGATTACGCAGCCCCTTTCAGTTTTATCCCGATATCCTATTTTAATTAAGTTGAGTAATCTTTACAAAGAGCTATTCGGCTCCAGCTCTTTCGCTGGGAAGGGGGTCGTAAAGGTGCCCGCGTAACGCGGGTTTGCCTGATAAGTTCTTGCTTTCCGGCAGCGTAAAAGGGTATATGGGAGATAAGGCTATCTGCAAAAAAAGGGGGAAAGAAAGATGAAAAGACTATTTCTTCTGCTAGCAGTAGTCGCCATGGTGGTCTTTGTGGCAGGTGCAGTTTTTGCCGAAGAGGCCCCCATGACACTGGAAGAGGCGGGCTTTAACGTCAATTGCGATCCTGTTATGTGCACACCTTTCGACACTTTGAAAATCAACTGGAAAGTTATTCCCATCAACTGCCTGCAGATTAAACAGGAAGAGATCTGCATGCAGACCTACATCGGCTGCACATATGGCTGGTGCGATGAGGAGTGCATCTGGTACTCAGTCATGGCTACTGGAACCGATGTGAGAAAGATAGTGGGCAAAATCAATGCTAACATGCCCGATCATGTCTCTCTGTGGGCCAAACTGAACGCTCCTTATGGAACGAGCGCTGTTGGCACACCTCACTGGACAATTCTTTCCACAGAGTATGTGGACCTTGTAACAGGTCTTTCCAAAGTCTGCGGAAACTGGGGCAAGGGCGGACTCAAGCTTTGCGCTGGCCCAGATGCAGAGAAAGCAGCGGGAACCCGTATCCTGACCCTTCTCATTCAGGACGCATAGTGGTTGTACTTTAGGGCGGCGCTGGGGGGCGCTGCCCTTTTTTATCCCTTGAGAAAGGAGATTAAAAATGAGTGGAACCACGGCAATCTCACGAGCTGTTCTTCTTGTGTTTCTCGTTATTTATTCTCCTTTGAGCGATCGTTCAGAGGCCATGGAACTCATCGCCCTGGGAAGCTGGTCTTCTCTTGTTATCGGGGCATCAGCCTCAGGGGGACGAGGCATGAGGGAAAGCGACCCCTCCATTATTTCTTTAGCGGTAGTCAATGCAAGGGGACAGGACGCACAGTGGAATGTAGAGGCGAAACTTGTAGAAGGCACCCTTTTGCCAGAAGGGGTCCAGATCTGGATTCGCCGTACAGACGGCGGCATGGGTGCAGGTTGGGTACGGGGTGGAACATCGTATCAGATAGTAGAACCTGCAGGAACGACTCTTTTCACCGGAGTTGGGGATCGAAATCGTATATGCCTTCAATTGAAAGTTACAGGTATTACGTCAGAAACACCCAAGGGAGTCTATGCTCCCCATATTGCCTTTACGGTGGTGGATCTATGATGAGACAGACAGTGAGAAGGGCACTTTTGACGATAAGCGTGATGGTATTTTTTTTCTTTGTCATGGGAACTGGAGTTGTTCTGGCGAGCACTGTGGACATAGAAGGAGATCTGACCTATCGATTTGCGGTAACTCCTGGCCAGGAGATCCGGGGACAGCTTGTTATAAGGAACAACGATAAAGAACAGCCTGTTCAGGTTGCTATCAATCAGTCGGACTATCTCACCTATGCAGATGGCAGAAATGACTATGGCCAGCCAGGGAGCACCAGCCGGTCCAATGCGTTATGGATGGTTTTAACCCCTCGCCAGCTTACTATCCCTCCTTCTGGAACCGCAATTGTTAACTATGTAATTCAGGTTCCTAAGGATCCATCCCTTTGTGGAACTTACTGGAGCATGATTATGGTGGAACCCCTTGACCAGTTCATGCTGGAACCGCCCAAAGGCATTGACAGCAATATGGCTTTTAATGTTATGACAATTTTTAAGTATGCCGTTCAAATGATTACAGATATTGGAAACACAGGCATAAGGAATATTGAATTTGCCGATAAAAAGCTTATAAGTGACGGGAGCAAATCCGTACTCGCTCTCGACATTGTGAATACAGGAGAACGTGTTATCCGTCCCCTGGTGTGGACGGAGCTTTACGATGAGCAGGGAAACCTTGCCGGACGCTTTGAAGGAGGTCAACGGTGGATTTTTCCAGAATGTTCCTGCCGTTTTGAAATACCCTTTCAGGGCGTAAAGGCAGGAGAGTATAAGGCGTTGGTCATAGCGGATGGCGGAGAGGATGAAGCTTTTGGTGCCCAGTATGCCCTGGTACTCAAATAAAGAGGGTGGACGCTATGACAAAAATCGGGCAGAAAGGGGTTATTAAGGCTCTATTTTGTTTTGTTTTGTTTATATGGCTGTCTTCGAGCCTGGCCTGGGCTCAGGCGAAAGGATACGGAGTGGAGGTTCGGGCCAGATCGTCACTCCATACAAGCACCCAGCCGGGAAGAATTATCAGCGTAAGCGTTCTTATCACAAGCTATCAGCCAAGCCTTGAAACTTTTATAGAAGAGATAGGTCTTCCTGAAGGATGGCAGCCCCTTATGCCCCCAGGACGTTTTTCTATTCCGGCCAGGGGAAGCGTCACTCGTGTCGTGGCTTTCCAGATCCCTCCTTCTGCTCAGGCAAAAGATTATGAAGTGGTGTATTCCGTAAAGAGCCGTAGGGATTACGGTGTTCATGACGAAGAGATATTTACAGTGTCAATTCTCGCTGTAGAAGGAATGGAGATCGTTCTGGTAAAAAAACCGGTGGCCATTATAGGAGGACAGCACTATGAGGCTGACCTTCAGCTTATCAATAAATCTAACACGACTCGAACCTACTTTCTCCACCTTCCTGACAGAGACGAAAGATATCCGGCAACAATTACCCCTACGGAAGTCACCCTTGATCCAGGCAAGAGTGCTGATCTTAAATTGAAGGGGCGTATTTTCGAGGGAACCACCTCCAGATATCATTTCGTAGAAGTTCAGGCTGTGGCTACCGGGGATGAAGGTCCCATCTCCACATCAGTGATCGTAGATCTTGACGTTATTCCCAGGGGCGGAGGGGAACTTGATATTTTTCATGTTCTGCCCACCGAACTGGTGATCAGCGCCATGGGCAATAGCGAAGGAGACGGCGCTAATATCGAGTGGAGCGGGTGGGGCTATCTCGATGAAGAACGGACGAGATGGATAGAATTCCTTTTTAGGGGACCTGATGTCAACGAGTATGGAATCTATGGCGATATTGACGAGTATTGGCTGAATTACTTTACTGAAACTTTCGACCTGTACCTTGGCGATCAGGGATATCCCTTATCTCGCCTTACGTCATTAGGGTCTTATGGACGGGGACTGGGATTTGCCATAAAGCCTGTTGAATTAGGTTGGGGCGGCGGGGCTCACTTTCTCAAAAGCCGCTGGGGCTATCCCGATAAAAAAGAATTTGGATTCTATATCAGCCAGAAAATAAGAAGCGATCTTGAAGTGCGGCTTAATATGCTTCAGAAAGAAAGGAAGGCCTATGGGAAAAAACCCGACATGGAAGATACGTTATGGACTGTCAGCGCCGAATACAGGCCCTGGGCCCATACCCTTCTTGAACTTGAGTATGGATTATGCGATACAGACAGGGTGGAGGCCCTCGATGACGATAAAGCCTATAGAATTTATTTACGGGGGCGTATGAATGGCAATATCCCCTACTCTATCGCCAGAATTCGTGCAGGCACCGACTTTTGGGGCTATTATCACGATTACGATTATACAAGCGCAACCATAGGTTACCCATTCAGCGACAGGCTGCAGGGAAACGTTTCCTGGTATCAGTATAAGGATAACCTGAATCTCAGGCGGCCGGAGGGAACCACTCAGACCTATGAAGAGCTTTTACAGGTTTATTTTGATTATGAGCTGGCCAACGGCTGGTATTTCACAGTAGGATACGACTCTTTTTCAATGGAAGATCGTTTACTGCCGGCCGAATACGACTATTGCGAAGATTCGTGGTGGCTTCGAATTGGGCGAACCATGGATCGCTATAGCTACTCTTTCGAGGTCCGTTATGCTGACCAGGAGGATCGCTTTGGCGGAGAGAGCGGGTCGGCGTGGAATTATAATGTTTTCATAAGTTACCAGTTGACTCCAGATCTCTACGTTTCCATTTATGGCGGTTTTGGTGATAACGAGGTTCTTGCCGCTAGTTATCTCATGAGGGCTTCAGACAACCGGGGCATTTCTCTCGTCTGGGATGTAAATCCCACCCTTAAGCTCTCTTTCTGGTATACACGATACTCCTATGAGAGAGACTATGCTGATAACAGCGAACAATACGAATTTATCGCCGAACAGACCTTTAAAAACGAGAACATTCTTCGGTTTCGTATACAGCGAAACGATTACAGAGGAGATATGGAAACATCTTACTCGGTGTCCTACGTCATTCCTATTGATATCAAGCTTGCGAAAAAGAAAAATGTGGGAGTGTTGCAAGGCCTTGTCTATGAAACGGTAGATGGGGAGAAAAGGGGAATTTCTCAGGTGGTTCTGAAGCTTGAGGGGGAGACATCCGTTACAGATGAAAAAGGCATGTTCCTTTTCCCTGCCCTGCTCCCTGGAACATATCTGCTGGAAGTTGATCGGGCTTCCGTAGGGAACCGGGTTCCTGATCAGCGGGTTCCTATTACTGTAGAAATTGCCGGATACGGCGAAATAACCTCCATGGACATTGGCATTACTGACGGCGCATCCCTTAATGGCATGGTGGTTCTCGTAGATCCGGATTCGGGAAAAGAGTCGGTATCGTCCATAGAGGGAGAAAAAGGATACGTCGTGGGTGATACATTGAAACAGGATGGAACATTAGAAGCTGGCGGATTGCAAAGCGTTCTCGTAGAAATGGCCAATGGAGACGAAGTGCATCGTAGGCTTACTGATAGTTGGGGACGGTTCCTTTTTGAAGGGTTGCGTCCAGGAAAGTGGGTTTTGAAAATTTACGATATAAATATTCCGTCATCTTATCGCCTTGAAAAACCCGAGCAGACCCTCGAAATTGCTCCTGGAGACAATCTGATCCTTGAGGCGAAGGTGTTGCCCCGTAAAAGAACCATACGGTTTATTGAAGAGGGGCGCGTTGTTATGAAACGTGGCGAGAAGTGAGGTGAACGATTATGAGGAAGCTGCTTGTTTTGATATTCCTTGCAACCTTTCTTCTCTCCTGCGGAGTGTCTGAAGGGGTAGACAGGACTGTTGCCGTTGTGAGCATAAAGATAGAGATAGTGGAACAGAACGCTATTTCCATCCTCCAGCAGCCCCTTTCTTTACATAGTTATATTAATGACAGGGGAGAAACAGCTCAGTTGTTATACACCATAACGGCTACTGGGCAGACATTCCGTAGCGTTACAGGCCGTCTTGAAGGGAGTTTGCCTGAAGGCGTTCAGATCTTCGTTAGGCTTGATTCTCCTATACGAGGCATATCCACAGGACTTCAGGAGCTTGGTTCTCAAGAAGTGGAACTGTTAACAGGTGTGTGGGGAATATACGGTGTGCGGGGAAGCGGCGTGGTTCTTCTTAAAGCCGCGAATGAAGCACCGCGAAGTTTAGGGCATATCAGGATTCGTCTTGCGATCCAGGAAACATAAGGAGGCGTTAGAAACATGGGAGACCTTTATTCTCTTAGAAAGGAGCGAGATTATCTCTCTCGTGAATCTACGCGAAAGAATATGGACAAACGTGAGTGGGAGATTCGTTATTTGAAGATCCTTGAAGATATATATAGAGAGGAACAGAAACTTCGAGGACGTCCTGCGCCAAAGAGAAGAAACCACCGAGACAACAAGCCCTATCCAGATTGAAAATGCAGAGGCCTTCCACGATATAAGGGAAGGTCTTTTCTCTTGTTTTATTGGTTTTTATGTAGAATAATACAATAACGAATGAAGGCTTGATCATTATAACGAGGTGACAACCATGTCTCATGGAGGCGTAATGAAGGCAGTGCTCTTATTCTGTTTGCTTTCTCTCTCATTTTTCCACAGAGGAGCTGTTTATGGGTCAGAATACATGGATGTGGCCGTATCTATTCCTCCCCAGGCCTATTTCGTGCAGCAGATCGGTGGAGCCCGTGTCAATGTCCAGGTGCTGATCCGTTCTGGCGATGACCCCCATACCTACGAACCAAGGCCGGCTCAAATGGCAGCCCTTTCTAAAAGCCTTGTCTATTTTTCTATAGGTCTTCCTTTTGAAGAGCCCTTGCTTTCAAGGCTTGTTTCCTTAAATCCCTCGCTGCGTATTGTGGAAACCTATGCAGGAATTGAACGAATGCCTGGAGATCCTCACATCTGGTTAGCACCTTCTCTTGTTAAAGTTCAAGGGATAGCTATTCGTGATGGTCTCATGGCCGTTGACCCCGGACATAAAGAGGAATATTCAAAAAACTATGATCAGTTTTGTCAGAATGTGGATGAGCTTGACCATACGATAAGGGAGCTTTTAGAAAGGGTGAGAAAAAAGGATTTTGTGGTCGCTCACCCCTCATGGGGTTATTTTGCCAGGGAATACGGGCTTCATCAGATATCTATGGAAAGGGAAGGAAAAGAGCCAAAAGCTTCTGATTTGGCAGCTCTTATTCAATTGATGAAAGAAAGGAATATAAAAAGTATCTTTGTATCACCTCAATATTCAAGAAAAATGGCAGAAAATCTCGCAAGGGAAACAAATGGAACGATCATAGCAATAGACCCCCTCCCCTGGAACTGGATGGACGATATGGCAGAAACAGCGAGGGCTATTGGAGGGAGCCTGCAATGAATCTTGCCCCCGCGGTTGTGTTCGAAGACGTGTCTTTCGGCTATGAAAATGGAACCATGGTATTGGATCAGGCTTCTTTCCAGGTTCCCCAGGGAGAGTTTCTTGTGATTATCGGGCCTAACGGCGGCGGTAAAACAACGTTGTTGAGGCTCATCCTTGGTCTCGAGAAACCAGCTAGGGGGAAAATTGAAGTTTTAGGCACAACGCCGGACAGGGCTGTTACTTCTGTTGGTTATGTTCCCCAGGAAGGAGTACGGGACAAAATCTTCCCCGTATCTGTCTTCGATGTTGTTCTCATGGGACGTCTTGGCATTGGTCGAAGGAAGATATTTACTGAAGAAGACAAAAAAATTGCCATGGACGTTCTTGAACACATGGGCCTGGCAGGAAGGAGAAATGATCCTATGGGGGATCTTTCCCAAGGACAGCGCCAGCGGGTTCTTATTGCCAGGGCATTAGCCTCCCGTCCTCGAATTCTACTGATGGACGAACCTCTTGCCAGCATTGATCCAGAAGCGAGAGGGGTTTTATATGAGGACTTGGCTTCCTTTGCCGGAAACGTCACTATCATTTTGGTAAGCCACGATCTCTCCGTTATTGCCAATGGTGCTACGGCTGTTGCCTGCGTGTGCGGGGATGTGTATTATCATGGGTCAGGAGAAATTACGGAGGAAATGCTGAAAATGGAATATGGCGGCACATGCCCAATAGAACTCGTTGCCCACGGTGTCCCTCACCGGGTTCTGGCCCGCCACGACCATCTGGACAGGCATCGTCATGATTGAACTTCTGCAGTATGAGTTTATGCAAAATGCTCTCTGGGCAGCTTTTTTCGCAAGCATCATCTGCGGCATGATGGGCAGCATTGTAGTGGTGAGGCGCCAGGTTATTGTTGCAGGCGGGATCGCCCATGCTGCCTATGGCGGCGTGGGGCTGGCCTTTTTTCTGAAGATCTCTCCCTCTCTGGGAGCGATGGGATTTTCTCTCGTAATGGCTTTTCTCATCGCGTGGGTCACATGGCGAAGGCCGTGGCGGGCCGACTCTATTATTGGCGTTCTCTGGGCGGTGGGAATGGCAGCGGGAGTTATCTTTATAGACTTGACTCCTGGATATGCTCAAGACCTCATGAGCTACCTTTTTGGAAGCATCCTCTCGGTGTCCCGCGTCGACCTTATCTCTATGGCAGGGTTGATTTTTCTCTCTTTATTGCTGGGTATTCCCTATCACCGGGAATTTTTAGCCTTTGTCTATGATACGGATTTCGCCAAGACCAGAGGAGTCAATGTTGCCCTTATGCATTATGTTACAGTAATTCTCATCTCTATGGCCGTAGTGCTTCTTATTCGGGTGGTAGGCCTTATTCTCGTCATTGCTCTTCTTACCATACCCCCTTCTATTGCCGAAGGCTGGAGCCGTTCTCTTTTTTCCATGATGGCCGCAGCCTTTATCCTGAGTCTGATCTTTTCTGTAGCAGGATTGTGGCTGGCAGTTTTCTTCAACCTTACAGCGGGAGCCATGATTATTCTCGTAGCAGCGGCGGGGTATGCTCTTTCATTGTTAAGAAAATAGAGAGCAAGGGCAGATCCTGTTCCATCTGCCCTTGCGGAGAAGTAGAATTTATCCCTTAACAGCTAGTTTTATTGCCAATTCAGAGCGAAGTGGGCAAAGATGGCTGATCCAATCCAAAGAGTCTCTTCATCTATATCGAACCTGGAGTTATGGTGAGGATAGGTTTGTCCTTTGTCAGGGTTGCTCCCAACATGGAAGAAGAAGGTCCCTGGCACTTGCTCAAGGAAATATGCCACGTCCTCCGCCCCCATAGATGGTTCTGGTATTTCCCGAACGTTATCATTCCCCAGAAGTAAAGCGGCAGAGGCTATGAGTTTATTGGTCATGGCTTCATTGTTAATCACCGGCGGCGGGCCTGGCGTATACTCCACCATTGCCTCACCCCCCATGCTTTCAGCCGTAGATACGGTCAGTTCACGAATGCGTTCTTCAACCATCTTTCGTGTGGCTACGTCAAGAACTCGAACGGTTCCCTCTAGGATACATTCGCCAGGGATGATGTTATAGGCTGATCCTCCAGCTATTCGTCCAATAGTGAGAACTGCCGGGTCTACCGGATTTATCTCCCTGCTGAGAATTGTCTGAAGGCGGCAGATAAGCTGACCAGCCATGGAGATGGGATCCACTGTCAGATGGGGGGTCGCTCCGTGGCCCCCCTTCCCTTTTAGCGTAATAAGGAAACGGTCGGCGGAAGCCATCATTCCGCCGCGGGAATATCCAATCTGTCCGACGGAAAAGTCTTTCCAGAGCAGCCCTGTATGAAGGGCAATGAGTGCGTTAACCTTGGGATTTTCGAGCACTCCGTCATCAATCATGGCCTTGGCTCCTATAACGGTTTCTTCTGCTGGCTGAAAGATGAACTTAACGCTTCCCTTCAATTCGCGGCGATGGTTTATGAGCACCTTGGCAGCTCCCAAAGCCATGGCCGTATGGGCATCGTGGGCGCAAGCGTGCATATTGCCATTGGTGGCGGCAAAGGAAAGCCCTGTTTCTTCCTTTATGGGCAATGCATCAAGATCGGCGCGAATTGCCAACGTTTGTCCAGGAATGTCTCCTTGCAGAACTGCCGCTACTCCGTGTCCCCCAATGCCTTTTTTAATGGATGAAGAAGGGAACCCCATCCCCTCAAGCGCTTTGACAATATAAGCCTCTGTTTCCGGTGTTTCAAGGCCTAATTCCGGATGAGCATGGATATGCCGTCTCCACTCAACAATTTGAGGCAAAATTCTTTTAGCCTCGTCTTTTATGTTTGCCATGATACAGTATTCTCCTTTCCCGAAGTTTTGAATGTAGAATACAGTGTGGCGCATAAAAAGGGGACGGGCTTTAAAGGTCTGTCCCCAGAGTTTTATTTATGTTTTTTCAGCCACTCAATAGCCATGGTGGACATAACTGCCGGGCCAATCCACAAAACGTCTTCGTCTATGGCGAAACGGGAATTATGGTGGGGATAGATCTGTCCCTTTTCCTCGTTGCAGCTGGGGTGGAAGAAGAAAGTTCCTGGAATTTCCTCAAGGAAGTAAGCGATATCCTCTCCGCCCATGGAGGCATTCTTGATTTCCTTTACGTGTTCTTCTCCAAGAATTTCCACAGCTACCTTGCGAAGCTCCTCGGTGACCTCAGCGTTGTTCATTACGGGGGAAGGGCCTTCCCATCCATAACGTAATTCTATGTCGCCACGCATTCCCCGGGCTACTGTTCGGGCGATTTTCTCAATCCGGCTGGCCATAAATTTTCTGGTCTCAGTGGAAAGGGCTCTCACTGTCCCGCTGATGCGGCACTCTCCTGGAATAATGTTGAAGGCCGTACCGGCGTGGATTTCACCAATGGATATAACGGCTGGTTCCACTGGATTCATCTCTCGGCTCACGATGGTCTGGAGTTCAGAGATTATCTGACAGGCAATGCTGATGGGATCTATAGAGCCGTGAGGATAGGCACCGTGGCTTCCCTTCCCTTTTACCAGAATCTCAAATCGATCCATGCAGGCCATAATGCCGCTGTAGTGATAGCCGATGTCTCCCGGCTTAAAATTCTCCTTCCAGATAGCGCCGGTGTGAAGCCCTATGAGCACGTCAGGGCGAGGATCTTCTAAAGCGCCGTCGTCGATCATGCGCTTTGCGCCGCCGTAACCTTCTTTGCATCCCTCTTCGCCGGGCTGGAAAATAAATTTAACCCTTCCTTCGAGTTTATCCTTATTGTCAGCAAGTATCTTAGCCGCTCCAAGGGCCATAGCGGTGTGAACATCATGCCCGCAGGCATGCATGCAACCGTTAGTGGAGGCAAAGGGAAGATCTGCTTCTTCTTTTATAGGCAGACCATCACAGTCGGCCCGTATGGCAAACACCTTGCCGGGCTTTGACCCCTCCAATACAGCCACTACTCCATGTCCTGCTACGCCCTTTCGGTAGGGAATGCCCATCTCGTCAAGGCGTGCACAAATGTAGGCTTCAGTCTGGACTGTGTCCATTTCAGTTTCGGGTATCTGATGAAGATCCCGCCTCCATGTGACTATCTGCTCCTGCAGCGCCAGTGCTTGTTTTTTCATGATTTCCATAAGGGAATACCCCCTTTAATGTTGATAGTATGTTAAGAATTGCATAGTGGGATGCTATGAGGGTTGCTGTATTTTTAATGAAGCAGTCCCTTTTTATAGAGGATTCGCCCCACGAGAATAGTTCCAAATACAGAGGCTACGATGACAACCCATGTCTGTGTCAAAAAAGGCATCCCAATAGCAGGACCTACAATGCGCAGAAGCATGGGAATAGCAATTCCGACAAAGGCCAGTTTAGGGAACTTAAGGGTAAACTGGCCAAAGACAGCACCGAAAATAGCGGCTACAGTGTACTGTTTAAAGGCAATAGCGATGGGTTCGGGGAAGATGGCCAGAAGGGCTGCTCCTGCCACTGCTGCTAAGGTAGTAAAAAAGAGATTCGTAATAACAGAACCAGCCACACCAAGAGTAGAAACGATCTCTGCTTCAGAGGATCCGGCTTCTACTCCCACTACTTCCTGAGCCACAGCAGAGCAAGGCAGACGAAGGTTGCCTATGTTTCCGCTCAAGAATGAGATGTATGTGCCAGTCAAGCCGAGAACGGGATAATACGATATAGGTTCAACAATGTAGAAGGCGCCAAAAATGGCGGCAATCATGCTCCATGCTTTCAACGCCACGGAAACGGGCGGGAAAACTCCAAATTTGATATACAGGAACAAGTTTGGTAAAAAGCACATAAACGTAGGAATTAAAACAGTGACAACACCTATTTTTATAACTGGTTTTTTCCATATATTGTCAAATTCAGCTTTAGATACCATAAGAAGAATCCTCCTTCAAAACTAAACGAGAATGACGGCTACGGCCATTCCAATAAGCATGGCTATTCCAAGGGTATACTCTCTGAGCCACGTTAGTTTTTTAGCAAGGGTCAGCATTAACACCATGCCCAAAAGCCCTCCGATAGCCGCATAAAGAGGACCGCCGCCGCCAGCTGCACCAGCCTTGAGTCCCTTGTACCCGGCCATTATGCTGTTAGAGTTGAGGAATCCGAAGCAGCCAAGCATGGCTGCCCCAGAAACGATGGCAAGCCATTTGGGGTCGCCTCCGCCAATCTTTTCCCGTACGTCTTCAAGCTTATGGGTGAAAAGGGCCGTTACAAGAAGCCATCCTGTGCCGTTAATAGCCATGGTCCACCATGAGGTGGCAAGGGCCATAACGTCATAATCCGCGCCGCCGAACTTTACACCAAGGGCCTCGGCTCCAACGGTAGCAGCAGTAAGTTCTGTAGGTGCCGCACCGATAATTGAAAGTCGAAGCCAGGTTATAGGACCGCCTACTACTGACATCATGCCTACCATAACGATGAAGACAGCAATAGAAGGGCCTATGGCTGAAATGGCGCCAGCCCGGAGACCCTGAACACATTTTTCTCTGGGAAATCCGATCAGGTCTGCAGTTTTGAAAGAAAGACGAATATAAAGGAGAGACTGAATGAGAACGATAACTACGATTGCGATAGCTATTAACCATACACCCCAGCTATTCGCTGCTTGAAGTACTGCTTCTGGCATAAATAACACCTCCATAAAAATATGAGCGACAGATGTTTATAATGAAGAAAAAAGGAAATAAAAGCCTCCCCATTAGCATTGCGGCATAATGACCCCGATACCGCTATTGATAGAAAGTTCTAAATTTTATTTAAACAACAGAGCTTCTGGGAATTTAATTTAGTTTCCTTTTTCACGAGGTGATTTTATACTATGAAACGGGGTGTTTCATCGTCATTTAAGAACATCAAAGGGGATAATAATATGTTTATGGTTACCATAAAAAAGTGTTTATGTAGAGCGATAGAAATACATAGACAATTAAACGTCCAAATATTTGTCCATATAGTATAGTTTTAATGAAAGCGCAACATTCAGGCGTTGCTCGCTGTCATTAACGTCAAATTCCAGAAGGTCGCAGATCTTTCGAAACCTATATTTCAGCGTATTGTAATGAATAGACAGTTCTTCTGCGGCTGGTTTCAGTTGCCAGTTGCACCGAATGATCGTTTCAAGGGTTTCGATGAGCTGGTTTTTTTTCTTTTTATCATGGTCGATGAGCTTTCCAATATAATCGTAGTAAAAATTAACCGCGTCTTTTGTATTGTAGAGATTCCCTAGAAGTTTGTACACACCAAGGTCTTTCCAGAAGATGGAGTGTCCCCTTCCGCAGGTTCTTCGAATCATTTCAAGGGCCTTTCGAGCTTCATCGTAACTTTGATAACAACTGAAAACGCTGTCTTTAACACTTCCCACTCCAACTGTTACAGAGAATTGGGTTTTCTTTAGAACTTCCTGCTGTATGTAGGCTATGGTTGCGTTTAAGTTTTTTTTGAAGACCTCATATTCGTTGAACGGCGACGGAAGGATGAAGACTATAGAATCGCTCATCTCTGCATGGGGAACATTGGGAAATTTCATTTTCACCAGAGAGATAGCGATATAGTAAATGCGCTTCTTTATCTCCTCAAGATTGGATACGGCTTCGTCTATTTGTTGTGCGATTCCAAATTGATGTTTGTAATTGTCGATATCTATGACAACGACTGTCTGGGGTCCTCTGAGATCCCAATTGAAGAGCTTGGCCCGGTTCCAGACCTCCTTTTCAAAACGGACATTTTTGAGAAGTATGTCTTGTACAAATTCATCTCGATATCGTTTTTCAGCTTCGCTTTTTGCGAGTTTTTTCTGGATACAGATAAGAAGGGCCGAGATGGCATGGTAAAGGGAGGTTTCCCAGCTCTTTTGAATGTTTGTGGAATCTACATCGAAGAAAAGATACCCATACACTTTGTCCCCAATGGCTACAGTCCGGTTAGGAACCTTTCGAATAAGCCGGGGCAGGTCAGTTTCCCGAATCAGCTCGATAAAGCTGTCAGATTGAGCGCAGAAATAACTTTGCCCGAAAATGGAGTCCACAAAGGCAATGTCTACGTGAATAAAGTTATGGAGGTTGTTGAGAATAGGATCAACCTCTTCTCCATTGATAATGAGTTCAAAAAAAGATTGACTCACTTTTTCTGAAAAACTGAGTTCATGGGCCTGGGCGTTGACAACCCTTGAAAGGACAGGGTTGATAATATCACTGAATGCATAGTCGATGGGAATATCAATAACAGGAAAATGAAGACGGTCAGCTGTTTCCTTCGCACTTGCCGGGAGAGTCTTTAAAAAACGTTCAAATTTGATGCCGATAGCAGCCATACCCCCGCGGCTAAGACATTCAATTATCCGTGCGAGAGAGTCAGGATCGTCTTTAAGAATGTATCCGGAAGTTATGACAAATTCTCCCCCATGAACCCACCTCTGAATATCCGGGGCGTCGAGAACGGTAACAGTGGTTACATAATTAGTGTCAAGGCCGCTTTCTCCGGCAATAACTTTCATCCTGTTCAATTCGGGTATTCGCAGCATTTGACGTACAGTAATTCCCATAAGAATGACTCTCCTCCTCTACTTATTATTGCCCGTTGGGGGACGTAGTTCCATTTTCTCGTTCCGGATATGTTATTGTTGTATCTTCTTCGCCAGGTTTAATAATCTGTTTTAAAAGATTTTCCATAATCTGTTTTTTCACTTGTTCCCCCGGGGTAAGAGAGCTATCTTTTCCCTCCCCAGTGGGGAAAGATAGCTTTATTTTAATCTCGTCCTCATCTTCAGTTCGTTTTTCATCAAGGGGAGAGGGTGAAGAAATGGACGTTGAGTATGCCGGCTGAGATACTTTTAAGTCATACATTTTAATGTTATTCCACGTCCCGGACAGCGTAAAGCTTGCTTCCCGAAAATCCCGAATTGAGGAATAACCTCCGACTAAACCAGATAAGAACCTTTGAAGAAGCAAGGGGTCAGTGATATTATCTCCTACGCTCATGAGGCCGCTAATGGCTCCTAAAAAAGCATTTAAAGCCTTGAGATTTATGTCCCCTACACATTTTAAGTTGATTGGTTGGTTTCCAAGACCTACAGCGCCGCTGGCTGTGAAATAACGATACGTAGTATCCTCTGGATATGCTGCGACACGGCTGCCAGGGAGAAGGTAGACGCTTCTTCCATCAAGGTTGAAATTTGCGAGGATAGTCTGGTAGCGGATTTCGTCATTAGAACTAATCTTTGTAACAAGGGGGAACTCTGAAACCGCCCCCTCTTTTGCAAAGAGAGAACCATTCCCGAAAATAAGTTTCAATTGTCCCATGGTGCCTGATACATTGAGATTCAAAGTGCCCGTGCCGGTAATTTTTCCCTGGGGCGGCAGCCAGTCTGAAGAGGCTTTCTCAAGATCCATATTTTCAAAATTCAAAAAGCCTTCCCAACGAAATTTATGGGGGTCAAAGGATCCGGAGATGGCTCCCTTGCCGTCGTAGGCTTTTGCTTTCCCATCAGCAATGACAACCCTGCCCTCCGCAGTTGTTTCAAAAGGCAGATCGAGGTTAGAAAGGGTAAATCCGTAAAATTTTACCTTAGGGGATGTAAGTATCCCTTTTCCAGAAATTCCTTTCGATGTAATCTTTCCTTCACATAACAGCTGAAGAGTGCCGAAGAAATGTTGCTGCCCATTTCCATTCGCTGTCAATTTTTCAAGGGGCAGCCCCTCTGGGCCGGAGGAAAGGGAAAAAAGCCATCCGTCTGAAGATGGAGATCCCTCTCCAGTAAGGGATAGATTAAACTTTTTATAGATACTGTCGAGAGAAAATTGAATAACCCCATTTTTTTCAGGTTTCGCCATAAGGGCGACATCATTGAGCGCCAGTCCCCCAATGCGTAGCGTGGGCAATGTCCCCTTGACATCCATTACCGGATTTGAGAAGGGGCCTGAAAAGGCAATTTCGCCAGATACAACCCCATCCACCGGGGTGTTAGGATACCATTGGCTTATGATCTTTTGAATATGGGTTGGTGGAATGGTAATATTGATATCCAGTCCCTTTTCAAAAGACAAGAGCCCTGACCCTGTCAATAAAGAGTCTCCAAGGGCTATCTCAGCCTTTTCAATAGAAAGGTCCCTGAGCGAGCCCGCAAATTCCATAGTTGTGCGATCAAGCAGAAGTCCCATAAGGGAAATTTTTTCCCCATCCAGAGTGGCTGTTATCCCGGGGGAGTTCAAGGGGCCTGACAAGGAGAAAGAACTCGATACTTGTCCCTTCAGAGAAGGCCAATTTGGGGATATTTCCGCAAGGCGTGATAGATGGATTTTCTCAACGTTGCCCTCAAGCTGCAAGAAGGGCGTGTCCTTTTGCATGTTGAAAACTCCTGCACAAGAAAGGATTCCGTCCATTATCCTTGCATTGATTTTTGTCAACGCTAATTGTCCCTTCTCATACCGGCCGGATAAAAGGAATTGTTCAAGAGGAACAGTATCAAATATGGAGTTGCTGGTTCCTTGAATGTTTATGTCTAATGCTGCATTTTGCGCCGGGCCTGTTAATTTCCATTCCAGAGAAACTGGTCCTCTCATTTTGAGAGTTTTTATAGCGGGGAAAACTTGTTCAAGGAACGATGGCTGCAATTTTTCTCCTCGCCCTTCAAAGTTTACATAAGTTTCTTCTTCAGAAAACAGGTTTGTAAGATGCCCCTTTCCCTGTATTGGGGTTTTTCCAAGAAAAGCTGAAAAGGAAGATACCGTTGTTACATTTTCTTTCTGTTCAAAGGCTATAGAAAGTTTTTCCAAAAGATTTCCGCCGAGGCGAATCCGTTCAGAGCCAAATTGGCCTGTTATAAAAAAAGAAGAAGAAGGCCCCAATAATTTTATCGTGCCAGCTACATCTCCTTCTAGAGCCAACGAGCGAAGGGGGGCTTTTGTACTACGGATGTTTTTCAGCGCGAGACGAGATGTTGAAAGAGCAAGATCAAGCATTGGATCTTTGCCGAGAGAAACCGTTCCCTCCCCCACAACCCGGGCTTTATGCCATTCCCCATGAGTTTTGACTGTCAGCGTGTTGTCAGGATTGAACGCCACTGTCCCTGAAACATTTTCTAAGGGAATGCCGGACATGGCTGTGGCCGGGCTGGAAAATGTAACAGTGCCATTTTTGTTGCCGCCTTGCATAGCGAGATCCAAATGGAGCGTTTCCAGAGGACCTTGGGCAAACTTCAACCAAGGAAATACTCCGTACCATTTCGAAGGGACAACATCCTTGCCAGAAAGGTCAAAATGGACAAAATTGTTTTGTGCCAGAATGATAGAACCTGTAATGGGAGATTGAAAAGCTTCTCCTTTAATATCTAAAAAACTTATGTTTTTTCCATCCCACGACCAACGGCATAGAGTTTGAGAAAGATCAAATCCGGCAAGGTTTGCCTTTTCTGCGTAAAGGCCACCTTCTGCGACGAGATTAGGCCACCTTCCTCGTATAATCAGACTCGACGCACCCTGACCGGATAAAGAAACCTCCTGCCCTTTTTCGGAAGATGGCAGAGCTTTCTGTATGTCTGCTAAATATATAGACTCTATTTTTCCCGCAAGACCAATTTCATGTGTAAGGCGTCCTGAGAGGCGGAGAAGGCTATCTTCAGTTTTTGCCGTAAGATTTTGCACAGATATCCCATCTTCTCCATATTTGCCGGTTGTTTCTATCTCAATAAGAAGATCGTTTAACTTGCTTTGGATTGTGGCTTCAAATTGATTTCTTTCTAGATGAAGGCGGCCTTTTTCAAGGGAAACACTACCAATGGGAGAACCGGTTACCCGTCCTTTTTCCATCTCCACTTCCAATAATGGAAGGTTTTGAAGTTTATTCCCTTCTTTTGTGTTCATTGACACCCCTGAAAGGGTATCAGCAAAAATAGTAAAGGACTCAATGCGGAGTTTATGAATTACCGGGCGTCTTGCAATAAGAGAAGAGAGGGACGGACGGGCAAACACCATTTCTGCTTCATAAATGGGTGAAACAGGAGTGGAAAGAGCGAGATTGTAAATAGTATAGCCAGATATGGGATTCCCTTTTATCTCTCCCACCGAGAGAACGCAAGGAGATTCAGGGCCAAAACTTTTTTCAAGAACGGAGCGAAGAGTTTCAGTTCCAAAGTTTATTCCACTAAGAGCGTATAATGAAACAGCGCCTATAGCAAACAGGGCTGCTAAGGACAGGAAAAAAACACGTCGTTTCTTCATAGTACACCTCGTATCTTCTCATAAAAAGAAGCAATTCAAATCTTACAATACCCTTTTCCAGGTAATTTGTCATCGGCAAGAGTGCTGACAGAATACTAGGCAGATAATTTTAATAATTCAAATAAGAATTGCCTACATATAGGGTCTTTTCTAATTTTTTGATGGTGTGGATAAGTGGATAAGATAGTGGAAAACCCGTGGATTTGTCAACTGTTTAATGAGATTATATGGGATATGTGGATAACTTATCTCTCTGTGGAGAGTTTTTTAAATGCCACTAGACAAAAGCCCTTTAAAAATTAAATTTAATAATTTGTAAAGGGTCGCTAATGATCATTTCACTTCCACTGTAACTAGTTTCAACTTTCCCCATAACAGTTAGATTTGCCCCTTTATCCAAGTGAAGATGACGGAATTTGTATATGTCGCTTTTATAAATGACGAGAAAAAAAGCTCCGTCTTTAAGGAGTATTTTTGAAGGTGTGGATTGCACAGAATCAACGGTAACCGAAGCTAATATAAAATTTCCCTTCAGAAAGGGAAGGAATGTCCATATTTCCTTCGAAGTAAAAAGCCTGTTTGAGGCTTGTCCCCATAGTCCGGCCTTTTCTCTTCTGGCATGGGCAAGGGCCCTTTGAATGCAATGGGTATATTTTTTATTGGGAGGGATAATTAAAGGCATAGCCGCTCCTCTTCTGACAAGCTCCTCGTTAATGAGAAACATTTCTTTGCTGGAACGGCACCAAACATAGGCGAGGAGCCGGCCGTAACGGTCTCTTTTTTCAACATCGAATTCCAGTAAGATATCTCCGAGCTCTAGGAGCTGGCCGTTGAGGCGGCATGCCCTTTCGCTGAATTCCTCTTTTCCATGAAAAGGATGATGGAGTTCCGGCGTATCTATAAGCAAATATCGAACTCGCTCTACTTTCCCATTGGGAAGGGAGACAGTGATCGTATCACCGTCAATGACATTTAAAACGGTAACGGGAATGAGATTGGGCGAAGTATCTGCAAATAGAATAACGCTTTTAAATAGAACAAAAAAAAGAAAAAGAACAACACCTTTTATAAAATTCTTGTATGCCACGAGTAATACACCTGCCTGATTATATTGGGGCAAAATAATCTTTATTTATTTGGATATCTCCTTTGTAAGGGTTATGATATCAGAAAGATATCTGTTTGTTGTCGTTAGGAGGATAGCCAGTGTTCCAGCATTTAAATGAAAATATCGTTGCTGAAATAGCGGAACATAACAGAAAAGCTCTAGAAACATATATAGATGGACTGGTGTCATTCTCTGGCAGAGTCCGCCTTACAGGGCCTCAGGATAGAGAGACCCTTTGGTCGGAACATATTCTCGACTGTCTTTATTCAGTTCCCCTCCTCCCCCAGGAGGGAGATATTATCGATGTAGGGACAGGCGGCGGGCTGCCGGGGATGGTGTGGGCCATTTGCCGGCCGGATTTACATATCACCCTTCTCGATAGCGTTAAAAAAAAGTGCGTGGCTCTTGAAGAACTATCGGGTCTTCTCCACTTGAAGAATGTTACCATCATCTGCTCCAGGGCTGAAGAGTTCGCTCTGTCCCGGAGAGAAACATTTTCTCTGGCAGGCGCCAGAGCTGTCAAGGGAGCTGGAGTGTTGCTTGAATATCTCTCCCCTTTTGTTGCTCAGGGCGGGAAAGCCCTTGCCTTTAAGGGACCATTATATAAAGAGGAAATAGAACCCCTGGCTGGTCAGGAGTATCGTCTCGGCCTTTCGGCTCCTGATATTTTCTATTACAGCCTTAACGGGAAGGAGCATTTTCTTTTAACATGGCAAAAAAAGAAGCCATGTCCAAAAGAATTTCCTAGGAAAACGGGAATGGCAGAAAAGAAATTCTGGTGGAGGTGACATTGTGCTTTCTATAGCTGTAACGAACCAGAAAGGTGGCGTTGGTAAAACAACAACGTGCGTAAATCTTTCTGCAGAACTGGGGCGTTTAGGTTACTCTGTTCTTGCTGTGGACATGGATCCTCAGGGAAATTGTACGAGCGGCCTGGGCATAGAGGCGAGGGCTATTGAAGTAAGTTTGTATGATGTGCTATTGGGGGGTGCTTCCGCACAAGATGCCCTAATGGCTACTTCTTGGCAAGGTGTTTCTCTTCTCCCTGCCACAATCGATCTTGCGGGGGCGGAAGTTGAGCTTGCCTCTGTCATAAGCAGAGAGACCTGTCTTCGAAGGCATATGGCGAATCTTAATCAATTCGATGTTGCAATTATAGATTGCCCTCCTTCCCTGGGGTTGTTAACAATCAATGCTCTTGTCGCGGCCCATAAGCTGGTTGTCCCCATTCAGTGCGAGTACTACGCCCTCGAAGGCGTTGGACAACTTGCCCATACTATAGGGTTAGTGAGAGATTGTCTTAATCCTGATTTGGCTGTTGATGGGGTTCTTCTAACAATGTACGATTCGCGAACCCGTCTTGCCAATGATGTTGTTGAGGAAGTTCGCAGGCAATTTGGTGAGATTGTCTTTTCTACCATTGTTCCCCGTAATGTAAAATTATCTGAAGCGCCAAGCCACGCAATGCCAATTGCCTATTATGAGCCAACATGTACAGGTGCCAAGGCGTACATGAACTTTTCCATGGAGGTTGCGGAGCGATGGTTGCAGCAAAAGGAAAGGCATTAGGACGGGGTCTTGGGGCCCTTATTCCTGGGGCGGGCGATCTTGCTGGAGAAAAAGGGAAGCAAAATGCAACAAGCCTTCCTCTCTCTCTTCTGCAGCCCAATATTAACCAGCCGCGGAAAACATGGGATGAAGAAAAATTGCAGGCCCTTGCCGACTCTATCAAGACCCACGGCGTTATCCAGCCGCTTGTTGTTCGAAAAATAAAAGATGGATACCAGATTGTTGCTGGTGAACGGCGATGGAGAGCTGCGCAAATGGCCGGATTGAACGAAGTCCCGGTTTTTTTCTTCGAGGGTACAGAAAAAGATGTTCAGGAAATTTCTCTCATTGAAAATATACAACGGGAGGATCTTTCACCTCTGGAAGTTGCACGGGCCATTCGAGAACTGCTTCAAACCTTTGAGCTCACTCAGGAAGAGCTTGCGGGGCGCATAGGCTGGAGCCGCACCCTTCTCACGAACAAATTACGATTGCTGCAGCTGCCTGAACGGATTCATCAGATGATAGAGAATGGAAGCATAACAGAAGGTCACGGAAGGGCTCTTTTGGCTCTTGAAACAGAAAATCAGATGGAAGCTCTTGCTCTTCGCGTAATGCGAGAAGAAATGTCAGTCAGGAAACTGGAGAAACTGATACAAGAAATTAAAAGAACAGATTTTATTCAAAATAAGACACCATATTCAAAGATTTCTTATTCTTCGCCGTTTATGCAATCCATGGCTGAACGTCACGGAATCAAAATAAAGGTGACGGGAAATGGAGTTAAGAAAAAGCTATCAATTGACGGACTCACAATAGAACAGATTGAAAGGCTGGAAACGCTTTTGGAGGACTCAGCTTCGATTTTATTTCCCGGGAAATAAAA
>NZ_DGZF01000011.1:238505-238695 GCF_002396985.1 Aminobacterium sp. UBA4987
TTTTATTTCCCGGGAAATAAAAAGGGGGAATTACCATACTAAAAAGAGCTTCTGATCTGATCAACTTCGGAAAAGTCATATCTACAGCTCTCATAATAGCAGGCTATATCGTCTTGGGTTATATTATAGGGAAAAAGTTAACATCTAGAGGATACCCAGCAATGGTAATAGTAGTGTGTGCAACTATAGG
>NZ_DGZF01000014.1:0-72381 GCF_002396985.1 Aminobacterium sp. UBA4987
GCTTACATTCCCGCGTAGAGGGGATATTTGCCACAGAGATCAAGGACCTCGGCGCGGATGCGGGAAAGTACCTTATCGTTCTCTACGTTCTTCGCCACTTCGTCCATCCAGGACGCTATCTGCTCCATCTCGCTGGAACCAAAGCCGCGGGTGGTCACCGCCGGCGTGCCGATTCTCACTCCGCTGGTGATAAAGGGGCTCTGGGTGTCGAAAGGCACTGTGTTCTTGTTCACCGTGATGCCTGCCTTGTCAAGGGCTGTCTCAAGGGCCTTACCCGTTACGCCACGGCTCGTGAGGTTGATCAGGATAAGGTGGTTGTCCGTTCCACCGGAAACAAGATGAAAATCATGTTTCAGAAGGGCTTCCGCGAGGGAGGCCGCGTTCTTGACTATTCTGCCCTGGTACTCCTTGAAGGACGGCTGAAGGGCTTCCTCAAAAGCCACTGCCTTGGACGCGATAATGTGCATAAGAGGACCGCCCTGCATGCCGGGGAAGATGCTCTTGTCAACTCCCTTGGCAAAGGCCTCTCGGCACATGATCATGCCGCCGCGGGGGCCGCGAAGGGTCTTATGGGTGGTGGTGGTGACAAAATCGCAGAATGGAATGGGGTCTTTGTGAAGCTTCGCCGCCACAAGACCCGCTATGTGCGCAATGTCGAACATCAGCAGAGAGCCTGCCTTGTCCGCTATCTCGCGGAATTTCTCCGCATCAATCTCACGGGGATAGGCGCTGCCGCCGCAGACGATGAGCTTAGGCCTGTGGGCTAGGGCAAGGCGTTCAACTTCGGCAAAGTCGATGGTCTCTGTATCTTTGCTCACTCCGTAAGGAATGATGTTGTACAGCTGTCCGGAAAAGTTCACCGGGGAGCCATGGGTCAGGTGGCCGCCGTGGGACAAGTTCATGGCCAGAATGGTGTCGCCGGGCTCAAGGCATGTAAAGTAGACTGCCATGTTGGCCTGGGAGCCGGAGTGAGGCTGGACGTTCACGTGGTCGCAGCCAAAAAGCTGTTTCGCTCTGTCACGGGCAAGGTTCTCGGCTTCATCAACTACGTGGCAGCCTCCGTAGTAGCGGTGGGCAGGGTAGCCTTCCGCGTATTTATTGGTCAGCACTGATCCCATGGCGCACATGACGGCGGGGGATACAAAGTTCTCTGAGGCTATAAGCTCGATGCCATGTTCCTGACGCTCCCGTTCACGGGTTATAACGTCGGCTATGGCCCGATCCGTCTTCTCTAATTCTTCCCATGCTTTCTCAAACATATACATTTCTCCTTCCACTCTATGTGTATCCTCGTTTATATCTATCTCGATGATGAGATAATTTTCATTTCCTCTCCAACAAGCTGGAATTTCTGAAGGGCAAAATTAAGGTCTTCCTTTGTGTGAGCAGCTGAGACCATCACTCGAATGCGAGCTGTCCCCATAGGCACTGTGGGGAATGTAATAGCGCCGGCAAAGACTCCCTCTTCAAAGAGGCGGGCGCTGAATTTCTTGGCCTCTGTAGCTTCCCCAATAATGACAGGTGTGATGGGCGTTTCGCTATGCCCAATGTTGAAGCCCATGTCTTTAAGTCCCTTTTTGAGGTATCGTCCGTTTTCCCAGAGGCGTTTAACCCGATCTTCACTTCTTGAAAGCTCTTCAAGGGCAGCCAGGTTCGCACCAATATCAGGAACGGTCATAGCGCTGCTGAAAAGGTTGGGACGAGCTTTTTGCCTAATATAATCTACCAATTCGGCATCTCCGGCTACAAAACCGCCAACTACGCCAAAAGCCTTGGAAAGGGTGCCAACTTCTACATCGACCCGGCCATGAAGATTGAAGTGGTCCACAATTCCTCTGCCGCCTCGGCCAAGGACACCTTCTCCATGGGCGTCATCCACCATGATCATAGCTCCATGCTTTTCTGCCACTTCAACAAGCGCTGGCAGCGGAGCTATATCGCCGTCCATGGAAAAGACCCCATCGCTGATAACAAGTTTGTGACAGTTTACATTGTCATATTTTGCCAGCTGAGCATCAAGATTCTCTGGATCCGCGTGTTTAAAGCGGACTATTTCAGCTCGGCTTAAACGGCACCCGTCGATAATTGACGCATGGTTTAATTCGTCACTAAAGATAAGATCTCCTTTGCTTACCAGAGGAGGAATGGCTGCCAGGTTTGCGCAAAAACCGGACTGGACCACCATAGCCGCCTCTGTACCCTTAAATTCTGCGAGTTTTTTCTCTAGTTCCAGGTGAAGGTCAAGGGTTCCCGCAATGGTACGGACCGCTCCGGGCCCAACTCCCCATTTATCAACATACTTCTTGACCGCTTCAATAAGAGCGGGGTCGTTACAGAAACCCAGATAGTTATTAGAGCAGCACGAAAGATATTTTTTCCCCTCTATCTCTACCCATGCTCCCTGAGGGCCTGCTATGACAGGTATATTCGTATACAAGCCTTCCCTTTTCAACCGGTCCAGCTCTTCTGTAATAAAGGTTTTCTTTATGGTCATCTTTTCTTCCCCCTCTTAGATAATTTTTCTTTTACTTTTTGTTACATTTTTTCACTTTTAGGGTCTCTTTGAGATGGGCCAACATATCCTCGGTCATTTTATCGAGATCATATTTGGGGTCAAATCCCCACTCTTCCCTGGCAGCGCTTACATCCAGAGAGTTTGGCCAGGACTCGGCAATAGACTGTCGAACAGGATCCACTTTATATCCCAACGTGAAATGGGGTATGTACTTTCTGATTGAAGCCGCCAACTCCTCGGGATCAAAGCTCATGGCAGAAATATTGAAGGCGTTGCGATGTTTCAGTTTTGAAGAATCTGCCTCCATAAGCTGGATAACAGCATCTATAGCATCGGGCATATACATCATATCCATATAGGTGCCCGCGGCAATGAATGAATCATAATGACCATCGGCAATAGCCTTATAGTAAATTTCTACGGCATAGTCAGTCGTTCCTCCACCTGGTTCTGTCTCGTAGGATATCAGGCCTGGAAAACGGACACCTCGTGTATCCAGGCCATATTTTTTATGGTAGTAATCGCAAAGAAGCTCTCCTGTTACCTTCGTAATGCCATACATGGTGGCGGGCCTTTGAATGGTATCCTGAGGCGTATGGTCCAAAGGTGTATTAGGCCCAAAGGCCGCTATGGAACTGGGGAAAAAAACCGCACACTGTTTTTCTCGCGCTACTTCTAATGTATTAAAAAGCCCGCCAGCATTAATTTGCCAGGCAAGCTGAGGCTTTGCTTCGCCAACAGCCGAAAGAAGACCCGCCAGATGAAGAATCGTATCAATATTATATTTCTCCACAATACGTACAAGGGTGTCACTTTCACGGACATCAAGAATTTCAAAAGGTCCGTCACCAAGCTTTTCTATGCCTGTCGTTTTAATATCAGACCCCACAACATGGTCGGAGCCGTACTGGCAACGAAGCTTCTTTACAAGTTCCGTTCCAATCTGCCCTAGACACCCTGTGACCAAAAAATTTTTCACCACCCACTCCTCCTTCATCACCTTTTTATGAATTATTAAATAAAATAAAGGACCCCCGAAGAGGCCCTTTATGGTATTGTTCCGTACAAACTCCTGATGTCATAGCAGTTGATGTAGTAGTAGTCGACGTAGTAGTCGACGTGGTAGTCATTGTAGTTGCAGTTACTGTTTTATTTTTGTGACCTGCCATAGGAGAACCTGCTCTCAAGGCTTGGCGCTGTGAGCTCATTTCTTCCACGAAAGAAACTGTTTTTATTTTAAGACAGGGGGTGATAAGCCCTTTGGCAAAGTTCGATGTTAAAGCCCGCATTACGTCCTCCCACTTCTTTACTTGACAGCTTTATCTTAGTATTTTAACTCAACCTGCCTAGTATACGCACAGTCTTTAGAAGAAACAAGCTAAAACACTCACTCTTTTTTTATTTTACCATGGCCCCGAACCGGGGCCTGTTTCTTTTATCAGGTGGTACGGCACTCCGCCTGTTTTCTTCTGGGAAGGAAGGGAAGGTCAAGTTCTCCGGCAAAGGCCTCCATTCGGTGAGGAGCCACAAAGCCCCGCCCATCTTTCCATTCCACGTAGACCCAATTTTCAGGAGTGCCCCTTAAACGCACTTTTCCTCTATACCAGCCCCGCTGTTTTATGCCGTCTGTGATTATTTTTTGCCCCTCTGTGGTGTTTCTCTTTTTGACAGTCCAATATCCATCATCTCCCCAGGGGACGGTTCGGCTCTTAAAGACCCAGGCAGAATCTTTATATTCCAGATAGGAAAAAGTATCCGGCACAGGGTTTCCTTCTACATGAAGAAAGCTATGTCTCACCTCTCTTGGAGTCCCCTGATCTGAATAAGTTATTTCTTGTCGAAGCCCTTCTGGCAAGGATTGGGAGGCTCCATCCTCTGAGATTGGAGCGGAAACCTCCTTCCCGGAATTTTTCAGGGATTCTGGGAGTTCTATTTCATCGGGTTGAACAGAACTTTGGGCGAGAGCAGCTGTTGCAAATAAAAAGATAAGACAGACAATACCCACCCAACGAAAAAACCTGTTTGCCATACCACTCACCTCTCTTTTGTTTATTCTCTCATAATTTTTTATAAGTCGTCAAAGAAAAAGAAGACGAAAAGGCGATTTGATGTGTAGAATAATAAGCTGGTAATTATAAACTATCGGGGGAATTCGCTATCTCGCCTAGCAGCCCACGAAATAAAAGGAGGATTCCCATGCGGAAAGAAGCAATCTTCGCCAAGGCCCTATTAGCCCATCAGCAGTCAAAAGGGAAAGTTGCCATTACAAGCAAACTTCCTGTTGAAAGTATGGAAGACCTTGCCATCGCCTATACTCCAGGCGTCGCTGAACCGTGCAGAGAAATAGAGAAAAACCCTGACGCTGTCTATGATGTCACCTCTAAGGGAAACATGGTGGCTGTCGTTACCGACGGATCTGCCGTGCTTGGTCTGGGAGATATTGGCCCTGACGCAGCCCTGCCTGTCATGGAAGGCAAAGCCGTTCTCTTTAAGCGCTTTGCAAATGTAGACGCTTTTCCAATCTGTATCAGATCCCAGGATCCTGAAGAAATCGTGCGGACCACTGCCCTTATTACCCCAGCTTTTGGCGGCATAAATCTTGAGGACATTTCAGCTCCCCGATGCTTCGAAATTGAACGCCGGCTTAAGGAGGTATGTGATATTCCCGTATTCCATGATGATCAGCATGGAACGGCGGTTATAGTTCTTGCAGGCCTCATAAACTCTTTCAAGCTGGTTAAGAAAAACATCGAAGATGTGAAGATCGTCATGAGCGGCGCTGGTGCCGCTGGCATTGCCATATGCCGCTTTTTGCTCTCTGCCGGAGCAAAGAATGTTATACTCTGCGACCGGAGCGGCGCTATTTACAATGGCCGGCCTGAGCATATGAACTGGGCCAAAGATGAGATTGCAAAAGAGACAAATCCCAATAAAGAGATGGGAAACCTTGCCGAGGTCCTGAAGGGGGCCGATGTCTTCCTTGGCATTTCGGCTCCCGGAGTGGTGACCACAGAAATGGTGAAGACCATGGCCAAGGACCCTATTCTTTTTGCCATGGCCAACCCAACCCCTGAAATTTACCCTGATGAGGCCCAGGCTGGCGGAGCCGCTGTTGTCGCTACAGGACGAAGTGATTTTCCAAACCAGATAAACAATTGTCTTGGCTTCCCAGGCATTTTCAGAGGAACACTCGATGTACGGGCCAGCACAATAAATGAAGAAATGAAGCTTGCTGCCAGTGAAGCAATAGCGTCGCTCATATCAGATGAAGAGCTGACGGCTGAGCGGATCATCCCCGAGCCCCTTGATCCGCGGGTTGTTCCCTCCGTTGCTAAAGCAGTGGCCGAAGCAGCTAGAAGGACAGGCGTGGCAAGAATCTAAAAGTACGAAAACGTAATCTTTACATAGCCAAAGAGAGGCGGTGGAAATATCGCCTCTCTTTGGTTTATGGAGTAAACTTATATTACTCGGTTATTCTGCTCTAACTCTCTGAGCTGCTGCTCTCTCAGCTTTCTTCTTAAAACTTTCCCCACTCCTGAAAGAGGAAGCTCTCGCACAAAACATATCTTTCTGGGAATTTTATAATAGGCAAGCTGATCTTTACAGAAATTCGCCAGTTCAGAAGACGTGAGTCCGCTTCCTTCTTCCCTTACCACAAATGCCACCGGAATTTCTCCGCTTACAGGATGTTTGCCGCCAATGACAGCCGCTTCGATAACGTCGGGGTGGCGTTTCAGGATTCGCTCTATTTCTTGAGGGAAGACATTGTACCCGCCAACAATAAGCATATCGCTGACCCTGTCAAGAATTGTAATAAAGCCATCTTCGTCGATCCGAACCATATCTCCAGTATTGAACCACCCTTTAGAAAATCGTTCGGCTGTCAATTCAGGGGCTTTTAAGTAGCCTGAAGCAACAGAAGGCCCCTTAACCCAGAGAACGCCTTCCTTTCCTTTTTTCAGGGAGTTTCCCTCTTCGTCCCGAACATCCAGAGAGTAGCCTGGAAGGGCTGGTCCCACCGTGCCCTCTTTTCGCATCGTGTCGTTAGGGTTACATGAAACCACAGGGGAACATTCGGTAAGGCCGTATCCTTGATAGATAATAACGCTAAAAGTATCTCGAACCCGCTGTTCCAGCTCTGGTTCCAGGGCTCCCCCCCCGGTAAGAATATACTGGAGAGAGGAAGGCAAAGCCTCTCCCTTACTCACAGCCCCGAGGAGGAAGGGCAGCATCGTGGGAACTGCGATAAGGATATTTGTTTCTGAATCACGAAGGGCCCTGAAGAAGTTCTTTGTGGGCATAAAGGAAGGGACTATCACTTCGCGAAGACCCCAGAGCATGGGCAATAATCCGCAAATCGTATATCCCAGAGAGTGAAAATTGGGCAGCACGTTCAGCAATGTCTGATGTTCCTCAAAACCCTCTATGGTCTGCTGTACCTTCAGAGTGTTATCGTAAAGGTTTGAATGGGTAAGAGGCACTGCCTTGGGATCCCCCGTGGTTCCAGAAGTAGCAAAAATAACGGCAACTTCAGGATCCCCCTTCTCCACATGACGGCCTTGAAAGGGCGGGAGAGGTCCTTCAAGAGGAGCAACGGTCCAGGGAAAGGAAGAGAGGGACAGGGCTTCAGCCACAACCCCTTTTTCATCAGAAGTAATAACGCCCCATGGACAAATATGATGGAGCATGGCAATAGTGGCTTCTTTTCCCGAACGACTGTTCAGCGGAACGACGGTTCCCCCAAGCTGCCACACGGCAAGGGAAAGATAGAGTACCAGAGGAGAGTTGGGAAGAAAAAGAACCAGACGGTCCCCAGCGCCAAAACCTTTTTCCTCCAGGTTTTTACGGCACTGATCAACGACATCCAGCACATGGCTTCCTGATAACCACTTTCCTTCCCACCAGAGAATAGCATTATCTTTATCGTTTTTAAGACGGGAGAAAGCGATTTCTTCCAGGCGTTTTCTCATAGGCGGCCCCTTCTTTCTTTTTTATATGGTGTTAGAATACCACGGATAGGAAAAGTGGTGAACCACAGTAAGAGAAAATGATACAATCATTGATGTTTAAAAGAGAGTTGGTGGGAGAGTTGAGCTATACTATCTTAAAAAAATATTTACCTGATGCTGTTATTAAAAAACTGAAGCAATCTCGACGATGTGTCGTTTCTTTCTCTGGAGGAATTGACAGCGCCGTAGTGGTGGCTATCATGGCGTCTCTCATGGCTCCGGAGGATGTACATGCTGCCATGTTTCGTTCCTTTTTGCATTTCCCAGAGGAGATGGAACGGGGGGGCCTATTTTGCCACAGCCTGGGAGTTACCCTTCACCCTCTCCCTGGCCCCGAGCTGGATGTAGACGAAGTTATGAACAACAGCAGTGAACGCTGTAGATTTTGCAAGAAAGCACGGGGACGGGAGCTCCTTGAATTTGCCAAAGGCATAGAGGCCGATCTTGTTCTGGAAGGCTCTAACGCGGATGACCTCAAAGATGCTACACGTCTTGGCACAAAAGTACTGAAAGAAATGCCCCAAATCTATTCCCCCCTTGCGGAGGGTGGTCTTTCGAAAGACAAGGTGCGAACTCTTGCCAAAGAACTGGATATTTCATGGTGGGACGAACAGGCAACAGCGTGTCTTGCCACCCGTTTTCCTGAGGGACATCCTCTCGCGGCAGCAGAATGTTCACGTGTCGCCAGAGCTGAATGGGCCTTAAGAAAAGCAGGGTTTTCACAGGTGAGGATAAAGGTTTTGGGAGCCATAGCCTGTCTGCAAGTTCCTCAGACTCTCATGGAACAGGCTTTAACGCGAAGAGAGGAAATTCTCGAAATAGGGATGAAAGAAGGCTTTCACCATCTCATGCTCGATTTGCAGGGATATGAATGGGGAAGAAAGTGGATAGAAGAAAAAGATCTTTCAGGAAGGACGGAGCACATATGAAAACTCTTTACCTGGATTGTTTTTCTGGTATTTCAGGAAACATGTTCCTCGCAGCCCTTCTAGATCTTGGGCTCGATAGAAAAGAATTTCTTGAAAAGATGAAAACCTTGCGAATTCCATCGGGGCACCATCATCATGGTGAAGTACACCATGATAGCGGCGCGGGATATGAGATCCATATAAAGGACACCGTGCGAAACGGGTTTTCCGGCATCGATCTGACCGTTACAAGTACGGAGGATCACCCTCACCGCGGACTTATGGACGTGTGGGATGTTATTGATGAAAGCGGCCTTTCCCATAACGTAAAACAAAAGAGCAAAGACGCTTTTAAGCTCCTTGCCGAAGCTGAAGGAAAAGTACATGGCCTTCCTCCGGAGAAGGTCCATTTTCATGAGGTGGGAGCTGTTGATTCCATTGTTGATATTGTGGGTGCCTTTGTTCTCATGGAAATGCTCGAACCTGACTCTGTTATCTGCTCGCCTCTTAATGTGGGAAGCGGAACGATCAGATGCGCTCATGGCGTTCTTCCTGTTCCAGCTCCCGCCACTGAAAATCTCCTCATTGGCATGCCCGTATATTCAGCAGGCTCTCCCATAGAGCGGGTTACCCCCACAGGAGCCCTGCTGGTGAAGATGCTTGCATCCCACTTTGGAACCATGCCGGCAGGCAAGGTGATGGGAAGCGGACGGGGGTTAGGGTCTCGTGAAAGCGATATTCCAAACTTTTTACGAGTTACCCTTCTTGAGGAAACAAAAGAGAAGGACAATGCCCCTTCAGCATCAAAAGAAGAGCCCTTTATTCGCGATGTAGGAATCCTTCTTGAAACGAACATTGACGATATGAACCCTCAATACTATGAGCCTGTAATGGAACGTCTTTTCTCTATTGGCGCCATGGATGTCTGGCTTGAAACCATTATCATGAAAAAGGGACGGCCTGCCATTCGCCTTTGCTGCCTTGTATCTCTTTCCCAGGAAGAACAAGCCGCGGAAATTATCTTAAAGGGAACTACAACGCTGGGGCTGCGGCGTTCTGAAGTAGACCGGATAAAGCTTCGCCACCACATTACGCCAATGGAAACTACTTTTGGCCTGGTGCGGATCAAAGAAGCCTGGTGGGGGAACGAAAGGCTTCGCGCCAATCCAGAGTATGAAGACCTCAAACGAATTTCGAAAGAAACTGGCATTCCTCTAAACAGCCTGCGGGAAGAAGTGCTGCGTCAAATTGAAGAAATGGGTCATCCATAGCGCTCGACCAGCAAAGAAATGTATGTAAAAACGCCCCATTTCTTCTCAGGGAGAAAAGATGGGGCGTTTCTTGTATCGATCAAAATATAGTATATAATCCTATTTCGACATTCCCCTGGCTAGAATCTTATACTCCTCCTGAACCTGTCCATTCCTCACGCCGTAAAGTACAGGATACAGATTACATGTGGGACACGCGTGGTTGGGTATGATCTCTACCTTGTCACCGATGCGGAATGCCATGTCCTCGGGAGGGGTAAACATGCCGTGCTCCTCTGAGAGGCTTTTCAAATAGACGGTGGGGCTCTTTTTCAGCAGTCCGAAACCGGGGCTCGATGTTATGTTCCCACGGTGAAAATAAAAGGTCAGCGCCTTCGTTCCAGCGTCCAGAACTATACGGTCAGGAGCCGGGCAGCTGATTACCGTAGCCAGCACTGAGAGGGCACAATGTTCGTAGGTTCCTATAACCCCTGCCTGGTCGGCGTCCAGAAACACGTAGGTTCCCGGTCTGATCTCTGTAATTCCCTGCATAATTTCCGAAACAAGAAGAGATGGCGTAGAGCCAATACTGATCTCCTCAACCCCTATGCCTTCTTTTCGAAGAAATTCAGCCATCTCAAGCATCATATTTTGGCTGCTTTGGGAAATTGACCGGACTTCTGATATGGTTGTCGCATTATAGCAGTTCCCATCGTGGGTAAAGATACCTCTCAATTTAAGAGAGTCACGGTATCGAATAAGTTTCGCCAACTCAAGAATCTCTTCTTTTGAGCCCACCCCTGTACGATGATAACCGGTGTCCACATCAATCATTATTTCCATGGGACGAGACTCCCCATCGAAGGTTTCCGCCAGCATTTTGACATGATCAGGATGATCAACACCTACAGCGAGGGTTGTTTTTCGAGCGAGGGCAAGAAGACGATCCATTTTTATATCGCCCGCAAGCTCATTGGCTATAAAAATATCGTCAATTCCTTCTGCCGCCATAACCTCTCCTTCGCCAAGCTTTGCCACAGTAATACCTTTAGCGCCGGCAGCCAGCTGCTTTTTTGCTATATCCGGCGTTCTATGGGTCTTTATGTGAGGGCGAAGATTGACCCCTGCTCTCTGGGCCTTTTGCTGCATCCAGTTTATGTTTCTCTCCATAACATCCAGGTCCACAAGTAATGAAGGGGTATCAAGATCTGTTATCTCACAACCTCTGAAAGGCTCATGAAGACATTTCATCATACTCTCCCACCTCTATTCTCTTTCTTATCATGATGTATATATTCACACTCTATTATAATCGGAAATTTTTCTCATGCCTTCTCTCTTATCTATTAAATGTTTCAAGAAAACGCCAGGCCAAAGACGAAAGGAGGGCCACTCCATTGGTCAACACGCTATCGTTTGTTCGGAAATTGGGGCTATGGTGCTGAGCATCCGTTCCCTTTGATGGATCGCCCATCCCGAGGAAGAATAGCACTCCTGGCACTTTCTGCTGATAGAAGCTGAAATCCTCAGATCCCATGACAATGGGAAGTTCCTCAAGGGCTTTTTCACCCAGAAGTTCACCTGTGGTTTCCCTAAGAAGGCCTACCATGGCCGCATCGTTGACCGTGACAGGATAGATAGGTATAAAATCGACCTTGACCTCACATCGAAGGGCAGCGGCAATTCCTTCAGCAATACGGCTGATCCGCCCCCCCATACTTTCTCTAACTTGAGGGTTTGTAGTGCGCACATTGCCCTGGATACGGGCTGTTTCTGGAATAATGTTGGCAGCTGTTCCCGACTCAATCTTTCCAACGCTAAGAACTGCTGTCTCAAGGGGGTCTATTTCACGGCTCACTACAGTTTGAATCGTCGTAATTATGGTGGCCGCGGCAATAGTGGGGTCTATGGCCTCGTGGGGCCTCGATCCATGGCCTCCCCGACCTTTTACCTCAATCTCCCATATATCGGCAGAGGCCATCATGGGGCCGCTGCGAAAACCTATCTTTCCCGCCTCAAGGGTGCTCCAGACATGAAGCCCGCAAATTGCATCCACTCCAGCCAACGCGTCTTCCTTAATGAGCATCGGGGCACCAGAATTAACCCCTGCTTCCTCCGCCGGCTGAAAGACGAGACGGACCCGGCCGGGCAGTTCTTCTTTAAGGGCAGCGAGAACATGGGCCACCCCAAGAAGGATCGCCGCATGGGCATCGTGTCCGCAGGCATGCATAACCCCGTCACAGGTGGATTTCCAGGGGTCATCCACAGCTTCCTGAAGAGGAAGGGCATCGATGTCAGCTCGGATAGCAATGAGCGGGCCATCTTCCTTTCCTGTAATATCCGCTATGACTCCCGACCCTGTTCCATAAAAACCGCGACGGATATTTTCATATCCAAGGTCTATCAAGACCGATTCGATCTTTTTTGATGTTTCCTCTTCTTTCCATGGCAGCTCTGGATGAGCATGAAAGTCATGACGGAAATCTATAACTTTCTGCTCAACTTCAGATGCAAGGGCGTGGATTTTTTCTGTGTTCATAATAATAGCTCCTTTGATCTAAAGTAATTTCACGAGGAATCCCGCAAGGAAGACAGATGCAATGGTCACTGTAGTAAAACCGGATACAAGCATTTTTGGAAGAATGCCCGTGAGTATAAAATCCCTTTCCTCTGATGTTTCTCCCACAGCATTGGCCACTTCCTGAGAAACAATAAATGTTCCGGGGAAGCCAAAAAGACAGCATACCCCCACGGCCAGACACATTTCCCAGGTGTAACCAAAGATCTTTGATGAGACAAAGGCGACAATGACAATGCCAACCACGGAAACTGCAAAGGCTACGACGATGGGGAAAATCAGAGACGCCACCATCTGAGGGGTTGCTTTGTTCAGGCTCATGAAAATAGGCACTAAAAGGGCGAAAAGGGCCAAGCCTGTGGAATTGGCCTTGTCAAGAATTTTATGCTCAAGGAAACCAATTTCGTAAAAAACAATTCCAAAGATAAGGGCCATAACAAATTGATTTATTACTCCGCCAAGGGCCTTGGCACACATAACAGCGAGCCAGCCAACAAGCATGGCCTTCATAATGAGAATAAAAGGCGTTTGCAAATCTTTGGGAGTGGCAGGAAAAAGTCTCCAAGTGGGCTCCTCAGGGTTGCTTTTGACCTTGCTCCCTTTATCAGACAAAAGTCCTTCACCCCTCCTGAAAATTTCACGAAGACGCCGGCCTTCTCTGGAAAGGCAGACAGAAGCGATAGGGAGACCCACAAAATTCTGAAGAACGAGGAGCAATGTCACAAAAACAAGCACTGTTTCAAGACCCTTGGCTTTGGCAGCCTCGCTCATAATAAGGGTCGCTACAACCCCGCCTGAAATAGGGCCTGCGGCAGGGACAGCATACTCTTTACCTATGATGGGTGAACCGATGATAAAGAGGGCAGCCGCGGCGGCAACGATAGCTCCGAGAGCTATAATGACGGTCTTCCACTCCTCTTTAAGATCTCGAAGTTTCATCAAAGTGCCCATATGGATCATCAACATGGGAATAAGGGCAATAGCCAGTTTGACTATAACAGCGTCTTCAAAGAGTGTTGCGGGGATGCCAAACCAGAACCCTACCATGAAAATAATGCCGGAAACAAAAAGCATGGAACAGATAGCCTTTGTTTTTTGAGCTACAAAATCACCAATAGAGTAAACAACTGCTATGACTAAAAGTGCTGTTACCGCGTTCATTTCTATTCCTCCTTTAGGAATTTATTTAAATAAAAAAAGGCCAGGACCCCACATTCGGAGGTCCTGGCCTTGAAGCGCGCGAAGTACCTGCGCCAGCAGGCTTATAGGGCCTCCTCGCATGGGTACCAATAGGCAAAAAAGAAAGAAAAAAATTCGCAAACTAAAGAATTTTTCATTAAAACAACAACCTCACATAAAAAGTTGCTCTCTTCTTACCATGATTTATCTATGCCGTCAAGAAAATACTTTCATGATATTATGGCGTTATCTGCTTTAGTGTAGAAAGTAGATTGCGAGCTTCAGGATTCCATTAAACACGAGGAGGAAACATTTTTATGAAGTGTCTTGTAACCTTTCATGTCACCAGTATGGCCCTCATGTTCGAAAAACTGTGTCGAAAAGAGGGAATGGACGTAAAGATTATCCCCGTTCCCCGCCAGATTTCTGCTAGCTGCGGTCTTGCCTGCAGCTACCCTTGTGATAAAGAAGAAGCTGTTCGCCAGGTCTGCGAGAAAAAGAAAATTGAAACCGCAGGATTTCATGTAATAGAAGATCTCTAATCTCCTCTAGACAAATTTTTCCTTTTGCATAGCAATGGAGTTATAATACCCAATTGGGTATAAGGAGAGGGAGCGGAACGGCTCTTGGCTTCGAGAACATTGCGCTTCTTGAGGGGGCACCCTGGCCTTACGAATTGCGATAGAAATTCAGTAAAAATGCCGAAATTCTCACTGTCCTTTCTCACGATATGCAAACTCCCCCAGGGTTTTAAAATATGGATACCATTTAATTAAGGAGGAGTTTAGTGATGAAGAAAAGTTTCATTCTTATTGTCATAGCAGTTCTTGTTTTAACCTTTGCAGGTTCAGCATGGGCCCACGGCGGCAACAGCACTGGCAGAAGGTGTGGAGGAGGGCATATGGCCTATTGTGGCAGTGCTCAAAATCAGAGTTTCGGCCATCACATGATGAGAAGAACACAACCAGGGATGGGATTTAGGAATTCAAGCAACCTTCCTTTTGATCAGAGGAATATTCCTCAGGATATTCTGAACAAGCGAGATGAAATGAGAAGAACCCATTTGGAATTGCGACTGGAGCTTGCACAGCCTCAGGTAAATCATGAGAAAGCCTTATCACTCCATGAAAAGATGCTCAACCTTCGTCAGGAGCTATCCCGCTGGATGTTCAACCAGAGGCTTGCCAATGGAATGAGATAATAGAACTTTTAATTCTTCACAGTCCTGAATAAATAAGAGAATGGGTCCTTCTCAATGGGAGGGCCCATTTTCTTATAGCCTAACTTTTAATCATATCAACTGGCGGGCAGCTATTTGTATTGGATCCAAGGGAAGGGAAAATGGCGGGGCATATCCCAAATCAAGATCTACAAGCTCACGTACAGTCATTCGTGCTGCTATTGCTGCGGCAACCACATCAATACGCTTCGCTGAACCATGATTTCCCACGATTTGGGCACCTAGAATGCGTCCTCCCGGCTTTTCCGCAATCATTTTTACGTGGATCTGCCCGGCGTCAGGATAATAGCCCGCCTGGGTCTTGCTTTTAATAGTCACCGTGTCGTAATTAAAATCGAGGTCCTCCAGCTCTTTCTCAGAAACCCCTGTTCTTGCCACCTCAAGCTCGCAGTGCTTGCTCACTGCTGTTCCTATGACTCCAGGGAAGCGTTCCTCCCCCCCTCCCATATTTATGCCCGCGACCCTGCCCGTTTTATTGGCCACAGATCCAAGAGCGATCCAAAAGGGGCGGTTTGTTACCATATGCCATGTTTGGGCACAGTCACCGGCAGCCCAAATACCTTCTGTTTCTGTTGCCATGGCCTGATCTACAAGAATTGAATCCTTTGCGCCAAGAGGAAGGCCTGCCTCCTTGGCAAGTTTCGAGTTGGGACGCACGCCAAGACCAAGAATAACCATATCCGCGGGGATGGCGCGCTGGTCTGTTACAACTGCTTTAACCCGGCCGCTATCCCTTTCAATGGCTTTCACCGTTTCACCAAGATAGAGTTCGGTGCCCACGCGGCGAATGGCCTGAGCTATATGCTCCGCCATATCTATATCGAAGGTATTCATGACCTGGAACGAACGATCCACTAGGCTCACCTTCATCCGCCTTATACAAAAGGCTTCGGCCATTTCAAGGCCAATATAGCCTCCCCCAACCACTACTACACGCTGAGGCTGTCTCTCTTCAATAAATCGATGAAGCAAAATACCATCTTGCAGAACGCTCAGCTGAAAAACTCCCTCTCCATCAAGGCCTTCTACAGCCGGACGAATAGGCGCAGATCCTGTAGCAAAAAGCAGATGGTCAAAGGTATCGGCAAAAACTTCCCCTGTTTTCAAATCCAAAACATTGACAGTTCTATCCTGAATATCCACACTAAGCACTTCATGAAGCACAAGGGCCCGTATGTTCTGCTTAGACATAAACTCCTCAGGTGTCCGAACAATGAGTTCGTTTTCTTTTTCCACCAGGCCGGCTATGTAATAGGGCATGCCGCATGCTGAATAGGATGTATGGGGAGAGCGTTCGTATGCTACGATCTCAGCTTTGGGCTGCAACTTTCGGATCTGCCCTGCCGCTGACATTCCCGCCGCATCGCCACCGATAATAACGTATTTTTCTCGTTCCATCAGGGGCACCTCCTTATCAGTTCGTAAGATGGAGTTTCCTCTACCTTTACTTCATAGCCTAACGCGCCAACGCTACCATGGCCTGAGCCATTATCTTCACATTTTTCATCAGATCCTCTATTGCCCAACACTCGTTCTCTTCGTGAATCGTATAGGACTGACCTGGTAAGATGGGGCCAAAAGCCACTACATTAGGCATAGATTTTGCATAGGTGCCGCCGCCGATAGCAAGAAGATCGGCCTGAAGGCCCGTCTGTTCTTCATAGACCCTCTTAAGAGTTTTGATCAGTTCAGTTTCTGGATCTACATAGAGAGGAGCTGCATGTTTCACCTTCGTAATGGTTATGCCCGCATTAGTGAGGGTTTCCTCGAGAATTGGCATAACATCAGATTCTTTTTTCGTTACGGGATAGCGCAAATTTAAGGTAAATTCAACTTCAGGTCCGTTGCTGCTCATTGTCCCAAGGCAGACGGTCAACGGTCCAGAAATACGGTCTCTCATGGTAACGCCAAGGGATTTTCCATCTGTTTCAAAACCAATGATACCGTTAAGGGAACGTACAAAAGAAGCCTGGGAGCCTCCCAAATTGACCTTTGAAAGAATATCAATGACACAGAGAAGAGCGTTCACACCAAGCTCTGGGGTGCTTCCATGGGCAGGTACTCCCTGAATTTCTATTACAAGGGTTCCCTCAGCGGTGTCTTCTACTATCTTATATCCGCTTCTATCAGGTCCATTCCAAGAATCCACTATGGATGCGAGGCGCCTTCTTTCTTCGGCTGAAGCCCGAAGGATAACCTGGCTTGACGCAGCCACAACATTAGGAGCCACCCCGCCATTGAGGGAAGAGATGACAACCGGGCCATCCCCTTCGAAAGAAGCTTTGCACGTTACTGTCAAAACCCCTTTTTCGGCATAGATGATGGGATACTCTGCATCGGGAGTGAATCCGGCTGCTGGCAGATCTTCAGTTTTGACGTAGCGAGCCATGCACTGACTGCCTGATTCTTCATTGGTTCCAAAGATGATGCGAATGCGCCGTTTTAAGGGAATTTTAAGATCTTTAATGGCTTTCAGGGCAAAGAGCGCTCCCAACGTAGGGCCTTTGTCGTCTATAACCCCCCGCCCCCATATCTTTCCATCATGGATTTCCCCGCTGTAAGGATCGCAGGTCCAGCCTTTTCCCTCTGGTACCACATCGAGATGGCCGAGAACTGCAACCATTTCTTCCCCTTCTCCCCATTCGGCATACCCTGCCACGTTATCTACGTTTTTCGTGCGGAAGCCAAGCTCTTCTGCCAGGGCCAATGTATGGTCAAGGGCACGCCTGACCTCCCGCCCGAAAGGAGCATTTTCTTCAGGAGTCCCCGCAACGCTGGGGATTCGAATAGATTCCTGTACGGCTGATACAATATGGTGTTTCAGCCCATCAATAGCGCGATTGAGCATAAAAGTCCCTCCTAAGATATTTAGATCTTCCCTCCCCCCGATCCACTTTCTCTGTTTCTACGAAAAGATCGGCTAGGTATACCATATTGTAACAGAGGACTACCTGACCATATCTATTTTCCTTAACTATCGCTCCCCTGGCCTGAATCAGTAAATTCAGCGTCCACCACATCTTCAGACTGGCTGGCACTCCCTTGACCTTCTTTTTGATTGCTCGATTCAGCGGAAGCTACCACCTGAAGGACCTGTTGCAGTTCAGATATGCTTACCTTCATGCTCTCGACTGTTGCATCAGGTTTTTTGAGCAGATCTTTCCCTTCCTCCAGCAAACTTCGGGCCCTGGACCTTTGGGCCGGCTCAAGGATGCTTTCTTTTTCAGTCAGTTCTTTCTCCAGTCTGTATGTAAGGGTTTCCAGTTCATTCTTAGCATCAGCCCTTTCCCTTTTTTTACGGTCTTCAGCAGAATGCTCCTGAGCTTCCCGCACCATCCGTTCCACTTCTTTTTTATCGAGGTTGGTAGACCCGGCTATGGTAATCTGCTGTTCTTTTCCCGTATCTCTATCTCGTGCCGAAACTTTCAGAATTCCATTAGCATCGACATCGAGGGTCACTTCTATTTGAGGAATGCCTCGAGGGGCCCTTCGTATGCCCTCTAATTTAAAATTACCGAGAACTCTGTTATCCGCAGCCATTTCCCGCTCTCCCTGAAGAATGACAATGTCCACCGCCGGCTGGTTGTCTTCAGCTGTTGTGAAGGTCTCAGTCTTTTTATAAGGGATGGTGGTATTCTTATCGATGACCTTTGTCATAACGCCTCCCATGGTCTCCACTCCAAGGGATAGGGGTATGACGTCGAGAAGAAGAACATCTTTCATTTCACCCTTTAAAATACCAGCCTGGATAGCTGCTCCCATAGCCACAACCTCATCGGGATTAACAGACATATTTGGGTTCTTTCCCCCTGTAAACTCTTTTACAATGGCCTGTACAGCGGGCATTCGCGTAGCCCCTCCCACAAGAACAACTTCATCGATATCCGAAGCAGACATTTTGGCTCCGGCAAGAGCATCTTGCATGGGCTTAAGACATCGTTTCACTAGCGGTTCCGTAAGCTGCTCTAATTTAGCCCTGGTCAGATTCATGCTTAGATGCTTGGGTCCAGTAGCGTCAGCAGTAATAAAGGGCAGACTGATCTCTGTAGACGTTCTCCCGGAAAGCTCGCATTTCGCCTTTTCCGCCCCTTCATAAAGCCGCTGAAGGGCCTGACGATCTTTTCTCAAATCAATGCCATTTTCTTTTCTAAATTCATCTGCGATGTAATCCACGAGAACTTTATCGAAATCGTCACCGCCGAGGTGGGTATCACCGGAAGTGGCCAGCACTTCGACAACGCCCTCCCCGATATCGAGGATGGAAACGTCAAAGGTTCCGCCGCCCAAATCAAAAACAAGAATCTTCTGCTCTTTCTGTTTTTCAAGGCCGTAGGCAAGGGCCGCGGCTGTGGGTTCATTGATGATTCTGAGCACATTTAAGCCGGCAATGGATGCCGCGTCTTTCGTTGCCTGCCGCTGGGCATCGTTAAAGTATGCCGGTATGGTAATGACAACATCTGTAATGGCATCCCCAAGGTACGAACTCGCGTCACTGACCAATTTTTTCAGCACCTGGGCGCTTATCTCCTCTGGAGCATATTCTTTGCCCCAGGCCTCAAAGCGTACCGCCTTGTTCGGTCCTTCCTTGACCTTGTAGGGAACTATTTTCATCTCTGATGTTACTTCATCGTAAGTCCGCCCTATAAAACGCTTCACAGAAAAAAGAGTTCCATCGGGATTCAACGTAGCCTGCCGTTTTGCCATAGCTCCCACCAAACGCTCCCCATCTCTGGTATAGGCGACTACAGAGGGAGTTGTCCGGCTTCCTTCTGAATTGGCGATAACAGTAGGAACTCCGCCTTCTACCACTGCGATAACAGAATTGGTTGTTCCAAGATCAATACCAACAGCTTTTTTCATCCTTTATCCCTCCCAACTTTGACCTTTGTTGACCAATACATATTACACTCACCCAGTACTTATTGTCAATAATGGTCAGAAAAATTTTGGCTCCTTATTTTTCCTTTTTTTATCCTAAGACAGGAATTTCCAGCCATATGCCCCTCACAAATTTCTTGACTTTTATAATTTTCATGTATAATCGTTCCATGATTCAAAGTATTCCTACTTCCATTTTATTATAAGAAAGAGGTGGCTGTATGGATCATATTTTGAATGAAGAGTTTTTTTTGGTCAAAAAAGAAAAAGGAATTCGAAAGAACATCTTATGCCATATGAGGCTGCTTTCTGAAAGGGAAACTCCTTTAGCTCTTGCCCTTCATGAAAAAATCGCTCAGGAAATTGGCGATGAAAATATTTTTTGCGCTGTTCACACAATAGAAGAGAGTATAAGAGGAGAAGGGTTTGTTATTGGAATTTTTTCTGGAAACCGCCTGGTGGCCATGCGCGCTGTTTCCTACGAAGGAAAATATATGGAAGAAGCCCTCGCAGACCTGCGATTGCCTTTGGCAGAAAAAGAACATGCGGCGGTAATGGATTTTTGCATTACTGAAAAAAACTTTCGCGGCAACTATATTCAGCATTTTACTTTTCTCAAGGCAGAAGGGATCCTCTATCCCGAACGCTATCACCTCCATTGCACTATTTCTCCTCTTAACGTTTTCAGCCTTAGAAATGTTCTTCGATCCGGATTCCACATTGTGGATCTCAAAGAAAAGTATGGAGGATATCTACGCTTCATTCTTCACAAAAATCTCAAAAACGTTCCCTGCATCTATACCCACGACCATATTGAGGTTCCTATAGAAGACTATGAAAGCCATCTGGCCCTGCTCTCAATGGGCTATTGCGGATATGCCGTAAAGGGCGCTCATTCCGGCTTTTCCATTATGTATGGGACAAAGGTGGCTCAACATCTTCCATTGCATGCCGTGAGCGGAGAGAGGCCCATTTTTCACCTCACGCAGAAGGGGAAACCGCACCGTGGCAAAATTCTGCCCTGGGACCGCTATTTCCCCAATAAACAATAGGGGGAAGGGCGAAAATGCTCCTTCCCCCTATATTCACTCTCTCTTTATGGCAGCGGCGTACCGGTTGCGACAAACTTTTTCAAATCATCAAGAAAAACCCCCTCTAGCCCCAAACGTGCGAGAGTCCTTCCTTCTGCCCTATAATCCTTCTGATGGATCAGGTTGGCAAGGTCAATCATCAAGTTCATGGTGGGGGTAGGAACGCCGGTAATGCGCCCAAACTCTGCCAGGGGAACCAGGCTCATGGGGACATCCTCAGAAATGTACCTGGCAAAAGGATTTTGAGGAGCTTCGATGCCGCGATAGCCATCCTGTTTCTGTACGGCTTCATAAATAGAATCACTGTCTGTATGGGGAGACCCGTAGACATCCTCAAGCCATTCAATACATGTCATAGTCTTTACGCCAAAAGCTTTCGCAACAGCCACCCGCTCTGCGTCGATCCGCTCTAAAACGTTGCTTACACAAGGGGTGATGCCATCCATATAATATTCAAAAAGTTCTTTGTTTTCTATTCTTGCGATGTTGAGCAAGGCAGGGGTAGGATGAAAAATAGCCCCAATATTAAGCAGACTTGTCTCGAGAACATTTTCTGCCGCAATGAACTGAGGGTAGAAAGGCTTCAGTTCCTGAAGTACTTCTTCTGTTCTCGTTGCGGGAAGAGCAGCCAAAGCCATTTCATTTTTAACCTTGAAAATAGTGACTTCGGCAGGTCCCGTTTTACGGCAGGCGTAAATGAGGGACTGAGCCTCTGCCACTACAAAATCTGCTTTGGGATTGATAGCCTTCGCTCTCATATGAAACTCTATGGCTCCGGCAGTCCGCCCCGGGTTCAAAACTATTTTCTGCCCCCTATCAAGATAGGGGGCCATCGTCTCTGCCAGTTCCCTGTGGGCAAAGGCCGGAGTGACCACAAGGATCATACGGCAACCCTCTATGGCTTCTACTACATTTGTGGTTATCATGTCAAACTTAGCAAAACCGGTACGGGAAACCCCTTTGAGGGTAACCCCGCCAGCTTCTCTGATTTGCTCGATCGCCGCTGGGAATTTATCAAAAAGCTGTACGCTACATCCGTTTAGTGATAAAAAAGCCCCCATACTTAATCCGCCGTTTCCGGCTCCGAGGACAGCAACTCTATTCAAGTGGATCCACCTCACCTTTTAGATCCCGCTTTTTCTTGCGGGCATTGACCTGGAGAAGAATAATTGCAGAAAGAAGAATCAGACCGATAATATCACCTCTCCAGCCTGGATCAATAAGGAAAATAGCTGCAACTCCCGCAACAGCTCTCATAAGGAGAGGAAGGGTTCCTATGAAATATCCTTCCAGACAGGCAGACAGGGCCATAACACCTAAAGTTGCGGTAATAGTAGCTATTATGGCAGCCCCGACAGTGGTATCCAGAAGCAAAATGCGGGGTGACAGAGCAAAAACAAAGGGCAGTATAAATGCAGAGGAAGAAAGTTTAAGCCCTTGCAAGGCCGTTTTGACAGAATCTGCTCTGGCAATAGCCGCAGCCAGATAGGAACTGAGAGCCACAGGAGGGGTGACAGATGCCATACAACCAAAATAGAAAATAAAGAGGTGAGCGGCAACAACAGATATATTCAGCTTTACAAGGGCTGGCGCTACCATGGATCCCAAAATAATATAAAGAGCCGTGGTAGGCATACCCATACCCATAATAAGAGAAGCGATCATGGTGAGGAATAAAGCTAAATAGAGATTTCCTCCAGACAAAACGATAATGAAATCGGCAAACTTGAGCCCCAGCCCTGTCAATGTTACCGTTCCTACAATGAGACCTGCCACGGCACATGCCGCGATTACGCTCAGGGCACCCCTCGCCCCCAGATCCAACGCTCTCAAAAAGGACTTAAATGAAAGCCGCGTAGCCTTTCTAAAAGAGCTCGTAATAATAACGATCAGAACAGCTGTAACAGAAGCCTTTATTGGCGAGTACCCTGCTAAAAGCATATAAACAATACTTAGGGGGGCCAGAAGTAAAAAGGCACCATCTTTGAATACTTTTGAAAAAACAGGAAGTTCACTCTTTTTCATTCCATAAAGCTTGAGCTTGGCCGCTTCCATGTCAACCATAATAAAAACAGCAACATAATACAAAATGGCTGGTATAGCTGCGTGGATAATCAACTTTCCATAAGGAACTCCTGTCATTTCTGCCATTACGAAAGCCGCGGCTCCCATAATGGGCGGCATAATCTGACCGCCCGTGGAAGCGGAAGCCTCCACTCCGCCAGCAAACTCAGGCTTATACCCTACACTTTTCATGAGTGGAATCGTAAAAGTTCCTGTTCCCGCCACATTGGCAAAAGAGCTTCCCGATATAGTTCCCATAAGGCCGCTTGCAACAACCGCAGCTTTAGCAGGACCACCGCGATACCGTCCGGTAATGGAGAAGGCCAGGTCAATAAAAGCCTGGGCCCCGCCGGTCTCAGTAAGAAAAGAGCCAAGAAGGATAAATATGAACACGAATGTAGCCGTTACATAAATAGCTACCCCATATATTCCTTCACTTGTCAAGAACATATGCTCTATAATTCGCGCTACTTCATATTGCCTGTGGCCAAGGGTTCCGGGAATAAGGTGTCCAAAAAAGGCATAGAGAAGGAAGCTCACTGCAACAATAACAAGAGGCCAACCCATAGTTCGTCGGGTTGCCTCCAGTACTATAAAGATCATAATGGCTCCTATGATAATATCCCTTGTTGCGGGATCCCCCATTCGAAAAACAATATTCATATAGTCCAGGGTAAGGTAAACCCCCACCCCCAGGGAAAAAATGATTGCCCCAATATCCCATAGAGGAAGCTTTTCTTTCTGTTTGTTCGTTGCCGGGAAAATAAAGAATGTCAGAGCAAGGGCAAAGGCCAGGTGTATGGCTCTATGCTGAAACTGAGGAAGCATATGCACTCCAGATGAATACATATGATATAAAGACATGCATATGGCCAGAATGCTGCAAATTCTGGCGGAAATACCTGTCAGATTCCTCTTTCTTTCAAACTTTTCATTGAGCTCTTTAAGTTTTTCTTCAGGAGTAAGTTCTTCCTGTCTTTTTTTCTTGAAAAACATCGGACTCACCTCGTCTTAAGTACTGAAAATACGATATTTTTTCGACCAATACGTCCATGCGCTCCATATCGTCAAAATAAAGCTTCAAATCAATTTCCCGCGAGCCGCCATCTAAAAGCAGGCGTGGTTCAGCTATATAGCTAACCCTGAAAGGTACTAGATCCAGAGGTATATTGAGCCCTTGAATAACCATATAACCGTTTTCAAAACGAACCGCCTGGTCACAAGTGGAAGGAACACCCCATCCCAGATCCTGGAGCCTTGTTTCCACCACCAGCATGCTGCCACTCCCGTCAACTCTGTAATATTCATATACAGGTGTCAAATGAACCGAATGCCGAATACAGGTGGCGAAGGAATAGCCCGCCAGTATTTTATGTCGATACAATATATGACCTGTTTTGTAATTTTTTACATTCAGCACAAGAATGGGATAAAAGAAGAGAAAATATAAAATTACTATTGCGCCTGAAAAAAAGAGACTTGCTAAAACCCTCTTTCTCATTTTTGCCATCCTCAATTAAGAAGAGAGGGGTACAAGGGCATACCCCTCTCTAATAACTGCTTTCCTGCTTATTTAACAACCCACTTGCTTACATCTACGCCTTTTTCTTCATAATATTTTGCGGCACCGGCATGAAGAGGAATAGACATAGCGCTCAGTGCAGTTTCAAAACTGATCATTTTACCCTGAACGTGAGAGTCTGCAACGACATCGAGATGGTCGAAGAAAGCCTTTGTAATCTGATAGATAGCATCTTCAGGAAGGTCCTCGCGAGCGACAAGCAGTGCGGGGCTTGCTACAGCCTCAACGTCCTTATCGACACCACGGTACGTCCCTGCAGGGATATTGATCATTGCGAGATAGGAACGCTCTTTCAAAAATTCATTCATTATGTCTGCATCAAGGGTAAGAAGCTGAATGTCAAGGGTTGTGGAAGCATCGACAACCGCAGATGTGGGAATGCCTGAACCTATTACCGCACAATCGATAAGGCGGTCTTTCAGGGCTGTAATGGCTTCGCCAAAGTTGAGGAACTGGGGAGAGAATTTGTCGTAATCCAGTCCATGGGCTTCAAGAACCATTTTTGCTGTCCGTTCCGTACCGCTTCCAGGGGCCCCAACGGCAACCTTCTTGCCGACAAGATCCTTGGCGGTTTTCAGATTAGATCCCTTTAATACGACAAACTGGAAAATTTCAGGATAAAGACAGGCGATGCCGCGAATATTCTCCACGGGCTCATTTTCAAATGGAGGCTGGCCGCTGTATCCTCCAAAACTGGTGTTTGAAGCGCCCATCATAAGCTCTACCTTACCTTCTCGGATCATTTTCAGGTTCGCCACGGAAGCGCCGGTTGACTCTGCTGTAACTTCAATGCCGGGTACATATTTTGTGATGATGGATGCAATTGCCGAACCGATAGGATAATAAGTCCCCGCCGTTCCTCCTGTAGCGAAAGAGTAGCGCTCTACCGCCATAGCAGATACAGAAATCCCTAAAACCAGAACGAGTGTTAGAAAAACCCCAAAACCTCTTGCATATTTTCGCATGCTTTTTCCCCCTTCATTAGAGTATGGATTAATAAACTCCTAAAATTACAGAGACAAAACCCTTGCCCTTCGATTGACCAACGGAACTTTGAGCAGTTTTTTCCACCTATAGGGACTTATCTATCTTTTGATATTTATGGATATCAAAGATTTTAAAAGTGATATATTGAATTTCAGAATATACTCACTATAATTTTAAGGGGAGAGAATGTCAACTGAGGATACAGAGAATGTGTAAATGTATACATTATGCCTTCTAGAAAGGAGGGACAGAATGCACAATAGAAAACAGGATGTTTCTATAGAAAAAAAAAGCAGTGAAAAAGACCTCTTTGAACATATGAGAGAAACGAGCCTGAAGTTGCCCTCACAACAAAAAAACGTTTGCGATTATATCCTCGCCCATTACCAACAAGCAGCCTTTATGAAAGCGGAAGAAGTAGCCCTGGCCACAAAAACAAGTAATGCCACTGTGATACGGACTGCGGGAAGCCTCGGTTTTAAAAGCTATACGGAGATGAAAGAAGAGATTCAGCATGTTCTTACCTCTACAACTCCGCCTCCTCTCGATCGTTTGCGGAAAAACATAGCTGGAGACTCCGGTTTAAACGTTCTCGATCACGTTATTAAAGAAAACATTCAAAGCTTACAGACACTCTACAGTCAGCATTTGGCCGAAAGTTTTCCTCGAGCAATCCAAATCCTTCAAAATGCTTCCAGAATCTACATTCTGGGACTTCGTTCAACTCGGGGGCTTGCAGTGTACCTTCACGCCCTTTTGCACCAATTGTTTAAAGATATTTATCTTGCCGACGGTTCCGGGTCAGACAATCTTTTTGACGAACTTTATGACATGACTGAAGATGACGTATTTATCGCCTTAATGGCCGGGAGTCCTCACTATACGAAACGAACTATTAATGCCGTAAAATATGTCCGCAACCGCTCAATACCCGTTATATTGATAACTAACAATCTTTCGAATGTCGCGGCACCGCTGGCTTCTGCCGTGCTACTCGCCCCGCAGAACACGAATCACTACTCTACAGTAACGCTCCTAACCATTATCGATGCCCTGGTATTCCAGCTGGGACAGCTTAAAGCAGACGACGCAAGGCCTAAACTTGAGCAATTAGGCGACCTTTTAGTAAAAAATGATATTTCTGTATAGAGAACAGATGAGGGAAACGACCCTCTGAGAAGAGGCCTTTTCCCTCGCTGCTCACGGTTGGACAGAAAAAAATTTGCCGTTTTTCATCTCATATGTTGAAAATTTATGCGCCATGCCATCCCTTGCCTCAAGAAACACATCTTCTATATCCCTTCTGCACGAGAAGAGGAGGATCTGCCCTCTTGACGCTACATCAAGAACAACCCTGGCAGCTCCAATCTGGCGCCTCTCATCAAAGCGAACAAAAACATCATCGAGTATGAGGGGAAGGGGTTCCATTCTCTTTCCATAAAGCTCTGCCAGGGCCAGACGGATAGAAAGATATACCTGGTCAGCGAGGCCGCTGCTCCAGACATCTTCCTTTTTGCGAAGGAACCCCGACTTTTCTTCAAGCTCTACTGAAAAACCCCCCTCTTCCGATGCTGTAGAGATAAGGGAGTACCGTCCTTCTGTCATAAGTTCAAGGAAATCCCCCGCCTTTTTAAAGACTTCAGGCTGTCGCTCCTGTTCATGTTTTTGACGGGTCTGCTCGAGAACGCAGCGGCATGCCACCACGGCGAGCCATTCCTTAAGGGCGAGCCTTAGCTCTTCTTCCAGCTTCTCCCGCTCTAAAAACAATGCGCTTAATTCCTTGTCTTTTTCCAGTTCATCAATGCGGGTTTTCAAATGACCGCGCTCTTCATTCAGTTCCTCCAGTTGCTGGGAAAGAAGCTGCTCCTGCTCTTTACTCTCACCTATGAGGATTTGCGACTCAGCCGGTGTTCTTTTAGGGAGCTCCTCCAAAACTTTTGTGAGATTCTCGCTTCCGCCAGCTATGGCAAGAAGAGAGAGCCAGTGGTTTTCAATGATCTTTTTCAGGTCGTTACAGCGCTGCCATCTCTCACCCAGCTCTAAAAAAGACGGCTCATCGTGAACCTTCGCCTGCTCAAACAATTCCTTTTTTAGCGTTCTGCTTTCATTCCATGCCTTATGGGCTCTTTCGTATATCTCCTCGTTCCGTTTTTTCTCTCGTTGGATCATGGTTATCTGATTCCACTGCTCCTCTGCTTCTTCAAGGCGGGATGTGAGAATATCGATAGGAGAAACGAGGCTAAGTTTGTCCCATGAGCCCAAAGACAGTGAGCGGAAAAGAGAATGGATTTCCTCCTCCTTAGCTGATATATACTCCTGAGAAGAGGAGAGCTGCTTTTCCATATCCCTTATCCGAGCAAGCTGGCCGCGAAGCTGTTTGACCAGGCTTTCAAATTCTGTCCAATGTTCTACTTTCAATGAAGCGGAAAATCCTTTCTCCTCTACAAAGCTTTTCCACTCCGCATCAGTTTGATCTAAAAGCTTTTTTATACTGTTGAGGGAGCTTTCGCAATCTTCGAGTTTCCTTTGGCGGCGACCCAGTTCTTCCTCGGCATCCCTTTGGGACAGAAGAGCCTGGTCGTACTCACGGATGCCGTCAATACAGTCGTCGATATGCATTTCCGCTTTCCCCAGCTCAAGATAATCCTTCGGGCATTCTATCGCCAGGCCTTCCACTGCATGGCTAAGCTCTTCCTCTGTTTCTGCAAGATTTTTTCTTAGGCGGCAAAGAAGCTCTTCTTTTTCATTGAAGAACTTCCTTTTCTGTAAAAAATCCACGATTATAAAACCTAAGCCTGCAGCTATGGCTGTTACCCCTGTCTTCAAAAAAAACATGTCTCCTGTCCTGTAGCCCGCTCCCAGAAAAGCTAAACCTAAAGTTCCTGCTGCTGCCCCTCCCCACTGCAGCTCTTTTTTCTGCCGGAAAAGGTCAAGATTCATTTCATTTTCTTTTATCTGATTTTGAATCTGATGCCAACGGGTGAAAAATTGGCGTAACGATCCGCACTTCTCTCTCAGTGTCTGAACTGACAGTGGGGAGACATTTCGTTCCATCTTCTCAACATGCTCTTTTCGCATTTTAAGCAGGGATCTTGCTTCGTCTCTTGCTTTTTGGGCCTGTTCACAAGTTTCATTACGTATGATGTGCTGATTGCGAAAATCTTCTTTCTGCTTTTCTAAATCCCCTGCTTTTTGGGAAACGCCAAAAGACAGGTCAAGGGATTCCAGGTCATCAATAGTCCATGACTGATGGATTTCCCGTACCTCGCGGTCAAGACGCTGTTTCATCGACAGGATATCTAAACTGAGATTCTGAATGATTTCTTCTTCTTTTTCGATGCGATTTCGATTCTGAGCCAGTGCCCGAATGGCGCCTTTCTGTTCAAGGACCTTCTGAATAGAGGGGATATGAAAGGCCTGAAGCTGCTTTTCTAAGTTTCGGCATTGGAAGACCAGTTCCTCAAGTTCTCTTTCTCTAGCCCCTTCTTCCTCATGAATTTTTTTGAATCGCTGAAGGCCTTCGTCTGGAAAAAAGAGAATTTCACCAATCTCTTCGAGCTTTCTCTGTGCTTCCGTCATTTCCACCCAGGGAGACCTGGCCTTTTCAACCCACTCCATCAAGGAAAGATCGTAACGGAGGGCTTCTAAGTTTTTTCGCGCCGATTCTATCTGATGACCCGTCTTTTCCAATTCTTCTTTCTTTTGCAGATACTCGTCTTTTTGTTGCTGGAGAAGTTTTATTTGTTCTTTTGTCTCCTGTATTTTTTTTAGGAAAACATTGATCTCCGCTGATGACCTGGCCCCTCCCTGAATTCTGTAAAGGGCCTTTTCCTGATTGGCAAGGGAAACAAGGAATGTGGGAAGAGATGCTGTACCCAGTCCGGCGCCTGCAGAAAAAAAACGACTTTGTATTCCCTGATCATTGAGAGGACGTATCTTTTGCATATCCTCGAGACCTACGGCAAAGATACGTTCATACATTTCCCGATCCACATATCCCAGAAGATCTTCAAGGCTGGTTCCATTCCGCGCACCTGAAAAAGTTGAGTTCCTGCCGTTCATGACCAGGCTAAACCGTTCGCCCTTGAGGGATTCAATAATTAAACTTCCCTTTTGCTTTCCTCCGTGGGGAGGGGCATATAGATTGCGGTTGGAACGTCCGTCAGGGCACCCAAAGAGGCTATATCGCAAAAAGCTCATCAGGGTTGTCTTACCGCTCTCATTATCTCCAAGGATAAGAGACAGACCTGCAGGAAAATGTCCTTCCATGTTCTCGAGGAGACCAAAACTACGGATTTTGAACTCTATGAAACGCATGGGTCATTCTCCCCCTTAAGCAGCCCGTCCAATCCCTTTATAGCGGCCTTTTCAAGAATTTGAGCAATGTCTTCCCTTTCCAGGGTTTGCAGGTAGGGCTCCAGGTCGCCCCGCCTCCATCTCCCATTCCCCAAGCCCTCATCCATAAAGGCAAAAAGTGTTTCATTGTCCCGTATTTGAGATCGGACGATATCCATCTCCCTGAGAAAATCCCCCACAAAGGTCTGGGTCTTCCGAAGGTTCTCTATGGAATAATCAGGGCGGGTTTTATTCTGTATGGCCTCAATCCATACAAAGTCGGACAAGGCCTCTTCCTCCCTATTGAGTTCCCCTATCAAGGTTTCCATGAATCCATCCCGGCCTAATCGCCTATAAAGACTCGTATTTCCCGTCAATGTCACCCGAAGCATAATGCCCCTGCCCTCCGCTTCCTTGCGGTATTTTCCCCTAAGGTTTTCGATGGCATCCATGAGAACCTGCTCTTCCTCCACAGAGGAAATATCAAGGGTTTCTTCCCACCAGCGAATTTTATCTGTAGGATGGAAAATCGGAGAGATGGAGCCCTGTGCCGATACCGTCACAAGGTAGCATCCGCGAGGGCCCGTTTCCCTCACGCTCCTCCCCTGAATTGTTCCCGGGTAGACCACTAGCGGATTTTCACATGATAGAATCATGGGGCTATGGATATGCCCCAAAGCCCAGTAATCCACAGAAGAATCCCGAAGATCTTCAATAGAACATGGGGCATAATTCTCATGGCCCTCCATGCCTCCTACATTGCAGTGAAGAAGGGCGACATTAAATCCCTTCCTGCTTTCAAGGGCTTTTGCCATTTGAATGGCGACATTGCCCCTTTCATCCCCAGTGGGGTAACTATATCCTGCTATGTGGCCGATAAGGGTATCATTTTTTCCGTATAAGGGACAAACCTCTACCTCGCCCTTAAATTGGAAAACCCTCTCCGGGAGACTTAATTTTGCCCGATCTCCAGAAAGGGGGTCGTGGTTCCCATGAACCATATACACGAATATTCCAGCCTGGCTTAAACGAAGAAGCTGCCGCCTAAGGGCAAGCTGGGCGCTGAGGCTTCTATCAGCGCTATCATACAGATCTCCGGAAAGGAGCACAAAATCCACTCGCTCCCGCAGTGCCAGGTCAACTACTCTTTCAAAGGATTTAAAGACCGCATCCTGCAGCATGCCCGCAATTGCCGGCGAATAAGAACGTACCCCCCGAAAAGGACTGTCCAGGTGCAGGTCTGCACAGTGAAGAAACGCAAAATCCCGCTGAAGGCCCATTCCACTGCCCTCCTTCTTCTGTTAGACTTTTATTTATGATGACAACAATATTTCTAGGAAAGGGACTTGTTTATATTATTTTCATTCTCGTCTATCTTGGCATGATCGTCGGACGATTTCCAACATTGGCTCTCGACCGAACCGGCATCGTGCTGCTTGGAACCATTATATTGCTTATTGCGAGTCCTTTCCCCACAGAGATTCTTTTCCAGGCTGTGGATACCTCCACAATAATGCTTCTTTTTGGCTTTATGATTATTTCCGCTCAATTACGGCTAGGGGGGTTTTACACAATAATAACCCAAAGGGCAGCAAACCTCGACGGTTCCCCTCAAAAGCTTTTGGCCGTGGTTATTATCGTCTCAGGCGCTCTTTCCGCCCTTCTTTCCAATGACATCATATGCCTTGCCATGACCCCTGTCTTAGGCGAAATCTGCATCAAGAAGGGGCTAAATCCTCTTCCTTTCTTACTCTCCCTGGCCTGTGCCGCAAATATAGGATCGGCACTGACCCTTATCGGCAATCCTCAAAACATGCTTATCGGTCAAAGCCTTCTTCTTCCCTTTGGACCCTATATGCTTTTCGCCCTCATACCAGTGGTTGTATCTCTTTTCGTTCTCTGGGGCATAGTCTGTTTTCTGTATAGACAACATTGGCATGAAACCCTTCCTCTGCCGCAGAAGGTGGACCTTCCTTTCCTGGGCTGGCAGACTGCAAAGGGGATTTTTGTTCTGTCTGTTGTGGTCGTCATTTTTCTTTTCGCCCCTCTGCCCCGTGACCTGGTAGCGCTAGGTGCCGCGGCTATTCTGTTAACAAGCCGTACCATGGCCTCTCGCAAGGCCCTTAACCTTGTAGACTGGCAACTGATCGTTCTGTTCATAGGTCTCTTTATTATAAACGGTGCTTTCGCAAAAAGTGGAGGACTCGCAGCCATAGAAAAGGGCCTGCACATGGCAGGGATCTCCCTCCAGCACGGAAGCTGGCTTTTCTGGATGTCGGCCATCCTTTCCAATGTGGTTTCTAATGTCCCCGCTGTCATGCTGCTTCTTCCGCTCTCAAAGATCCCCCTGGCAGGACCGATCCTGGCATTAAGCAGCACCTTCGCAGGAAATCTCATCGTCGTAGGGAGTATCGCCAACATTATTGTGATCAATGGGGCCAGGGATCTGGGACTCGCTATTTCATGGAGGGACCACGCTCGTATTGGCATCCCTGTTACTTTAACATCTCTTCTTATTTCATGGATTTGGATTTTTGCTGGAGGACCCCTATGGTAACAATTTGTTTGGGAACAGTTGCTCCTTCCCGCAACTCCATAGGTAAAGATGTTATTGCCAGGCAGCTGCGGGAAGAGGGGTATTGCCTTATAGATCTAGGGGGAAACATTTCTGTCCAAACCCTGGAAGAAGCCTTTTCTCGAAAAACCTTTAGCCTTCTAGCCCTCTCCTGTCCTGAAGAGGAATGTTTAAATGAGCTGAATTTTCTTATATCCTGGGCCGTTAAACGATCTGTTCCCGTCCTTATAGGCGGAACGGCTGTTAATGTTCATGACGTCGCAGCCTTGCGTTCCGCGTTGAAGGCCCCTTTTCTCTATTACAGCTGCAATGTCGCCGATCTTATGCCCGTTGTTCAAAAAGCGCTGAAGCTTGAGCCCCCGGCCATGCCCCTCCATGGCGAAGGAAAACCCTTCTTTCTTTTCGGGGAAGAAAAGGCTCTCGCTGAAGAGATGGAGCTATGGATCTTAGAAGGAAACAGGGATCATGTGGTTATTCATGAAAGAACCCGACAATGGTGCGGCGGGTGCCCTGACAACATAAACCGCACATGTCCTCTGAGCAGCGGCTATTTAGTCCAGAGATCCATGCAAGAAAGCCGGCTCTTTGTAGAAAAATTCCGCCGTCTGTTCCTTATTGGCCTTCCAGTGCTGAAAAGAGAAGAACGAGAAGTGGAAAGAAAGGGGAGAATAGCCATGTGGCTGGCCATGAAAAAGCTTGAAGGTGCTTTTTCAAAACGTTTTTCACAGGCTGTCATGTTCAAACTGCCCATTCAGTGTCCTCTCTGCCCGCCTGAGGACTGCATCATGCCCCTGGCCAGATGCCGCCGGCCCCAGGATCAGTTTCCCATGCACGAAGAATATAATATAGACATGATGGAAACGGCCCGCGTTATTGCCGGGGACAGAAGATCAATGGAGATGTATGCCCTTCTTCTGGCCGATCCTTTTCCAAAGGAAGAAGTAAACCAGGACAGATGCCCCGAAAGCAAAGAGAGAAAAGCCCCTGAACGCCCATGAAATTCCTGCCAAGGCTGATGCATATCCAATATAGACCGGCAGGAGGGTCCAGCTGATATCCATGGAGAAATACACCATGGATGATGCCCTCCCTCTGAATCGCTCAGGAATCATATCTCCAATAAGGGCAAGATGAGTGGGGTATCCGTACCCCACTGCAGCGCCGTAGAGGAAACCAAAGAAGGCGATCATGAAATTCGAAGTGGCAAAGGAAGCGCCAAAAAGGGCCAGTCCCATGGCCCCAAAGGATGGAGCTGCTATGACTGTTCGCGGTACTCTCTCATAAAGCCCCCTGCCAAAGAGCCTGATAATGATCGCTCCGATGGAAATAGCCACCATGTAAACTGATGGGTTGAGACCTCTGCCAATGGCAAGACTTGATACATAGGCAATGGACGCATCCGTAAGTCCCAGGAAAACACAGGAAATCAGAAGAAATTTTATGGGCGTTTCCTTGAAAAGAGCCGCATAAGAAGTTTTTTGAGTTTTGTTCGAAGAAAAATCCTGCTGGACAGGGGGGAGAAGAAAGGCCATGGACATTGCCCAAAGGGATGCCGCGGAAGCCATGAGCAGATAGGGAAGGTCCCAGCCCCGGTTAATAAAAAGTTCAGCCAGAGGAATAATGGTAAAAGCTGTCATTACCCCCCCAATACTTGTAATAGCAAAGGCAGAACCTCGTATTCGCTCTGGAATGACAAGGGATTGGTAGGTTGTTGTGGAGACTACAAAAACACTGAAACCGCCTCCCATAAAAAGACGAATAGTATAGAGGATTCCAGGCGTATGGTCGGTAAAAGCCAACAAAAGGGCGGAAACAACGCAGATACTCGAGGCCCCAACCATGGTTCTCCGTATTCCGAAACGATCTATAAACCACCCCGCAGTGGGACGGCATAGTGTAGCGGCAAGATAAAAAGCGCTGATGATCCAGCCAATGCGCTGAGGCTCCAGACCGGCCTTTTTCAAAAAAGGCGGCAGCATGAAAAAAGTATGAGAATAAGAAAAAATAGCAAAGTAGGTAAGGAGTATAAGAATAATCCGCTTTCTCCACGATGCGAGCTCCGATCCACAGAACAATTAAATCGCCCCCTTGATGTATTCACATTAAGACCCTCCGCATTCTTTGTAAAGCCCCTTCTGCGAAGAATGTTGCCAATAGGCTATAATATCTGAGTTGACCCATAGGGGGGGAATAAAAAGTGAAGGGACCTGAACGGAGAAAGAGAATTTCTAACATTCTCAATACAAGTCAATCAGCAGTGAAGGGAAACGAGCTTGCGGAAACCTTCAATGTGAGCCGGCAGGTGATTGTTCAGGATATAGCCCTGTTGCGGGCAGAAGGGCATAACATTATAGCAACGCCCCAAGGATATATGATGCTTTCACCACACCAACCCTCCTCACTAAGATCAATTATGTGCAATCATACTGGAATCAAAGAGATGAAAGAAGAACTTGATATTATGGTGGATAATGGAGCCACTGTTATTGATGTCATGGTAGAACATCCCGTATATGGCGAGATAATAGGCAACCTTATGCTCCGAAACCATGAGGACGTGGAAGAGTTCATTGAAAAGGTTATTCAGACAAAGGCGGAACCTTTATCAATCCTGACAAGAGGCGCCCATTTTCACACATTGGAAGTACCTAATGATGCAACGTTTCAAAAGATAATAGTGGCTTTAAAGAAAAAAGGGTACTTGATGGATTGAGTTAAAACCTATATACTCCTTTACAAGTGACAAGACACTTGTAAAGGAGTTGTTCCATGTTGAGCAATAAAAATCTTCGTTCCTACGCTATCAATGTTTTTAATGGAATGGCACTGGGTTTGTTTGCTTCTCTCATTATCGGGCTTATCCTCAAGCAGTTAGGCGCTTTTCTTTCTATTCCCATTCTTGAGCACTTCGGTAAAATAGCACAACTTCTTATGGCTCCGGCTATAGGGGCGGGCGTCGCTCTTAGCGTCAAATCACCGCCATTGGGGGTATTTGCTGCCTCAATTGCTGCAGCAATAGGGGCCGGATCTATCAACTTTACAGACAACGGGGCTATTCTAACTATAGGAGAACCCATGGGAGCCTTGGTGGGGAGCCTTGTGGGAGCAGAAGTCGCCAAGCTCATCGCTGGGAAAACGAAGGTGGATATCGTTCTTGTCCCCGCCGCAACAATCCTCGCCGGGGGGCTGGCGGGATATTTGACCGGGCCATGGATTGCTCAGGGAATGAATTTTTTGGGAGCCCTCATCAACACGGCAACGCGCCTCCATCCATTTCCTATGGGAATTCTTGTTTCTGTACTCATGGGCATTATTCTTACCCTTCCCATTAGCAGTGCCGCTCTCGCCATAGCCCTAGGGCTCAACGGCCTTGCGGCCGGAGCTGCCACAGTAGGCTGCTGCTGTCAGATGATTGGGTTTGCCGCCCAGAGCTACAAGGATAATGGTGTGGGAGGACTTATCTCCCAGGGGCTTGGTACATCCATGCTTCAAATTCCCAACATTATCCGCAATCCATGGATATGGGTTCCTCCCACCCTTGCTTCCGCCATTCTCGGACCAGTAGCCACTATGGTCTTTAAAATGGAAAACAATAAGGTGGGCGCTGGAATGGGAACAAGCGGACTGGTAGGACAATTTGGAACCATAGCAACCATGGGAGGCTCTGGATGGGTGGGAATCGTGATCCTTCACTTTCTACTCCCTGCTCTCCTCAGCACTCTTTTTTGTCTTATTCTGCTGAAGGTTAAAAAGATCCGCCCTGGCGACATGAAGTTATAAAGAACACATACAAGGGGATTCCATCTACCAGGGGGATCCCCTTTTTTATAAAATATATTCAAACCGCAAAAAGATTACCCCCCTTCACATACCTTTTAATTTCATGTATTATTTTTAATAATTTATCATTTTCTTAAAAGAGCAATATTCTTCCTTTCAGGAGTGTGATCCTTTGCCCAATTATACAAATAGCAACCTCTCCACAGAAATGAGAGGGAACATCTTGCGTCGCTCTCTATGGATACTGCCTATTCTCCTGGCAACGATATGGCTCATGGGGCGCTTCTATTCTATGGAAATCGCCCAAGAGCAGGAGCTGCTCGAGAGTCTGGAATACCAAAGCAGCCTCTCACGCCTTGAAATTGCTCGCCAACGTATGGATACCGTCTTTAGCGATCTGTTCTTTTTAAACCACGTAGCAAGCTATGTATGGGTTGACGGCGTATTATCACCTCATGAGCAAGGATATATTGAAAATTTTTTTCGCTCTTTCATCGAAAACAAGGTCTATTATGACCAAATCCGCATTATCGACATGTTTGGACAGGAGTTCATCCATATTGAAAAAAGGGATGGAAGCTCTGTCATTATGCCCCCGCATAAAGGGGATAAGAGCTCAGGGGAACATTGCTTCAATCACTTTATCAAACTAGAAAGAAACCAGGTGTACCTTTCTCCTCTTAATCCTCATCTGAACTATGAAGAGATGGAAGGTTCCTTAAGACCCCTGCTCCATATAGCAACTCCTATTTTTGCAGAAAACAATACTAAGATCGGTGTTTTGATCATCAACTACCTGGCTCGTGATCTGTTAGATACCCTTTATTCCTCTTCTGCCATGGGAAATATTATGCTTCTCAACAAAGATGGTTTCTGGCTGGAAAGTTCGAATCAAAAAATAGAAAAAGAAATACAGACTCAAGAGAACCGAACCTGGAATTTCTTTACCCTTTACCCCGAGGAAGCGAAAACTATTTACTCCCAGAAACAAGGGCAGGTCAAATCTTCAGATGGTCTTTTTACCTTTGCCACCATAGGTCCCCTTGATTCCATGGCTCTTAGCCAGGGAGCCTGTGATTATGAATGGAAGATTGTTTCAATGATCCCTGCTTCTATACTGGAATGGCGTGAAGAGGCCATAAAAAACCGCTTCAGAACCCTTTTAGGCATTGTCGTTCTGATCCTTTCCGTTGCGGTCTTTCTTTTTATAGTGGAATACGAGCGCCGGCAGAAAATACATGTTCACTTGAAAGAGAAGACCCTCGAGCTCGAAAGGGTCAACATGGCCCTTAACGCCATGGTTAAAAAAACTGAACGGGATGCCATGATAGATCCACTGACAGAACTTTGGAACCGCCGGTATATGATTAAGCGCCTTAACGAGGAGGATGCCCGCATCCAGCATACTCAAGGAAGCGCCTCCATCGCCGTCATTGACCTTGGCAATTTTAAAAAGATCAATGATACCTATGGTCATGCCAGAGGGGACAGAGCCCTTGTACAAATAGCCGCTATACTCAGAGAAGGGTTACGACAGACAGATTACGTAGCCCGCACAGGGGGGGACGAATTTCTCATCTATTTTGCAGATCTTCCCTTAACAAAGGCAAAAAAGATTATGGAACGCCTCTATAATCGCATTATGCAGCATAGGTTTGCCGGGGCAAATTCACCTATTTTCGCTGATTATGGTATCGCCCATTGTCCTTCTGACGCAGACAGCCTTGAAGAAACCGTCAAAGTAGCAGATTCGAGGATGTACGCGTTCAAGGTCAACCGAAAGGGACATACAGCAGACACCGAAAAATAGTTGCATATGCAACGAATATCTTCTATACTAATCTCTCGTTTTATAAACATGGAGGGATGAGTATGGAGCGGCGTGAATTACTTGCAAAAGAACGGGTGGGACGGCTGCTTTGGCAGCTCTCCGTCCCCGCAGTTATAGGGATGTTGGTTCAGGCATCCTACAATATAGTCGATGCTATTTTTATAGGCCGGGGTGTGGGGCCTCTCGGTCTTGCGGGAACGACTATTGTTTTTCCCATTCAATTATTAGCCTCATCTCTTGCCGTTACCATTGGGGTAGGAGGCGCTTCCATTATTTCCCGCAGCCTTGGGGCTAAAAAATATGAAAAAGCAAACTGGGCTCTTGGAAACATGGTCTTTCTCTCGTTAATATTCAGCATTACCATTCTCATTACGGGTTCCCTTGCTCAACAGCGTCTCCTTCGTCTTTTTGGCGCGAGTCCTACTATCCTTCCTTACGCTGAAGAATATTTACAGGTCATTTTGATGGGCCTGCCCTTTGTGGGATTTGGCATGTCATTGAACCACGCGGCCCGGTCAGAAGGCAATGCCAGGGTTGCCATGATCAGTATGATCATATCTGCTGTCATGAACATGATATTAGATCCTATCTTCATCTTTGTGCTTAATATGGGCATTCGCGGGGCTGCCATAGCCACCGTGATCTCTCAGATAGCCATGGCCTGCTGGATGGGTTACTATTTTCTGTTATCCGGAAACAGCTTTCTTGTACTTGCCCTTCGCTATGGACAACCCCAATTGGAATACATTAAAGAGATTCTCTCTGTAGGGGCAGCGGAATTTGTACGCATGGCCTCAGGGAGTATGATCATAGTCTTTATCAATAACAGCCTTATCCATTACGGCAGTGATATTTCAGTAGCTGTATATGGCATATTGCATCGGGCACTCTCTTTTTCTTTTCTGCCCATTGTGGGAGTTTCCCAGGGATTACAGCCCATACTTGGCTTCAACTATGGGGCAGGACGGTACGACCGCGCTCGAGATGTCGCACGCCTTGCAATTATAGCCGCATCATGCATTGCCTTTTGTGCCTTTATGGTCGGGATGTTCTTCCCGGAAAAAGTTGTCAGGCTTTTCACTACAGATCTTCTTCTCATCAAAGAAGCAAGTGCTTCTTTGCGTATTGTGATCACGGCCTACTTTCTTGTGGGATTCCAAATTACAGGTTCGTCCATGTTCCAGGCCCTTGGAAAGGCCAGGGCTTCCCTTATTTTGTCTTTGACCAGACAGGTTATTTTCTTTCTTCCCTGCGTGGTTATTCTGCCGCGATTTTTCCATTTAAAGGGCATATGGCTAGCCTTCCCCACTGCGGACGCCCTTGCCTTTCTTGTTACGATAACTCTTGTTTCTCGACAATTAGGAGCTCTCAAAATGGAAAGGGGTGAACAAAACCAATGACCCAGCAACCCCATATCGGCCGGTGGATCTCATGTTTATACAGACAAATGCAATGTCTTTTCGATCGGGCATTTCAACCTCTCGGTCTTGGCTGTGGTAATTACTCTTTTTTGCTGATGCTGCGCCGCCATGACGGGCAAACACAGGAAGAGTTGAGCAATGAACTGGGTTTTGACAAGGGAACAACAGCAAGATCTCTAAAAAAGCTGGAACGCCTTGGATATATTCAAAGAAAACGAAGTAAAATTGATGGTAGAGCGAATCTCGTTTTTCTTACTCTTCAGGGTAAAAATGTGATACCATTCGTTGAGCAAATTTTAGAGGACTTAATGTCCAAAATTCTAGAGGGCATGTCGAAGGAAGAAAAAGAAATGACTTACTCTCTGATCAACAAAATGGCATTAAATGCCCTTTATCTTAGACAGGTTGAAGGAGATCGAACACCATAACAGTCCGAACAAGGGGTGACGTTACATGTTCCTGAGGAGATTTTTGTCTCACCCAAAGAGATATCTCGTAGCACTGATCCTTCTCATCAATATTCTTACAGTTCCTATCCCTCTTTTTTGCGCCGTTCAGGAAGAGGTTGGGCTTGCCTTCGTAAACCACAAGGCAGAAGACCTAGCTTTAAGGCCTTTTGAAGATCCCAGTGGCTCGGTGCCTAAACTCCTCATGGAATTAAACTATGACCAGTGGCGCGATATTCGGTTCCGCTCTGAAAAAACCCTTTGGAAAGAGGAGAAACTTCCTTTTTCCATTCAATTTTTCCATCTTGGCATGTTTTATGACCGGGCAATCCAAATTAATATCGTAGATAAAGGAAAGGCTGAACTGTTTCCTTTTTCTACAGATCTGTTCGATTACGGTAAAAATCAAATAGATCTTAAAAAACTCCCCTCAAATCTTGGGTTCGCTGGTTTTAGAATACATTTTCCTATCAACAGGCCAGGCTATGCTGATGAAGTGGCCGTTTTTCTTGGCGCCAGCTACTTCAGAGCTGTGGCAAAGAATCAGCAATACGGCCTCTCTGCCAGGGGAATAGCTATTGACACTGCCTCTCCTACCGGAGAAGAGTTTCCCTGGTTCAAGGAATTCTGGCTTGTGAAACCAACATCCCGCTCTTCGACCTTAATCGTCTACGCCCTGCTTGATAGCCCAAGCTGCACAGGGGCCTATAAATTTACCATCACGCCGGGAGAAGAGACGCGAATGGATGTTACATGCAACATTTTCAAGCGTAAGGATATTAACAAAATAGGTATCGCTCCTTTCACAAGCATGTTCTTCTATGGAGAAGCCGAAAATGGCCGGCCTGGGGATTTCAGACCCGAGGTGCATGACTCTGACGGCCTTTTAATAGAAACCAACGGAGGGAAATGGATTTGGCGTCCTCTTGCAAACCCCTCCCGCTTACTCATAAGCCAGTATAAAGACGTTGACGTAAAGGGCTTCGGTCTGATGCAAAGAGACTTGAATTTTGATCACTATCTTGACCTTGAAGCTCGTTATGAAAAGCGTCCAAGCTTGTGGATTACCCCCCAGAACGATTGGGGGGAAGGGCATGTGGAGCTTGTTGAAATACCTTCTGATAGCGAGATAAACGACAATATCGTAGCCTATTGGGTTCCCGAACCCAACGGGAAGCTCTCTTTCGCCTACAGCATGAAATGGCTTACTCCCCACATGGATGAAAACAAGCCTGCCCGAGCTGCCCATACCCGCCTCGTCGCAGAAAAAGAAGAAGGGGTCTATCGTTTTATTATTGACTTCGAAGGCAAAGAGCTTAATGCCATACTGGCCGAAACCGGCTTGGCCAGCGATATCACCGTGGAAGGGGATGCCTCCCTTATAGAACGGCAGCTTCTGAAAAACCCTGTAACGACAGGGTGGAGGCTCAGCTTCAAAATAGCTATCCCTGTAGAAAAGCTGAAGAGTATCGTTCCTGACCGGAAACCTATAGTAAAACTTACAGCTTTCCTTAAAAAAGGTGAAAACATACCTGAACCCCTCACTGAAATATGGACCTATGATTTTAGGCCTTAGGTAGGAAAGGGTGAGAGACTGAATGGAAAGTTGGCAAGTGGTAAGAGACCGCATTCTTCTTTATGTACGCGCCATGGATCTTCCGCCTTTTAAAGGGCTGGAATTAGCATTAGATGCCCTCAAGCAATCAGAGGCATCAAGTATAGAGGGAGCTATGGATGCTCTTGAGAACTGCATCGTGAAACAAAAGATCGACCATGGCGTGCGAAATGCGAAAGGGGAGCATATTTCTTCAGTCCCCCCCATGACCAGAGGCACAATGGTATCGAAAAACTTCGATCGCACTCCATGGCTCACGGCCTTGAACAAATTTATTCTGCGATGGGCCCGGAATCTTTTCGGCCCGTCGCGATCCCACTAAAAAACGAGGCACATCTATTATGACCACAAAGCCTGTTGAATTAAAATGGACTCGAGCCGCCAGCTGGAGAAGGATTTTGCTTTTAGCCTGTATTCTTTTCCCCACCATCATGGCAACCCGATACATGGCAGGGATTCTTCCTTATAAAGGGACAACTTTTGTAGAAGCTGCTCTTGTGACGGTCTTTGGCATTCTTTTCGCCTGGATTTCTATTGGATTCTGGACAGCCATGCTCGGTTTCTTTGTATTAATCCGCCAGAAAGACCCCTTTTCATTTTCACAGGCACTGAAGGGGAAATCCCTTTTTATCGAAGACCCTGACGCTCTTACTGCCATTCTTGTCCCCATTTACAATGAAGATGTAAACCGGGTCATGGCAGGAGTGCGGACAACCCTTCAGGAACTGAGAAAGACAAAGCTCGACCACATGTTCCGCATTTTCATTCTTAGCGATACTACAGACCCGGACATCTGGATTCATGAGGAAACTGCATGGCATGAGGTCTGCCGTGAAGAAAACGCCTTCGGTTCGATTTTTTACCGCCACCGCAAGAGCAATGTGAAAAGGAAAAGCGGCAATGTAGCAGATTTTTGCCGACGATGGGGAAAAAGCTACCGCTACATGATCGTCTTCGACGCCGATAGTATCATGGCAGGAGAAACTCTTGTCCGAATGGTACAGGCCATGGAGCTTTATTCTAATGTGGGGATACTTCAAACACCGCCTTCTGCTGTTAAACGACATTCCCTCATCTCTAGAGTGCAACAATTCGCCAACAGGGTCTATGGCCCTGTCTTTGCCGCTGGACTTCATTTCTGGCTTCTTGGCGATGCTCAGTACTGGGGACACAATGCTATCATAAGGGTCGTGCCATTTATGGAACATTGCCAGCTCCCCCGGTTACCTGGAAAGGGGCCCTTGGGGGGAGAGATCTTGAGCCATGACTTCGTAGAAGCTGCTCTTATGCGCCGGGCAGGATTTGGCGTCTGGCTCGCCTATGACCTAAAAGGAAGTTATGAGGAAACACCACCCACCCTGCTTGATGAACTTAAACGCGACCGCCGTTGGTGTCAGGGGAATTTGCAACACCTCAGGCTTATCTTTACCCATGGTTTCTTCCCCGTTCACAGAGCGCTTTTTATAAATGGCGTCATGTCATACGGCTCTGCCCTGCTATGGCTTGTCTTTTTGATCTTAAGCTCTATTGAGGCTGTAGCAGAGGTAATCATTGAACCGAAATATTTCCCTTCAGCTGGGGTGTCCCTCTTTCCTCAATGGCCGGTCTGGTATCCCCAGTGGGCTATTACGCTCTTAGGTTCCACTGCTATAGTTCTCTTTCTGCCTAAATTTCTCAGCGTTGCCTACATTGTTTTTCACGAGAAAAAAGCCCACCTCTATGGAGGGACTTTTCATCTCTGGGCCAGTATGATTTTGGAGACCCTTACTTCTACCCTTCTTGCTCCTATCCGCATGGCATTCCATAGCCGTTTTGTTATTATGACTCTGGCTGGACGGACCACAGGCTGGGGAACACAAACCCGTTCCGATCGAGGCACCACCTGGAATGACGCTTTTCAATATCACATTGATCAAACTCTTGTTGCTTTGCTTTGGGGAAGCATTCTGTATATCTTCAATCCCTCTTTCTTCTGGTGGATGTCGCCTATCCTGGGACCAATGGCCATATCCATCCCTATTTCGGCCCTGACCAGCCGTGTTTCCATGGGGCTAAGGGCTCAGAAGGCCCGTTTGCTCATCACACCGGAAGAAACGGATGAACCAAGGGAGCTCCGTAAGATTGACCAAAATGCGGAAAAGCCATCGTCGTACTTTCCTCTTCCCCTTCCGCTGGAAAAGGGATTTGTACGGGCAGTAGTGGATCCAAAGGTTCTTGACCTCCATACGTCTCTGATTCTTCGCCATCGCATAGCAGCCCCTTCTATCCGCAAACGACGGGAAGACCTCCAGGCAAAGGCGCTGGAGAAAGGACCAGAGGAACTCACATCCAAAGAGAAAATGGAATTATTGAATGACCCTGAACAGCTGCGGGAACTTCACTGTAAAGTCTGGCGCATACCTACGTGGGAAAACGCGGCTCGGTGGGGCATAAAATAAAAGAAGACATTTCAAGAAAGGAAGAGCAGCAACAATGAATGATGAAAACAAGTCGTTCCTATTTATATTTCAGAAGGATAGGGTTCTTGTAAAAAAGAACTCTTTCTTCTCTATACCGACCTTTTCTGAAGGCTGCGATTTCACCCTTCCCTTCATTCGTCAGGGAGATGTTGGCATCCCAAAAGGGAATGGACACCATTGGGCAGAAGTTCCAGAGGGCATACAGGCCCCTCAATCCATGGATTTTGTTCCCTTGAGGGGGCTTTATGAAGGAATAGGAGAAGAGCTTTTTGCCGTGGCAGGGCAGGCTTTTCAAATAATGTACTGGCATCGGACAACCCGCTTCTGCAGTTGTTGCGGCGCCCCCTTGCAGAAACATAAGGTGGACCGTGCCATGGAATGTCCGGCCTGCAATTTTCTAATCTACCCGAGGATATCACCAGTTATTGCGGTAGCAGTGGAAAAAGAGGGGAAGCTCCTCCTCGCCCGAAGCCCCCACTTTCCTCCCAGACGCTATAGCATTTTAGCTGGTTTTGTTGAACCCGGAGAGAAGCTTGAAGAAGCCGTTGCCCGTGAAGTTATGGAAGAAGTTGGTCTGGAGATAGAGCATATTCAATATTTTGGAAGCCAGCCCTGGGCCTTCCCCCACTCCCTCATGATGGGATTTACCGCTCAATGGAAATCTGGCGTCATTCATATTGATGGCAAGGAAATAGAGGATGCTGGCTGGTATACTCCCGAAACGCTGCCTTCCACGCCAACAAAAGCAAGTATTTCCGGTTGCCTTATCTTAAATTATTTAGAGAGATCAAAGGGTTTATCAAAACCTTGAATGGGTAGGGAATCCTTGCGTTTTCCTATGTGATCAAGAGCGATATGAATAAATATATGAGGGTTTTCAGAAAGGTCAACGATAGCATGTTCCTCATATTTGTTTCCCTCTTCGTCTGTTTTAAGAAGCACTCTCGGTTTTGCGGCGTTCTTCTCTCCGGAAGTCAGCACCATTCCAACTCGATTATCTGACAGCTGAACCATGGTTCCCGGCGGGTACATGCCAACAGCGTCAAGAAAGGCCGCTACAATAGTTTTATCAAACTGAGACTCTGCTTCTTCAAGAATAATTGAAACGGCCTTGTGCAAAGGAACTGACCCTTTATAAACACGAACTGTGGTAAGGGCGTCGAATACATCGGCGACAGCCGCAATTCTGGCGGCAAGGGGTATTTCTTCGGCCTTCAGCCCGTAAGGATACCCTGTACCATCCATTCTCTCATGATGAGACTCGATAACAGCAAGAATATTCTCGTTCTTTATGTCAAGCTGCCGGGCTATTTGGGCACCATAGACCGGATGTTTTTTTACTTCCTTGAACTCTTTTTCAGACAAACGGCCAGGTTTGTTCAAAATAGAAAGAGGCAATCTGGCCTTGCCAAGATCATGAAGAAGGCCTCCCGTTGTCACCGCCTTAACCAGTTCTCTGTTTTCAGGGAAAAGGCGGTAGGCTAGAAACCCGCCAAGAAGTGCTACATTAAAAGAATGGACAAAGGTATAATGGTCCTGTTCCCTCACGTTGCCAAGGGAAAGAAGAATGCGTGGATTGCGAATAATACACTGAGCTAAGAGCTTTCCTACCCGCAAAAGAGGAACAAAATACATTTTGGAAGATTCGCCGGCGGCAATGGCAGTAAAAATCTGTTCAACTTCACGAACAGTGTGAAGGGCTAACACTGAATCTGTTGGATCTGAAGGAATCCGGAGGCTTTCGAGAACCTCAAGCACTTCTCCAAGGGCAAAATCCACGCTTTCTTTTACGGTCACATAAGAAATGCCTTGATACTCAAGAGTCGCAGCAAAGGAAAAACGGGAATCGCCCATTTTTGAAAGATTCTTCCCTTTAGGAACTAATAAAGCTCCCCTGGGGGAAAGTACATCTTCAACTATTACACCAGAACAGCAAGGAATATCCCATACCGGGATACGTTGTGCTACGATCATTTCCCATCCTCCGCTTTGAATATTGCGTCATGTCGCCATGTATTTAAAGTATATTAAGTTATTTTTTGGTTATTTTTATTTCACCTGGTTTTTATTTTACACTTTTTTATTTTTTATGCCACTACTTTATCTTAGTACAGTAATTTTTATATGATAAGATTCCTATACCGGCATAAACTATTTGGAGGTGATCATATGGAGAGAACGGGAATTGTTACTATGAAGGGGAAACCTCTCACTCTGATTGGGGAAAGCCTTTCTGTAGGCGATAAGGCTCCGGATTTTGCCGTCTTGGACCAAACCTTGGCTACTAAGACACTAAAAGACTTTGAGGGGCGAATCAAAGTAATTTCTGTAACACCATCACTTGACACCCCTGTTTGCGACCTGCAGATCCACTGGTTCAATGAAGATGCGGCCAACCAGCCTGATGATGTAGCCGTTTTAAACATCTCCATGGACCTTCCCTTTGCCATAAAACGGTTTTGCTCGACGAAGGGAATTGAGAGGGCCGTAGCCCTTTCTGACCACAGAGATGCATCCTTTGGCATGAACTGGGGGGTTTTAATCAAAGAACTTCGTCTTCTTGCCCGGGCCGTTTTCATTGCGGATAAAGATGACGTGATTCGGTATATTGAAATAGTTCCCGAAGCGACCCACGAGCCAGACTATGAAAAGGCCCTCCAGGCCCTCGTAAAAATAATACGATAGATCTGTGTTTCTTTCTCACCACGCCGCATACTCAAACCGAGGGAAGGTCCTTCCCTCGGTTTTCTTTTGCATGCACCTAGCAAATTGTTATTTTTTCGATCTTCTCCACTTGAACATACATCTCGCCACTTCCGGCAGAAGAGCGTATCTTTCCCTCGATGCGAACTGGCGTTCCTTCTTCTTTGTCTCGCAACCATTCCTTAATATCGGAATCGAAGGCCCGCATTAGAAGAAAATCGTGGCGAATGCTCCCGTCTTCCCATGGCGTGTCCTGCCTCACCGAAAAAGCTACATACTTTCCCATACGGCTGATTTGTTCTTGTACACCCTCAATAAAATGTAGTCTTCCCGAAATCTTAACAGTATTTTCAATCATTTTGCCTTTTCCAACCCCTTTACTGGCTTCGTATGGAGAACACATATACCACGAACAGAACTTTTTCGCCAATAGGAGACAAGCCACGAAAAAAGGGAGGCACCGTTCCCCTCCCTTATGCTTCTTCTATTTTCCGAACAAGGACATACATTTCACCGCTGCCAAGTGACGAACGAACATCACCTTCCACCCTTACAGGCGTGCCCTCCTTCCGGCCCAATATCCACAATCGCAGTTCAGGATCATACGCCCGCATAAGCAGAAAATCGCGCCGGGTGCTCCCATCCTCCCAAGGGGTCTCCTGTTTTACCGAGAAGGTCACATACTCACCCAACCTACTTTGAAGAACCCTGTTCCCCTGGACGTGATGCAGAGTCCCGGCCACCGTAACGATGTTCTCCGTCAGCATATGCACATCACTCCTTGTGGCTGGATTTGAGGAAGTCATATTCCTCTTTTTACCTTATGTCTTTACTTTACAATGGAAAATGTTTTGACTCAAGCCCCGGAAATATTCACCTCTGGCTGTAGGGTCTTCTTGTAAAGAAAAAACCCCAAGGGAACGACGTTTTCACCGGGGGCTTTATTTTTTACATTTCAATATCAACAACTGTTATTTCAAAGGTCAGCGCCTTCCCCGCCAGGGGGTGGTTGGCATCGAGAACCATTCCTTTCTCTGTTACGTCTACCACTAGGGCGTTGAACACATGGCCGTCTGGCGTCTGGACCTGCAGTACTTCTCCTGCTTTGGGATTCAAATCTTCTGGTATGTGTTCCGGAGGAACTTCCGCTGTTAAATTGGGGGCATACTCGCCATAGGCCTTGGCTGCCGGGATGGTAACCGTCTTCGTTTCTCCTGCGGACATTCCCAACACTGCCTTGTCAAACCCCTCCACCACCTGGCCAGACCCCACAGTGAACTTCAAAGGATCCCGCCCTTCGGATGTGTCGAACACTGTGCCATCATCTAAGGTGCCCTTATAGTGCACCGCTGCTATATTTCCATTTTCTATTTGAACCATGAGGTCCTCCTCTCGGCTACCCTTTCCTTAAAGGCGCTTTTTTATTCTACATGGACAGGAAGACCCCGTCAAAAGAATAATATTTGCTAAAAATGATATAGTGGATGGGACGAAAAGGGTCAGGAGGGATCATAATGGATTACTGTTCTGTTGCAAGCCTTATTGATAACACATTGTTAAAACAAACAGCGTCTTTTAATGAGATTCTGGCTTTTGTTAAAAAGAGCCTGCCTTACAATTTCAGGACACTTGTCATTCCGCCATTCGCCCTTGAAGAATCTCTTCGCTATTCTTGTTCGGAAAATATCTCATGCCGCTTTTCCGCTGTAGTGGGCTTTCCCCTGGGGTACATCTCCACAGCCCTAAAGTGTCATGAGATTGAAACATATAAAAGCTTCGGCCCCGCCCTTTCCGACATTGATGCTGTTATCAACATCAACTACATAAAGTCTGGAGACTGGCACGCAATTGATAAAGAAATGCAAGAGCTTTGCAAGGCTGCGGAGGGAAAAACGCTTAAACTTATTATTGAGACACCTCTTCTTACCCATGGAGAAATCACCCATGTATGCAAAATAGCTTTAAATCATGAGAATATCCATTTCATAAAGACTGGAACCGGTTTTTCAGGAAAAGATACGTCTATAGAGGAAGTGCGAACAGCAGCGAAAGCCCTTCATGGTCAAAAGGGAATTAAAGTTTCTGGCGGCGTTCGAAGTCTGGAGCACATCCAGGCCTTTCTCGACGCAGGAGCCGCCATCTTTGGATCAAGCGCAGGCATTACTCTTGTTGAAGAGGCCCGAAACAAGTAGTTTCAAGCCTCTTCAACGGTGAGGACTGGATTATATCAGTCTTTGTCATCAAGCTCCAAAAGAGTTTCAAGAAGGGTGTTTGCTCCGCAAATTATATCTTTTGGAGCAGTGGCTTCCTCTTTAGAGTGACTGACCCCTTCAATGCTTGGAACGAAGATCATGCCTGTGGGCACAAAATGAGCCATGGGACTGGCATCATGAGATGCCCCACTGGGTATCAGCTGATGAGAAAACCCGCGCTTCTGAGCAGCTATCTCTATGGCTGAAATAAGGTTCCTGTCAAGTTCTACAGCTGGTTTCTCTACCATAAGCTCCATGGATCCCCGGCAAGAAGGCATTTCCTCAAGAAAAGATCTGAAGGTTTTGGCTACCTTATCTACAACTTCATCCCGCAAGGAACGGAGTTCTAGTATGAAAGACGCTTTTTCCGGGACAATGGGCGCCCCGCCGGGAAATAGAGAGAAGACTCCCACGTTACAGACAAAATCATTCTTTTCCCGCAGCCGTTGCTCTACCCACGTAAACCATCTTGCCAAAAGAAGAGAGGCAGATCTCATGGCGTCACGCCTTTCTTCCATTGGTGTGGTTCCTGCATGATTGGCCTGGCCGCAAATATCGATCTTATAGCGAGTAATACCCACGATACCTGTGGGAATTCCAATGGCAATGTTTCGCCGCCAAAGGATTGGTCCCTGTTCTATATGGAGCTCCAGATAGGCCAGATAATCTTCTTTTTTACCCCGGCTCTTTTCTATCACCTCGTGAGATAAACCGAAAGAAGATAAAATATCATTGGGTACATCCCTGGACACGAGCCCTGTAAAGGCCCTGCTTCCAAAAGTTCCGCCAAGGGGGCCGCCCTCTTCGGCCGTAAATGCCACGACTTCGAGGGGATGACGAAGAGGCCCGCGCTCTTCTCGAATCCTCCGCGAAACTTCTATTCCGGCCAAGATTCCCAAGGCACCATCGTATTTCCCCCCGCCAGGAACAGCATCGAGATGAGATCCGACGAGAAAGCTCTTCGCGCCTTTCTCTTTTCCATCGTATCGGCCAAAGAGATTGCCTACCCCATCAATTCTGGTCTCCATCCCCGCATCGTTCATAAGGGTGTGGAGGTACTCCCTCGCTTCATTATATGAGGCAGAATAGGCTGGTCGATCCATACCTTTTCCAGGAACCCATCCTATTTCACCAAGTTTTTCAAATTCTTTTAAGAAGCGCCCTTCCTGGACGGTTAGCAACCACACTCTCCCCCTTCGACACGGGAGAAAAGGGCTAATGCTTCGTCATATATCCTCCGAATTTCATTTTTCACTTCTTCTGTGGCGGGAAGAATTGGCAAACGTGGATTTCCTCCCCAGTATCCGGCCATTTCCATAGCGGACTTCATGCCTCCGATGCCAAAACGGGCCGTGACAGCAGCATTGAGCTCAAGGAGCCCAAGCTGAAGTTCCCGGGCCTTATCAATCTCCCCTTTGTTCCAGGCATTGTAAATGGCAACGCAATATTCCGGAACAACGTTAGCCACCGCGAGGGTTCCCCCAACACCGCCAAGCATTAGAGTAGGAAGAAGAAAGCTTCCCGACCCGGCAAAAACAGAGAAGTTCTTATTTCTTGTCTTTGCGATAACTTCTGATATCTGCACGATATTTCCGGAACTGTCTTTAATCCCCACAATATTCGGGTGATCGGAAAGGGCGATTGACAGGGAAGAAGGAATATTTACCCCTGCGTTTCCGGGCATGTTGTAAAGCATAATGGGCATGGGGGAGGCATCAGCCACAGCAACGAAGAACTTTTCAAGAGTCTGTGGGTTCATGTCTCTTTTAAAGAAATTCGGCGTGATGACAAGAGCGGCATCCGCACCGGCCCCGGCGCACCGTTTCGTCAGTTCTATGGTATCGCGGAGAGACTCGCATCCCGTTCCAGCAATAATTTTCATTGAGGAAGAAACCGCTTTCCTCGCAGTTTCGACCAACGTCACCTTTTCTTTCATATTTAACATGACAAACTCGCCATTGCTCCCGAGAATAACCAGTCCGGCGAGGCCAGTTTGGCTAAATTTCCGGGCGTTCTCTTCATATTTCTGAAGATCAAGGTTCCCATCACCATCAAAGGTGGTTCCCACTGGGGCAAAAATTCCTCGAATGTCTGACATAATATCGCTTTCCTCCTTATAAGATTTTAGTTATTTAAATATCCAGAGAGGCCAAAGAGAAATAGCCGGAACATAGGTAATGATCAACACCGCTACGAAATTCGCAATAATGAAAGGCATGGCTCCCTTCAAGATGTTTTCGAAAGGTGTTTTCACAATGTTTGCGGCAACAAAGAGGTCTACACCCATGGGAGGTGTCACCATTCCTAAAGCCAGGTTCGCCGTTACGAAAATCCCAAAATGGATGGGATCGATACCAATCTGATTGACAATGGGAAGCAAAAGAGGGACAAAAATAAGAATATTTGAAAGAGTATCAATAAACATGCCTCCCAGCAAGAAAAGGATGTTAAAAAGAATCATGATAATAAACTTATTGGTGGTAACTGAAAAGATCATATTGGCAATCATACCTGGCAGATCTTTCATATAAAGGAATTTTGAGAAGGCACCGGCAGCACCCATAAGAATAATGCACGAAGCTGTGATAACCGCCGCTTCGATCATTGCATTGCAAAGACCTTTAAGGGAAAGTCCACCAGTAACGCCTCCGAGAATTATAGCATAGACAACGGCCACTACCCCTGCTTCGGTGGGAGTAAACACACCGGAATAAATGCCGCCAAGAATAATGATTGGCATGAGAAGGGCATATTTTGCATCCCATATTTTGCCCATGACCCATCCAAAACCTCCATCACGCGGCTCCCCGACATAGTTGCGTTTTTTTGAAATGGTCACGGCCACGATGATAAGCACAATGCCTACCAGAATGCCAGGAAAGACTCCCGCGATGAACATGTCCGTAACCGATACTCCGCTTACTACTCCATAAACAATCATGGGTATGCTTGGGGGGATAAGAACGCCTATGCCGCCAGCTGCGGCAAGAAGGCCGCCGGAAAACCCTTTATCATATCCGCGGGCGTTCATTGCCGGAATCATAATAGCTCCGATAGCCGCCACAGTTGCCGGCCCTGAACCCGAAACGGCCGCAAAGAACATGCAGGCGACCACTGCTGAGATCGCAAGGCCGCCCGGGTAGTCCCCCGAAATGGCTTCTGCAAGATCAGTTAATTTTCGTGATATGCCTCCATTGGACATGAGGGTCCCCGCAAGAATAAAGAAAGGAAGGGCAAGAAGAGTGAAAGAATCTGCCGTTGTTATCATCCGCTGCCCTACCAAAAGCATGACTCTGTCTATACCGCCAACGAGCCACGGAGTGAAGACGAGACAGCTTCCTCCTATAGCAACAGCTACAGGTACGCCAAGGAACAACAGTAGAAACATTGTGCCGAACACATAGAAAAGAAGCATTATGGCCCCTCCTTACATCATCCGGGATTCTTTTTGGGGCCTGAAGAGCGGCAGAATTTCTTTTTGAATAATACGAAATGCCATCAGACCGAAAAAGAATGGACCAAAAACAAAGTACGTCCACGTAGGCAGACCCATGGCCGCAGTAATCTGGGAACTTTTAAACTGCATAGCAGTAATTTTCACAGAATAATGGGTAACCAAAAGACAAAATATAAGAAAAACCGCTGAGGAAAAAACATTCGCCGCTACCAGCAAGCGGGGAGGGAGAATGAGCTTGATAACTTCAACCCTCACATGCTGCAATTTCTTTTCGCACAGCGAAAAACCCACGAGAGAAAGCAGCACAAAACAAACTCTCATCAATTCCTCAGACCATGAATGTACAAAGCTAAAGAGATACCGGGTTATTACCTGTTCTATCCCCACAACGATAATGATGGAAAAAAGAAGAATGGTAATGACTTCTTCCAGATATTTGTCAATTTATTTCAGCGCTTTCACAGCCTTACCCCCTCGAGAACCTTTTCCATGGGGCGGGAGGATATCATGGCCCCTCCCACCCTTTTCTTACTCTGCAGTTCCATTAATTTTGTGGCGGAACCTCTTCAAAATCTTTTTGGAAATCCACTACTTTTTTGTAAAGGTCTTCGCCTATTTCAGGCAGGTATGCGTCATATATAGGCTGTGAAGCTTCGCGGAAGGCCCGACGCTCTTCTGCTGTCAGTTCAATAATTTCAGGAGAACCGGCTGCCTTAAACTCTTCCATAATTGCGCGGTTAGCGGCCAGAACATGTTCCTGGTCCCATTTACAGGCCTCTGTGGCCGCATTTTGGATGACCTCTTTTTCCCTGTCAGACAGGGAATTCCACGTATTCAGGGAAATGACAAGAACCATAGGGTCAAGAACGTGTCCATCCATGGTTATGCATTTCTGAACTTTATCAAAACCCTGGGCTTTGATATTTTCAAAGGGGTTTTCTCCACCATCAATAATTCCCTGCTGCAGAGATGTAAAGACTTCGGAAAATGCCATAGGAATTGCGTTCGCTCCAAGGGCTTTGAAAAGCTCGATGTGAATAGGAGTGGACATGGTCCGTATCTTCATGCCGGCCAAATCCTCAGGGCTCCGAACAGGTTTGTTGCTATGGATATGACGCCATCCCTGGGTCATATATCCAAGGCCTTTAATGCCTTTGTTTTCAAGGGGCTGAATGATTTCCATAGCGATATCGCTGTTAAAGAAAGCAATGCCTGCTTCAGCGCTCTTAAAAAGATAAGGGAGATCGTAGAGAGCGACAGCATTTGTAAAAGGCGCCAACAATCCTGTCGAAATTACCCAAAAATCGGTAACACCAAGCTGAAGCTGTTCAATACCTTCCCTGTTATCTCCCAGAGCCCCGGCTCCCATAACCTTGACTTCGATTTTGCCATCGGAGTATTCATTAACGTACTCGGCAAATTTAACTGATGCCTGGCTGAAGATATTAACCTCTTGCCCTGTATGGCCCAAACTGAGAGTTTTAGCTTCCGCGACTGCCATGTGAGATCCTGCAACAAAGAGCGCCAAAAGAAGACCTGTAATGAGTTTGCACATCTGCCGTTTCATGATAAACCCTCCATTTTCTCTAAAAATTAAAACACCGGATTATAGCGGCGTTTTTTGCTTGTGGAAACACCGTAACGAACCATACCTGATGCTACAATCAGAGCACAGACCACTCCATCAAGCACTGGAACACCAAGTTCTTTTTCCATACTTTTGTCAAGTCCGGCAAAACCGGCACAGCCCAACACGATCACTTCCGCCATATCTTCATCAATGGCCTTCCGTGCCGCTCCCATAAGACGCTGCTCCTCGTTTTTCCCCTCATCTTCCTTTTGAGGTGCTCTTATAGAAGCAAGGTACCCTTCAAGATGATACTTTTCTATAAGAACTCTCTTGTTCGGAATATTGCGTTCCACGGGGGAAATGACAGAAAAACGGTCTCCCAGCATAGTGGCCATTTTCATGGATGCCTCTGCGATACCAACAACCGGCTTGTCACAGATCTCTTTCATTAAGTCAAGGTTCGGATCTCCATGACAGGCGATGACAAAAGCATCGAAATCATCGTTATTATCCCGAATGATCTTCATCATTCCGGAAGCGGCCCTGGCGTGGTCTTCATAGGTTGCAACAAATGGGGAGGACTCGGGTATGTGAAGAGTTACGACCTCGAAATCCCCTTTCGCAAAGCCACAAGCACTTTTATGAATGGCTTCCGTCATTTCTAAACTGCTATTGGGATTGATAATGAGTATTCGCATGAGAGATAGTTTCCTCCTTATTTCTGAGGATAGAGACGCTGTCCCCACCCCTTAGCTTCTGGGTCGACAACGCCATCTTTCATAACCATACGTCCCCGAACAGCTGTATGAAGAGGACGCCCCACAAGTTTCGTACCATTATATTGAACCCCTATGGCCTTGGCATGGGTCAATAGATTCTCATTTGAAACTTCAAAAGGCGTTTTCATGTCAACTACAACAAAATCGGCATCTGCCCCCGGCCGAAGAACTCCTTTTTTCGGAAAAAGGCCAAAAATCCGAGCCGCATTTTCACTCAAAAGCTCCACTGCCCTGGGAAGGGTAAGCCTGCCATCCCGCACCGCCGTCAACATGAGAGGCAATGTAAGCTCAATGCACGGAGAACCTGCGGCGGCAGTGAAAATATCTGTAAGGCCCTTCTCTTTTTCTGAAAGAAGGAAGGGGCTATGGTCACTGCCAATAAAGTCTACTGTTCCGTCGTTAATGTAATCCCAGAGCTTTTTCATAGATTCTTTGCCGCGAAGAGGCGGATTCCCCTTGGCAAAAGGCCCAATTTCTAGTAACTTCTCATCTGAGAGGAAGAGATAATGGGGGCACGTTTCGAGGTAGACTTCCTGTCCCTCGTATTTTGCCTGTTTTACCAGTTCCATTGCTTCAGGAGTGGAGATGTGGGCGAAACTAATTCGAACTCCTGTTTCCCGGGCGAAACGAAGCAGTTTTTCCACTGTCTCAATTTCGGCTATTGGCGGACGGGAAAGAGCATGGTAGGGAAATCCGACTTTCCCTTCCTTGCGAAACTGCTGAATCAGGCGCTGAATAATGTCATTGTTCTCGGCATGAACAGTACAGATCAGCCCTGTTTTCGCCACTGCCTTGAAGCCGTCGAGAATGGCGCCATCGTTGGCCATGGTCAGCCCTCTAAACTCTTCCTCTCTCCCTTCTGGAGCTTCATGAAGAAAAGTCTTAAAGGCGACAATGCCTGCTTCCGCTACCCTGCCAACCTCCTGAGGAAAATCGGCTCCTGCCGCTCCAAAAAAGGCGTAGTCAACCAAGCACTGAGGCTCAGCAGACTTGACCCTCGCCTCGAGGATCTCAGGAGAGTAGGGAGGAGGACATGAAATAGGATGTTCCAGGAACGTAGTTACGCCGCCGTGAGCGGCAGCCCTGGTTTCTGTTTCGAAGTTCCCTCTTTCAGTATGTCCGGGATCCCTTACATGGACATGGGGGTCGACGACCCCTGGAAGTACAGGATTGTTTTCTGCATCGATAACTGTTTCTGCGTCAGGAAGAAGCTCGTTTCGGCAAATAGCAACGATAGTGCCATTCTTAACGGCAATGCCGCCAGAGAAGAGCTCCCCTCCTGTAAATACTTGGGCGTTACGAACGACAAGATCAACTTTTACCATGAGAAACAACTTCCCCTCCTTTGTAATAAAGATGTGTTTATGTATTTCCCCCACCCAGCGCCTGACTCGCAAAGATATCCACGGCTATAGACAAAACGCCCCCTGACCATGGTGTGAAGAACCTTTCCATATAGGGCCTGTCCTTCATAAAGCCTTGCGATCTCTCGGCCATTGGTGAGAAAATCTGATGACTTCACTATAAAAGGTGTTTTTACATCAACGATAATTAAGTCTGCATCGGCTCCGGGCAAGAGGGAACCTTTTTGCGGATGAAGATCAAAAACTTGTGCAGCCTGACGTGATAGGAGATCAACAGCTTTAGCCAAAGAGATTTTTTTCTCTTTCACCGCTGTCATAAGAAGGGGAAGGCGCACCTCAAACCCGACAGAACCTGCTGGTGCGTTAAAAATGTCATCCCATCCCCTTTCTTTTTCTTCAAAAAGAAAGGCCCCATGATCGCTTCCCACGTAATCCACTGTCCCATCAAGTAAAAATGGCCACATTTCTTCTTGATGACATCGAGAGCGAATAGGCGGATTGAATTTTGCGTAAGGACCGTAACCAAGGGCACTCTCTTCATTAAGAAACAGATACTGGGGGCATGTTTCAGCAAAGATGCGCTGCCCTTTTGCCTTGGCCTTCTTGATCATCAAAAGGCTCTCGGGACACGAAACGTGGCAGAAGCTCACTGGAATATTGAGCAAGGAAGCATAGCGGATGATTTTTTCGACTGCCTGAACTTCCGCATGGGGCGGACGGGATAGGCCATGAGCGGCAAAATCTTTTCTTCCCCCGTTACGAAGTGCAGCTGTACATCGCTGGATAATAGCATCATTTTCAGCATGAACGGCAAGGGTAAGACCTGTTTCAGCAACAGCCCTCATTCCTTGCCACAAAGCACCATCATCATCCATGCATGTTCCTCTGAACTCCTGATCCCGTCCTGGCAAGGGAGAGAAGAGGAATGTTTTGAAACCGATAATACCGGCCTCCGCAAGAGCCTTGAAATATTGGGTTTCCCGGCCGGCGGCACCGTAAAAAGCAAAATCTATATAGGATTGAGCGGAGGCTGTATCTATTCGCTTCTGAAGTATTTCCGGACAATACTGGGGAGGGGCGGAAATGGGCATTTCAAAGATTGTGGTAATGCCTCCAGCAGCAGCTGCTGCTGTTTCAGATTGGAAGGTTCCTCTTTGACACATTTCAGGCTCTCGAATGTGTACATGGGTATCGATTCCTCCCGGAAGGACAAGATCTCCGTCCGCATCCATTTCTTTCTTACCGACAATTAAATTATCTTTTCCTATATAGACGATCCGACCCTCATCCACCCCTATGCTCCCGTGAAAAAGGGTGTGGTTATAAAAAATGTTTCCATTTCGGATAACACAATCTACATATTTTTGCATGGCCCTTCAAATCCCCAATCAAGGCGTTTTCGAGCCTCGCAGGCTCCTTGCTGAACAGCAGCAAGAACTCTTTGAATCTTTTCTTCGTCCGCACGATAGTCAGGCAAAACAACGCCAAGGCTTCCGTAACATCGCTCGTAGGGGAAATAAAGAGGAACCGCAATACCCGTAGTCCCTGGGTCAACCTCTCCGGAAGCGATAACGTACCCTTTCTCTCTTCGTTCTTGATAACGTTCTCTCAATTCCTCAATGCACGTTGGAGTTTTGTCTGTATAGACAGGAAGAGGCAGGTCGTGGGAAAGAGTTCTGAAGGCCTCTTCTTCAGGCATGCCAATAAGAACAGCGAATCCGGTAGCCCCTGCGTGAAGTGGAGAACTCTGGCCTACCTGAGATGAGATCATAAGACGTTGAGATGTTTCAACCTTATCGACACAAATGGCCTGATTTCCCATAACCATTGTTAAAATTGATGTTTCCCCCGTAATTTGCGTCAATTTTTCAAGGATGGGATGAACGGCTGTTATGGAGTTCGCATCGGACACAGCCTTTTTGCCAACGGCTATAAGCTTCAACCCAATACGATACTTATCTGTTTCCGGCATACGAAGTAACCACCCTGAAGTTTCAAGGGTAATGACAAGGCGATGAACTGTACTTTTATGGAGTCCTACCAAACGGCTTATTTCAGTGACACCAAGCGGTTCTTCCCGCTGTGCGAAAAGCTCAAGAATACGGAGGGCCCGGATAATTGATTGATTCAGGTATCGATCTTTTTCCATGGTCTTGTCTCCTTTTTTCAAAATATAGGTCAATGTGTCTTGCATAGTAAGACGCTATCTCTATAAATGAAACAATAGCGCTATCATAGCTACTCCTTTCACAATTGTCAATATGACCATATATAAAAAGGGGTTCCCTTTAAAGAGAACCCCTTGCCGTGAAAAGTATTTTGTTTTCTTATGTGATTTAGTGCTCTTCTGCAAGACCTTTCTGCAGAACACCGAGGCCCTTGCCAGGCTCAATGTCTATGCCGCAGCGCATTGCTGCCCGTTCCACCGCTGCCACCGCCGAAACAAGTATATGCTTGTCAACGTTGCCCATGTGTCCCATTCTGAAACCTTTTCCTGCAAAATCCGCGAGACATCCTGCTGTCTGGGCCCCTTCTTCAGCCAATACCGTTCTGAATTCGGCATCATTCACATTGGCACCTTCTGGATAGAGATAAACGGAAAGGGTCGGAGCGCGGAAAGGTTTCTCTGCGGCAACCCTGAATCCCATGGCTTCAAGAGCGGCATCAACGAGAGCTGCCTGACGAAGATGACGATTATATCGTTCTTCGATGCCTTCTTCTTTGATAATTCGGATCGATTCTTTCAGGGCCCATACAAGGTTGATCGCCGGGGTTCCCCAATACTTAGAGGGATCATGCATAACGGGAAGCCATTTTTCAAAATCCGCATAGGACTCAGGGATGGTTCCAAGAGAACGTCTCTTTTCGACAGCCTCTTTGCTTGCCCAGAGGATAGCCAGGCCGGGAGCAACTCCAAAAGCTTTCTGAGTACAGCTAAGGAGCACGTCGATCCCCATGGGGTCCATATATTCCTCGGCCCCAGCCGAAGCCGCGACACCATCTACTACATAAAGGGCTCCGTGAGCTTTTACAACCTTCCCAATGGCATCGATAGGAGCCGCTGCCCCAGTGGACGTTTCCACGTGGGTTACAGTAACCACATCATATTTCTTCTCAGATAGTTTTTTCTCAACTTCTTCTGCGGTAACAGATGTGCCCCATTTGGCTGAGAGAACATCAACTTCAAGGCCTTTTCTCTCGCACATATCTATAAAGCGGTCACCAAAATAACCGTTGGAGCAAATGAGAACGCTATCTCCTCGTTTGGTTATGTTGGCAATAGCCATTTCCATGGCAAGGGTTCCTGAACCAGCAACGACAAAAACCTCTCCGCTGCACTTCCAAAGCTCTTTCAGATCTGCCAGAACATCTTTATAGTCCTGAACAAAAAAAGGATCGCCAAAAGCTACTGTCTCTCGACCCATCTGGTCTTGAATCGAGCGGGTCACCGGAGTTGGTCCTGGAATCATAACGAGTTTGGGGGTTTTAATCATTTCATATTCCTCCTTCGCCGATAAGGCTCTATTTTTTAATTTTTCTTTCACGTTCATAGTGAAGCAATGCGGTACCGATGTCCTGGGCAGTTTGATAAACCGTCTCGCCATATTTAGCGATCATTCCATAGCTGAAACGATATACGGGCGCAGAAACACTCAATCCTCCCACAGGTCGGGAATGGCTATCTAATATAACAGCCCCCACACAACGAAGGCCTTTTTCATTCTGCTCATCATCAATAGCGAATCCTCTTTTGCGAATCTCCTCCAGCTCGTTAAATACATCGGGCGTCGCCTCATCCCCTAATATACGACTGACCTCTTCCTGGGGAAGGGCGGAAAGAAGGGCTCTCCCCGCGGAGAGATGGAGCAAGGACCCCTTGACACCCACACGGGAATGCATTCGCACCTGATACGGGCTTTCAAGTTTATCGAGGTAAAAGAACTCCCCATGTTCAAAAATAAAAAGATGAACCGTTTCTTTTGTTTCTCTGTTAAGCCTCTCAAGAAAGGGCCTTGCGATTTCAGAGAAAGCTACTTGAGAGCGATAGGCATCGGCCAGAAACAACGTGGCAGGGCCCATTTCGTATAGACCCTCCCGCTCTGTCACCATCCGTTGCGTTATAAGGCTATCAAGAATACGATATGCCGTTGCCTTGGGGAGATTTACATTTCGTGCTACATCAGTAACACCTATAGGCTCTTTATGGCGGGCCATAAAAAACAGAATGGAAAAAGCCCGATCAATAACTCGTATTTGACTCTGATTTTGTGTCATTTGTTCCACTCCATGGATTTATAATCTATTATGCGAAACTAAAATGATGGTATCACAGTTTCTTTTTTTTGTAAACAATAAAAAAGGGGCTGTTTTCAACAGCCCCCTAAAAATCCATTTTTTGAGCATTGATAAGGCCTTACCTATACTCTCTGCCTTTTTCTACTCCCTGAAGAACACGGAGTGCTCCTTCGACAAGGGCCTTCATTTCATCTTCTCCCGGGTAGACCAGCACCGGCGCGATAAAAGAGATGCGCTGACGTATTTTCCCGACGAGTCTATCGCTATAGGCTAATCCTCCTGTCAAAACGATGGCATCCACCCGCCCATTCAAAACAGCAGAGCAAGCCCCTATTTCTTTTGCCACCTGATAGGCAAGAGCTTCAAAAAGAAGGGCTGCTTTTTCATCCCCTTCTTCATCGATCCTTCTTTGAACTTCCCGCAAATCATTGGTCCCGAGGTGAGCAACAAGGCCGCCGCCTCCTACAATCCGTTTTAAAAGACCGTTCAGATCATGCTCACCACTATAGGCAAGGTGCACCAGCCCGCCGGATGGAAGGGATCCAGCCCGTTCCGGTGAAAAGGGCCCTTCCCCATCAAGAGCGTTGTTGACATCCACAACCCGGCCGCAATCATGAGCCCCCACTGATATGCCTCCCCCCATGTGCGCCACCACAAGGTTGCAACTGCCAGGTTCTTTGCCAAGTTCCGCTACAGCCCGTCGTGCTACTGCCTTCTGGTTTAGGGCATGAAAAATCGATCTCCGCTTTATTTCAGGCAGGCCCGAAAGACGGGCTTCAGGTATCATTTCATCCACGATAACAGGGTCAACAATATAAGACCTATTACAGCTTCCCTGCTGGGCCAGCCGAAAGGCCAGGGGGGCTCCAAGATTACTGGCATGGGAACCATACCGGCATGAACGCAAGTCTTCCAACATGGGCTCACTGACAATATAGGTTCCGCTAGGTATGGGTTTTAACAGCCCCCCACGCCCTACAACAGCATCCAGGGATGTAAGGTCAGTATGGTGGGCGGCCAGTGCTTTTTTTATTTCAACAAGACGAAATTCTTCCTGGTCTGGAATGGAGGAAAATTGTTTGATAACTTCCACATCGTACCGCTGGGTATCGCTCCAAAGTTGTGATTCGTCTTCAAAAAGAGCAACTTTAGTACTCGTAGAACCAGGGTTAATCGCTAGTATTTTCATAGTTTTCCCCTTCCGTTATCAAAATATGAAAAAGGGGCCGCGCAATGCAGCCCCTTAATCACGAAAGTTATCTTTCTTCAAAAGAAGAGAGGACCACTGCTGCAGCGATGGAAAGCATTTTGGCCCTCGGCGTATCGGCTCGGCTTGTAAGAATGACAGGAGCCGCTGCCCCAAGAATGAGGCCTGCTGTTTCATTTTTAGAGAAATAAACGAGGGCCTTAACCATCATGTTTCCTGCTTCAATGTCAGGAACTAGAAGGACATCGGCGTTCCCCGCTACAGGAGAAACAATACCCTTCGTTCTGGCAGACTCTTCACTCACTGCGTTATCAAGGGCAAAGGGGCCGTCAACGATACAGTTTTTGATCTGGCCACGGCGGTTCATAACCGTAAGGGCTGCAGCTTCCAGGGTGCAGGGCATGTCTGGATTGACAACTTCCACGGCTGCAAGGACTGCGGCTTTCGGTTCCTGCACGCCAAAGGCGCGAGCAAAATTCACTGTATTCTGAAGGATATCCGCCTTGGCAGAAAGGTCAGGATACATATTAAAGGCAGCGTCAGCCACAAAAAATACTCTGTCGAATCCTTCCACAGAGTGAAAATAACAATGGGAAATAGTGTTCTTGCCTTTGCGAAGTCCTACTTCTTTATTAAGCATGCCTCGAAGAAAGTTATTGGTGTGAAGCTGCCCCTTCATATAAATATGGGCTTGGCCGGAAGATACTTTTTCGACAGAGGTCAGAGCCATTGCTGTTTCACCTCTGGGTTCATCTACTACTTCGTAATTGGAAAGGTCCACTCCTGCAGCTTTCGCCGCTTCTTCCATTTTTTCCTTACGCCCCACAAGGATAGCCTCAGCAAAACCGGCAACCCTGGCTTCCTCTATAGCAGAAAGCAAGCCTGCATCTTCAGCCATGGCTACTGATACTTTTTTGGGCCCTTTTTCTGCACCTATTTTTTTCGCATATTCAAGCAGTTGAGACAAAGAACGAATTTGTTCCATGAGAGTAAAAAACCTCCTTAATAGATTTATTTAATATTAAATCACTCTTTACTGGCAACGACTGCTCCCAGAGCGATAGAGAGCAGTTTCGTTTCCATTGAATCAAAACGACTGGTAAGAACTATGGGCTTCCGTGCGCCAAGAATGACACCTGCACCTCGACCGCCTGTCATATATAACAGTACCTTTCCTATGAGATTTCCAGATTCGATAGTAGGAACAAGCAGCATATCTGCTTTTCCTGCAACTGGAGATTCGATCCCTTTAATCTGGGCAGCTTCTTCGCTGATTGCATTGTCAAGGGCAAAAGGACCGTCGATAGTACAGCCTTTGATCTGGCCCCGGCGGTTCATAAGAGTTAAAGCTGCCGCGTCGAGAGTCGCAGGCATGTCAGGATTCACAACTTCTACCGCACCTAAGGCTGCGATAAGAGGATTATCCACCCCTATTTTATGGTAACATTCTACCGCGTTTTCGATGATGCCAACTTTTGCGTTCAGGTCCGGGTACATGTTCATACCTCCATCGGACAAGCCTATGATCCGCCGATTAAGGAGGGGAATCTCGAAAAGAAACAAATGAGATAGCAACGACCCCGTTCGAAGCCCCCATTCCTTGTTCAGGACTGCCCGAAGGAGAACTGCCGTTTTTACCAGTCCCTTCATGAGGAGATCTGCTTCTTGTGAAGAAACCATCTGAACGGCCTTCTCAGTAGCGGAATAGTCGTCTTTCTCTTCTACAAAAGTGAGGCCTTCAATATCAAAATGATGTTCCTGTGCTTTTTTCTTTATCTGCTCTGAATCCCCAATAAGAATACCGTTGACCAGCCCTCTTCTGTGAGCCTCACAAACCGCTCCAAGAACATCGTCTCCATAAGGGCAAGCCACTGCAAGGTTCATCCGCTTGCCTGCCTGACATTTTTCGAGCAGAAAGTCGAGATCATGCATCATTGTTTTCTACCTCCTGCAATACACTGTTCATAATCTTTAGGTTCCTCTTCGCCAGATAAGACACGTAGAGCGCCCTCCGCCAGGGCTTTCATCTCGTCCTCGCCGGGATATACAAGCACTGGGGCAATCCACTGGACCCTACTCTGGAGCAACGCTATGAAATCACTATCAAAAGCAACTCCGCCTGTTATAAGTATGGCATCTACATCGCCGGACATGGCAACAGCCTGGGCTGCTATTTCTTTCGCGAAATGATAGGCCATTCCTTCATAGGCAAGTCTTGCTTCCTTATCCCCTTCAGCAATTCTACTTTTTACTTCGCGAACGTCACTTGTTCCAAGATAGCCCATGAGACCCCCCTTACCCACCATCTTTCGAAGCAAATCTTTTTCGTTGTATTTTCCGCTAAAGCAAAGGCGAACCAAATCCCCTGCAGGCAAACCTCCAGCCCGTTCCGGAGAAAAGGGGCCAAAATCGTTCCCGCTATTGAGGTCGATCATCCGTCCCTGACAATGGGCACAAACAGTGGAGCCTCCGCCGATATGGGCTACTACAACATTCAGTGTTTCCCAACCTCGCCCAAGGTCTTTCGCTGCCCGGCGGACAGTGGCTTTTATGTTGAGAGCGTGCCCTAAAGAGATCTTCGGCAATTCCGGAAGGCCGGTAATACGCGCCACGTCATTCATTTCATCAACAGCAACAGGATCCACAATAAAAGCGGGAATATTACGGGGAGAAGCTATGGCATCCGCAATAATTCCACCTAGATTAGAAGCATGTTCCCAGGGTTTTCCAACGTGCAAGCGTTCCAGCAAAGCATCATTTACAATAAAGGTTCCGCCAGGTACCGGCTCAACGAGCCCACCCCTCCCTACAACGGCACTGAGACTATAGAAAGATGAACCGTGAGAGGAAGCGGCAGCCTGAATCGTAGCAAGGCGAAATTCAAATTGGTCGGCAATGGCTTCAAAACGAGCCAGTTCTTCAGGATCATGGCGAACCGTTTCTCTCCACTGTTCTTCTTCATCATAGAACCAGGCGATCTTAGTGCTTGTGGAGCCAGGATTGATGGCTAACACTTGAAATACCATGGAACGACCTCCCTCTAAAGGTGCTCTGCCCCATACTTTTTTACCAAATTACATTATACATTATGGGATGACTTTGTGATTTCTTTCCAAAACTCTCCTCCTGTTTCCTTAAAAATATGAAGACATACGTCAACAACCCTGCTATCGAACCATATTTGCCGTTTTTTCTGTATCTCTTCCAGGGCTTCCTCTATGCCGAGAGCCGGCCGATAGGGCCGAAAAGAGGACATGGCCTCCACCACATCAGAAACACAAACAATCTTTGCTTCAAGGGAGATCTCGTCACCCTTCAGGCCATGGGGATACCCTGTACCGTCAACATGCTCATGATGCTGAAGAACAATATCTGCGATAGGCCATGGGAAATTTATTGCAGATAATATTTCCGCGCCAAAACGGGCGTGGTTCTTAATAATGGCAAACTCAGCTTCGCTGAGACGTCCGGGCTTGCTAAGAATAGATGAGGGGACAGGGATTTTTCCGATATCATGCACGAGAGCCGCATAAAATACGGCTTCTACCCTGTTATGGGGAAGCTCCATCCTTTCGGCAATTGCTTTGGCGAGGTATGCTACTTTCTGCTGATGTCCCGCAGTGTAAGGATCTTTTATCTCAAGGAGACGGCTCATGAGATGAAAAGTTTCCTTGAATGTCTTTGATAACAAAAGTAAATTTTTCTCCAGGGCCAGTTCTGTTTCGTAGCGCGAGAGAGCAGAACCTAACAAAAGTGAATAGATGCCAAGAAGGCCTTCAGATATATGTTCTTCATGGTCATTTCCCTTTTCCCGCACAAAAACACAACAGACACATCCTGCCATGGCTTCATCTCGCAAAAGAGGAAGGAGAATAACTGTTTCGTCAGGTGTAGTTTCAAGTATTTGCTTCTTTTCTTCTGTGTCCCAGGTAAAGGGACTTTTCCCTTCTAAAAAAAACACGGTCTGAGACTGGATCGTTCGTCTAAGAGGTTCAGTTTCCCCAAAGGTAAGGGGAAAAACCTTCCTGCCCATTTCTTTTTCTCCTTCATAACGAATAAAAGCTGTTCCTCTTCCTTTATCTGGCCTGTCAAAGAGGAAAACGGACATATATCGAGCCCGAAAAAAAAGTCTCAGGTCATGGAGAGAAGAAAGAATCGTCTGCTCAAAATCTTTTTCTTTGACAAGAGCCGCTGAAAGGGACGAGATAATTTCTTCTGCCCTGAGATGCTGACGAATAGCTCCCTCATTGTTCTTGCGGGCGGAGATATCAGTGTAAATTCCATAACTCCCTCGATACATGCCTTTCGTTACAAGAGGGTACCCAGAAATCATAACAGGAAGAAGGGAACCATCTTTACGCAGTCTTAAACTTTCCCGCCCCGAAACCACACCGCCCAGACCTGTGATTATGGTCAAATCCTGGGCGTGGCGCAGCAGGTCTCCTGCTTTTGCCAAAAGGGAATCCACATCCTTTCCCTTAACATCTTTCCGACCATATCCAAACATCCGCAGAAAAGCGCGATTGGCCCTCATTATCTCTCCTCTTGGATTAATGAGAATGGTTCCATGGGGGGAGTTTTCAAAAAGTTTCTCCAGGTGCTCTGTTTCGGACTGTAAGTTCAATACTTCCCTTTTGAGCAATTTGTCATTCCAGAGGAGAGCAATGACGAGAATGGCAAGAACGGATGTGATAGCCACGTTAATAGCGATAAGCCGTCTATGCCGGTAAAAGAAAGTTTCTGGTTCACCAAAGAGGATCATATCCCCTGGAAGGCTCTGAAGGGATTTTTTCAAATCTTTAAGCCCGGTGTAGTTGCCCATGGACACCGGCACATCCTCTTTGATTGGGATAGATGAGGGAGCCTTGCCATCCAGGATTTCAACAGCCAGTTTAGCCGCTCGTTCTCCGTGGGCTTCTCCCCTGAGAACACTCCCGGCGAGAGTTCCCCTCTCGATCATCATCTCCAATACTGAAAAAATGGGCAGGTCAGTAGCATCCTGTATTATGGCAAGGATTTCGTCAGGAGAATAATATTCTCCCTCACCGCCCTGGGCATATAACAGTAACAGAATAATAGTCTGGGGAGGGAGTTCTCGTAACGATTTCTTTAAGTCATCAGGACCTAGACCCATAAGGTTAATTTCGTTGACTTTTCCTTCATAGGACTTCATGCTTTCTCGAAGCTGGTTAATGATCCACATTCCAGTTAAAGACAAGTCACTGATGACCGCCACGTTTTCTGTGACAGGGAATAACCTTAAAGCCAGATTTATGGTTCCCTCTATGTCAAGCCGTTCTATGAGACCGGTAGTGAGGCTGTCTATTTCTTCCGTCAGGGACTCTCTGCTGTTAACTCCGCAAAATACAACAGGGACCTTGGGGAAAAGGCGCCGCCCCGCGTGGTTCATAAAGATAAAAGCATCATCATCGCCACAAAGGATAATATCTGGCGGCTTCTTTTTGTATTTTAAACGAAGGCTATTTTCCAGAAAGAGGGTGAAACGATTGGGACTGGCACGTTTAGCATCAAGATATTCCACATAAATATTGACTTCTTTGTCTCGCTGATCAAAGACCTTTGCTATTCCTCGACTTATGGCATCAGTCCATGGGTATCCGTTATGGTAGGAATGAAGAACAAGTATGGTTTCCTCTGCAAAAGCCACTTTTGAAAAACAAAAAAACATCAGCAGGACAAACAAAAAAAAACGAAATTTACCTGTCCTATCCACGAGAAAGGCTGCTATCCTACATTTTCTTTTACTTCTGGAAAAAAGAAGCAGGAGCTTTCCCCCCCTGAGGTTCTCATATACTGTGTAATCATACCACTTTCGACCCTCTTCAAGAAACTAATGCACAATAAAGAATTTCACGATATACTTGCAAACGGTGTCAGAGATTGAAAGAGGTGACATTTTTATGAATCTTTGTTATATCGATGGAAAATTTCTTCCTTTAGAGGAAGCAAAGCTCCCTGTAACAGACCTTATTATTCAACGTGGCGTCGGAGTTTTTGAAACCATAAGTACTCACTCGAGAAGACCTCTTATGTTGACTCCTCATCTGAAACGTCTTGAAGGATCAGCCACCGCTTCTTCTATTGTGATGCCTGCCACTCTTGATGAAATGGCCCGAATTATACGGGAGGGAATTAAAAAAATGGGCTGTGAGACCATGGTTCGCCCGTATATTACCGGAGGGGACTCTTTTGGAAAGGATCATCTTTTCAGTTCCTCAAGATATTTTGTGATCTTTGAAGAAATCCGAAAACCAGATCCAATACTCTATGAAAAGGGGGTCGCCTTACATCCAATTAATGCAGAGAGATATTTGCCAAGCACAAAAAGCATAAACTATATGCTTTCATTCACTGGGCAAAGAGACTCTAAAGGAGCCTACGAAATCCTCTATTGTCCTGAAGGGGAAATTGTAGAGGGATCCCATAGTACTTTTTTTCTTATAAAAAACGGACACCTCATTACAGCACCCACCAGTCGAGCCCTTTCAGGAACAACGCGGCAGATCGTTCTCGAGCTCGCCAGGCGGGGAAACATCCAGGTTGAAGAACGATGCCCTCTCTTGACAGAACTCCCAGAGGCAGAAGAAGCCTTTATTACAGGAACAGTCAAGGAACTTTTGCCAGTAGTACGAATAGGGGATCAAATTATTGGAAATGGCGTTCCTGGCAAGTTAACAAAACATTTACATCAAGTGTATCTTTCGTCCATTGTTGAGTGGCTCGAATAGAAAAATTGTAAAAAGAGGCGAAAAAGGAGAAACTTATTTCCTCTCGCCTCTTTTTTCTTATCATGCCATACAAAGCAGACTCGCCCCGATAAACATGAAGAACACTCCCTTAAGCCTGTAACGAATGTCTTCCTTCAAAATAATTGATGACAGCATGACGGTAACAACCATGCTCAACATTGAAAGGGGTTCCGCAATGCTTACTTCAATAGATTTGAAGGAGATAAGGAGGCATAAATAGGCGTAGGCGTTTATAAAGCCACTGGCGAGAGAAATCCAGGGACGATCTTTAAAGAGGACAAAAACCTCCTTTAAGTTCTTTCTTAAAAACATCAGCAGGCCTAAATAGAGAGCTACAAAAAAGTAAAGGAAAAAGGAGTAAAGGACAGGGGATGTGGAAGCGGCGCCACCCTTGTCAATAATACGGCCAATTGCAACTAAAAAAGAGGAAGCCATCATCATTTGACAAGGCTTGTCAGCGAGTAACGCCTTAAGGGATAAGTACATGTTTCTCTGCCTGTTCAGAAAGGTTGCTCCGTAAAGCAAGACCAGCAGCCCGGCTCCTTTCACAAAAGAAAAGGATTCAGAAAGGAAAAGTATGGAAAGGACAAGCAAAAACAGAATGTTAAAATTAGAAAGGGGAGCGACAAGAGAGGCCTCCCCTTCTGAAAGGGCACGAATGTATAAAAGAAAGGCTAAAGCATAGATTAGACTGCTTGCCGCAACATATTTAATAAAAGCCCAATCTATATGGCCGCCATAAACCGTATTTACGGCAAATGGCAGAAGAAATAAGGCGGCTAAGCCGACAAAAAGCATTAAAGCGGCCTTGGGATTAGCTCCTGTTCCCAATTTTTTTACTACGATCCTCTCGAAACCAAGCATAACGATTCGACCTGCAAGTGCTACATATGCAAACAAGACAAACGCCACCCTTCTATGCTGGATAATAGCATATTCAAGAAAATCGAAAACAGCAAAAAGAGAGGCCTTTGAAAAATTTTTTTGAAGAAGGTGATCTAGTGAAAGAACGTGGGCGAATACTTCAAAATGGCATACCGGGAGAGGGACCTGTTGCATACTGGATGAATCGTGACCAAAGAGTGGAAGATAACTGGGCATTACTAGAGGCGCAAAAGTATGCGCTATTAAATAAAAAACCCCTTCTAGTAGTTTTTTGTTTAACCCCTCATTTTTTATCGGCTTCATACCGAGCATATCATTTTATGCTCCATGGTTTGCACGAAGTAAGGCAAGGGCTTTTAGGTTTAAACATTCCCTTTATTCTGTTAGAACAGGAAGCGCCTCTTTCTCTTCCGAATTTAATAAAAAAAATTGATGTATCAGCCCTCTTCACTGATTTCAGCCCTCTAAGAATTAAAAAAGAGTGGGTAGAACAGATAAAAAAGGATATTGCTATCCCCTTTTATGAAATAGACGCCCATAACATTGTTCCGTGTTGGGAGGCATCGACAAAAAAAGAGTACTCCGCCCGCACTTTCAGACCGAGGATTTTAAAAAAAGTGCCAGATTTTCTTACGCCTATCCCCTCTTTGATCCGCCATCCTTATAATGAAACACTAGCTTTGAAGACTGCCGCCCCATTGGAAATGCTTACCAAATATCATTATCCCCAAAAAACGCTGCCCCTTTATGGAGGTAAAGCTGGTTACACTGCAGGGATGGAGTGCCTTCAAAAATTTATCAAAAAAAAATTGCGCGTATATAAAGAGTTGCGTAACGACCCTACTAATAATGTTCTCTCCCAACTCTCCCCCTTCTTACATTTTGGTCAAATAGCCCCTCAAAGAGTGGCCATTGTCATAAAAAAACATGGGGAGAATCACGAATCAATACGGGATTCTGTTGACAGTTTTCTAGAAGAACTGATAGTTCGACGAGAATTAGCCGATAATTTTTGCTTTTATACCCCTTCTTACGACTGTTTTGAAGGGTTCCCCCAATGGGCCCAGAAAACCCTGGATGAGCACAGATGGGACCCTCGAAAATTTACATATACCCTCGAGGAACTTGAACACGGCAAAACCCATGATCAATTATGGAACGCCTGCCAGTTAGACATTCTTTTCCACGGTAAGCTTCACAGCTGGTTGCGCATGTACTGGGCAAAAAAGATACTCGAATGGAGCAAATCTCCTGAAGAAGCCATGAAGGCAGCCATTTATCTCAACGATTGCTATGAAATAGACGGCAGAGACCCTAACGGCTATGCAGGAATCGCATGGAGCATTGGCGGCGTCCATGATCAAGCCTGGCCAGAGCGGCAAATATTTGGAAAAATCCGATATATGAATGACAGCGGCGCAAAAAGAAAGTTCCACGTGAAACAATATATAGAAAGCATTACATCAAACCCAATAGGTCAGCTTTGATCAACCTCTTGATTCTCTTTTATGGCGAATCTGAGTTGAAGATTTTTGCAAGATTCCAGATCTATTAAGAATCGGAACAATCTTCCACGAAAGCATTGACGCGCCCACGCCTTTTAGAATATCCGCCGTGATGAAGGGGAAAACCCCTATTTGCAGCACTTTCAGCCAACTAATGCTCTTTCCTGCCACTACATTTAAGTTGAAATAGAGACCAACCGATCCTAAAAGGTAAATCAGGGTAATACCAAGAAAGGGCGCTACACCGTACCGGAAAAAAAGAGGCAATGTGTCGTCATGACTTATACGGCCAACAACATAGGCAGCAACAATAAAGCCCAATATAAAACCAACGGTGGGAGACACAAAAATCTGAAGGCCGCAACCGCCAGCAAAAACAGGCAGCCCTAATAATCCAAGGAAAAAATATAGTACCTGAGATAAACTGCCGAGTTTCGGCCCCAAAAGCATTCCTGAAAGAAAAACAAATAACGTTTGCAATGTCATAGGGACAAAGGGAAAAGGAATACGGATATAAGCGCTCACCACCATCAACACGGCAAAAAGAGAAGCCAGAACCATTGCGCGAACTGAAAACCTCATAAAACCACCTCCTATGTCAACCCTGCTATTATATGGGTTGACATAGGAGGTGTAAAGCGCCGCCTTCAAGCAATCTTTGGCTATAAAGAGTGCCAAGATGTTGACCTGTACTGACCTTCTATTCTCTGCTCCATCCTTTTATAAAGGATCTATTTTGACTTTCACAAAGAAATGCTTCTACTCTCCCCCATAGGGAAAGGGGAACAAAGCAACTCACTCTTACGTCCTCTTCAAATGTCACATTACAAGAGCCTTCTTCGACCCCCAACCCCTTTAACTGGTATAAGAACGCGCTATAAGAAGGGTAATCTATTTGTATATTGCAGCGGCTTCCCAGGCGCCCTCTTATTTTGCCAGCGTTTTCCAGAACGTTGGATGCAGCCTCACCATAAGCTTCTATAAGCCCGCGGACTCCAAGCTTGATTCCGCCGAAATATCTTGTTACCACTAAAACTGTATTTGTTACGTCAAACCGCTGTATAGCGCCTAAAATCGGCTTCCCGGCTGTGCCATTCGGTTCTCCATCATCAGAAGAATATTCGTGTGGCGGGTCGACCCCTATACGGTAGGCCCAACAATTATGGGTGGCTTGCTTATGCTTTTGTGAAATATGGGTAACAAACTGGCGGGCATCTTCTTCGGTCCGTGCGACAGAAATATGGGCTATAAAAATAGAGCGTTTTATTTTTATTTCGGCACTTATATTTTCGGCTGGCTCCCAGAACTCATCAACAATCATTCAAAGGCCACTCATCCCTTAATCTCTTATATGTTTGTTCTAGACTCTCTGCTATAACACGTGTTTCAGCGAGCACTGGCATAAAATTAGTATCTCCATTCCAGCGGGGGACAATATGAAGATGCAGGTGTCCATCAAAACCAGCACCGCCAACCTTGCCTAGGTTTATACCCAGGTTAAACCCTTGAGGATGCATCACTTTTTTGAGCACCTTCAAACAAACTCCGCCCAGGCGATGCATTTCTAAAAGCTCCTCATCGGATAACTCCTCGTAAACTGCCGTATGGCGATAAGGAGCAACCATAAGGTGCCCAGGATTATAGGGAAAAGCATTACAGATGACAAAACACATTGTCCCTCGATGGAGAATAAGATTTTTTTCATCTTCGTTTTTTTTAGGGAACTCGCAAAAAATACACGTTTTTTGTTTGTCTGCATCTGCTATATATGTCATTCTCCATGGTGCAAAAATGCTTTCCAACGTAAAAACACCCCCATAGACAAATACAAATAATGTTTCACGTGAAAC
>NZ_DGZF01000014.1:72575-72714 GCF_002396985.1 Aminobacterium sp. UBA4987
ATCGTAAATGTAAATATTACACCTAGCTTCCTTTAGTTTTTTTATCTTTACCTTTGCTATTAGCTTTCCATAAAGGGCGCAATGTTATCCAGCCCTGCCAGAGCCCAATAGCGGCCCCTATAGTTGCACACACTACTAT
>NZ_DGZF01000005.1:0-77511 GCF_002396985.1 Aminobacterium sp. UBA4987
ATGAATTCAACAGATTGACGGGTCTTCTTGTTTAATGTGAGTTAGAGAGCTGAAGATATTCGGTCTTCTTTTTCCAGGCAGCCCACTTTACCCATGATTACATAAAGGGCATGCTTAGGACAAAGGGGCCGGGAAAATTGTGTGTGAATTTTATGTCAATTGTTTCGAGTGGTAATTCACAAGAATAGCGTTGTTGGGTTTCAAAGCTCTTGGACCACAGTCCTCTTAAGGGACTGCATAAGAAAAAAGGAGGCGTTATATAATGTCTAGGGTTGGGTTCTTGCGTAAGTGTTTAGTTCTCATGTTGGTTGTTTTATTTTTAAGCAGCGCCATTGCGGCAAGCGCGAAAGCGCCGGAATACAAATGGCGTTTTGGGCAGACTTCAGTTCGTGCTTCTCAGGGAGAGTCCTACAAGCTTTTCTGCGAATTAATTGAGAAATATAGTGATGGCCGGATTCAGGTTGAATTTTTTCCTGACAACCAGCTTGGTACTCTTGAGGAGATTTTCCACGCTGTGCAGGATGGGGAAGTTGAAATATGCGGAGTTGCTCCTTATGTAAACTTGGTTCCCGGTGGGATGTTCAACTGGATGCCTTGGACAGTGGAGTCTTGGGAAGAGTGCAAGATGGCTTTCTCCCGTCCCAACGGATGCCTGTATGTGCCCATGGAAGAAGCAATGAACGAAGTTGGCATGCACGTTCTTTTCACCGTTTCCCAGGGATCTTACGGTATTGGAAACAATGTTCGCCCCATTAAGACTCCAGAAGATTTTAAAAATCTGAAACTGCGCGTTTCTTCTTCTCTTGGCTGTGTAAGAGGACTTCAGAACATGGCGGCCGGCACAGGCATGACTGTAGAAACTGTTCCATGGGGAGAGCTTTATAACGCTTTGTCTCGCGGTGTAGTTGATGGATGCTGGTCTATGTGGCCTTCTCTTGTTGAAGAGCGCCACTATGAAGTTTTGAAATATTACACCTCTCTCGACTGGATGTGGGATGCCAACCAGGTTGTCATCAATAAAGACATTTGGGACGGACTTTCTGATGATCTTAAGGCCGCTATAGAGAAAGCCGCTTTAGAGGCTGAAGAGCATCAGTATGCAATTCAGGAGCGTATGGCAGATGAATTCCAGGATTTCCTGAAAAAGCAGGCCAACTTTGAAATTTATTACCCCACAGACGAAGAGAGAACTGCATTCCGCGAAAAAGCGAACATGCTGAGCGTTTGGGAAGAACTTTGCACTCCTTGGCTTGACAAACATTATCCTGGCCAGAACATGACACAGAAAATTCTTGACGAACTTGCGGCAAACAGGGAAAAAGTTTTAGCTGGAAAGAAATAGATATAAAACAAGGAGGCGGCCCTCAGGCTGCCTCCTTGTTTCATCCATTGTTTACTTGCTGTAATTTTTTAGATCTGTTCCCCTCAGTGGAACCCCCTTTTTGTTCAGGGGGCAAGACTCTCTGCAATATTGGGGGGAATTGCACTTCGATAGAGAAGGAAGTGTTACCATGAAAAAATTTTTTTCGCACTTAGAGAAGGTAGAGTTTATCTTAGGTTCTATAGGGCTTTTGGCAGCAATAGTTCTTACTTTCTGTCAAGTAGTCAATCGGTACTGGTTGCATTTCGAAATTATGTGGATTGGTGATTTTGCGCTTTATATCTTCATTTTCACAATTTATATTGCTATCCCCTATGGTGCGGCTCTGAAAACACATATTGCTGTCGATATTCTCCCCGATCATTTTTGCGGGGATGACAGGGCGAAAAGGGCGATCTTCGATATCGTTAAGAGTTCTGTCACCATCCTTATGGTGCTTTCTATTAGTAGTCCTGTTCTGAGAGTTGCTAAAAGAGCGTATAGATACCCAGAGTATGCGACTCTTGTTCGCTGGTTCAATATGAGCTGGCTTATTTACGCAATGGCAGCAATGATCGTTTTGGTGATTCTCCATTATGGTTGGCATGTAGCTTGTGATGTTTACGAGTTAAAACAACTCCGCTGGATTTCAGTAAATGAAGGGGAGGCAAAATAGATGTTAGACCTTGGTACGGTGACCACGCTGATTGCTTTTCTTGTGGGGATCGTTCTGGGTTTCCCCATAGGGTGGCTTTTTATAGGTTCAACGGCTTTAGGCCTTTTTGTTATGGGGAGCCCTACGGTCTTTATGGCAAATGCTTTTTTCCATTCGTTAGACTCGTCTACGATTATGGCTATAGCGTTTTTTGTTTTTTCAGGAGCGTTGATCTCAGAGGCAGGATTGGCAGATCGCATTGTCAACTTTTCCTATTCACTGGTTGGGCGCCTCAGAGGTGGTCTTACGGGCGTAGGTATTGTTGCGACCCTATTCCTTAGTGCTTTAACAGGATCTTCTGTTCCTTGCATTGCGGCGCTGATTCCATTGCTGGTGCCGCGGCTGGAGAAGTTTGGCTACAGAAGGGTGTATACGACAGCTCTTCTTTGTTCTTCAAGCTATTTGGGATATTTGATTCCCCCCAGTGTCCCTGCAATGATCTATTGTCTTCTGGCGGGGCAGTCTGTGGCAGCCCTTTTTCTGGCCACTGTCTTTCCGGGGCTCTTGCTGGCTATTGGTTACGGGATACTGAACTACTTTATGGTGGGGCGCTATACGTTTGAAAGCACAGAGAAGCCTTTGCTCCCCACGACTTTTGAAGAGTCTCTTAAAGATATATTGTGCACAGGCAAGGCTGCCATTCCGGCGCTTGGTTGCCCAGTGCTGATCCTCGTTGGTATCTATGGCGGAATCTTTACTCCTAACGAAGCTGGCGGCATTGCCGCAGTATACTGTCTTTTGATAGGCTGGTTTGTCTACCGTGAGCTTACGAATGCCAAGCTGAAGAAGGCTCTATCCAGTACTGTAGGTACTTTTGGTATGACTACTTTGCTTCTTGCCGGCGGAACAATCCTTACTCGCTATCTCACTCGTCAAGGTGTAGCTCAAGAAGTAGCTGACATCATGTTGAACATGTTTGAAAACAAATATCTCATTCTCCTCATGTTAAATATCTTCCTTTTAATTCTGGGTATGTTTCTCGATGGCATTCCCATTTTGATCCTCGTTGTCCCCTTGGCACTTCCCCTTATGCAGGAGCTCGGCATAAACTTGGTGCACCTTGGAGCCATGATGGTTGTCAATGTGGGAATAGGAGTCATGACACCGCCCTTCGCTATGTCAATCTTTGTTGGTTCACGACTGGCAGAGGTACCAGCTGCAGAATTAACAAAAGCGATGATGCCATTTTTGTTCCTTGTTTCTATACCAGTATTGCTGCTGACTACATATATTCCAGCATTGTCATGCTGGCTTCCAGAAATTCTTTTGGGATCATCCATAGTGGGACCATGGTAATTCTGAGAATGGGAAATTTTGTTGAGGGGAGGTTCTATTTTGTTTGATATTTTAATTAAAAACGGTACCTGTTATGCAGGAGACGGAAAAACTGGTTTTGCTTCTGATGTGGCTATTGAGGCAGGTGTTATAGCGGCAATAGGCAATCTGCAAAATGTAGAAGCAAAGCGGGTGATCGATGCTCAGAATTTAGCAGTAGCCCCAGGATTTATCGACACCCATAGCCACTCTGATCTTGTTGCTCTTGTAGAACCTGAAATTGCAAATAAGACGACCCAGGGAATAACCACAGACATAATAGGACAGGATGGAATGTCTCTTGCCCCAGTTAAGACGGAGTATGTCGGAACATGGAAAAAAGTCATGGCTGGCCTGGAAGGGCAATATGAAGTGGAGTGGGATTGGCTTAGTTCTGCCGAATACCTCTCTCGGTTAGATGATCAGCCTCTTGGGCCCAATCTTGGTTATCTTGCTCCTTATGGAAATATACGTATGTGTGTTGTGGGTCTCGACAATCGTCCAGCTACAAAGGACGAAATCGTAAAAATGCAAAATCTTCTGGAAGAAGCCATATTAAATGGAGCGATGGGTTTATCTACAGGTTTGATCTATCCTCCCTGCAGTTACGCTTCAGAGGATGAAATAGCCGAGCTTACAAAGGTGCTTACTAAATATGGTCTTCCTCTGGTGATTCACCAGAGAAGCGAGGCAGATTATATATTGGAGTCCATGGACGAGGTAATAAGGATCAGCCGAAAATCTGGCTGTCCTATTCACTTCTCTCACTTTAAGCTCTGCGGCAAGAAGAATGCTCATCTCTTTGATGCTGTAATGGAGAAACTGGAAATAGCATCCAGAGAAATCTCAGTTTCCTTTGATCAGTACCCTTATACCGCTGGGAGCACGACGTTCAGCGTCATTCTTCCTCCTTGGGTTCATGACGGAGGCGCAGATAAGGCACTAGCTCGTTTGGCCGATCCCGTGGCCCGTGAACGGATGAAACGGGATATTCATAATGGCATTCCCGGATGGGATAACTTCATTGATTTTGCGGGAATGGAAAATATATCTGTAACTTTCGTTAAAACTGACAAAAATGCCGATGTAGTAGGCAAGAATATGATCGAGATCGGCAAGTTGAGAGGGAAAGATCCACTTGACGCGGCTTTTGATGTTCTTCTTGAGGAAGAAATGGTGGTAGGGCTGGTTGATTTTTACGGCTATGAGGAGCACATTGAAAAAATTCTCGCCCACCCCCTTCAAAACGTTTGCACCGATGGAATTCTTGGAGCCCACCCTCATCCCAGGGTATATGGTTCTTTCCCCAGAGTGTTGGGAAGTTATGTGCGGGAACGTAAGATTCTGGATCTTCCTACGGCGATTCACAAAATGACCGGACGCCCCGCTTCAATTTTCAAGATGAAAAATAGAGGTCTTCTCAAAGAAGGTTATGCGGCAGATATCACAGTCTTTGACCCCGAAACCGTTATCGACACCGCGACTTACGAAAATCCAAAGCAGTTTTCCAAAGGAATTCCTTACGTCATGGTAGGCGGAAAGCTCGCAGTTGATGATGAAGTAGTTATGAAGGGGAAATCGGGACGAGTGGTTAGGTTTGAAGGTTAGGCAACTGGTTCAATAGTTTTATCCCAGTTTCTGTGAGGAGGTAGTTTTTTAATGGCTATGGAGTGGCGTGAGTCCCTTGTTTCTTTATGTAGAGAAATGATACGCCGGCCCAGTCTTTCCGGGCAGGAAAAAGAAATGGCTGATTTTGTAGAACAGAGGATGATAGAACTAGGTTTTGACTCTGTAGAGCGGGATCATTATGGAAACGTTTCAGGGCGCATTGTTCTGGGCAGTGGCGGGCGTCGAATACTTTTTGAGGGACATATGGACCATGTTGATATAGTGGATCCCTCCAAGTGGACCCACGACCCCTTCGGTGCGGAAGTAGTTGATGGATGTATATATGGAAGGGCAACATCAGACATGAAGGGAAACCTTGCCGCTTCCATCATGGCGGCAGCCTTGATAAAAAAAGAAAAGGCAGACCTTAACGGTGAGATCATAGTTGCGGGCTCTGTCCATGAAGAGTGTTTTGAAGGGGTTGCTTCCGAGGCCATAGGCAAACGGTGGAATCCTGACTGTGTTGTTATCGGTGAGGCGTCCTCTCTAAATCTTAAAAGAGGGCAACGTGGCCGCGCAGAAGTTGTTTTGGAAACTTACGGCAAATCAGCCCACTCATCTAATCCAGAGGTAGGTTTGAATGCCGTCAAGGCTATGGTTCCTCTTCTTTCTGCTATTGAGCATGAGTTTGAGCCCAAAGAACAGCCGGTTCTTGGCAAGGGAATCCTTGAGTTGACAGATATCATCTCTTCTCCTTATCCTGGAGCCAGTGTGGTGCCGGAACGCTGCCGTGTAACCTATGACCGCCGGCTTCTGGTTGGCGAGACGGATACAGAGGTTTTGGCCCAGATCCAGAAGATTATTGATGAAGAGAAGGGGCGCAATCCCCAGCTCAAGGCAAACGTATCCCTTGCGGTTGGAAGGGAAACCTGTTATACAGGCGATTCTATAGAAGCCACTCGTTACGCACCAGGATGGCTTTTCCCTGAAGATAACTGGTTTGTGGCCGCAGCCATGCGCGGTTTGCGCGAGGCAGGTTTGAACCCAGAGCTTTCTCACTATGCTTTCTGTACCAATGGCAGCTACTATGCTGGAAAAGCGGGAATCCCAACCATAGGTTTTGGCGGTTCCTTGGAATCTCTGGCCCATGTGGTCGATGAGTATATAGAGATAGACCAGCTTGAGAAGGCCTGTCTCGGCTATATGGGAATTATCCGTTCTGTGTTGGGATAAAAATATAACCAAATCTACGGAAAGTAAAAGCATAGACGTGCGTTGACAAAACGCACGTCTATGCTTAATTGGGTATCCTGCCCAATCCTATAATGACGTTGTCTAATGTTTTGTAAGCTCTTCCTCGAAAATTTGGGATGAAAGCTATTGACCATCACGATTGGTATGATGGACAATATTCCTGTTATTATTGGCGGCCCTTTCTCCCTTTAATGGTAGATTTTCTGCCATCTCTTCTTGAATTTAATCCCCTATATCTGGAGAAGCGTCTTGCGCACTGCGGCCTCCAACTTTTTATGAAACCTCAGGTGTAAAAGAGAGGCGATGGCTGTGTATGACCTTGTCATCAAGAATGGGTTAATTGTAACCGAGCACGGCTGTTTTCAAGGGGACGTAGCTTTGTCCGGAGAGACTATTGCTGCCATAGGACAGGGCCTGGTGGGTCTTCGTGAAATTCCAGCGGAGGGAAAGCTTGTGCTCCCTGGGGGAATAGATATTCATACCCATATGGCACTGCCAGTTGCGGGGACTTGCTCCAGTGATGATTTTTATACAGGGACCATAGCGGCAGCCTGTGGAGGGATAACAACCATTGCTGATTTCACAGTGGGGAGTCCGGATACGACGTTACAGCGAGATTTGGAAACAAAAATGGAGCTGGCTCGTGATGCAGTGGTTGACTATACTCTTCATTGCGAAATAGTGGGTTGGCATAATAGCCGCATTGATGAAATGCGAGATGTTAACCTTCACGGAGTAGGAAGTTTTAAATTCTTTACAGCTTATGGGGATTCGGGACGGAGAACTGATAATGGGTCTCTTTTTGAAGCATTGCGGGTCATCTCATCCCTTGGCGGCGTAGCTTTTATTCATGCAGAGGATGACGAAATAATAGGGCGACTGGAAAAAAGACTTTCAAAAGAAGAGTGGGGGGAGATGAAAAGCCTCTTAAAAACTCGCCCAGATATTTGTGAGGGGTTGGCTATTTCTACAGTGTCCTGGTTGGGCAGACAGACAGGGGCACGTATTCATATAGTTCATTTGAGCTCTGCTCTGGGGCTTGAAGAAGTTATTCGGGCTAGAAGATGGGGTACGCGCATTTCCACAGAGACATGTCCCCAATATCTGATGCTTACAAAAGAAGTTTATGGGCGCTCTGATGGACATCTTTTTTCGGCGAGCCCAAGTTTGAAAACTGAACATGACCGCATAAGCCTTTGGAAGGGGCTTTTAGATGGAGATATAGACCTCATTGCTACAGATCATTGCCCCTTTACAATAGAGCAGAAAAAGTGGCGGGGCTCTTTTAAGACGTTGCCTTACGGTCTGCCGGGAGTTGAAACATCAAGAACCCTTTTGTATTCTGAAGGAGTACGAAAACAAGGCCTTTCCCTTTCTGACTTTGTTCGTTTAACGTCAGGAGCTCCGGCAAGGCTCATGGGACTTTTTCCTAGAAAGGGAATTCTTGCCCCTGGGGCAGATGGCGATGTTGTTATTTTTGATCCTGAAAAGAAGTGGGTTGTCTCAGCTGCCGATCTGCATATGGCGGTGAATTTCTCTCCTTATGAAGGTTTCCCTGTTGTTGGAAAAACATGGTGCACTATTTCCCGGGGGGAGATCATTGTGGAAAACTGCGAATATATGGGGATGAAAAAAAGAGGACATTTCCTTCAAAATAAGAGAGAGACGGGAGTGTGAGGGTATGGGGAAAAGGATTCTTGTCGCACTGGGAGGCAATGCAATTTTGCAGCCTGGTCAAAAAGGAACGGCGGCGGAACAGGTAACAAATATTGATAATACTGTAAAGCAGCTCATAGATGTTGTTGAAAAAGGGTATGAGTTAGTTTTGACCCATGGAAATGGCCCTCAGGTGGGGGCCATTTTGATACAGCACGAGATGGCAAAGGAGGCAATTCCTGCCATGCCTCTTGATTTCTGTGGGGCAGAAAGCCAGGGTCTTATCGGATACATGCTATGTCAGAGCATACGCAACGAATGTGCCGGGCGGGGACTCAAAAAAGAATCTGTTTGTATTATCACTCAAGTTGAAGTGGACCCTCACGATAAAGCATTCAGAAATCCTACGAAGCCTGTTGGCCCCTTTTATACTCAGGCGGAAGCGGAACAGCGTATAGCTGAGCGGGGTGAACGCTGGATCGAGGATGCTGGAAGGGGCTGGCGAAAGGTAGTCCCCTCCCCAGAGCCTAAGGGAATTGTAGAAAAAGAAGTGATACGCGATCTTGTAGACCAGGGAACGGTTGTAATTGCCTCTGGTGGCGGTGGCATCCCTGTCTGTCGTAACGATCAGGGGCAATTATATGGTGTTGAGGCTGTTATAGACAAAGATTTAGCTGGCGAGCGGCTTGCTCTGGATGTAGGTGCGGATATCTTCGTAATATTAACAGACGTTTCTCACGCAATTCTTCATTACAACACCCCCCAGCAGAAACCTTTGGAGAAGGTAACTCTGGAAGAAATGAAAAAATACATAGAGGAAGGGCATTTCCGAGCTGGTTCAATGGGACCGAAAGTGCGGGCTGCACTCAACTTTGTAAAAAAAGGGGGGGAGAGGGCTATCATTGCCAGATTAGATCAGGTCATTCCAGCCCTGAAAGGTGAAGTTGGCACCCAAATAGAGAGAGTATGCTCTAAAATAAATTATTCGTGCTAATATAGTGAGAGTTCAAAATATAATAAGGATGTGTGAAATAGACCCCTTTTAAAAACAATTTTTTGCTAAATCCATGTTGATGCCGACGCCATGGACTATAAAGCATAAAGGGGGTAGTGGTTATGTATTTCGATGTAATAATTAAAGGTGGACTTTGTTACCTTGGAGATGGCGGGGACCCGGTAAGAAGTGATGTGGGCATAGTAGGGGCTCGCATTGAGGCTATTGGAGATCTGAATGACGCGCAAACGGGTTTAAGTGTTGAAGCCGCTGGGAAAGTGGTTTGCCCTGGCTTTGTTGATACCCATAGCCATTCTGACCTTGTTGTTCTTAAGGAACCAGCCATAGAAAATAAGGTCATGCAGGGTGTAACGACAGAATTGATAGGGCAGGACGGGATGTCTCTGGCCCCTATAATTTCGGAATATAGGGAACCTTGGAAAAAAACCATGGGATCATTGGAAGGTCACTACGATGTGCCATGGGATTGGCAGACGGCTGAAGAATATTTTGAACGGATCGATAGTCAGGACTTGGGGCCAAACATAGCCTACCTTGTTCCCCATGGCAATATACGTCTGTGTGTTATGGGGCTGGATGATCGAGAAGCAACCGATGATGAGATGGCAAAAATGTCCAATTTGTTAGCCAAGATTCTCGAGGCGGGGGCTTATGGAATGTCTACGGGTATGATATACCCTCCCTGTTGTTATGCCCCGACCCAGGAATTTGTTGAGCTATGTAAGGTTCTTAAAGATGCAGATGGCCTCTTTGTGACCCACCAGCGGAATGAATCGGATTACATTCTTGAGGCTATGGATGAAATCTTTGAAATAGGGGCAAAATCAGGGTGCAGGGTTCATTTTTCCCATTTTAAAGTAGGGGGAAAGAGAAACTGGGACAAGCTGGATACAGTTTTGTCGAAATTAGATGAAGCCAATCTAAGTGGTATCCCTCTTTCTTTTGACCAGTATCCTTATATAGCAGGAAGTACAATGCTGGGAGTAATCTTGCCACCCTGGGTTCACAACGGCGGCACTGAAAAGGCATTAGAAAGATTAGCAGATAAAAACAAACGTGAACAAATGAAGGCGGATATCGCAAAGGGAATTCCCGGCTGGGATAACTTTGTAAGTGCAAACGGCGTCGAAAATATTTATGTTACTTTTGTCAAGACAGACAAGAATTCGAAGTACGTAGGAAAAACCCTTTTAGAAATAGGAAAAATGGCGAATAAAGATCCCCTTGACGCCACTTTCGACCTTTTGTACGATGAAGAAATGACGGCGGGCCTTGTGCATTTTTACGGGAAAGAAGAACACATTTCTAAAATAATGCAGAGGGAAGAGCAGAATTTTTGCACAGATGGCATCTTAGGTGCTCACCCCCATCCTAGGGTCTACGGTACGTACCCACGGGTGCTGGGTAAGTATGTTCGGGAAAATAAAGATCTAACCATGAGTCAGGCTATTCATAAAATGACAGGTAAACCTGCATCCGTATTAAGACTTGAGAAGAGGGGACTCCTTAAGGAAGGGTATTATGCCGATGTGGTTGTTTTTGACCCTGAAACGGTGATCGACAAGGCTACATATGATAATCCAAAGCAATATCCGGAAGGCATAGAGCATGTTTTTGTAAATGGCGTACAAGTTGTTGAAAAAGGAGTTTGCAAACCAGCCAAAGCGGGCAGACTCCTGAGAAAATAAAAGCTGATTTTTAAGATGTAAAAAGAGCGAGGGTGCACTTCATAACAAGGCGCCCTCGCTCTTTTGTCTTTATTTGGTGTTTATAAGTGGTTTAGATAAATTCGCATGCTTAAAGCGATGTTCAGTCGGTCTTCGTGATCGTCGAGGCTTAAGCCTGATAGTTTTTGGATAGTGTCCACCCTGTATTTTACGGTGTTATGGTGGGTGCCCAGAATTTTGGCTGTTCTTCTATAGTTCCAGTTATTTTCGACAAGCTTTGCCAACGTTTTAAGCAGGTCTAGGTTGTGTTTCTTATCGTAGTCTAAAACTTCCTCTAAATAATTGTTAAAGAAGGATCTGAGCTCATTCAAGGGGAGAGAGTGGAGTAATTTTTGTACTCCCAGTTCATCAAAAAAGACAATGGAAGAGTGGTGGCCCAAATTCAAGGCCTCTTGTGCCTCTTTATAGCTTTTTCTTATTTTGTCGGCGTCATCATAAACTCCGCCCACTCCCATTATCAGCTTTATGCCAAACTCTAACTCGATCTCATTAAAGAGTTGAGATAGTTGCTCTTCCAATTTTTTCCTAAGGTTTAAAGACAGCTCTTTTTCAGAGGACGAGATGGTAATTATAGAATGGGCCAGGGTTGCGCTGAAAGCGTTCCCATACAGTTCCTTTATATTCTTTGTGATTTTTAAGGAAACTACATTTGTTATGTTGTCAAAATCATCTTTAGAAGTGAGGGTCACGTCATTGCTTTCTACCCGAATAATAGACACGAAAAATTTATCCTCAGGTGTCCATTCAAAAAAGTTTTTAAGGAGCGTAGATACTTCTTTTATACTTGATCTGTTTAAGAGCAGGTCAAAAAAAAGTTCATCTTTATAACGTCGCTCGATATTGCGATTTGATACTTTTTGCTGAAGGTTGAGCTTAAGTATTGTGCAGCCATGTATAAGAGAGTTTTTTAGAAAAAGAGGCGTAGAATGGGTGTCTTTTTTAAAAGTGTTTTGAAAAAGGTACCCGTAGGTATTTCGCCCAAATTTTAATTCTTCACAGTTATAAAGGCGGAGATTTTCTTCTAAGGGTAATTTTGTTATGTTGTTTTTAAAGTTATCGTCTAAACTTGAATGGAAGCATTCATTATTAGATGGACTGACAAAGGCAAAATCAACATTTGTCATTATTTGAAGGGCGTCTATTATTTGCGAGATGCTGGCCCCATTGGCAACCATGTTTGTGAGTGACTTGTTAATCTTATAGCTTTTTAAAAGCTCAAGTTCTCTGTTTTTAAGTATAATCGATAAAGTAGGAATGAGGATATCAGCAAAACCATAATTAATAGGGTGAGTTATTATGGGTAAGGAAAGTTCGTCACTGACCTTTATCACATTGGAAGGAATGTGATAAAGAAATCGCCCAATTTTTATACATAGACACGCGGCATTATGGGTATAAAGTTTTCTTATGAAATATTCAAGCTCTTCTGGGTTATCCCTCCAGAAAAAACCAGAAGACAGCACCAGTTCTCCTCCATATAGCCAGTTTTCCCACCCGCTAAGGTTGTCTATGACTGTCACTGTTTTTATATCTCGTGTTATTCCGGATTTGCCAGCGACGAGCTTGAAGGAATTAAATTGAGTTATCTTTAAAAAAGATGCCACAGTAAAGGAGGATAATGTTTCGCTGCTGTTATTTAATAACAGTTAAAACAACTCCTTTCTAAACGAACTGTTTCGCTTTGGCATTATATCACAAACATTTTGAGATGTTTTGTGTTTGTTTACTATTGATAATTGAAAAGCTTCATATATCATAAAAGCACGTCGGCATTAACAAGTGGATCTTGCAAAAATTTAACATCTGCAAATATAAAGTAATCTTTACAAAAGAGCGGACAAAAGCATTTTCCCCTGAATGGTCAGGGGGTTCATCGTTCACATCATCGCATCTAAAGAGGTGGTCTTTAAAGGAGCCCTTTGTACGTTCCTCAAAGAGTACCAGGGGCGGGGCAATGTGGAGAAGAATGTAGAGAACGAAAAGGCACTTTCCCGCTTTTGCGCCAAAGTCCTTAGGCTCTGCAACAAATATTCCCCAACACATCAACTCCTAAAATCCATTAATGAAAAAACAAAAAATATTTGTAGCTTATTTGTTATTAAATACTAAATTTATTCATAATTATAAAAGCATGTTTTATAAGTAATTTTGTTATTATAACTAATATTATGGAGGTGGCAACGTGAGAAGGAATATTTTTTTAGGGGCGCTTGTTTTACTTTGTGTTTTTAGCCTTCTTGTTGGGGGCGAGGCTTTTGCCAAAGCTGAATATGAGTGGAGTTTCACACAGCCGTGGTCAAGGCCTCTGAGTAACAAGGGATATGAGTTTTTCTGCGATAAGGTAAAGGAGTATTCAGGCGGCCGGATTGAGATCAAATTTTATTCCGACGGACTTCTTGGCAATCACGACGAGTCATATCACGCCGTTCAGGAAGGCAGCATCGCCATGGGCGTTTTTTCACCCTACGTCAACCTGGTTCCTGGCGGCATGCTGAACTGGATGCCCTGGACAGTGGAGAACTTTGATGAAGCGAGATTGGCATACTCTCCAGCCGGCGGCATTTTGTTCAAGGTTATGGAGGATGCGTGGGCAGAAGTGGGTTTTAAAATTCTCTTCAATGTCGCTCAGGGTCCTTACGGCATAGCGAACAGCAAAAGACCCATTCGCACTCCCGAAGATTTCAAAAATTTGAAACTGCGCGTATCTTCTTCTCTTGGTTTCGTAAAATGCCTTGCGAACATGGGTGAGGGAACGGGCATGACCCTGGAAACTGTTCCATGGAGTGAGCTGTATAACGCCATGGCAAGAAAGGTTGTAGACGGCTGCTGGACCATGTGGCCCTCACTGGTTGACGAGAGACACTACGAAGTGGCTCCTTACTTTACAGACCTTAAATGGGCATGGGACGCTCAGAATATCGCTATGAACAAAAAACTCTGGGACTCTCTTCCTGACGATCTTAAGGAAGCTATAAAAAAGGCGGCTCTTGAGGCAGAAGAGTATCTTCTGCAGATTCAGGAAGCGGCTCAGGAAGATTATATAGCGACATTAGAGAAGCAGGAAGGTTTTGAGATCATACGTCTGACCAATGAAGAGCGGCAGGTCTTCAGAGATAAGGCCCGCATGTCTGGAATCTGGGAAGAGCTTTGCACACCGTGGCTTGAAAAGAAATACCCTGGACAGAATATGACCCAGGTCATTCTTGACGAACTTGATCGTATCCACGAAGAGGTTGCTGCGAAAGCAAAGAAATAGCCTTTCCTTAGCCTTGTTGATTTTGTAGTTCAGAGGAAGAGTTTTTTCGCTATAAAAAAGGGGGGATATAGAGCTGTTTTCTCCCCTTTTACTCCTTTAGCATAATGTTGTGTTGTTATCGTTTTTATAGAGAAGCTTTTTCTATAAGTTTAATGGGCACGGAGGGTAAGGATGATGAAGAATTTATACTTACGGTTTGTAAGTCTTATTGAAATATTCGAAAATACAATTTGTGCATCTGGACTTGTTCTCACTACAGTTCTTGTCTTTGCTCAAGTTATTAACCGTTATTGGCTGCATTTTGAAATAATGTGGCTGTCAGATTTGGCATTGTACTTTTTTACGTTTTTTATGTTGTTGGCTATCGCCCTTACTACAAGAGTGGAGGCTCATACATGTGTCGACGTCTTTCTAGAAACCCTTTTTAAGGGTGAACACATGGCAAAGTCAAGAGCCATATATATTATGATATTGAATTTAATATCGATTGTTATTATGTGCGCATTTTTCCCTGTTGTTCTGAAGTTTACGCTGCGCGCAATAACATATCCAGAGTATGGAACTCTGGTGCGGTGGTTTAACACAAGTTGGCTTGTAGAGTGTATGTTTATGATGCTTGTCCTTTCTATATTTCACTCCATACATAATGTTGTAGTTAAGTTCATAGATTATCGCCGTCAATACGCAATTCCGGTTTCACAGGAGGGGAAATAAATGGCATTAGGTCTAACTGTATCTTTAGTTTTTTTCTTCGTAGGTCTTTTTGGCGGAGTCACCCTAGGATGGCTGTTTATAGGAAGCTCTCTTATTGGGCTTTCAGTATCTGGAATGCCACTGTCTTTTACAGCAGGAACCTTTTACCACTCTCTATTTAGTGAAGTCCTAATGGCTATTGGGTTCTTTGTATATGCGGGAAGCCTTATTTCTGAAGCGGGGCTGGCTGACCGGATCGTACGTTTTTCCTATGCCCTTGTTGGTAGGATACGCGGGGGCATGGAAATCGTTTCCATTGTGGCGACCCTCTTTCTCAGCGCTTTGACAGGTTCGTCAGTTCCATGTATTTCTGCTCTTATCCCACTGCTGGTTCCTCGCCTTGCGAAGTATGGATACGAACCCAAATACACTACGGCAATCCTTTGTTCTTCAAGTTTCCTTGGCTACCTGATCCCCCCCAGTGTTCCAGCCCTCGTTTATTGTCTTGTCGCTCAGCAGTCCGTGACGGCTGTTTTTCTTGCAACAGTTATTCCTGGTCTTCTGATCGCTCTTGGGTATGGAATATTGAATTTCTTCTTGTGTCCCCAGTATATGGATATGAGCATTGCTACAGAACAGCCGCTGCCTCCGGCCGATTTTTCTGAAAGGATGAAAGAAATAACAAGCTCCGCATGGGGGGCTCTTCCCGCGTTGGGATGTCCGCTCGTTATCCTGGTCGGCATATATGGTGGTATCTTTACTCCTAACGAAGCGGGAGCTATAGCTACTATCTATTGTATTTTTGTGGGTCTTTTCGCATATAGGGAACTTACTAAAAAGGGTTTTTGGAACGCTACTCTCAGTTCCCTTGTTTCTATAGGAGTCATTGCGGTTCTAATAGCATCCGGGACCGTCTTCGCACGGTATTTGATCCGTCTTGGAGTGGCTCAGGAAGTTGCAAACTGGATGTTGGGGCTTTTCGAGAGCAAGATTATGATCATGCTCATGGTCAATGTTCTTCTTTTGATTATGGGGATGTTCATTGATGGAATTCCCATTCTGATTTTAGCAGTGCCCCTTATCCTGCCCCTGATGAAGGAGCTTGACGTTAACCTGGTTCATTTAGGCGCCATTGTCATTCTTAACGTTGGTCTTGGTGTAATAACCCCTCCCTTTGCCATGTCTATTTTTGTAGGGTCCCGGTTGTCAGGATGCTCTTATGGAGAGTTAGTGCCAATCATGATGAAATTTCTTCTATTTGTAGGCATTCCCGTTCTTCTTCTGACGACGTATATTCCAGCTCTTTCATGCTGGCTGCCAACTGTTATGTTAGGACCCAATGTGGTGGGGCCATGGTAGGTTTTTTATTAAAAAGATTTTTGCATGGGGAATTAGCATATAACAATTTTTAACTACACTTTAGAAGTTAAGGAGCGAGCCAGCAATGAACTTTGATGTCATTATTAGAAATGCCGTCGTAGTTGATGGTACAAACAGTCCCTGGTTTAAAGCTGATGTCGGTATATTAAACGGCCGCATTGATTTTGTAGGGAAAATACCTCTTGAAGCGACCGGAAAAGAGGAAGTAGATGCCAAAGGCAAGGTGCTATGCCCTGGGTTTATTGATGGTCATACCCATGCGGATTTTGTTCTGCTGCAGGATCCACTGATGCTTTCGAAACTTAAACAGGGAGTAACTACGCAAATAATAGGGCAGTGCGGCATAAGCCCGGCACCTGTGACTGATGACAAGGTAGAGATGCTTGATCAGTATGTTGGATTCTTTAAAGGCGGGACAACTCTTGACTGGACGTGGCGCAGTTTTGGGGGTTGGCTCGATAAGCTGGAAACATTGAATCTGGGAACAAATATAGGTGCATGTGTCGGGCAGGGTACGGTCAGGCTTGCTGTCATGGGCTTTGAAAATAGGCAGCCTACACAAGACGAGATGGAAAAAATGCGTGCCTATGTGGAAGAGGCTATCGATAGTGGAGCTTTTGGCCTTACCAGCGGCCTGATCTATCCTCCTGGAGTTTACTCGAGCCCTGAAGAGCTTTGTGCTCTAACGACTGCACTGAAGAAGAAAAATGCCCTGTATTTGTCTCATATGCGCAGTGAATCAGGAGCAGTTGTAGAAAGCGTTATGGAAACTATAGATATTGGGCATAAGAATAATATACCGGTACAAATTTCCCACCATAAAGCGGCTGGGAAGATGTACTGGGGACTTGTACGTACTACCTTGCAGAAGGTGGACGAGGCCCGTGCAAATGGAGTGGATGTGACGTTAGATCTGTATCCCTATGATTACAGCAGTACAACGTTGCGGGCTATATTGCCGGCATGGATCCAAGAGGGCGGTTTGCAGAAACTTAATGAGCGTCTGGCTGACCCTTCTGTGAGAAAACAAGTTATAGGAGAAATAAAAACAGATACAAGTTGGGATAACTACTACTTGCTTGGCGGCGGCAGTGAAGGTATAACATTGTTGTACACTCCAAAGACCCCAGAATGTGAAGGAAAAACCCTATCGGAAGTCGGGGAGCTTATGGGCAAATCTCCAATAGAAGCGGCTTTCGACATTATTGTGGCAAATGGAGGTTCTGACACAGTTTGTTACAATGCGATGTCTGAAGACGACGTACAGTATGTTATGAAACACCCGGCAGCCATGTTCGTATCAGACTCGATTTTTGGAGCAAGTGGAGGCAAGTCACATCCCAGGACCTTTGGGACGAACCCAAGGGTGCTCTGTAAATATGTAAGGGAAGAAAAGGTTTTGACCATTGAGCAGGCGGTATGGAAGATGACTGGGTTCCCGGCGGCTCGTTATGGTCTCCAAACCAAGGGAATAATTCGAGAAGGAATGGATGCGGATATTGTCATATTTGATCCAGAAACAGTAAAGGACAAGGCGACTATAGAGAATCCTCAGCAGGATCCGGAAGGGATAGAATACGTCTTTGTAAATGGAGTTAAGATCGTCGAGAAGGGCGTTTGCACTGGAAAAACTGCCGGTAGGGTTTTAAGAAAGAAATAAACAGCATAACGATGATATGGGTGGGAGGTGTTTAAGATGTCGTGGAGACCTACCAGACTGGAAGTTGACCTTGAGAAGGTCAGAAATAACTATCGGGCAATACGAAAGCATGTAGGAGAGGGCGTTAGGATTTTTGGCGTTGTGAAAGGTGATGCCTATAACCTCGGAGCAGATAAAATAGGCAGAGTTTTGGCAGATATGGGGGTAGACTTCTTTGCGGTTGCCACAGGTGATGAGGCCATTTCCTTAAGGGAATCAGGCATTGAAGCCCCTATATTGGTGTTGGGGCCATCTCCTTATGGCATTGCAGAAGAATATGTACGTTTAGGGATAAGAGCTGCCATTAATGATAAAGGAATAGCTAAGGCTCTATCAGATGCATCTGTCAAACTTCAGAAAACTGCATATGGCCATGTCAAGATAGATTCCGGCATGGGAAGAATAGGCTTTTTCCCTCATGAGGCGGCAGATGCGGTAGAAGAGATCTCTCATTTGCCAGGGCTTAACCTGGAGGGGATCTTTACCCATTTTGCTATTTCAGATGCAATGGATCTGACATACACTTATGAACAGCATTCCACCTTTGTAAAGGTTATTGACGAACTTGAAAAGCGGGGCATTACTTTTTCTATAAAACATTGCTGCAATTCTGGCGCTACTCTTGCGCTGCCTCAGTTTGTTATGGACGGCGTAAGGCCAGGACAGCTTGTAGTGGGTATGTACCCGTCAAAAGAAGTGGTACGTTCTATTGCCATAGAGCCTGTTTTCGAGTTTAAAACAGCCATATCAGCAATTCGCACCGTACCAGCTGGGAAAAAGCTCAGCTATGGTTTGACATATGAAACTACAGCAGAGGAAAGAATCGCTGTTATACCGGTGGGGTATCATGACGGCTATTCCAGAGAGCTCTCAGGAAAAGGTGCGGAAGTTTTGTTACACGGGAAACGGTGTCCCATAGTGGGGCGGATATGTATGGACCAGGCTCTGGTGGATGTAAGCGTTCTTCAGAATCCCCAAATAGGAGACGAAGTCGTCCTCCTTGGAAAGCAGGGAGAAGAAACGATCACAGGGGATGAGATCGCTGACAAGATCGGAACCATCTTCACAACTCTCCCCAACATGATAGGTAAAAGAGTGCCGAGAGTGTATTTGAACGAATAAAATTATAAGTTTATAGAAACAGCAATTATCGGGGCTGTCGTTACGATGGCCCCGATAATTTTGTGCTATTATGTGAAAAGTGCCTTTTATAATCCATTGTAATTGTTGCCACCTAAAAGGGCGTTTTCTACAAAATGAAGAAGGGGCTGAGTCTATTGGATCCTCAAAAAGATCTTAAAACCGTTCGGAATGCTCACTTCATCTTTGCGATTATCTTATTAGCTTATTTCATGTCTTATTTTTTCCGTATCGCGCCTGCGGTTGTCATGCCTCTCTATGCTGCCCCCTTAGGTCTTAGTGCGGCTATGACAGGTTTTATAGCGAGTTTTTATTTTTATGCCTATGGGGCAATGCAGCCTGTGTGTGGGGTGCTGCTTGATAAGTTCGGCCCCATGAGAGTTGCTTCTGCCGGGCTGTTTATTACCGCGTTGGGTGGATTTATGATGGTTTTCAAACCGACAGTTTTCACCCTTTCTCTGTGGCGGCTTCTTATGGGATTGGGCTTCTCACCCTTGTTCATGGGAGCTCTGGTCTTTCAGGCTGCTGCCTTTCCTTTGACTCTTTACGCTTTTTACTCGGGGATTACGTTAGCCACTGGCAATATGGGGACTGTGGTTGGCGTCGCTCCTTTAGGAACAGCTATTGATACGTGGGGTATGCCAGCCGTTTCAACTTTCCTCGCTATATTCTGCCTTTTCCTTTCCTCCTTGCTATTTTTGAAAAGAAAAGACGACCCTGTTTACTCAAAAGAGAGATCCCTTTCCCATAGTTTGCTGCAAAACTTTAAGGAAGCCTTCCGTTTTGTTACAGGTTCACCAGTTGGCCGCTCCATAAGCCTTTTATGGAGTCTCTCTATGGCATCCATCCTTTCTCTTCAGGCTCTATGGGCTGTTTCCTGGTTTGCTGCCGTCTATGAACGTCCTTTCGCCGATTGCCGAGGCTGGGCGAGTTTCATAGGAGTGGGAGTTGTCATAGGAACCCTTTTGTCTGGGTTTCTGGGTCGTTCTGAAAAGATCAGGAATTTTCTGCTTTATGCATTTTCGGCTGTTTTTTCTCTTTCCCTGGCCCTCATTACCGGGCTTCTTTTCTTTCATTTTCCCATATACCTTGCGGCTTCGGCAGGATTTATTTTAGGAATGTGTACGGGCGGAGGGGCGGTATGTTATGCGGCAAAGATCAATGAAGTGGCTCCATCTCATTTGCGGGGGGCAGTCATGGGCGTAGTTAATACCTTTATATATTTATCTGTAATTATTTATCAGTGGGGGACAGGAGCCATACTTGATTTTTTCCCTGGGGGTGTACCAGGATACTATGCAAAAGAAGGGTACGCCATGGCCTACGTTATCGTTTTTGGAGTAAGTACTCTTGTTTTCTACGCCCTTTGGGTTTTGCACCGTCATAAAGGGGAGCGTTAAACTCACAGGTTTAGAACGATCCGAAGAAGGGATCCGGCGGTAAGGGCTGAAAAAATCATTATAGCCAGGCTTGCAGCAAGTTTCTTGCCCCCAAGTTCCTTCCAGAGCACGATGAAGGTCGCTATACAAGGAAAGGTCATGGCCAGCGTTACAGTGGCCACTATGAGTTGCTGCGGCGTCAGATTTAGTGTGGAGAGCATTCCAACAGCAACGTCTTTTCTCAAGAGTCCCATAATAATGGGGCCGGCCGCTTCTGCCGGCAGACCAAGAAGTCCTGTGAAAACAGGCCTGAAAAAGCGTGTAATTCCGTTAATTACGCCTGTCATATAAAGCAGGTTAATAAGAAGCACTCCCCCCATGACCAGGGGGATGGCCTCCATAATGAATCCTTTCAGACGAAACCAGAGTTTAAAGAACAGGTCTCGGGCCGAAGGGATCCGGTAAGGGGGGATTTCCACTATGAGCTCAGGACTATGCCCTGGCAAAAGAGCATGGAGGATCCTCCCTATAACAACCCAGGCCGAAAAGAGGACTCCATAGGTTATGATCACATATTTGCCACCGAGATGTCCTATTACCCCTACGATCATTGCCTGCAGGCCGGCGCAGGGGATGGCTATCGAAATAAGGGTGGCGGCAATAAATCTTTCCCGCTCTGATTCGAGAACCCTCGTGGCTAAAATGCCAGGAACGTTGCAGCCCAGCCCAAGAAGGGCTGGCACTATTGCATAGCCATGGAGGCCTAGATGGTGGAACAGGGCGTCAAAAAGAACGGCAAAGCGCGGCAAATACCCAACATCTTCCAAAAAGCTGAGAGCCAGGTAAAAGGACAGCACATAGGGCAGTACCATAACAAGGGGTACGTAAAGTCCTGTAGAAAGCAAACCGAAACTTTGCTCCATATCCACAGTCCCATGGATGAGGGTTCCTATAAGAAGCTGATGCAGTATAGGGTGTTCGCTTAAAAGAGGAGAGAACTTCATCAGGGCTGGTATCCAAAGTCTCTCTGTTATCGGGTTGAGCAATGTGTTGATAAGCCCTTCTCCAATAAGGCGTATAACATAAAAGCTTAGGGCGATGACCAGAACTCCTATTACGCCTCCCCAGAATGAATCCACTGAAAGATCTTCAAGTTTGTCTCTCAGGGTATGATGGCGATGGGTTAGTTTTTGAGTTTGTTCTATAATTAGGCCGATTCGTTTCCATCGTTCCTCACTCGTAAGGGGAGGGATATGCCCTTTTCGGGCTTCGGGAATACGCTGGATGATGCGATTTATTCCCTGTCCGGACAAGGCGACAGTAGGAATGACAGGTACCCCTAAAAGTTTTTCAAGTTTTTCAACGTCTATGCTGATGCCTCGATGCCGGGCCTCATCCACCATATTAAGGGCCACGATAGTATGGATGCCTCGCTCCATGGCTTGAAAGGCCAGATAGAGGTTTCGTTCGAGAGCTGTGGCATCAAGTACTATAATCGCCAGATCCGCCCCTTCATCTACCATGCGGCGGGCAACTTGTTCTGCCTCATTCGTGGGATCAAGAGTGTAGGCTCCAGGAACGTCTATAATCCTGTAAACTTCGGAATTGTAACGAAGCCATCCCTCCAAAAAGCCCACTGTGGTTCCTGGATAATTAGATGAAATGGCCCGTACTCCGGTCAAGCGAGAAAAAATAACACTTTTCCCTACATTGGGGTTTCCAATGAGAAGAAGGGTTTTTTGTGCAGGGTTCTCAGGCCCCATTGTCAAACTCCTTGAGAGGTTTAACTATCACCCGTGACGAGATACGCCACCCTATGGCAATCTGCCTACCGTCTACGATAACGGTAATGGGGCCATGAAAAGGCATGCCCGAAACCTTTTCAATGATCTTTCCCTCCCGAAGCCCAAGAGCCTCTAGGCGACAGCGGCATTCTCCGCTAGGCATTTGAACGATCTGGGCAGTAACTCCATTCTGCAGATCTTTGAGGTTATAGTTATAAACGTGAGTTTTTTTCATTTTGTCTTCGTAACTGACCACATGCGGCATTGATATCAGATCCTTTTTCCCGACGGATTTCATATTCAATGTTCAGTTCACTGAGGATCTTCCCAAAGGCCTTGATGCGTTCCTGGGAAGAACGCCTATATGTAGCATCTATAGGGTTATAAGGGATAAGGTTCACGTAAATAGAAAGCCCATTCATAAGGGCAGCAAGCTCATATGCCTGTTCCGTATTATCGTTTACCCTATCGATCATCACGTATTCGATGGTAATGCGATCACCAGTTTTTTGCTGATAATCACGAAGGACATCCATAAGGGATCCCAAGGGATACTGTTGATTGATAGGCATAAGCTTATTCCTCAACATGTCATTTGTGCCATGAAGAGAAACAGAAAGCCTCACAGGGATTTCCAGCTCTGCAAGAGCCCTTATACCGGGAACAATGCCGGCGGTAGAAATTGTCATGTGCCGGGCGCCGAGCCCTCTCATCTTAGGGTGGTTTAAAATCTTTATGCTCTTGAAAAGGGCTTCTTGGTTAAGGAGGGGTTCCCCCATGCCCATAAAGACTATATTGGTAATGTTCTGCCCAGCGGCTTTTTCCATGGCCAGAAATTGGCCAACGATCTCTCCGGGAGTAAGGTTTCTTACAAAACCACCCTTTCCCGTGGCGCAGAAGGCACAAGCCAAAGGGCAACCAACCTGACTCGATATACAGGCGGTGTTGTGATTTCCGTGAGATAGGAGCACGGATTCTATTCTCTGACCGTCTTGAAGCTGCCATAAAAATTTTCGTGTGCCATCTTTTGATGTTTCCTGTTTCACGAGGCTTGGCGGTAAAATTAAAATTTTATAAGCAAGATCCTCCCGAAGATCCTTTCCGAGATTCGTCATATCGTAGATATTAAAGACCTTTTTTTCATATATCCACTGACAGATCTGATCAGTTCTGTATCTTTGAAGCCCGAGTTTTTCTGTACAAAACTCAAGCCACTCGTCATAGTTCATTTCAAGAGCAACAACAGCTTCGCTCATTTCTTAATCCTCCTGACTGAAAAACAGTTCATATTATATAGCCGTTCGCTTATAATGGCACGTTTAGTCAAAAAATGTCAAGAAGTAATAGCATGGGCTCTGTAGGCCCTCACTCTCTTTTTGCGGATCAGTCTCCTTCCGATTTATTTACTCCTCGGGCCCTCGGGAAGCTTTTAAGAGTTTATTAACATTTCCGTTTTGGAAAAATATAAATTAATTAACAATTATGAAAATATATTTTGCAAATACTTCAAAAATTGTGTATTATAATTAATGTTGCAATTTACTAAATGTGGAGGTGGCAAAGTGAAAAAGGTCGTACTTTTTTGGGCGCTTATTCTCTGTGTTTTTAGCCTTCTTATTGGAGGCGAGGCTTTTGCCAAAGCTGAATATGAATGGAGTTTCACACAGCCGTGGTCAAGACCTCTGAGTAACAAGGGATATGAATTTTTCTGCGATAAGGTCAAGGAGTATTCAGGCGGTCGGATTGAGATCAAATTTTATCCCGATGGACTTCTTGGCAACCACGACGAGTCATATCACGCCGTTCAGGAAGGCAGCATCGCCATTGGCACTTTCTCTCCCTATGTCAATCTGGTGCCGGGCGGCATGCTGAACTGGATGCCCTGGACAGTGGAGAACTTTGATGAGGCGAGACTGGCATACTCTCCAGCCGGCGGCATTTTGTTCAAGGTTATGGAGGATGCGTGGGAAGAAGTGGGTTTCCACGTCCTTTTCAACGTTGCCCAGGGCCCTTACGGCATAGCGAACAGCAAAAGGCCCATTCGCACTCCCGAAGACTTCAAGAACTTGAAACTGCGCGTATCTTCTTCTCTTGGTTTCGTAAGATGCCTTGCGAACATGGGAGAAGGAACGGGCATGACCCTGGAAACAATTCCATGGAGCGAACTATATAACGCCATGGCAAGAAAGGTTGTAGACGGCTGCTGGACCATGTGGCCCTCACTGGTTGACGAGAGACACTACGAAGTGGCTCCCTACTATACAGACCTTCAATTTGCATGGGATGCTCAGAATATCGTCATGAACAAGAAGCTCTGGGACTCTCTTCCTGACGATCTCAAAGAAGCCGTAAGCAAGGCAGCTCTTGAGGCCGATGAGTATCTTCTGCAGATTCAGGAAGCGGCTCAAAAAGATTATATAGCGACATTAGAGAAGCAGGAAGGCTTTGAGATCATACGTCTGACCAATGAAGAGCGGCAGGTCTTCAGAGATAAGGCCCGCATGTCTGGAATCTGGGAAGAGCTTTGCACGCCATGGCTTGAAAAGAAATACCCTGGACAGAATATGACCCAGGTCATTCTTGACGAACTTGATCGTATCCACGAAGAGGTTGCTGCGAAAAATAAGTAGTAATTACCACCGTATAATCAGAGGTATATAGTTTTTTGCTAAATAAAGAGGGGAAGAAAGCTTTAAAGCTTTCTTCCCCTCTTTATCATCTATTTAGGGATAGCGAGACTTACAGTATTCTAGTGATAGTATGCCATTAGAGAGTAAAATACGATCTAAGCAGCGCGAAGAGCTTTTCTTTTGTCATGTGGCCGTATATTTCTCCTTTAAATTCAACTACAGGAGAAACGGTACAGGCTCCGAGGCAGGAAACAAGTTTTATATGAACGTTGTCTTCTAATGCAAGTTCATGAATGACATCTTCTGCAATAGAAACAAAGTTTCTGCTGCACGGTCCGCAAATGTAGAGAGTTTCTTCAGCGGCCTGGACTGGTAAAGAAGGAACGAAAAAAAATACTCCCAATATGAATAAAAAAAGAAATTTCTTCATTCTATGTGCCTTCTTTCTTGAGTAGTATTATTATATATAATGATATTTTCTATTTTTTTACAGCGGACTTTTTACTGGAACAAGAATCCGCAATATTCATGAGAAATGGAGTGGTAAAGAAGTGGGTGACTTTTTTGCATCCGCCGGCCCTATTGTACAAACCTTAATGGGAACATTCTTCACATGGGGATTGACGGCTTTGGGAGCGGCAGCTGTTTTTGTTCGAAAAGATCCGAGTAAAAAAATGCTTGATGTCATGTTGGGGTTTGCTGCAGGAGTAATGATAGCTGCGAGTTACTGGTCCCTCCTTGCCCCTGCCATCGAGATGTCCGCCGAAATGGGCATGTGGCCCTGGTTTCCTCCAGCGGTAGGTTTTCTTTTGGGGGGAGTTTTTCTCCGGATTGTTGACCGAATATTGCCCCACCTCCATTTAGGGCAGTTGCGAGAAGAGGCTGAAGGGATCGAAACGACCTGGAAAAGAACAACATTACTTGTCTTGGCTATCACTCTCCATAACATTCCAGAGGGAATGGCCGTGGGCGTTGCCTTTGGGGCTGTGGCTTCTGGCATTCCTTCTGCATCTTTAGCTGGCGCAATGGCCCTTGTTTTAGGTATAGGCATCCAGAACTTCCCTGAAGGCATGGCTGTGTCCTTGCCCCTTCGCAGAGATGGCGTCTCTCCCATGAGAAGCTTCTGGTATGGTCAGCTTTCAGGGATAGTTGAGCCCATTTCCGGGGTAATAGGGGCTGTAGCTGTGGTTATGGCACGCCCCATTCTGCCTTATGCTTTAGCCTTCGCGGCAGGGGCCATGATTTTCGTAGTGGTGGAAGAGGTGATACCTGAATCCCAGCAGGGAGGGTACGGCGACCAGGCCACCATGGGAGTTATATTGGGTTTTATAGTAATGATGATATTAGATGTGGCTTTAGGATAGAATAGTATAAGCCATTTTTCGAAGGGATGGAATTCCATGTCTGTGATCGAACTTTTTTTAACAGCAGCGGCTCTTTCCATGGATGCCTTTGCTGTCTCTCTTGGCGTAGGGGCCTGTTTGCCTCTTTTAACCCCTGGGCCGGCTTTTCGAATGGGAATTGCCTGCGGAAGTTTTCAGTTCCTTATGCCTCTTGCGGGGTGGATGGCGGGCATACGTTTACTCTCTCTAATAGAAGCCTATGATCATTGGGTTGCCTTTCTGCTTCTTTTTTTCCTGGGCGTAAACATGATCAGGGAATCCAGAAAAGAAGAAGCCTGCGAGAGAAAAGACAACACATGGGGACTGACCCTTCTTTCTCTGGCTGTCGCGACTTCTATTGATGCGCTGGCAGCAGGCATTGGGGTGGCTGCGCTGAAAGGTTCAGTCATGCTTTTAGCTGTTCCTGCCGGTATCATTACGGCGTGTCTTTCTACTGCAGGCGTATGTCTGGGATTCCGGGCAGGCCGATTCCTTGGAAAGTATGTTGAAATTGCAGGCGGAGTTGTCTTATGTTTTATAGGGTTGAAAATCCTTCTTGTGTCCATTATATGAAACAATTGCAGATAGTTGTAACGGGAAGCCGGGGAAAGAGCAGTGTGGTCAGGTTGCTCTTCTATGCCCTTTCTGCTTGTGGGATAAAAACCTGGGCCAGAATAACAGGCGTTATTCCAAGGGAATTGTCTCCTGGGGGAGAGAAAACAATTCTAAGAAGTGCCGGAGGGCATGTGGAAGAAATGAAATGGTGGCTTCGTGTCATACCTGTTGACGCAGAGGCTGTGGTACTTGAAAATAGCGCTGTGGCGCCAGACCTCCAGGAACTCCCTTCCAAGTGGCTCAAAGATTCCATATTTGTTATCACTAATGTACGCCCAGATCATCAGGATGCCTGGGGGCCTGGTGAAGAGGGTGCAGTAGGTGCCATTATGAGGGGGATACCTCAACGTTCTACTGTTTTTATTCCTGAAACTACTGCATCGTCTCTTGCCCTGCTTGATGGGTTAGAGAAAAAACAATGTAAGGTCCACGTTGCCCCTCTTTCCTCCAAAGGGTATTCTGTATGGAGAGATGAGAATATGGCGGTAGTGAGAGAGATACTGAACTTCATGGGCCTTGATAGCAAAAAGGGCGAAGATGCTGCTTCCTCTCTTGTTTCTGATGTTGCGGATTTTCAGGTTATTCCTCTTGGGGATTCCGAATTAGCTGCGGCTTTTTCTGCCAATGACCTTGCGACGACTAAGTTGCTATTTGCCAGTCTGAAATGGAAAATGGAGGAAACCACCATACTTTTCAACTCTCGTCGTGACAGACCTGAACGACTGAAGGCCTTTCTTCCATGGCTTCGCCAGCCAGGATGGAAAAGAGTGCTCTTTATGGGTGCAAGGCCCCTTTATCCCCATAAGGGGATGAAATATATTTCCATCTCTTCCATAGCAGATGTGGAAGAATTGCTCAAGAGAGAAAAAAAAATTTTCGGGTGCGGAAATGTGGCAGGTATGCCTCTTGCATTTCTTATCGACTGTGCTTTAAAGGGAGGTAACCATGCATAGCGTTCAATTAGGGACCATTGGTCTTGGTATAGTCTTGGGAATGTTTTTTTATAACCGCACTGGCCGTTCCTGCGGCGGAATTATTACCCCAGGATTTATTGCCCTTCAAATAGGGAACCCGTTGTCTATTGCAATGGCGCTGGCCTCTGCGGTTGTGCTTTCCTTCGTTCTTGAAGGAGTTGTTCGTATAACGGGTATCTATGGCCGCCAGCGTATAGCGCTGGCTATGCTTTTGGCCCTGGGCTGCAAGTTTATGCTTGACCTTTTTTTTCCTGTGAGCTCCCTTTGGCTTGGGTGGGTTCTTCCAGGTCTTGTGGCGGCTGATATGCAACGTCAGGGACTGGTTGAAACCCTGACTGGAACAGTTATTGTAAGTTTGCTTACGGTGATGTCTCTTGAGGTACTGGTTTTTTTGGGGCATTTTGTTGGAAGGTAGATAGCAAATGGAAGAAAAACATATAACTTCATTGATAGAATATCAGAAGAAACAACGTGAATTTGTGCGGAAAGGCAGATTTCGTCTTGTCTTTCTCGCGATAGCCCTCTTTTGTTTGTGGTTAATTCCGAGACAAAGGGGGTTTTCAGCTGAAGAAGGCCGGTTATGGGACGATGTACGGCAGGCGGAGATTTTTCTCTGGGAATGGAGAGAGGAGAGGGGTGACAGCTCAGGTATTGATGCCGATCCATGGAAGCTTGGGCTCATCGGTCTGGAATGGAGCCCCCTTACCACGACTCTAGGAAGTCTTGAGGCAAAACGCACAGCCTGTCATCCTAGCTGGTCTGTCGCTATACTCAGGGAGTTCGATGCTATGGGATTAAAAGAGGGCGATTCCGTGGCTATTCTATCCTCTTCTTCTTTTCCCGGGTTATTGCTCAATACGTTAAAGGCGGCGGAGTACAGACGCCTTAAGGTTCTTCTTATCCTTTCGCTAGGGTCCTCTACATGGGGGGCGAATGTCCCAGGCGCACCATGGCCGGTTTTGGCTGAACAACTGAGGGAGAGAGGTTTATTACATACGAAAGCCGACTATTACACCCTTGGTGGAGACGATGAAAATGGCGGGGGAATTGCCCCTGAAGGGATTGCTTTAATGATAGACATGGCTAAAGGAGAAGGGGTCCCCCTTTTGAGAGAGGAGACTCTCGAAGGGATGATCAGTAAAAAGATGGAAATAGTACAAAAGTTTTCTCCCAGACTTGTTATGAGTATAGGCGGTTCCCACGCTAATATGGGAGAAGATGAGAGTATTCTGGCCCTCCCAGGCGGGCTTCATTTCCCATCAGCAGATGAGGTTTCAGGAGACGGGGTCATTGGACAGGCGCTCTCTGCAGGTTACCCGGTTTTCCATCTCCTTAATATTCATGATCTAAGTCTCAGATATGGTATCCCCTACAATGCAAACCCTTCAAAGGCAATATCATCGAGAAAGAGTTTAATTTCTTCTGTGGCGGGCATCTTTCTTTCAGGGTGGATTCTCTTGTCTCATAGACGCTGGATGTTCTGTTGCGGCGGGGAAGGATCGAAGTTGTGACATTGCATATAGGAGTTATTGATGATGATCGTAAAGTGCTCTATCAGCTTGAAAAAATGGCAGAGGCCGAGGAATGGCGCTTTCTTGCAACAGTTGACCCTGAAGAAGTGCTTGGATGGGTGCGTGATGACGAGATCGATATTTTGCTTGTAGATGTATGGATGCCTGTAGTGAGTGGCTATCAGCTTGTCCAGAAGGCAAGGAATATTTCTGAAAAGATCGTTCTCATAGCTTTGGCGGAGAACGAAAGAGAAGATACGGCGTCAAGGCTTTTTTTAGCCGGAGCTGATGATTTTGTGGTTAAGCCATTGCAGCTCCTAGATTTCAGAGCCCGTCTGCGTCTCCATGAAAAACTAGCAAACTACAGAGAGCAGCTCAATTGGGATGTTCGTAAAAAGGGTATCAGCGTGGATACCATGAGAGAAGTTATCTATTGTATTAAACGGCATCAGGGAGCTATGGATTGCGATGAAGTAGCCGCTAAAACAGGTTTAGCCTATGTGACAGCTCATAGATATCTTGATTTTCTTGCCTCCCGAGGTATGGTAGTGCGCTTGTCCGCTGCCCTTGACGGTCGTCCAGGGCGTCCAAAGACTTTTTATGAGTGGAAGGGAGGACTTAAGACCCCATGACTTTTTGCTGCACCTTTGCTTCTGGCCGCAGAACAATCGATCTTTTACTGGATAGGCGGGTTATAACAGCAGAAATATCAAAAGAAACGCCGTTGCCCAACAGGCCAGAAGACGCCCTCGCTGCCCCCTGTGAGAGTCCATTATTACGTTTTTTGGCCAGGCAAGTTTCAGATATCGTTGTAATTTTGCCTGATGCCACGCGAGCTTGGCAAAATGTGCCCTTTATGGCGCAGGCATTGAGGCGGGAAATTCGAGAAGGCGGCCGTATGTCTGTGAAATGGGTCATTGGCGGGGGACAGCATCGATTGCCCACTGCTAAGGAGATCAAAATGCTTCTTGAAGATATTCCCTTAAGGGGGGATTCAATTCTTTGCCACAATAGCGCAGAAGGGGTTAGAACTAAAGAGATTACATCTCGTGGAACGCCTGTCATCCTTCATCAGGCAGTGGCAAGGGCAGATTTGATTGTCTCTGCGGGCGGTATTGCCTATCACGATCTTGCCGGCTTCAGCGGAGGACGCAAATCCATTCTTCCCGGGGCGTCCGGCAGCGAGGCTATTCAGCATAACCATGCCCTTTCTCTTAAAGGCAGCAATTTTGATCCTGCCGTAGGATGTGGTTATTTAAAAGGAAATCCTGTGGCAGAGGATATGGCCGAATACCAATCCCTTGTTCTTGCTGAAAGAAAAGGATTTCTGCTCAATGTTATCCCTGACGGCAAGGGGAATCCTTATTGCTATACAGCAGGAGATCCTGTAAGGGCGTGGCTTCAGGGTACAGTTTGGGCTCAGGAGCTTCAGACCCTATGGGTTTCAGAGAAGGCTTCGTTAGTAGCAGTATCCTGTGGCGGATACCCCTATGATATTGACCTTTACCAGGCAACAAAGTCCATATCGGCAGTCCTTCATGCCCTTGAACCAAAGGGTGGATTGCTCCTTTTCGCAGAACTTGAGGACGGCGCGGGCCCGGGAAGCTTTGGAGAAGATTTCAGACTCGCTATAGAACAGCCGGAAGCAGCCCTTGGGAAACTGCAAGATGATTTCACTATCCCCGCATATATCGCGACAAAGATGGCAAGCGATTTGAAAAGTCACCCTGCTGCTCTCGTGACTGATCGTACCGATATGGTCTTCCCCGGAAAGATTTTTGCTGATGGCTCCAAAGCTTTACAATGGCTGAAAAAACAGATTCCACCAGGGCCTGTTTTATGTGTGCCTGCAGGAAATTGCGTAACCATAAAAGCAAAAGAGAGAAACACCATATAATGTCTCTCTCTTCTGTTTTTCTTAAATGTCATTCTTTTTGTGATGCTCTTTTATTTAAACCATTTGTTGCGCAGTGTTTCCAGCTCCCCGGATTTTTGCATTTCATCAAGTACGCTGCTTATCGCCTCAGCAAATGCTTTTTCTTCGAGATTCATGGCGAGAGCTTTGCCTGCCCCGGTAATTTCTTGTTCGAAAGCGACGGCTATTTTGCCGTCAAAGTCTTTTTGTTCGAGGAATTTCTTGGCCACAGGAATATCCATAAGAGAAGCGTCTGCCCGTCCCAGCATGACTTCTCGTACGCAGTCATCGAATTTTTGGAAGGTCTTGACATTTGCGCCTTCTACCGTGCGTGAGAAAGTCTCTTGAACAGTGCCAAGCTGAACGGCGATAGTCTTGCTTTTCATGTCATCCAGCGATTTTAACGCTGTATTGTCTTTTTTGACAATGAAAGCACTCATTGATACTTCATAGGGAGTAGAGAAAGCGACTCGTTTCGCCCGTTCTGGAGTAGCGCTCATCCCCGCGGCGACTATATCAATCTTCTGGGCCAATAGGGCTGGGATAAGGCTGTCAAAGGGCATGTCGACCCATTCAAGTTCTTTGCCGAGCTTTTCGGCAATGGTTTTCATAAGTTCAATGTCGAAACCCTGAAGGTTGTTTTTTTCGTCACGAAACTCATAAGGTGGATAAGTGCTTTCTGTACCGACGATTATTGTGCCTTTGTTCAGCACGCCAGCGTAGACAGACGAAGAAAGAGCCATAAAAAGGCAAAGAAGCAACAGGAAACCAGTAATTTTTTTCATTTTTAAAGACCTCCGTTCTAAACAGTAGTTTATATAATCGCAAAATTATGTTTCAGAGTTTATAGGGAGTATGGTAGCAGAAAAGCCTTACATGTCAAGAAAATCTGTATTGAGGTGATGGTAATGTTTTGGGAATCTCTTTTAAATGCTCGCGCTCACAGATTGCAACCCTCAGGGATACAGGAAATGATGGTTTATGCTTCCCGCCCCGGTGCGATATCCTTTGCGGCAGGCCAGCCATCTGAAGATCTCTATCCCATAGAAGAGATAACTCATGGCTTCGAAGAGGCCATGAAGGATACCTCGGTTCTTGCTTATCCTTATACAGAAGGAGACTCCATGCTTCGCCAGTGGATTTCGAACTGGATGGTAGAGGAAGGCCTCGCATCTTCAGCTCCTGGATCGGAACGTATTCTCCTCACCACAGGCTCTCAGGAAGGACTAAACATCATCTCCCAGCTTTTCTTGAAGGACGGGGATGTGGTGGTTGTTGAAAACCCTTCCTACCCGGAAGCCATGTTGACCTTCGGAAAAGAAGGGGTTCGGTTTGTCACTGTTTCAATGGATGAAGAAGGGCCTGTCGTTTCTGAACTTGAAGCAGCTTTAGCGAAAGAAAAAGTGGCTTTTTTCTACACCATCCCTACCTTTCAAAACCCATCGGGACACAGCACTTCTCTGGCGAGAAAAAAAGAGATATTGTCTCTCTTAAAAAAATACAACGTTGTGTTGGTGGAAGATGAACCTTACAGACAGCTATGGTTTGATGAGAAGCCGGCAAAAACATATTTTAGCTTGGCTAAAGAAGAGCCGGTTCTTTATCTAGGAAGCTTCTCTAAGATTATAGCGCCGGGGCTCCGTTGTGGATGGATGGTTTTGCCCCCCATCATTATGGAAAAGGCAGTACAACTTCGCCTGACCTTTGAGCTGGGAGTATCAGCCCTTTTGCAGAGGATGATCTTCTATGTAGTGTCACGGCGTAATTTTGAAGCTCATCTCAGCCACCTTCGCCATGAGTATAGAGAGCGAAGGGATGCTATGGCAGAAGCCATTTCAAAGCACTTGGCACCCTTGGGCTTTTCTTTTCCCACCCCCAAGGGAGGTTTCTTTTTTTGGGGAAGCCGGGATGGGTTGAATGGCACAGATTTTGCGCGCTTTGCGGCAAAAAATTTTGGCGTAGCCCTTATTCCAGGGGAAATCTTTTTTGCTCTTCCTCAGAAAGGACAGAACTTTGTTCGTTTTTCTTTTGCCAAGGTTGACAGGGAGGAAACGAATAAGGGGATGGAAAAGCTGGCAAAAGCTTTTAGAGAATTCTGTTAAAATAATCAATTCAGACATTATGTTGACGTTCTAAAGGGTGTTCGCTATAATACTACGCAATTATTAATTGAAAAGGCGATGAAGCAGGGTGCGGAATCAGCGCATCGTGATATCAGGGAGGAACGTTCAACAGACTGTAAAACGTTCTTATCACGGCTGAGAAGCTTAAAACCTGCTGAGCTGGGGCGGAAAGGATCTGTTTCCGGAGTACGTTTCCCGGGTGGCTTCCGTTATAAGGCCAGAGTGGGATACAAAAGTATCCAAGCAGGGTGGTACCGCGAGTTTTAAAGCTCGCCCCTTCGGGGGCGGGCTTTTTCTGTATTTAGAGGAGGAAGCAGGATGGGTTCATCGAAACATTTATTTTGGGATGGCTGCGACACGGTCCAGTTGGCGCAAAACTACGGAACACCGCTCTATGTGCTTTCTGAAACAGCAGTACGAGAACGGTGCCGTGAGGTAAAAAAAGATTTTCTTTGCAAGTATCCCGACACAAGAGCAGTTTATGCCAGTAAGGCATTCCTCACCATGGCAATGGTCCGCATTATAGCCAGTGAGGGGCTGGGGCTTGATGTAGTCTCTGGCGGGGAGATCTACACCGCCTATAGAGCTGGATTTCCTATGGAAAAAACAATTTTTCACGGTAATAACAAGACTCTGGAAGAACTGCAGCTGGCATTGGAAACTGGCGTGGGGAGAATCGTAGCTGATAGCGAATCCGAATTGGACATTATTGAAGATGCGGCCAGACGCAGAGGAAAGAGAGCAACGCTCCTTCTTCGTGTGGCACCAGGGGTTGATGCTGCGACCCATCAATATATGGCCACAGGGCATACAGCCTCGAAGTTTGGATTTCCTCTTGCTGGAGAATCAATAAGCCGGACGATACAACGCATTAAGGGCTCAGAAAATCTTGTTCTGAAGGGTTTTCACTTTCATGTGGGCTCTCAGCTTCAAAGCAACCGTTCCCATTGTCTAGCTGTAGATGCTTTGATAAAAGAAATGGTTTTGTTTTCCAGCGACCTTGGTTTTGTCACGGAAGAGTTGAATGTGGGGGGGGGCTATGGTGTTCCTGAGCATGAGGGAGAAGAACGCAAGCCGCTGAAATATTTTACCGAGGGTATCATGGAACGAGTGATAGCAGGATGCGAACAAGCTGGTATTCCTGTCCCCGCAATTATTATTGAGCCGGGCAGATGGATTGTTTCCGAGGCGGGCATTACTCTTTACAAGGTTGGAAGCATCAAGGAAATTCCAGGGGTTATGACTTATGTAAGCGTTGATGGGGGAATGACAGATAATCCAAGGCCTGCCCTTTACGGAGCGAAATATTGGGGAGTTGTAGCAAATAGAGCAGATGAGTTTGCTGGGAAGAAAGTGACAATAGTGGGGAAATGCTGTGAGTCTGGAGATGTGTTGATGAAAGATGTCATGGTTACAGATCAAATAACCCGTGGTGATATCCTTGCCGTTTTTAACACGGGCGCCTATAACTTCTCAATGGCAAACAATTATAACCGTTTGCCTAGGCCAGCGGTTGTCCTTGTTAGAGAGGGCAACGCCTATGTGATAGTGAATCGTCAAAACTATGATGACCTTCTTTCAGGGGAAATGATTCCAGATCACTTGCGGTAATTTTTAAGTGATGTTTATCATTTGCAAGGGGAGGTATGGTCATGTATGGGAGACGCAGCGGTAAAAAAATTCTGAACCTGACTATAATAGTGACATTAAGTCTGCTGGTTATGACAGGAATAGCCTGGGCGACTGAAGGAGAGGCCAAACCAGATTTCGGCATTCTCTCTCTGTTGCCGCCGCTCATTGCCATAGGGCTCTGCATCTTTACGAAGGAGGTTATTCCATCGCTGTTTATTGGAGCGTGGTTTGCCGGAACCATGGTGGCAGGGTGGAATCCCATCTTAGGATTTGGAAAGGCAGTAGGGCTGGTGGCAGATAACCTGGGAGATCCCTGGGGGGCTCGGATAGTTCTCACAAGCCTTGTCATGGGCGGTCTGGTAGGTATTATGCAGATTGGTGGAGGGATCGAGGCCATAGTCCGTTGGATCACTAAAAAGATTCAGAGCGTCAGAGGTGCAATGTTCGTTACAGAACTGGCAGGATTCATTATTTTCTTTGAAGACTACGTAAATAGCCTCGTGGTGGGCACGACCATGAGCCCCATAACAGATCGTTACCGCATTTCTAAAGAAAAACTTTCATATATTGTCGATTCTACTTCAGCGCCCATTGCCTGTATTGCCGGCATTTCTTCGTGGGTTGCCTATATGGTGGGACAAATTGGCACTCAGTTCAATGCTCTTGGAATAGGTTACTCACCCTATCTCGCCTATCTGCGGTCTATTCCCTACGTTTTCTATAATATTATTGCTCTCGTTCTTTTAACCTTCGTAATCTATACGGAAAGGGATATGGGCCCCATGCTCCATGCAGAGCGAAGAGCCAGACAAACAGGCAAGGTGCTGCGAGAAGGGGCGAAACCCCTCATCGTTACAAGCCATGCGAATTTTGAGCCCAGTGAGGAAACGCCGAGACGTGTCATCAACTTTTTAGTTCCTCTCGGATTTATGGTGGGGTTAATCTTCCTCATGCTTGTAGTTACGGGAGGATGGCCCAGTGTTTCTTTAGCCACAGCTATTGGAGAGGGAGATAGCTCTCAGGCTTTGGTATTGGGATCTTTCGGTTCGGTATTCCTCACTCTAGTTTTCTTCAGGGCTCAGAAGCTTGCTACATGGAACCGTCTCTTTGCCGGATTCATGCAGGGTATGAACTCAATATTCTTTGGCACCCTGATTCTGATCTTTGCCTGGGCCATAGGGTCAGCTATAAAAGAAGTGGGAACTGCTCAATATATTGTCAGGATAGCTGGGAATGTTCTCTCTCCTGCGTGGATTCCCTTGCTTACATTCTTTACAGGGGCAATAATTTCCTTCTGTACAGGGACATCCTATGGGACCATGGGAGTCCTCATGCCCATAGTTATTCCTCTTGTCTACAATGTTACCTCGGTTCACGATGCGGGGTTCATCGAAATACTCCTGCCCACCATCGGAGCCGTTTTTGCGGGAGCCGTTTGGGGAGACCATTGCAGTCCGATATCCGATACGACTATCATGAGTTCCATGTTCAGCGGCGCTGATCACGTAGACCACGTTAATTCACAGATGCCTTATGCCGTTGTAGCAGCTGCAGGTACTGTGGCGGGCTATATCTTTATTGGTTTTGGCCTTCCAGTGCTTTTCTCCCTTATTCTTGGTGCTATTACTACATGCCTCCTCTTTTACTTTGTTTCTCAACCAATAGAAGTGAAAGCCTGAGTTTTTACTGACGCTAACGATTGAAAGGTACGATACAATAAAGGCAGGGGCATTTTGCCCCTGCCTTTTTAATGCAAAATACGAGGTGTAGATTATGTTAGAATTTACTAAAATGCAGGGGAACGGCAATGATTTTATTGTTATTGATAACAGGGGCGGGAGCATGACGTCCTCCGATCTTTCCAGATTAGCGGCGAGCATCTGTGAACGCCGCCAGTCTGTAGGTGCAGACGGACTGCTCGTCGTAGAAAGGTCTGAGCGGGAAAATTTTACAATGCGGCTTTTTAATAAGGACGGTTCCGAGGGAGAAATGTGCGGCAATGGAGCTCGTTGTATTGCTCGCTACGCATGGGAAAAGAAAATAGCAGGAGAGAAAATGTCCTTTCAAACCCTGGCGGGACCTATTTACGGGGTGGTGACCGCTCCTTTTGTGGAGCTTGATATGGGAGAAACCAATCTATCTCAGGGTTTTTGGGGACAAAGCCTGAAAGTAGAAGGAGAAACATTCCCTTTCGTTTACCTTGTAGTAGGTGTGCCCCACTGTATCTTGTTTGTTGACAACCTTGAAGACTTTTCCCAGGACTCATTACGGGATATTGGGAGAACTGTTCGATATGATACCCATCGTTTTCCCAAAGGAACAAACGTGAATTTTGTTCAAAGGTCAGGGGAAAGGACTCTCAAAGTTGTGACCTACGAGCGGGGAGTGGAAGATTTGACCCTTTCATGCGGCACAGGGTCGACTGCATCTGCCATAGCTGCATCCATAGTTTGGGAAATGGCAGCTCCTATACAAGTACAGAACCCAGGGGGGGATAATTGGGTTACCGTTTCATTTGATGAAACGCGAAGTATCTGCAAAACCTATCTAAAAGGGAAGACCGTCATGATAGCAGAAGGGAGGCTTTATGACGAAGCCTTGCCCAAGGATATAGAGTGAATGTTTTGTACTTCTTCGAGGGAGGTGTAATGAATGAAACGAAGCAGAAAAATGACCCTCGCGCTTTTTATAGCTATTGGTATCGTAGGGTTGCTTCTTATTATAGGAAGTATGAATGTAGGTGGAGATATAGTAAGACGGGAGGCTGCCAAAGCTGTTGCCGAGGTGCTTGGGGCTGATCTGACGATCCAGGGTGTGACAGGAAATCCTATACGGGGATATCGGCTCTCTGATATCTCCCTTAAAAAGAAAGAAGATGTATTGCTTTCTGCTGGCGCCCTTGGTGTGAAAGTAAATCTCATGTCGGTTTTTTCTGGGAAACCCCGTCTTTCCCAGGTGATCATCGACGGTGTAGAAGCAGATGGTGAAAAACTTGCCAGGGAAATCGCAGCCCTTGATTTGAAAGGAGAGGGAGGTGAGATTCCTGTTGAGGCAGTAGCCATTAGGGGTGGAAAGGTCCGAACCCCCTGGGGGGAAGCGTCTATTGCGAAAACAGACCTGGCCCTTAAAGCAGATAGTGTAAAAGCTGATCTTGATATTGCTATGAACAATGTCCCCATTAAAGGGCCAATCAATCTTAGGAAAGGTAAAGACGATCTTGAGTTGAAAGGTCTGGACCTTAAAGTTGGTGACGGCAGGATTAGCGCTAAAGGAACGATCCTACCCAGTCTTTCTTTGAAAGGAGAAATGGAGAAACTGGATGTGGGGCAGGTTGTCCAGTTTTGGCCCAAATTGCCTATGGATGGCTATAAAGGCCTCTTCTCCAGCACAATTTCTGTTGGGGGCCTATGGAATGATCCAGTTCTGGAAGGACACCTTTCCTTTTCCGGAACTTCTTTAGCGGGCTACCCGGTTCAGGCTATTGATAGCGACTGGAAGTACGGAGCCTTTAGACTGAGCCTCGAAAATTTAAAAGCAAAGGCCCTAGCTCTACCCCTTAGCGGTCGGGCAGCATTCGCTTTTGCTCCGGGAAAAGTCCCATCTATGGATATACTTATGGAGGGAAAGGATGCGTCCCTGGAGGAGCTTAAAGGTACAGTTCCTGCCTTGGCTTCAGTAAAAGGAAAGGTCGATTCTTTTTCAGTAGCGGTGAAAGGAACTCTTGCCGCCCTTTCCGGGAATATAGATTTGAAAGCCGATCAGGTCGAGGCTTATGGTCAGCAGCTCAAAAACACAGTCGCTCATGTGGCCTTTAAGGGGAGTGGCGCTACCATACAGGGGAGTTCATCACTTGAAGGCGGCTCTCTCGCCCTCAGTGGTTCTGTTGACCAGTTGCAGCGGGACCCTCGCCTTAACGTTCTTCTCAAAGCGCGGAGCATTGATGTGGGGAAATTTATAGCCTCTTTGCCTAAGCCGCCGAAGAGCACCCCTAAAGGTTCTGTCAGCGCTGATATAGGAGTGAAGGGATCTATGGCCGATCCGCGTGTTGACGGAACAGTTTGGTCAGATCGTATGGCCTATGGAGAAGAGGCTCTTAACGATCTTAATACCGCCTTTGTCTTCCACAAAGACAGGCTTACCCTATCTTCTGCCCGGGGTAGATGGAGAGATATCCCTATTACAGGGAAAGGAACCGTAGCAGGTGTGTCGAAGGCTGCCCCCTCATTAGATCTTTCTCTCCAGGCGGCAGGTGTGAACCCAGAAAATTTTGAATCCTTCTTCCCTGATCTCAAGAGCTATGAATTGCGCGGCAGCATTACTGCAGTTGCACAGGTAGGAGGTACTACAGCTGCTCCTGAGATAAAGCTCTCCATTCAATCTCCTCGCCTTAACTTTATGGAGCAGGGCCATGTGGCAAACCTCTCGCTGAGCACCGACCTTGCTCTAAAGGAAGGTGTGCCCAAAGAAGTGAACCTTGCCCTGAAAGCCGCAACTGCTGGATTCGCCGGTGTTGGGGCGGAAAATCTAACGGCGCGTATCGATGCCACAAAGGATGTTGTGACCCTTTCCCAGGCGAGAGCAAGTCTTGGAAAAGGCGAGATTGCTGGAACTGGAACGGTGAAGCTTCATCCCGAGGCTTCCGCAGATCTCGATCTTTCCTTTGAGATAAAAGAAGGAGACCTTGCCGCCATTGCCAAAGCAGGAAAACTGCCCTATAGCCTCGGTGGTTCCCTTAGCGGAAAAGCTTCAGTAAAGGGCAAATCTGACAATCCTTCAATTTCAGCTGACTTTTCTTCTCCTAAGGCAGTATTTTCAGGATTCACCTTCTCAAATCTAAGTGGAGCTTTGGAAGGGAATATGGAGAGGATGGCTCTAAAGAATTTCACAGCATCAGCTGGCGGAGGGACTATTACAACGTCAGGTTCCTTCAACCTGAAAAAAGAAGCCCCAGAAGCAATCTTATCTCTGACGGGGAAGGGGCTTGATGTTGCTTCTTTGACAGCGGGGCTTCCGGAAGCGGCTAAATTTAAGCCATCGGGAGCTTTTGATGTTAACTTCGATGGAACTATCGCAGGATCAGCTAGTGAGGGGAAGGGCGCCGTAACAGCTTCATCTCTTTCTATAGCTGGTCTTAAGATGACAAACATTTTCTATCCCTTTACCTTACAGGGGATGAATCTCTCTATTGCCAATGCTCATGCCAGCCTCTATGGAGGGACTGTGGCGGGGAAAGGGGACATGAACCTTGCTAAAGGAGCCTTTAGCCAGAATGTTACTGTAGAGAACGTGGATATGGACCCTCTGCTTCAGGATGCTACAGGAGGGCTTGAGGGGCACATCATGGGCAAGGCAAAGGGCAATATCTCCCTTACAGGCACCATGGCGAAGGGATTTGCCTTTAGTGGCAAGGGTGAGTTGCATGTGGGTGAAGGGGCTGTAACAGATTTCAAGGCAGTTAAAACAGCGGCATCTCTTTATGGACAGTCTTCCATTCGTTTTGCATCTGTGGAGGCTCCCTTCAGACTTGAAACAAAGCGAGTTATTCTAGAAAATGGAAAGGCTACTGCATTTCCGGAAGATTCCCTGTACAAATTCCTCAAGGCCTCTGGTCCTATAGGATTCGATACTACATTGGCCCTTCAGTGTCAGGGTAATGTCAATATCCAGGTATTGAATGCCCTCTTCGGGGGAGTGGCTGGAGCCCTTGGGGCAGGAACTGCCACATCCCTTGAAGACATACTTAAAGGGGCCCTTACCGGGGCAAAATCCGGCCTGGAAAAGGCTGATTTCAGGGATGTATCTTTTAACATGGGTGGAACCATTGAGAAGCCGTCTGTTTCCAATGTTAAAATAGCACCGGCACCTCAGGACATACAACAGACAACTCCTTCAGGCACTGCACCGACAGCGGTGGAAGAAGCGACGGCTCCTCCCAAGGAAGCGACAGGCGAAACTCAGAAAAAGCCCGAAAACTTACTGGAAGGCGTTATTCAAGAGGGCCTGAAAAATATATTGAAAAAGGAATAAGAAATGATCTTGAATATATAGCAGGACAAGAGGCGATAGAACCTTCTATCGCCTCTTGTTTTCAAGGGTTCGATGGTAGAGATCCTGATAGAGTTGTGAAGAAACTTTCCAGGAGAAATCCTTGGACATTCCACGTTTTACGATGCCATCCCAACGAAAAGGGTCACGGTAGGCGTTGATGGCCCTTCGCACTCCTTTCAGAAGAGCTTCTGTAGTATAGGGTATAAAGGTAAAGCCATAGCCATCAGGGTGATCATCAGCATCTCGTACGGTATCAGCCAGTCCTCCTGTTTCTCTTACAACAGGTACTGTTCCGTATTGGAGAGCGATGAGCTGTGTTAAGCCGCAGGGTTCAAAAAGGGATGGCATAATGAGCATATCTGATCCTGCATAGGCAAGATGGGAAAATTCTTCATGGAACCCGTGTTTAAAGGCAAAATTGTCTGGGTGGCTATCTGCTGCTTCGTAAAGAGCTGATGTAAAAATTGGATTGCCACTTCCAATGAAGAGGAAGCGGATCCCTATTTCCCGCAAAGCGTCAAGGGCTGGCAGCAGAATATCGTAACCCTTCTGCATAGTCAGTCGGCTTATGGAAAGAAAAATGGGAGCCATGTTATCTTTCCATCCTAAATGTTGTAGAAGCACGGAGCGGCAGTGTTTCTTCCCTTCTAAGTTCTCTGCTGAAAAGGGAAAGGGAATATAAGGATCGTGGACGGGAGACCAGCCTGGGTCAAGGCCGTTCAGAACGCAGTGAAGCTTGCTTTTTTCCTTTCGGAGAACGCCATCAAGACCATACCCCATCTCCGGGGTCAGTATTTCTTTCCCATATCTGGAACTAACGGTTGTGATACAGTCTGACGTTATAAGAGCCCCTTTTAGAAGATTTACATGGCCGTAAAATTCCAGCCCGTCGATAGTAAAGGACCGCGTGTCGATGCCCCACTCATCAAGAACATGAAAAGGAAAGATGCCCTGATGAGCTACATTGTGGATTGTAAAAAACGTCATTGGGCGAGGATTTTTATCCCTATAGAATCTATGCCACTTCAGACTGATTGGGACCAGCGCGGAAGGCCAATCGTGACAATGAATAATATCTGGGGCCCATCGGTTCTTTTGCTCCAGGTCCAGGGCTGAAAAAGAAAAAAATGCGAAGGGCAGAGCGCTTTCACCTGTGAGTTCTTCTGGGTATATGGGCAGGTTCTCGAAGAGATCACTGTTTTCTAAAATATAAATAGGAACATCATCAATAATTGTCTTCCATATCTTGCTGCTCATAACGTGCCATTGTAGGGAAATATGCAGAAGTGGAGGAAGACGGACCAGATTGCTCCCCAGTTCATTCGCTTTATCAAGAACTCCAGGCCAGGCTGGGGTTACGATCCTGGCATCGATACCAAGCTTGCGGAGGGCTTTGGGCAAAGAACCGGCTACATCTCCCAGGCCTCCGACTTTAGATAGGGGAGCTACTTCACTGGCAACATGCAACACTTTCATGTGGAAGGCACCTCCTTCATCCTATGGAAGATGGTTATATCCCACGAAATTTGACTCCATAAGCCTTTTCGCAATATTCTGCTACAACTCGGTGAGTATGAAAATAACTTCCATTCATAGCAATGGCGTTTTTCATCATAGTATGCCAGTGTCCCCTGTCGTTGTAGTAGGCGGGGATTATTTTTTTCTCAAGTTTTTCGTAAAGGTCAAGGGCATCTTTTGATTCATCGTAGGAATGAAGATCGGTATCGCTGGGAGTGGGGCCGATAGCCCACCCTGTTACATCTTCAATCCATCCTTCAATCCACCAGCCATCAAGCACAGAAAAATTCATTACGCCATTGATAGTGCATTTCATTCCGCTCGTTCCCGACGCTTCTCGCGGCCTGAGAGGGGTGTTAAGCCAGACATCTACCCCTTGGGTAATAAGCCGACCAAGTTCCATGGTCTGGTTTTCTAGGTATACCATGGGTATAGAGTCTTTGATTTTATCTGACGTATTAATGATCTTTTGAATGAGGGCTTTCCCACCATCATCTTTAGGATGGGCTTTTCCTGAAAACACAAGTTGTATTTTGCCCCCTCCAATTTCTATAAGTTTCTTAAGATTCGAGAAAATAAGGTCCGCTCGTTTGTAAGTAGCTGCCCGTCTGGCAAAACCTATGGTCAGGACATCAGATTGCAGCGGAACTCCCGTTTCTTCCAGAATGTAGGCAAAGAGTCTCATCTTTGAGGCCTGATGTACAGCCCATAGATCTTCAGAGGGGAGGGAGAGAGCCTGAATAAGACGAGCTGGATCATTTTCCCAGCCGGGGATATGCCGGGATAGAAGTTTTCTCATCCCCGGGCTGACCCATGTGGTAGGGTGAATTCCATTAGTGACGCTTTGAATAGTAGGCGCGCTGAAAAGTTTACGGCTCACTTCGGCATGTTTTTTAGAAACACCATTTACAAAGCGGCTGTATCGAAGTCCAAGTTCAGTCATGGAAACCCCTTCAGAAGGAATCATTCGTTTCAGTGTTGCCAAAGCATCGGAGGACATGATCTTTTCTATGAGGTCGTATTTAAAAAAATCGTGCCCAGCCGCGACAGGAGTATGGGTGGTAAACACCACATGTTCTCTCACTTTTTCAGGATCGTAGTACCCCATCTCCCTCATTAGCTCCAGCGTAAGAAAACCAGCATGGCCTTCGTTGAGATGAAAAGTTTCAATATTGTTATATCCCAGGTCTCTGAGCATTCGAAGGCCTCCAACTCCAAGAACAATTTCCTGGCAAAGGCGATAGAGGTTATCCCCTCCGTAGAGATACCAGGAGAGCTGACGATCTTCGGGGTGGTTGGACTCTATGTCTGTGTCTAGAAAGTAAATGGGGATGGAATATCCTGAAAGACCTGAAAGTTCATAGACCCATGTCCGTATATGCACATCCCTGTTTTTGATAGCGACAGAAACTTTGTTGGGAAGAAGGGTGAGTTCCTGTTCTGGTTGCCATAGGGCAGGTTTCTCTATTTGCCACTTTTCTTTGTTAAACTCCTGTTCAAAATACCCCTTTCTATAGAGGAGAGTGGTTCCGATCATGGGAACACCCAGATCAGCAGCGCTTTTAAGGATATCACCTGCCAGAATCCCCAGCCCCCCTGCATATGTGGGTATGGAGGTTTTAATGCCCACTTCCATAGAAAAATAAGCAACGGTACGAAAAGAGGGATCTTGTTCTAGAAGGTCTTGAAGTGACCTCCCTAAACTGCTCTGGGGGTGAAATAGCATGGTAAATCACCTTCTTCCTTCATAATCTTCCATAAGTTTTCATAAGAGAATGAAGAGATGAAGCAAGATCTTCAGTAAGCGCCTTTTCATCAGCCATCCATTGCCAGTTCCCTTCTAATGTGGAAGGTTTGTTGATCCGCCCCTCGCCTCCAATGTTGAGATAGTCCTGAAGAGGTATTACGGCTCGTTCTGCCACTGACATAAGGGCCATTCTGGTCAGGACAGTCGCGGCATTATCTCGGGTAAAAGGCATGTTCATATAGCGGCTTACCCTTTCCTTATCCTGGGGAGACCCTTCATCGTCGAACCATCCCCGTACAGTGTTGTTATCATGGGTTCCAGTATAAACAATGTTGCGAGGCTCGTGGTTATGTAAAATGTAAGGATTACGGGGCATTGATTCATCAAAGGCGAAAAGTAGAACGAGCATGCCGGGAAGATCGTATTTCTTCATGGCGCGGGTTATATCTGGCGTAATAATACCAAGATTCTCTGCGAGAAAAGGCATTGAAGGAAAGTTTTTTTCAAGGGCTGAGAAAAAGGAATCGCCAGGGCCTTCCTCCCATCTTCCATAAATAGCGGTCTTTTCTGTATAAGGAATTGCCCAATACTCCAAAAAACCTCGAAAATGATCAAGACGTATCATGTCATATAATTGCAGGGAGTGAGCGATCCTTTTAAGCCACCAGTGAAATTCCATTCCTTTGGCATAATCCCATCGGTAGAGGGGGTTTCCCCACCGTTGTCCGGTAGAACTAAAATAATCAGGGGGGACGCCCGCAACAGCCTTGGGTGTCAGATCTCTGTCTAGTTGAAACATTTCAGGGTGACTCCACACATCAGCACTTTCATAGCTGACATAAATGGGAAGGTCGCCGATGAGCTGTATTCCACGATCCAGGCTATGTTTCCGCAACCGCTGAATCTGAGTAAAGGCTTCATATTGAATAAAGACGGTAAAGAGAATATGATCTTTTTCTTCTGATCTAACAGTGTCAAGAGCGACTTTATCCCTAATCTTAAGGGATGAGGGCCACGTGTTCCACCTATCGTCACCCATGCGGCAGCTTATAGCTGAAAAAAGAGAAAAATCATCAAGCCACCATGCCTGTCCTTCCCAAAAACGATAGAGAGGGTCTGTATTTGTTCTACTCATAAAACGTTGAAAGGCCTTTTTTAGAAGGGGCATCTTGATTTTTTTAGCAGCAGAATAATCAACTCTCCCAGAAGAAACTCTGTTAAGGGAGGAGATTTCCTTGTTGCTTATGAGTTCTTCTTCTGCTAAATCTTCAATGCTGATGAGAAGGGGGGAGCATGCGAAGGCAGAAATGCTGTCATAAGGCGAGTTTCCGAGAATTTCTTTAGTACACGTCAATGGAAGCATTTGCCAACAGTTTTGTCCGGCAGCTGCGAGCCAGTCAACAAAATTTCTGGCCCTTACTCCGATGTCACCAATAGCCCATGGGGAAGGAAGAGAAAAAACCGGCAGTAAAATTCCGCTTTGTCTGATCATCTCTTCCCCTCCTTTTTTATTTTCTGGTATGGACATTCTACACCACAGAAGGTCGAGATTGTTATAATTGAAGAAATTATTTCTATTCACCTTGCAAAGGAGGCGTGTTATGAAGAACTTTAAAGTTTGTCCGTCTCTTTTTTCAGATCTTGACACGTACCTCTTTAAAGAGGGGACCCATCTCAAATTGTACGAAAAAATGGGTGCTCATCCGTTATGCAGTGGCGAAACACAAGGGGTTTACTTTGCTCTCTGGGCTCCTAACGCATCCCAGGTTTCTGTTATCGGTGATTTTAATCTGTGGAATCCTGAGGCAGCCCCGTTGTCTTGCCGGCCTGATGAAAGCGGTATTTGGGAAGGATTTGTTTCGTCCGCTTTTATAGGGGACCGTTATAAATACCGTGTTGTTTCAAAGAGAGGGGAAGCTTTTGATAAAGGAGATCCCTTTGCTTTCGCCTGGGAGGAACTTCCAGGCACGGCATCTATTATTGCATCCCTTCATTATCAATGGAACGATCATTTATGGGCAGAAAAAAGGAAGAAGACGAATTGGTTTTCTTACCCTCTTTCTATATACGAAGTTCATTTAGGTTCCTGGATGAGAAAAGAAGGAAAGTTCCTTTCCTATCGGGAAATAGCAGAACAGTTGACCTCTTATTTGAAAAAAATGGGATTTACAGCCGTAGAGATCATGCCTCTGATGGAGCACCCTTTTTATGGCTCCTGGGGGTATCAGATAACAGGTTTTTTTGCTCCTACAAGCCGTTACGGTTCTCCTCAGGATCTCATGTTCCTTATCGACACTCTTCATCAGGCCGATATCGCTGTTTTTCTTGATTGGGTGCCCTCCCATTTCCCCTCAGATGAGCATGGTCTTGCTTATTTAGATGGAACGGCTTTATTCGAACATGCTGATCCGCGCCAGAAGATACATCCTGAATGGCGAAGCTATATCTTCAATTATGGTCGTACGGAAGTCCGTGAGTTTCTCATCAATAGCGCCCTTTTCTGGCTTGACTACTATCATGTGGATGGCCTTCGCTTTGATGGTGTGGCCTCTATGCTCTACCTTGATTATGCAAGAAAAGAGGGGGAGTGGGTACCCAACAGGTACGGAGGCCGTGAAAACATAGAGGCCGTGTCTTTTCTCAGGCGCCTCAACGAAGCGGCACATCTCTGTTTCCCCCATATCGTTACAATAGCGGAGGAATCCTCTGCATGGCCGCTTGTTACCCGCCCCTCCTACGTGGGCGGACTGGGATTTGGGATGAAGTGGAATATGGGCTGGATGCACGATATATTGAAATACATGGAACTTGATCCATTGTACCGTCAGTATCATCATAACGATCTTACTTTTAGTCTTATGTACGCTTTTTCTGAGAACTATGTCTTGCCTTTTTCTCATGATGAGGTGGTGTATGGGAAAAGATCATTGCTTGAGAAAATGCCAGGGACTCTATGGCAGAAATTTGCACAGCTTCGTTTGCTTCTAGGCTTTATGTACGCCCATCCAGGGAAAAAACTCTTGTTTATGGGAAGTGACATTGCTCAGAGGGCGGAATGGAATCACGAGGAGTCTCTTCACTGGAATCTTCTTAAAGACCCTTTTCATAGTGGAATGCAGCTGTGGGTCCGGGATATAAATAGAGTATATTTCGAGGAGAAGGCTCTTCATGAAAAAGATTTTTCATCAGAAGGGTTTCAATGGATTGATTGCTCAGACAGTAAAGCAAGTGTTTTGGGTTTTATTCGAAGAGATGGAGAAGAGGGGAAGGTGCTGGCTGTTTTCAACTTTACCCCTGTAGTTCGCCACAACTACCTTGTTGGTGTTCCTGAAGCGGGCTATTGGCGCGAATTGCTTAATAGTGACGGAGAAATATATGGAGGAATGGGAGAAGGGAATATGGGAGGGAAAGAAGCGATGGAGGAACCTTTGCAGCGTCAGCCCTGCTGTCTGTCGTTGACCCTTCCGTCTTTTGGCGCCCTTTTTTTCAGAAAAGAGGGATAGGACAATGAAATACGTTTGTGTGCACGGTCATTTTTATCAGCCGCCAAGGGAAAATCCGTGGCTTGGAGATGTGGAGCTTCAGGAATCAGCAGCTCCCTGGCATGATTGGAATGAACGGATTACAGCGGAGTGCTATGCTCCAAATATGGCGGCGAGAATTCTTGGCGAAGATGGAAAGATTGTCAAAATCATCTCGAATTATGAGCGAATGAGCTTTAATGTTGGGCCAACACTTTTGCAGTGGATGGAAAGGCACGCTCCTGAAACATATGATGGATTGCTTGAAGCTGACCATCGGGGGAAGGAACGGTTTTCAAATCACGGACCGGCTTTGGCCCAAGTCTACAACCATATGATTATGCCCCTGGCATCGAAGAGGGACAAAATTACCCAGGTCCTTTGGGGACTTCAGGATTTTTCCAGCCGTTTTGGCAGATTCCCTGAAGGGATGTGGCTCCCAGAAACCGCAGTGGATATAGAAACGTTAGAAGTGCTGGCTTCAGAAGGCCTTCGCTTCACCATATTGGCCCCCCACCAGGCGAAAGCATGGAAAATGATCAGCGAGTCCTGGTGGCATGAAACGGACCAGAGGCCTATGGAGACGTGTTATCCTTATCTTTGCAACCTCCCTTCAGGGCGAAGTTTGGCAATCTTTTTCTACGATGACCTTTTGGCCAGGGACATAGCTTTTGGCCCTCTCCTGAAGAACGGAGCCCTTTTGGCTCAGCGGCTGCTTTTGTCCATAGAGAAAAACAGTGAAGAAAACCCTCTTGCCCATGTTGCAACAGATGGAGAAACCTTTGGACATCACCATAAATATGGCGATATGGCTTTAGCCTGGTGTCTCGATCATATAGAACACGGGGAGAATGCAAGGCTTACAGTCTACGGAGAATACCTTGAAAAATTTCCGCCCCGACGGGAAGTGCAGATTCGGCAAAACACGTCGTGGAGTTGCGTCCACGGCGTTAAGCGATGGTATGAGGATTGCGGCTGCCATAGCGGCCTCCATCCCGGCTGGAATCAAAAATGGCGTCAGCCTTTGCGGACTGCCCTGGACTGGCTGCGAGAAAAGATTGATGGTTTTTATGAAAAGGAAGGGGCTTTCCTTTTTTCTGATCCCTGGGAAACAAGGGATCTTTATGTACAGTGCTTTTTCTATGATTCCACGACGGGACGCCATGAGTTTCTTAGGTCATCTTCTCTCCGGAATTTGTCCACTGAAGAAAAAGTGAGGGCTTTGAAGCTCCTTGAGATGGAGAGAAGCGCCATGTTTATGTATACTAGCTGTGGCTGGTTCTTCGATGAGATATCCGGGCTGGAGGCCCTTCAAATTCTTTTATATGCGTACCATGCCTTGACCAGTCTGGAAGAATTGTCAGGAGAAAAGATCAAAGACGATTTTATTGACCTCCTTGAAAGGGCACCAAGCAACATCGAGGAATTCAAAAACGGGGGCAGGATCTTTGATTTCTTCGTGGCCCCTTCCCATGTTGACTTTTTGAGGGTTGGAGGCCATTATGCTGTACAGGCTCTTTTTCAGGAAAAGGTAACAGAGAGTGAATCTTTTTCCCTTTACAACTACCGGATTAAACCTGAACGATCGTTATTTCTTGAAGAAGGCAGAGAAAACCTTGTTATGGGAGAAGCCTTTCTTTCTCATGTTTTGACAGGGGAAGATAAGCGTGTTTTCTTTTCCGCCTGTCATAGAGGGGGCCATAAAGTTCTCTGCGGAGTGAGGGCTGCTTCTGACCAGGAAGAGATATCAACATGGAAACGGTCTATTCAAACTCATTTTCCTCAAGAGATAGAAAGTGTTTTCGTAGAACTCTTTGGCCATAGGACCTATTCTCTTCGCCACCTTTTTAAAGACGGACAACGTCAGATCATGCATTTTGTCATGGAGAGAGATGTGGCCCGCATTGAAAATTACCTGAAAAGCGTTGTGCGTGATTACGACGACCTCCTTTCCTTTATGGGTCTTATACGCATGCCGCTGCCCGAAGCATTATCAGGGGCGGCGGAAGTTGTCCTGAACGGGGATTTGCGAAGAATCATCTGGGAAGCCGAACCAGATCTGGAGCAGGTAGAAAAACGTCTTGACCAGGCTTTTGCCTGGCAGGTAGAGATCAATATAGGTGAGCTTCAGCACCATCTCCGCGGCAGGATAGAGAAAGAAATGGCTTTTCTATCAGAGCAGGCGGAGAGGAATTTGCAACAAGGATACCTGGTACGAATCGAGAAGATGCTGGGATTCATACGGCGTCGTCATTGGGATGTAAACCTCTGGAAGGCTCAGAATATCTATGCTTCAATTTCTGACCCCAACATACTTGAACACCCTGTTTTCAAACATATAGGCAACCTTCTCAATATGAGGCTTGGGTTGCATAAGTAAGCTAGATAGCACGAGTATTGGAAGGTGAATAATGATGGTGAGGAGAGAGCGTTTGAAGTTTTGTAAACGTGTTGTTATAAAGGTAGGGACAAGCACAGTTACCCACTCCACAGGAAAACTGAATCTGCTTCGTATGGAGACCCTGGCGCGGGAGATTGCAGATCTGCAAAGCAGCGGTCGTGAAGTGTGTCTCATCAGTTCAGGGGCCGTTGGAGCTGGTGTTGGCAAAATCAATTTCCCCGACAGGCCCAAGACCCTTCCGGAAAAGCAGGCTCTCGCCGCCATTGGACAGGGCCGGCTTGTCCACATGTATGAAAAGTTCTTTTCAGAATATGGGAAGACTGTTGCTCAGGTCTTGCTGACCAGGGATGTTTTTTCAAATCGCCTTCGGTATCTTCATGCCCGTCATACGTTGTCGACCCTTTTTGATTTTGGGGTCATTCCTATAATCAACGAGAATGATACAGTGGCAGTCGATGAAATAAAGTTTGGAGATAACGATACACTTTCAGCAATGCTTGCCTGTCTTATTGATGCGGATCTTTTGATCATCCTCTCTGATATTGACGGCCTTTTTAGTGACGATCCTAGAATTAATCCTGAAGCAAGACTTCTCCCTTTGGTGGAAGAAGTGTCTAAGGATCTCCTCGCCCGCTCACGCACCAAGGGGAGCAAACTCTCCAGCGGTGGGATGTTCACAAAACTTGCAGCTGCACGTATCGTTATGACTTCTGGTATTCCTATGATCATTGCCAACAACAAGGAGCCCAATATTTTACGTCGGCTTCTTGATGGTGAAGAGCTTGGGACACTCTTTATCCCATCCGGGTCGCCCGTTCAGGCGAGAAAACAGTGGATTGCCTTTGGCAGCTCTCCCCACGGCCGAATTGTCATCGATGATGGGGCAGCAGAGGCTATTCGAAAAAGGGGCAAAAGCCTTCTGCCGTCAGGTATCGTGAAGGTGGAGGGAAAGTTCTCCCGTGGTGAGGTTGTTTCAATTGTGGATCGAGACGAGGTCGAGATAGCTCGTGGAATGGTGAATTTTTCTTCAGACGAGATAGGGATCATTGCCGGCCATCATACTGATGAAATAGAAAAGCTTCTGGGAAGTACTGACTATGATGAAGTTGTCCATCGTAATAATTTAGCCCTGGTATAGAGGAGGAATAGAAGGAATGAACATAAAAGAAAAAGTGCGGCAGATGGGGATCCAGGCCAAAAAAGTATCTCGTTTTTTGGCTGTAGCTTCTTCAGAGCAGAAAAACAAGGCCCTTTATGCCATGGCCAGAGCTCTTCGTGATCACTGCAAAGAAATATTGGAAGTTAATGAGAAAGATCTGGAAGAGGGACGTCAGGCTGGGCTATCCTATGCCCTTCTTGAACGTCTCACCCTTAATGAAAAACGAGTTGAAGCTATGGCCGTCGGTCTTGAGGAAATAGCGGCCTTCCGCGACCCCGTGGGAGAAGTGTTGGGAATGTGGTCAGGACAGGGTGGAATTCGTATAGGTCGTGTCAGGGTTCCCCTTGGTGTTATTGGCATCATTTACGAATCCCGTCCCAATGTTACCGCAGATGCTGCCGGTCTTTGCCTTAAGGCAGGGAACAGTGTTATCCTTCGCGGAGGAAAAGAGGCCCTCCACTCGAACAGAGTCATTGCCCAAGTGATCTCCGAAGGCGCGACAGGAGCAGGGATTCCGGAAGGGGCAATTAATATTATCGATAGCCCTGACAGGGAAGCAACAATGGCCCTGATGAAAATGAATGACTATCTCGATGTTCTCATTCCAAGAGGTGGCAAAAGTCTTAAAAAAGCTGTTCAGGAAAATGCGACAGTTCCCTTTATTATGACGGGCATGGGAAATTGCCATATTTTCGTAGACGAAACAGCCGATATGGAAAAGGCTGTTCCTATTATTCTGAATGCTAAAACCCAGCGTCCATCCACTTGTAATTCAGTGGAAACCCTGTTGGTCCACTCCAACATAGCCTCTCAATTCATTCCTCAGGCAATGGCGGCTCTTCACGAAAAAGGAGTGGAGATACGAGGGGATAAAACCGTGTGTGCCCTTGATGCTCAAGCCCTTCCAGCTACAGATGAAGACTGGGCTACAGAATACAGCGATCTTATTTTGGCTGTTAAAATAGCGGAGAGCCTCGACGAAGCCATGGATCATATAGCTGCCTACAGCACTGGTCATAGTGACGCCATCCTTACAGAGAGCTACAGTAATGCTCAGAAATTTCTCAACGGGGTGGATTCTGCAGCAGTCTACGTGAATGCGTCAACTCGTTTTACTGACGGTGGAGTCTTTGGGTTTGGTGCGGAAATCGGCATTAGCACACAAAAACTTCATGCTAGAGGCCCAATGGGCGTTGAGCAGCTGACGTCAACTAAATTTATTATTTATGGAAACGGACAGATCAGGGAATAATTAAAAATTATGAAGCATGGCGACATTATGATTATGGCAACTAGAACTGGGCATATTCCCTTGTTGCGAATAAGCCTTTTATGGCTCTGCCCAACTCTTGTTGCGTTAGTTTTTTATTAATGAACAAAGAAACTCCCGAGAATTGCTGCAATAATAAGAGCCGGGAGCATATTGGTCACTTTAAAGCGCTTGATCTCAAGAAGAGAAAGACCTAGGGCAATAAGCATAAGCCCTCCCGCCGCCGATATTTCGTTAATAACGCTTTCAGACAGAATTGGCTGTAGAGAGCTGGCAAGAAGAGTAAGTCCTCCCTGGTAAAAAAGAACGGAAAAGGCGGAAAGCAATACTCCTCCCCCAAGGGAAGTGGCGAGGGCAAGGGAAGATACTCCGTCGAGCAGAGATTTGGTTATGAGGAGGTTGGGGTAAAGCCCCAACCCCTCTTCTATTGCTCCGAGTATAGCCATTGAGCCTATGCAGAAGAGGAGAGTGGAGGTAAGAAATCCTTCAGCGAAGCTCTGACCGCTCGTCTTGAATCTCTGGCTCACCTTTTCTGAGAAGCGGCTAAAACGGCCATCGAGGTCAAGGGCTTCCCCGATCATTCCTCCCCCAACCATGCTAAAAACGAGAATGAGAAAATTTGCGGTTTTCTGTGCCATGAGAAATCCAAGAAAAAGAGTGAATAGGCCAAGGACCTGAAAAGCCATATTTATATAGCGTTGAGGAAGCCTGGACCTGAATAAAAGTCCTAGGGTACTTCCAACGATGACAGCCAGACAGTTGACAATACTTCCAGATGCAGGAATGTTACCAATAAAAAAATTCACAGAGATTCCCCCTCGTTGAAAAGTTGAAAATAGCTTATGTTTAATCTCCTAATCTCTCTCTTCCCGAAAGAAGGGTTGTCCGAGGGAGGCTGGAGCTCCAAAAAGAATTCCTTTTCCCTGGCTTACAGAGATAAAAAAGAGAACTAGAATCGTCATTATATAGGGCAACATCATGAGAAGAGGAGTCGGGATGCTTGTGCCAGCGGCTTGCAGACGAAGCTGAAAAGCTTCTACTCCTCCAAAAAGGTAAGCTCCGAAGGCTGCACGGAAGGGGTTCCAGATGGCAAAAATAACAAGGGCTACAGAAATCCAGCCTCGGCCCGCTGTCATGAGCTCCGCCCACATCTTTGTATAGGCAATGGACATGTATGCTCCTCCAACAGCAACAATCCCTCCGCCAATGAGGGTATATATATAACGGGTGCGGTCTACGTTTATCCCCATGGCATCCGCTGCCCGGGGATTGTCCCCTACAGCTCTGAGATACAGCCCGTTTCGAGTTCGCGAGAAGAACATATAAAGCAGAAGTACGAGCACAAAAGATACATAAATAAGGGCGTCGTTATTAAAAAGAACAGGCCCTATGACAGGTATATCCGAGAGTATCGGCAGGGGGATTTTGTCAAGCCCTTTAATGGTAAAGCCAATATAAGACCGCCCCAGGAGGGAACTGGCTCCTGTCCCGAACATTGTTAGGGCGAGACCGCTTACCACCTGGTTGCCTTTTAATGTAATGGTTATAAAGGCATGGATCGCGGCCATTAGGCCCCCGATAAGAAAAGCGGCAATGACACCGATCCAGGGGTTGCCAGTTTTATAGGTGGCGGCAAAACCAGTATAGGCTCCCACAAGCATGATCCCTTCAAGTCCCAGATTTAGAATACCAGCTTTTTCTGTAATGATCTCTCCAAGGGTTGCGTAGAGGATGGGAGTGCCACTTCGTACGGCTGCTGCAAGGATAGGTATGAGCATTTCCATGTCAGTTGTCCCCTCTCCAGATAATTCGAATTCGGTATCGTCTAAAGAACTCTCCGCCTAACACAAAAAAGAGGAGCAGCCCCTGGAGTACTAAAATGCTTGAAAGGGGGAGGCGCATTACAATTTGCAGCGTATCTCCGCCCACAAACAAAGCTCCAATAAGAAAAGCGACAAAGAGAACAGTAAGGGGATTAAGGCGCGCCAGCCAGGCTACAATAATGGCGGTATAACCGTATCCAGCAGAGCTGCCATGCTGAAGGCGTCCCTGGAGTCCCGCTATTTCGCACATGCCGGCAAGACCGGCTATTGCCCCGGAAACAAACATGACCATTACTGCGTTGCGCAAGTAGTTCATTCCCGCAAAAGTTGCGGCCTTGGGATTTTCCCCGATGACTCGGATCTCATAGCCCCACCGTGTCCATTTAAGAAGGGCCCAGAAGAAGAAGGCTAGAAAGATTGCCAAAAAAAGCCCTGTGTGAATGCGGGTATCGCCAAGAAGAGGAAGGCGGGCTGCATTGGGAAAGGGGGCTGTCATGGGGAAGCCCAGGCTTGCCGGATCCCTCCACGGACCATAGACGAAGTAATCGACCATATTGAGAACGATATAGTTCAGCATAAGAGTCGTGATGATCTCGTTTACATTCCACCTGGCCTTGAGATATCCGGCGAAGGCGGCCCATATTCCGCCAGCAGCGGCTGCCGCGGCAAACATGATCCAGAACATAATGAAAGGCTGGTCAACAAAAAAATAGCGTACAGCGGCCGATGTTGCCAGAGCACCCATGAGTATTTGGCCTTCTGCGCCAATGTTCCATATTAGCATTTTGAAAGAAAGGGTTACTGCAATGCCAGCCATGGCCAGGGGGATTGATTTGACAATTGTTTCGGTGAGACCGTAAGTATCCCCGAAAGAGGCTTTAAACATAGATGTGTATGTCTGAAGAGGTGAAACCCCCATAAAGTATAAAAAGACAGCACCTGTAACAAGGGCCAGTATAATGGCAAAAAGAGGAATAGCCACGGTAAACCAGGCTGGTGTGATAAGACGCCTCTCCACTTTTAAGTATTTCATCTCGCTATAGCCCCTTCCTTTATAGATGAGAGGGGCGTCCCTGCCATCATGAGACCCAGCATTTCAGGCGTTGCTTCTTCTGGATGGTCGAGGATGCCCATAATTTCCCCCTTGAATATAACAGCGAGTCTATCGCTTAAAGAAAGCAGTTCTTCTAAATCTTCCGAAACAAGAAAAACAGCAGCTCCCCGGTCACGTTCCAGAAGAAGCTGTTCTCGCACAAACTGAGTTGCTGCCACATCGAGGCCCCAGGTTGGGTGAACGGCTATAAGTGCTTTAGGAGCATCGCAAAGCTCTCTTCCCAGCATCAGCTTTTGCAGATTGCCCCCTGAAAGGTTCTTTACTGGGGTTTCAATGGACGGTGTGCTGACACTATATTTTTTTACGAGGTTGAGGGCATGGGAAAAAACGACCTTCCAGTCGATCATTGGCCCTCTGGCCACAGGTTTGTTCCAATATTTTTTTAGTATAGAGTTCTCTTTAATATCCATATTTGGTACGAGACCAGTCCCTTTCCGATCTGCGGGTATATAACGAACGCCCCTGGCGATGAATTGTTTTGGGGGCTGATGGGTCAATTCTTCGTCATCAATCATAATGTGCCCTTCCTTTAGAGGGCGAAGTCCTGCCAGGGCTTCACAGAGCTCCTGCTGTCCATTTCCGGCAATGCCCGCAAGACCCAGGATTTCCCGTTCCCGAACATCTATGGAAAGGTCCTTTACCACTGTAATGCCTCTGTCACCTAAAACTGTTATTTTTTTAGACTGGAGAATCTGTTTTCCGGGGGCAGAGCTTTTTCTGGCAACAGTAAATGAAACCTTTCTCCCCATCATGAGTTCTGCAAGCTGTTCCTTTGATGTGGCGGGTGTTTGTACAGTTCCGGTCTTCTCTCCTTTTCGAAGAATGCTGATGCGATCTGATAGGGAGAGAACTTCGTCAAGTTTATGAGAAATAAAGACGATGCCGTGACCTTCTGCTGTCATTTGCTGAATGGTACTGAAAAGGCGAAGTGCCTCCTGAGGAGTTAGTACAGCAGTAGGTTCATCAAGAATCAAAACCTGGGCTTTTCGATAGAGCATCTGTAAAATAGCTACACGTTGCTGTTCTCCGATTGAAAGCTGCCATATTTTGGCATCCGGATCAACTTCCAGTCCATATTGCCTGGAAATATCAACGATCTGCTGACGTATTTCTTTTTTGGGAAGAAGCTGAGGCAGACCCTCTAGGCCAAGGATCATATTTTCCCAGACGGTTTGGCTTGGAATCAGCATAAAATGCTGATGAACCATTCCTATACCAGCAGCAATGGCATCTTTCGGTGAAGAGAAGGAAACTTTCTTCCCATCAATCAGTATGTGTCCTCTGTCCGGGTTATATAAACCATATAAGATGTTCATGAGCGTCGATTTCCCTGCGCCGTTTTCACCAAGGAGGGCATGGACTTCTCCGCGGTTAACGTCAAAATCTATGTTATGGTTTGCGACGATGCCTGCAAACTCTTTTGTGATTTCCTGCATCTGTACAAGTGGCGATGCTGCTTTTGCTTTTTCCATAGCAACGTTTCCTTTCACTGCGATCTTTTTCAAAAAAAAGAGGGCGCAAAAGCGCCCTCCTGGTCTTTTCTCTGGGTGCTTATTTAGGAATGTCCCCTTTCACACCTTCTACAAACCAGTTCATAGAGAGCTTATCTCCATCTGAAAGCGATTGTCCAGCTTCAACCTTTATTGTACCGCTTTGATCTTTAATAGGGCCATCGAAAACATCCCATTCGCCAGAAATAATTCTTGTTTTCTCTTCTTCAACAAGCTTTTTCACTTCTTCCGGTACATCTTTCCCATACTTAGATAAACCGACCATTCCTTCTTTCAATCCCCACCAAATATCCTCAGATTTCCATGTTCCCATGGTGACTTGCTCTATAACACGTTTATAGACAATACCCCAGTCCCAGATGGGGGCGGTGAGGTGTTTTGTAGGAGCATACTGGCTCATGTCGTTATTATAACCGACTACATAGACTCCGGCTTCTTCTGCAGTTTGTGGGGCGGCACCGCTGTCTGCATGCATGGAGATGACATCCGCTCCAGAATCGATGAGAGCTTTAGTCGCTTCTTTTTCTTTCCCTGGATCGAACCATGAGAAAAGCCAGACGACTTTGACTTCGGCCTCAGGGTTGGCTTTCCTGACTCCCTGGGTAAAAGCATTGATACCACGGATAACTTCAGGAATTGGATGAGCAGCTACAAAGCCGATGACGTTATTTTTTGTCATTTTCCCGGCAACGAGGCCGGAAAGATATCGTGCCTGATACATTCTTCCGAAGTAGATGCCCACGTTGTCTGCTCTTTTATAGCCGGAGCAGTGCATAAAGACCACGTCAGGATAGCGTTTTGCCACATCTTGTACAAAGTCCATGTAGCCAAAGGATGTAGCGAAGATGACTTTTGATCCGTTGCGGACAAAGGTTTCCATAACGCGAGCTGAGTCTGGTCCTTCTGGGACAGACTCAACATAACTCGATTTGAGCCCGGGGAAAGCGGACTCCATCTCGAGACGTCCCTGGTCGTGCATATAGGTCCACCCTCCATCGCCCACGGGACCAATATATACAAAGCCGCAATTGATCTTTTCTGCCGGGATAGCTTCCATAGCGAAAGCTGTTCCGCAAAGAGCGACACTGAGCGCGACGAACAAGACGATTAAACTTCTTTTCATTGTAGATGTCCTCCTTATGCGTTCTTTTAGATGAAATATTTTTCAAAATAAAGATTTCAACTTAACAATTATACTGATTTTACAATAAAAGGAAAGTTAGGAGAGGGAAATAAAGAACTAAAACAATACCATTAAAACATAAAAACATGTAATATAAAGTTTATCATTTTTTACTCTATCCAGGGAGGCTATGAATCAATGGGCAGCGAAGATCGTTATCACAAAACCTATCCTGTTTCCTGGGACCAGCTTCATCGAGACTGTAAAGCTTTGGCATGGCAGCTTCTTCCCAGGAAGTGGGAGAAGATAATTGGAATTGCGCGAGGGGGGCTCATCCCTGCTGCTATTATAGCGAGAGAGTTGAATATCCGTCTCGTAGATACAGTTTGTATTTCAAGTTATACTATTCGTACCCAGGGAGAGGCGAATATTTTAAAAGGGATTAACGGAGACGGTGAAAACTGTCTCATTATTGATGATCTCGTCGATACTGGGAAAACTGCACGAGTTGTAAGGAAGATGCTTCCAAAGGCTTATTTTGCGACGGTTTATGCCAAACCTGAGGGAAGTCCCTTTGTTGATACGTACATAACCCAGGTCAGTCAGGATACGTGGATCCTCTTCCCGTGGGATTCTGAGACGGCATATTCCACGCCTCTGGTGGACCGTAAGGAATAATGATGTAGAATAATGAACAGTAGCAGATGTCGAGGGAGGTGGGGTAACCTGTGCTTTATATAAAGTTCGCACTGCCGTTCGCTCTCTGGGCCTGGGTACTGTCAAGTTCCTATGCCCGGTATATTCTTCCACGAATTTCTTCTGTTTATGGTTTGCTGAAGGGGTTAGAAAGCAAGGAGGCTCACAGCGCCAGCAGCCTCCACGTTCGAGGAACATCTTTTCTCGTAAAAATAGTGATGCTGTTCTCTCAGATGTATGTCCTTGCCGCATGGTCAGCTTATTCGGTTCTTCGTACCATGCGCTTTGCGAGGCTCCCTGAAACAAGGGGTTGGATTTACTATCTTACAGCCTTCATCATATGTGAAGGGGCTTTGGGCGTTATAGCAAGAAAAGAAGAGTATAACGGCTTTTTGTCCATACTGCATTCCATTATGGCTATGGGGGCTTTTGTGATCTTTGCCTTCAATCCCCATCTTATGGGAAGTATCTATTCCTGGCTGATACGCCTTGTGGGGATTGAACTATAAGGCAGTCTCCCTTAAAAACAACTGAACATGAGGGCAGGGGACGTCTTTTGTACCCTGCCCCTTTTTCTGGGCTGTTACTTTTTTTGCAGAGCCTCAAGAAGAGCTTTCGTGAAAAAGGGAAGGTCTGACGGTTTTCTGCTTGTTATTAGTTTTTCCGATGTAACCACAGGTTCATCAACCCATGTTGCTCCGGCCAATTCCATATCGTCTTTAATACTGGCGAAGGATGTAACCTGTTTTCCCTTTAATATGCCAGCTGAAACAAGAAGGCTGCCTCCATGACAGATGCTTGCTACGACTCCATTTGACCTATAGATCTGGGCAACGAGAGAAACGATTTCACCAGACATTCTCAACTTATCTGGCGCCCATCCCCCGGGGATAACCACTCCGCGGGGCAGATTCTCCGAAAGACTTTGGGGAGTGTAGGCCGCCTCAACTATGGTGCCGAACTTCCCTGTATAATGGCGAGGAGCAACTGGGGCAACAACTATAGGTTCGTAACCATCTTCAATAAGGCGATAATAGGGGTACCAGAATTCCAGATCGTGGAAATTTTCTTCTACAAGAATAATTACTTCTCTTCCGGTCATATTCAACGCTCCCTTCCTTTCCATCTATGCTACAATTTTTACCACATATTTATATTGTTATATTATACCGAAAAATCGAAAAATCAGCGTTGCCTTATGGGGGCTGTTGCTATGTCTAGTTATCAAAGTAGAGAGACCTTTAGATTCAAGGAGTGCACCCTTCTGCCTATTAGCACAGGGATTCAGGCCAGGAACCTTAGAGAGCTTCGTGAAGGGATTGAAGAGGTTGTTCCAAGCTGTCTGTACTATCATTTCTGGGGTCGTCTTCTTTCCCCCCAGTTTCCAGAGTATGAGTATGTTAATGATTTTGCGTCCTGGGCAAAGGTTTATCTTCATGAAGACGCACTTTCTGAGAAATTAAGCGCTCTGGATCTTAATCACAGGAACGACATCGAGGATATCAGGGAGGAACTTCTCGACATCCTCGATGAAACCCTTTCTAGAGAGTATTTCATCAGTTGGAAGGAGGCCGATAGGACTTTCCACTTTACTCGGGCCCATCTCATTGTTGTAGAAATAGCTCTAACAGCAGACTCCCCGCAAACACTCCCTCGGGCTATAGCATCTTCAAGCCGAGGTAGTGTTTTTTTCCATTTCATAGAGGCTAAGTGGCGGAACCGGGAAGACAGAAGAGATGACTATTCAAAATGGCTGGAGTGCTTCGGAGAGGGAACACGAAAAGCAAGGGATGAATTGGCCATTTTCGATCCTTACTTGTATTCTCTTTCTGATCTTCGAGAAAGACTAGTCAGCATCCTCGAAAGTACTCTAACTTGGAAGGGGGAGAGTACCTCATGATGCGGCATTTAAGTGATTATGGAGCGCTGACAGGAGAACAGATTATCAGCGGCTTATATCGTTTTGCAACCTTCTTGCAAGGGAAAAAGGTTGTTCATGTTAACTCAACTCGTGAAGGTGGAGGAGTGGCAGAAATTCTACGATGCATGATTCCCCTAATGAATGAACTGGGTATTGAAACCCACTGGGAGGTTATAGCTGGTTCGGAGGCTTTTTATACAGCAACGAAGTCGATTCATAACGCTTTACAAGGCAAAGCTCTCCCTTTCACAGAATCCTATCATGAAGTTTACATGGAAACGAACAGGCTTAATGCTGAGAGATTGAGACCTCTTCTTGAGGAGGCAGATTTTGTGTTTATTCATGATCCTCAACCTGCCCCCCTTCTTTCATTCTGTCCTAACAGAAAGGGAAAGTGGATTTGGCGGTGTCATATTGATGCGAGTGTGCCAAATCGTAACATATGGAGGATGCTCCGCCGTTTTGTTTCAGAATATGATGCGTCCGTCTTTTCTCTTGCTGATTTTACTCAGCGTTTACCTCACCCTCAATATCTTATACCACCGAGCATAGACCCTCTTAGCGAGAAAAACATTGTTCTTTCGGAAAGAGAGATCGATGAGACGTGCCTTCGTTTCAATCTAGATAGAGAACGGCCTCTTGTAGTGCAGGTGTCCCGGTTCGATGTCTTTAAAGATCCCATTGGTGTAATTAAAAGTTACAGGATGGCAAGGAAACATGCGGACATGCAGCTTGTCCTTGTAGGAGGAGGCGCTGACGATGACCCTGAAGGTGCCGCGATTTTAGAGCAGGTCAAAAATGCTGCTTCTGACGACCCTGAAATCCATGTCATCGAGCTTCCTTCCGATGCTCACAGAACGATCAATGGGTTACAGTCTGCTGCAGACATAATAATGCAGAAATCAACCAAAGAAGGTTTCGGTCTTACAGTGACTGAGGGAATGTGGAAATACAAGCCTGTAATCGGAGGTGATGTAGGTGGTATCCGTCTTCAGATCATTAACCGTTTTAACGGCTTCAGGGTTCAGACCCCAGAAGGGGCAGCATTGAGATTGAGGTATCTTCTAGCTTGGGGGCGGCAACGAAAACGGATGGGACAGAATGCCCATAAATATGTGCGTGAGAATTTCCTTATCACAACTCATTTACGTACAGTTCTTGCTCTTATGATCAATCTTTCTCAAAATGGCGGTGAGGGTCTGGAGGCGCAGATGTCGCAAAAGCTATAATTTTTCTTTACAAGGCCCAGCAACAATCTGATTGTAGAGAGGAAGGGAGAAGAGTGGCAGATAAAGAGCGCATGATCGTTGTTTCGAACCGTCTGCCCATTATCCTTAAAAAGAGAAAGCAGCAGTGGGGTGTGGAATCGGGAGCGGGAGGGCTTGTTACGGCTCTTTCTCCTGTGCTGAAAGATCGCGGCGGGATGTGGATTGGATGGCCTGGCACAAGAGGGAGGATCAATTTAAGCGGGTTGCGTAAGATTCTGGGGCCCATATCGGAAGAAACGGGTTTTCGCATAGTGCCGATCCTGCTGGAAAATGGTGAAATTGACAACTATTACTACGGATTCTCAAATTCTATCATTTGGCCTCTCTTTCATGATTTACAAGCTCTTTGCCGTTTTCAGCCCCAATACTGGGAGGCATATGTAAGGGTTAGCGATAAGTTTGCTGCTGTTGTCGCAAAACATTCAACGGAAAAAGATATCATATGGGTCAATGATTATCAGCTTATGCTGCTGGCGGGCAGCCTTGAGCGTCTAGGCGTTAAGCGCCATTGTGTATTCTTTCTTCATATCCCCTTCCCGTCACCAGACCTTTTCATTAAACTTCCGTGGAGGAAACAAATTATTGATGAGTTACGACAGTTTTCTTTTCTCTGCTTCCAAACTCACCGAGATAGAAGAAATTTTATAGATTGCGTCAGGTCTTTTTACCCAGCCTGTAGGGTTGTAGGGCGTGGAGCTATTGTAGGGTTGGAAATAAAGGGGCACACTATACAAATAGGAAGCTTGCCCATTAGCATTGATTATAAAAGATTCCGTTCGATGGCTTCAGCGAAAGAGGCGGATCTTCGCTCTCGAAAGATCCGTAAGGATATTACAGCCGACTTTCTTGTCCTTGGCATCGATCGCCTTGATTACACAAAGGGAATCCCAGAAAAATTAAGAGCTTTTGCCAGAGCTCTTGAAAAATATCCTCATCTCCAGGGAAAGATCTCTCTTTTTCAACTGGTCATTCCCAGTCGTGAAGGGGTGGCGGAATACGGCGCTCTGCGAGATGAAATTCAGAAACTTATCAGTGAAATAAATGGCCGATTCTCAACCACTGCTTGGGCGCCCATACTTTATCGCTATGGTACAGTGGATCAAAAGGAACTAGTAGCCATGTATCGGGCTGCTGATGCGGGTTTTGTAAGTTCTCTCAAAGATGGCATGAATCTCGTATGCAAAGAATACTGCGCTTGTCAGACAGATTATAAAGGAGTTTTGATTTTGAGCGAATTTGCAGGAGCGGCCTATCAGCTCCGGAACGGGGCTATTCTTATTAATCCTTACGATGTGGAAGCGACGGCAGATGCCCTTTATTACTCGATTTTTATGAAGGAAGAAGAAAAAAAGAATCGCATGAGGCGGATGTGCAAGTCTATTAGAGAACGAGACGTTTACTGGTGGGTCAATAATTTTTTGCAGGCAGCGGCGGGGAAAGAGCTTAAGGATTTCCCTGAAGCAGAACTCCCAGAGTTTTGGCCGGGCTTAAGAAAAAAGATTTTTGTGTTTAAAGATAAAAAAGGCGGTGAAAACCATGGCGTTAAGAGAAAATGAGGCAATTCGGGCTATCTTAGGAAGAAGAAGCATTCGACGTTTTGAAGAAAAAGCAGTAGAAAAAGAGAAGATAGAGCTTCTGGTTGAATGTGGGTCAGCGGCTCCCAGTGCAGCGAATAGCCGCTCTTGCCACTTTATAGTTGTTACTGATAGAGACCTTCTTAATCGTCTTGCGGAAGACCACCCTTATGGCAAAATGCTTTTTGAAGCTCCCCTTGGGATTGTTGTATGCGGCAACCCTGAGAAAAGTGACTTTGCCCGTCGCTATTGGGAAGAAGACTGTTCTGCCGCAATGCAAAATATTCTTATAGCTGCCCATGCTATCGATCTTGATGGAGTATGGTTAGGCGTTCGCCATGCCGAAGGGTGCGAAGAGGCAGTTCGTAAAATCTTCTCGATTCCAGAGCATATAGCGGTATTGGGCATAGCGGCTATTGGATATGGAAAAGAGAAAAAAGAACCCCACAAGGGAATCGACGAAGGGACCTTGCATCTTAACAGATGGTAGGTGGACGCAAAAAAGAAAAAGTAAAAAAATTTAACAATGAAAGAGGTGAAAGGTGATGGACAAGCGTGAACATCCGGTAATTAAGGCTATCCTCGGACGAAGAAGCATTCGAAAATTTACAACAGCTCCTGTAGAAAAGGAAATTATAGATATTTTGCTTGAGTGCGCTTTTGCGGCTCCAAGTGCCCATAACCAGCGTCCATGCCATTTTATTGTTATTCAAGAGAGAGATATTCTTGATAGGTTAGCGGCGGCCCATGATTCAGGAAAAATGTTGGCTCAGGCTCCTCTTGCCATTGCCGTATGTGCAGACACATCGTTCTATCCAAAAGAAGATCTGGCCTGGATGGAAGATGCAGCGGCGGCTCTCGAAAACATCCTTCTAGGGGCACGGCCCTTTGGTATCGAGGGAGTCTGGCTGAAGGTCATGGGGCGTCATCCCAGAGAAGAACGGGTCTGCCCGATCCTGGAGGTTCCAGACCATATTAAGGTGACAGGTATAGCGGCCCTTGGATATCCAGCAGAAGAAAAGGCCCCCCATAAAGGGGTAAACGACAAAGCTCTCCACAAAGAGAAATGGTAAAACAGTAAAATTGCAGGCTTGATAAGGAGAGTGTGGCTTTAAAGCCCCTCTCCTTTTTTAGGTAATGTTTCTTCGAACGTGTTAAAATACTATAGTTTGTCACGTATTTAAACTGTCTTTTTGGAATTTATTCTGGAGGTAGGATCTATATGGAAGAGAAAAAAGGCGAGCCCCTTTTTGGCAAGGTAGTTCCTCTCCCTTTGGTGGAGGAGATAAAACATAGTTATCTAGACTATGCTATGAGCGTTATAGTGGGGCGAGCTCTCCCAGATGCCCGTGACGGGCTAAAACCAGTACAAAGAAGAATACTCTATGCCATGATGGAGCTTGGCCTTCGTCACAATACGGCATATAAAAAGTCGGCCCGTGTGGTTGGTGAAACCATGGGTAAATACCACCCTCACGGAGACTCGGCTATTTATGACACTATGGTTCGTATGGCTCAGGACTTTAGTATGCGCTATCCTCTCGTCGATGGCCAGGGGAACTTCGGTTCTATTGACGGAGACCCGGCAGCCGCAATGCGTTACACTGAGGCTCGGCTTTATGAGATCGGCGAGCTCATGCTGGCTGACATAGATCAGGATACTGTAGATTGGGGGCCAAACTTTGATGAATCCCTTCAGGAGCCCCTTTGCCTGCCGGCTATGTTGCCCAACCTTCTTATCAACGGTAGTTCCGGTATTGCCGTTGGAATGGCTACAAATATTCCTCCGCATAACCTTATGGAGGTTGTGGATGCTCTTTGCTACCTTATCGATACTGAGCCGGAGCAGGTTGATATAGGTGAAATTCTGTTTCGTATGCCTGGTCCTGATTTTCCAACGGGAGGTCTTATTCTTGGCCGAGATGGCATAATAGATGCCTATCGCACAGGGCGTGGCAAGATCACTATGCGGGGAAGAACCCACATAGAAGAGGGAAAAAGAGGAAAGACGTTCATCGTTATCACCGAAATCCCTTATATGGTGAACAAGACCAATCTTATCGAAACCATAGCTAAGAATGTCCAGGACAAAACCATTGATGGGGTTATGGATTTACGAGACGAATCTGATCGAGAAGGTCTTCGGATTGTTATAGAGGTGAATCGTGATACAGACCCCAATTTGGTTTTGAGACAGCTTTATCGTCGGACTCAGCTCCAGAGTACTTTTGGTGTCATTAATCTAGCGCTGGTTGACGGGTATCCCAAAGAACTTCCTATTGAGGAAATGCTCAATATTTTCCTCAATCACAGACGAAGCGTGGTCAGAAGAAGAACCCAGTTCCGTCTGGAAAAAGCTGAGGCCAGGGCTCATATAGTGGAAGGTCTTGTAAAAGCCCTTGACATCATTGATGAAGTTATTGCCCTGATCAGAGGATCTGGAACAACTGAAGAGGCCAAAGAAGGGCTTATTTCGAAATTGGGCTTTTCCGAAGCGCAGGCTCAAGCCATTCTAGAAATGCGCTTGCAGCGTCTAACAGGCCTTGAAAGAGAAAAACTTGAAGCTGAACTGGCTCAACTTCTTTCTGACATCGAGCGTTACCAGACAATTCTCGGAAATCCTAAAGTCCTTGATTCCGTTATCAAAGAAGAATTGCTTGAAGTAAAAAGACGTTTTGGAAATGAAAGGAAAACTGAAATCATTGATGCCGTTGAGGATGTTTCTATTGAAGACCTCATTCCAGAAAGCGACATTGTGGTTGTATTATCCAGAGATGGTTATTTAAGGCGAAAGGATCTTCAGGAATATACGCTGCAGGGAAGGGGAGGCAAAGGAAGAAAAGGCACAGCCCTTCAGGAAGAAGACGAGGTTGCACTGGTAGCGGTGACAAGCACCCATAGGGATATCTATCTCTTCACATCGAAGGGGCGGGTTCTTGCCCTTAAAGGCTATGTGATCCCCGAATCGAAGACTGGACGAGGCAAACTCATAAACCGCTTTGTGGCCCTAGAAGAAGGGGAGCGGGTTGTGACCATGCATGGGCGGGCGGTAGACGGAGCTAAATATGCTTTCTTTATTACCCTGAGGGGAACTGCGAAAAGACTTGATCTGTCTGAGCTTGAAAATTTAACCCGTGCAGGACGCAGAGTCATGGGCCTTGACGAAGGAGACGAAATTTCCCAGATAGTGCTGACTTCAGGGGATGACCATTTGCTTATAGTAACGGCCCAGGGACAGGCCCTACGTACCCATGAATCGGAATTCCGCCCCATGGGGCGAACAGCGAGAGGTGTAAGGGGGATTCGCCTTCGGAAAAATGATTATGTTATAGGGTGCGATGTGGTGGCAAATGGTCGCTGGCCTCTGTTGCTGAGCGAAAATGGATTTGGGAAACGGACGAAATACGATGAGTTTTCTCTGCGCCATCGTGGCGGTAGTGGCGTTATTGTCATGAACCTCAGCGATAGGACAGGTTTGATCGTAGGTTGCTGGAGCGTTGCGGAAGGGGATGAAATCGTAGCGATAACAAGTCGCGGACGTATGATTCGTCTGGCTGTATCGGAATCCCCGGTCTTAGGAAGAACGGCAATGGGCAGCATAATGATGAGGCTTGACGAGGGGGACACCGTTGCTACTGCAAGCGTTGTAAGCACTGAAGATGGAGAAGACGATTAATGATCGCTCGTGACGGCTGGCCTCTTATTATTTTTGTTGCTTTTTTAACAGGAGGGAGCATGTTCATCTCCCCCTGGATGGCAGCTATCATGAGTGTCTTTCTTGCTATTGTAGTTTGGTTCTTTCGAGATCCTGAACGAGAATTGCCAGTGGATCCTGAGGTTTGGGTTTCTCCTGCAGATGGCAAAGTGGTAGAGATAGAAAAGGTAAGCTGTCCATATGTGGGAGAAGCGATAAAGGTTGGCATATTCATGTCCCCCTTTGACGTGCACGTGAATAGAGTTCCCTACGATGGGATAGTAGATTATCTGGAGTATGTGCCAGGTAAAAAGTGGATGGCTTTTGCCCCGAAGGCTTCTGAAGAGAATGAGAGAATGCTCGTAGGACTTGAAACAGCTCATGGCCGGATTCTTCTGGTGCAGATCGCCGGGTTTTTAGCGAGGCGGATTGTCTGCCGTCTTAAAAAGGGGGACAGGCTCTGTCGCGGTCAGCGTTTTGGAATGATAAAATTAGGGTCTAAAGTTGACGTCTACCTGCCTTTGAGTGTAAAGTGCTCTGTAACCATCGATCAAAAAGTGAAGGCTGGTAAATCTGTTTTGGGAGTGACGGCGAGTCATGAGAAAAAAAATAGGTAAAAGGCATCTCTCCTTTCGAGAGATAGCTCCTAACATGGTAACAAGTGGAAATTTGCTGTGCGGCATGCTATCGCTGATCCTCACTTTTCATGGACGTTTTCTTCCCGCTGCATGGTTAATCTTTTTTGCGGTCTTTTTTGATTTTATGGACGGCAAAGTTGCTCGAAGTCTTGGAGGCGGAACTCAGTTTGGACTGGAATATGACAGTCTAGCCGATGTGGTAAGCTTCGGCGTGGCTCCAGCCATTCTTGTATATGCAAACTATTTGCAGGGATTTGCCGGAGTAACTGGCGCTCTCGCCGTATGTTTCTTCGCATTGTGCGGTGCCCTGCGCCTGGCGAGGTTCAATATTGTTCACGTTCCTGGTCCTTTCCAGGGGCTGCCTATTCCTGCCGGAGGACTCTTTCTTGCGTCCTTCGTAATTGGAGGTATATCTGTTCCCGCTGCTCTCGCGGCATTCTTCTCTGTTGGCACGGCCGCCCTTATGATTTCTAGTGTCCCCTATGGGAACTTAAAGAGACTTCGCAAAGGAAACACGAATAAGAAGAAATTCTTATTCCTCTGTATGGTTACTGTGGGGCTGATTATCGTATTGCATGGAACAGCGCCTCTTGCAGCCATCTCTATTTATGTCATCAGCGGTTTGCTCCGTTTTGATTGGGGAAAATGGCTTTCGTTAGAGGAAGACGAAGATACCCTTAATGAGGGTGTTTAAAAAAAATACCAAATAATACTAATAGGTACTCAGGGGAGCTGCTTTAGCTGAGAGGGAAGCCGGCGCGCTTTCGACCCTTATCACCAGATCCGGATAATGCTGGCGCTGGGAGTTTTTGTATAGGAGAAGTTCGCCGAAACAAGGGGGACTTCTCCTTTTATTTTTGAGGAGGTGCACATTGTGGCACTATATCGAGGAAACGCATTGACTATTGCAGGGAGTGATTCTGGCGGAGGTGCAGGTATACAGGCAGATCTTAAGACTTTTGCCGCCCTCCACGTTTTTGGAATGTCTGTTATTACAGCTGTAACTGCGCAGAATAGCTTGACAGTTAAAGATATTCACGATATTCCTCCGAAGAGCATCACAGCTCAACTTGATGCAGTACTCTCTGATTTTCGAGTTGACGCAGCAAAAACCGGAATGTTAAGCAGGCCTGAAACCATTCATGTGGTGTGTGAAGCCTTGAAAAATTACCAGTTGTCAAATCTTGTGGTTGATCCCGTAATGATTTCGCAGAGTGGAGTAAGCCTTATTTCCGAATCAGCAGTTCAGGCTTTGAAAGAACAACTGTTGCCCCTTGCACTTCTGGTGACGCCCAATATGCCGGAGGCAGAAAAGCTAAGTGGAGTTGAAGTTCAATCTCTGGAAGACATGAAGAACGCCGCCAGATTGATCTCTGGCCTTGGACCAAAAGCAGTTTTAGTAAAAGGCGGCCATATGGATGTAGAGAAATCAAAAGAAAAAGTTGTAGATGTACTCTATTGTGAAGGAAAAATAACCATTTTTGAAGATCCAAGGGTGGATACGGAGAATACCCATGGAACAGGATGCACTCTTAGCGCAGCCATTGCAGCAGAACTTTCAGCCGGCCGTGATTTGGAGGAGGCTGTTTCCTATGGCCGCCAGTATTTGCGGATGGGCCTGCTTCATAGCTTTAAGCCAGGCCATGGATATGGTCCTTTAGGCCATGCTGTAACACCAGAGTGGGTAAAAGAATATGAATCTGGAGACAATGAGATATAAGGATATTCAGATAGCAGAGGTCTGGGAAGATATAAGGCATTATCGCCCCCTTGTCTACCAGTTGACCAATATGGTAGCTGCGAACTTTCAGGCTAATATCAGTCTTGCGGCGGGGGCCTCACCCCTAATGTCCATTAATGCGGAAGAGGCTTCTTTTCTTGCAAGCAGGGCAGACAGCGTTCTCATAAATACAGGGACGCCCTCTGATGAAAGTATAAGATCAATAAAAGAGATTCTTCCTGTAATAAGGAAAGAAAAAAAACCCCTTGTACTGGACCCAGTCGGCTATGGGGCATCCCCTTTGCGGATCTCTTTAGTCGAAGAAATTCTCCGCAGCGAAGCAGTTACCATAGTAAAAGGAAATAGAGGAGAAATGGGGCTTTTAGGAGGAGAGGAAGGGACAGTTCAAGGGGTTGATGGCTACAATTGCAAAGATCTTGAGAAGGCCCTTTCAAACATCGTGTCCAGTTATGGAGTGGTGGCTGTGGCGACAGGAAAAGAAGACTCAGTAGCAATACCGGTGCCCCCGTCATGTTTCTTCCTGGTCTTGGGAGGGGGAAGCCCTCTTCTTCCAGCCATTACAGCGAGCGGATGCGCCGTAGGCAGCCTGATTGCTGCCTGCTCGGCTGTAACAGCTGATTACGGGCTTGCTGCTATAACAGCTCTCGTCGCAGTATCCCTTGCTTCTGAAAAAGCAGCCGGTAGGGAAAATGTCTATGGCCCTGGAACCTTCGGAAATGTTTTTATCGATGAGGTATCCTGTCTTGTAAAAAGTGATTTTTACGGATATGAAGAGCGTTTGAATAGAAAAGAGGAGTGGCGGGAATGAACATACGTCATATGTTAAAGCTTTATGTAATTCCTGATCGTCAGATAGGAGCCCCCCGAACTCTTCTGGAACAGACGGAAGAAGTTCTTAAAGGAGGAGCGACTGTCATTCAGTTGAGAGACAAGCAATCTGGCGGCCGTGAGCTTTTGGAAACAGCCCTGGCTATGAAAAGACTTTGTTATGATTACAACGTTCCCCTTATCATTAATGATCGTCTCGATGTGGCACTGGCTGCTCAAGCAGATGGCGTCCATCTCGGACAAAAGGACTTGCCCCTTGAAGCGGTCAGACCTTTTTTACCAAGGGGTTTTATTGTTGGAGTTTCTGCACACACTGTCGACCAGGCACGAATAGCTTTAAAGTCCGGAGCTTCATATATAGGGATAGGGGCTGCTTTTCCCACTGGCAGCAAAGAGGATGCCCATGTTGTGGGGCTCTCCAGGATTCGTGAAATAATGGAGGCCGTTCCTATTCCTGCAGTGGCTATTGGGGGTATTAATGAGGAAAATGTTGCTGAAGCAATGAAGACTGGTGTTAATGGGGTTGCCGTTATTTCTGCTATTGTGGGCGCTCCTCATATAAAGAGGGCGGCTCGTCATTTCTTGAGCTTGATTTCGTGATCTCCGGCGAATATATTTTAGGGTAAAACACGGGCTGGAGGAGTATCTCCAGCCCGTGTAATTTATGAAAGGTCTTTTAAAATGCCCATTCGCTTTGTCATAATGACAAGGGCGAAACCCAGAAGAGCGCCAGGGATGCTGCTAGCAAGAAAGGCGAACTGCAAAGCTCCCAGCGCAGGGGTTTTTCCTATGGCCGACCCAATTACAAGGGCAGAAAGGGTGGCGCCTATAGGGCCAGTTCCCAGCGGCTCCACCAGGGCTGCCCAGTCTTTTTTGAAGAGGCGGTAGGCAAACCCCACCATCAGAACTCCAGGAATACTGCCTGGAAAGGCGAAAAGACTTCCAGTTCCCATCATATTTCGAATAAAACTTGTAACAAAAGCAATAGATGCTCCCCACCATGGTCCCAGTAAGATCCCTGCCAAAACATTAATAGTATGTTGGAAGGGGAAACATTTTGTCGGTCCCACAGGGATGTATATTCCCGAAAGGAGAACTCCTGCCCCAGCAAGGAGTCCGGCAACGGTCAGCTTTTTTATATGTAATCGTGATGATGAAATAGAGGCGTTATTTTCCGTTCCAGAGAATGGCATGAACAAGAACCTCCTTGTCTATCATTCCAATTGAGGCAGCAAAATCTGCGAATTTTTGCCACTTTTCCACGCTAAAGTCCTGAGTATGGGCGTAAAGGTCGAGAGTTCGTGCAAAGGCTGCCGTCTCCAGTTCCCTCGGAGCTTCAGGAACTGCTTTTAAATAGACTCCCAGTGCTTCTTCAGGTGTTTTTCGTATCATTTCGATAGCCTCTTGTACAGCTTTTCTAAACCGCCTGATGAGGCGTTCTTTATCTTTGAGGGTTGTGGCTCCTGTTACAAATACAAGTTCGTCGTAGTCTGGGATTCCGTATTTCTCCAGTTCGAAATATCCGGGAGTGTAGCCATGCTGCTCAAGTTCCACTACCTCATAATTTTTGTAGGGCCCCATAATAGCATCAACTTTTCCTGTGGTTAGAGAGGGGATTATAGTGAATCCCACATTGATAAGCTCGTATTTTTGAAAGCCGTTTTCTTTTGCGAACCCGTCGGTAAGAAGGTCCATCATGCCAGGAACAGTGTATCCTATCTTTTTCCCTTCGAGGTCTGAAGGTTTTTCAATGTTCTTTCCCCCGATAAAAAGCAATGTGGTAAGAGGATGTCCTATGAGGCGGCCTACCCCTTTGATTTCAATGCCAGAGGATGCGGCAATAATTGTCTGGGGCTCATAGGCAATTGCAAGATCAACGTGAGAAGAAGCAGCAAGTTTCAGGGGGTCTGCCGTTTCAGAAGGACTGAGAATGGATACTTCCAGCCCGTGACGTTCAAATATTCCCTTCTCTTTGGCGACAAAGAGTGGCAAATGATCTATATTGGGGAACCAGTCGAGCATAAGGGACAGTTTGTCAACAGCAAAAAGAGAATTAGCTGAGAAACAAAAAATGGATAGAGCGAGACAAAGGATAACGGCAATCTTCTTCAATAGCGCACACCTTCCTTTAAAGAGTTTTTTTATCTAGTCCATGTGAGTGTTCTTTTCTCTATTGCACCCACCAAGATCCATAAGAATATTCCTATGGCAGTGAGCCACAGGATGGAAGCGAAAACAAGATCTACTCGAAGCCTTGCATTTGATTGGATCATAAGATACCCAAGGCCCCTTTGGGCCCCTACCCATTCCCCAATGACAGCTCCAATGGTGGCTACCGATACTCCTACCTTCAGTCCCGCTAAAAAGTAGGGAAGGGCCCATGGCCAGTAAAGATAACGGAAGGATTGAAAAAAAGGGGCACCCATAAGGTGAAAGAGCTTTCTATAATCGCTATCGCAACTTTTTAACCCTTCAAGCAGATTCACGACTATGGGAAAAAAGATAATAATGGCAGCCATGAAGACCTTGCTCCAGATGCCGTAGCCAAACCAGACGATAAGCAGAGGAGCCAATGCAAAAACTGGAATGGCCTGTGATGCCACAAGAAGAGGGGAAAAAGCCTGTTCCACAGAAGGATAAACAAACATTACCACTGCCAGTGGAATGGCGGCTGTAATAGAAAAAAAGATTCCCAATATTATTTCAATGCCTGTCATAGCTGCATGATATGCCAACAAAGGGGCCTGGGTTACAGCAACAAACAGAACTCTGGAGGGAGCAGGAAGAATAAAAATAGGAATATTGGCAAGACGACATGCCCCTTCCCATAAAAGGAAAAGCAGGAGGAGAAGTCCTGTAGAAACGACGGTTCTTTTAACGAAGCTCATAATTGCATTTCCTCTTCCAGTTCAGAAAAGATCCGTTTTTTTATGGCTATATATTTTGATGAATCGAGGTTGCGGGGTTTATCTGATGGAAGGGTAATTCTATCCCTAATTTTCATGGGAGCCTGAGTAAGCACAAGTACTGTGTCAGAGAGGTACAGAGCTTCGTCAATGTCATGGGTGATCATCAATACAGTTTTCTTAAAATCTTTCTGGAGTGAAAGCAGCAATGATTGCAGGCCTCTTCTTGTAATGGCATCAAGAGCGGAGAGAGGCTCATCGAGCAATACAATTTCCCGCTCGAACATAAGAGTACGGATGAGTGCACATCGTTGCTTCATACCCCCTGAAACTGCCCCGGGAAGATAATCCTCAAATCCATTGAGGCCAAAGCGTGCAAATAGATCCTTCGCCTCCTTATCTTTTCTGAGATGTTTCTCCTTTGAGAAGACCTGGGGAAGCATAGCATTTTGCATCAGTGAGAGCCAGGGCAACAGCAAGTCTTTCTGCTGCATATAGGCTGCAATCTGGCCTAGGTGGGGTACAGCTTCACCAATCCATTCCATAGTGCCATATTCTCTCTCTATAGTTCCTGTCAGAAGATCAAAAAGAGTGGATTTTCCACATCCTGAAGGTCCAATAAGTACAGAGAAAGAACCGTTTTCTATATCCAGGTCGAACTGGTCGATTACAGGTAGACCATTGTATTTTTTCCCAAGGTGGCTGAGACGAAGCATTTCGGTTTCTGATCGACAGGACTATATCATTGCCCGATACGACTCAGTCTTCCCCAGACCAGGTAAGTAACAAAAATGCCCAGAATCAGGTTGGGCACCATGTAGCTTCCGTTGTATATGATGGAGTAGAGCCAGACGTTTGTTCCCTCAGGAGCGTAACTTCCAAAAAATATGACTCCTGAAAGTACGTGACAGAAGAGGCGAGAAATGGTTCCGAGGGTAAGCCCTCCCCAAAGAGGCTTTCGAACGAATGCGGCAAGGCCGAGAGCGGCGAAGGCGAGGGGGTAATCAAGAAGTGCCTGTATGGGATGTACTACGTATCCGCCCAGTGTAAGTTGTATAATTCCAGCCACAAATCCGGCACCAACACCATATTTAAGTCCATGTCGAAGGGCGAAAATAAGCAACGGCACATTTTCCAGGGTAACAGACCCCCCCTGGGGCATTCGCCAGAGCCTTATATAGGAAAAAGCAACAGTCATGGCTACCGCTAGGGCACCTTCAACAAGAATTCGGGTTTTGTTGGGCATAAAAAAATCCTCCTTATATGAGGGACTGCCGGAGGAAGGAGAGAAATTTCTTTTAGAAGATTTTGTCTGACTTCCCTTCGCCGGCATGACCCGGATCAGGTTCCAGGGGTCGAGACCACCAGTCTCCTCTCAGCCGGTTTTCGCCGACTCCCCCAGTACGCTGTAATTTATTAATATTATTTTGCTCTATTTAACGTCGTTTGTCAAATCATGGGAAAAGAGTAATATATTTAAAAAAGAAGTCGTTTTTCGTCAATCAGGCAGGAGGGCTTCTAATGGAAAAAGAAATTTTTACACTTAAAGGCGCCTATGGTGATGAAAAGGTTTTTGTCAGTCGCCTTTCTCCTAAGGACAGTGTGGGTAAGGTGATCGTCCTCTTCCATGGAGTTCACGGATGCGCCTCTGTCCATGAGGGGAATAAATATGCAGTCCTTGCGAGGATGTTGCTTCCCTTAGGCCTTACGGTCTATTTAACTGAAACAAGTCGTTTGCGGCGGGATCGCGATTCTTTTAAAGAAGATAGGGATCGCTGGGCTCGGACGGCTTTTCAGGGGAAAACCTATGGGATGGATCTATACGACGTATGTGTTGCCTTGAGTGAGATTGAAAAGCGCCATCCAACTGAAGAGATTTATTTATGGGGTTTTTCCCTGGGCGGTATTCATTCTCTTATGATTGCTGGTGGCGGCTATCAGACAAAGCTTCGGGAAGGCGGCTTCCCCCAGCCAGTTTTCTCTGTATCCCCTTCTGGGATCATTATTTCAGGGAGTGGGGATAGTATTGATAAAGATGATGTTTCAACTACATTGAGACTCCCCATCCTCGATACCATAGGAGATAACGCCCTCCTTTACAAATCTGTACGTTCCATAAAAACAGAATGGTTTGTAAGTTTTTATGGTGAAAATGACAACACTTTCAGCGAAGAGGCATGCCGTCGTCTTTTTGACGCGGCGGATACTCCTGAGAAGCGATTTATTATTATTCCAGGGGCGGATCATGCTTTCAGAAAGTTATATGGATTACCATCTATAGAACCACTGAAGAAAATGGTTTCTTATTTAGGACCATTTTTTGACAATAGAGATTAACAACCCCATGGCCAGACAAGGACTATATTAAAATAGGTTCCTAAAAAGGGGGCAGTGGCGAGAGCTATGATCCCTCCAAGGGCAATAAATGGACCAAAGGGTATAGGTTGTTTTCTATGGACACGATGAGTAAGAAGAAGCCAGCCAGCGACAATGCCGCCAACAAGTATCCCAATATAGAGTCCATAGAGCGTAAGGGGGAGCCCCAGACCCAATCCCATGCCGCCTATCAGTTTGACATCGCCTATTCCCATACCGCCCCTACTGATCCAGCGAATAAAAGCCATAATGACAATGCCCACGAGAGCTCCCGTTATCCCATCAAAAAGAGGGGATGTTCCAGCTGCCCATCGGAAAACAAAGCTGCCTACACCCATTACAGCGGGAACGGCATCGAAAATATAACCGCTGTATAAGTCGGTGAGAGCTGAAAAAAACAGTCCCACTGTAAGTAAAAAGGCTATAAAGAAAGAAAAGGATCCCCCCCATACATAAAAGAGCAAAAGACCCGAAACCATGAAGAACGCTCCGGGAATCCATGGCCGAGAGAAGAAACTTCGAAACCGTGAGGTTTCAGAAAGATAAAGATCCCGGGTTAAGTTCCTTGCGAATTTTTCAATGAGAGCCCCTAAAATAAAGAATAAGATACAAAGAGGTATCAATAATATTTTTTTCATTTTCCACCTCAAACTATTTCGAGTATTGAAAATTATCCTGTGTTATCCTTTATAATAGTACCACTACAAAGTTTAAGGGGGGAAGAATCGTGCCGAAGAAAATTCTTGTTGCCGTAGATTTGAGTAAAGTTTCAGAGGAGGTTTTTGCCTACGGGTGTTCTCTGGCCCTGCGGTTAGGAGTCCATGCATCTTTTATTCACGTGATGCCCCATCCTACGCTTTGGAAAGGATATGAGCCCTGGCTTCCACCGGAAATTGATGTGGAAATATCTGAAATAGCTCGGAAAAAACTAGAATATTATTTCAGAAAAGCTAAAGAGCGTATGCCGGAACTCGCTAACGTAAAATACGACATGATCGTAAAAGAGGGAAGTCCTTCAGATGTGATTATTGATTACGCAAAGGAAGGGGATTACAACCTTATTGTTATTGGATACCGGGGGCAGAGCACTATAGAGAGGCTTGTGGTGGGTAGTACAGCTGCAAACGTAGCCCGTTATGCTCATTGTTCTGTGCTTATCTATCGGCCTGGACTGGATATTTTATAAAAACGACTTTAAAAAGTGCAGACAGGGCCCCTTGGGGGAAACTACCCGAGGGGCTTTTGTTTGTTCAAATAGTTTGCTTTTATCGCCCATTGGTAAGTAGCGCCTCTAATGGCATTATCTTCTTATTTTAGTGTATGAAAGTGAGTTTCATATGAAAAATCTTATTTTCTTTGTTAAGATTAGTATCATTGAATTCTGAAACTTAACTAGAAAGAGATATGAATTTTCCCATGTATATCAAACTCTTAAGGGGGATTAGTGTATGAAAGTTACTACAATTGACCACATTGGTATTGCGGTGAAAAGTATTGAGGAGTCATTGAAAGTCTGGGAGGTTGCCCTCGGGATAGCGTGCACAGGAGTGGAGGAGGTAGAGGAGCAAAAAGTCAAAACGGCTTTCCTTCCCGTTAAAGATACAGAAATAGAGCTTTTAGAGGCAACAGGAGATGACAGTCCTATTGCGAAATTTATTGAAAAAAAGGGAGAGGGCCTACACCACATATCACTGCGTGTGGAAAATCTTGAAGAAGCCCTTGCAGAGTTGAAAGAAAAAGGGGTTCGCCTCATTGACGAAACGCCGCGATATGGTGCCGGGGGCGCAAAAATTGCTTTTGTCCATCCGAAATCAACGGGTGGAGTTTTATTAGAACTCTCAGAGCGATAAGGGGGCAGTTGAGACATGACGA
>NZ_DGZF01000007.1:0-29072 GCF_002396985.1 Aminobacterium sp. UBA4987
TCGTCATGTCTCAACTGCCCCCTCTCAGTTTATCCTTCATTTGTGACTATGTTGTTCAATATATTCTGCGCAACGGTATAGGGGTCTAGTTCTTTACCTAAGATGGCTTCGATTTTGTCGTCAGTCCCTTGACGTTCCCAGGCTTTTTCCACATTTTTAGCGATGTCACGGCTGAGTATGTCTTTTATTTCCTCTGTAAGTTTACGTTTTTGTTTCTTTATGCCGTGAATGCTTTGCTTTAGAAAAGCCCCATGTTTCTCGATGCCTTCTACTAACTCAGCTACCCCATCTCCTTTTTCCGCTATGGTCATATGAATAGGTGGAAACCAGTCTGTTTTTCCGATCAAGTCAAGCATAAGCTTTACTTCCGTTTCTATTTTCTCTGCTCCTGGTCTGTCTGCCTTGTTCACTACAAAGATGTCTGCTATTTCCATAATGCCCGCTTTCATTATCTGAATGTCATCACCCATGCCGGGCACAAGCACAAGACAGACAGTGTCTGCCAGTTTCACTATATCTATTTCAGACTGGCCTACCCCTACTGTTTCAATAATGACAACGTCTTTGCCGCAAGCGTCTAATATTTTAACGGCTTCTCTGGTGCTCCTGCTGACTCCGCCTAGTGAACCTCGCGTCCCCATGCTTCTAATATATACGTCCGGATCGTTAGCGTGACGTTGCATACGAATTCTGTCTGCAAGAATTGCTCCTCCGCTAAAAGGACTAGAGGGATCTACGGCTATAATTCCAACTGTTTTTTTCTTCTTCCTGAACTCAAGGATTAGTTTATCGACCAATGTGCTTTTCCCGGCGCCCGGGCTTCCTGTTATCCCTATGACCAGGGCCTTACCGGTATGAGGATAGAGATATTTCATAATTTTTTCTGATTCGGGCGCCTCATTTTCTACAAGAGAAATAATGCGCGCTAAAGCTCTGATGTCACCATGTAAAGCCTTTTCAGCAAGAAGTGTCACAGCTAAACAGTCTCTTTCTGTTTTTTTTCAGCAACAGCCTTTTCAAGCCACTCTGCACACACTGAGGTTGGTGTCCCAGGGCCAAAGATGGCTCCGGCTCCCATTTCAATAAGAGCAGGAATATCACTTTCAGGAATGACTCCTCCGCCAAAGACAATAATATCGCTCGCATTATGCTCTTTAAGAAGGTTAATGATTTTAGAAAAATAGAAGCTGTGAGCACCCGATAGAATGCTTATTCCTATAGCGTCGGCATCTTCCTGTATCGCTGTATCTACAATCTGTTCAGGAGTTTGGCGAAGCCCAGTATAAATAACTTCCATGCCTGCGTCTCGGAGGGCCCTGGCTACAACTTTTGCTCCCCTGTCATGACCATCGAGGCCTGGTTTTGCAATTACAACTCGTATTTTTTTTACAGCCATAGCTCATTCCTCCACTTACAAAATAATATTTTCTGTGTATTCTCCAAATTCTTCTCTCAATACGCCACAAATTTCGCCTTCAGTCGCATAATTGCGTACAGCATCGATAATAAGAGGCATCGTATTAATGGATTCATCCCGAGCTGCTTTTCGTATTTCATCAAGGGTGCTTTGCACCTTTATGTTGTCTCTGCTTTCTTTCATCTTTCTAAGTTTCTCGATTTGGCGTTCTCCCACTGATTCATCGACCTTGAGAAGCTTCATATCTATCTTCTCATCTTCTAACTGGAATTTGTTCACTCCGACGACAATGGAGTCTTGGCTTTCAATAGCTCTCTGGTACGTGTAGGCTGAATCCTGAATATGTTTCTGGACATAACCCTTTTCTATAGCAGCTAGCATGCCGCCCATTTCATCTATTTGTCCGATATACTCTTCTGCTCTTTTCTGAATTTCGTTCGTCAGACTTTCAACAACGTAGCTTCCCGCAAGAGGATCCACTGTGTTCGCAACACCTGATTCATAGCCAATGATCTGCTGGGTCTTAAGAGCTATGCCAACGCTCTTTTCGGAAGGAAGAGCCAAAGCCTCATCCATACTGTTGGTGTGGAGGGACTGGGTTCCGCCCAGAACTGCAGCGAGGGCCTGAATGGTGACCCTGACTATATTATTCTCCGGTTGCTGAGCAGTGAGAGTGCAACCTGCGGTCTGGGTGTGGAAACGAAGCATCTGAGCTTTAGGATCGGTTACTCCAAAGCGTTCTTTCATTATCTGGGCCCACATTCTTCGGGCTGCCCTGAATTTCGCTACTTCTTCCAAAAAATCGTTATGAGCATTGAAGAAGAAGGAAAGGCGCTTGCCGAACACGTTTGGATCCAGCCCCTTTTTGCTTGCTGCTTCTACATAAGCGATACCGTCGGCTAATGTGAAGGCGACTTCTTGTGCCGCCGTGCTGCCGGCCTCCCGAATGTGATAACCGGAAATAGAAATAGTATTCCATTTAGGGACATTATGGCTGCAAAATTCAAATATATCAGTTATCAAACGCATAGAGGGTTTTGGGGGGAAAATATAGGTGCCTCGGGCTATATATTCTTTTAAAATATCGTTTTGAATAGTACCAGAAAGATCACTCATGGAAACGCCCTGTTTTTCTCCAACACATATGTACATGGCGAGTAACACACTTGCGGGAGCATTGATTGTCATGGAAGTAGAAACCCTATCAAGAGGAATTTTGTCGAAAAGGATTTCCATATCGGCAAGGCTATCAATGGCTACTCCCACTTTCCCGCATTCCCCCTGTGCCATAGGGTGGTCAGAGTCATATCCAATTTGGGTAGGAAGGTCGAAAGCTACAGATAGACCTGTAGTTCCCTGGGAGAGAAGATATCTATACCGTTCATTGGACTCTTCTGCTGTTGCAAATCCTGCGTACTGACGCATTGTCCACAGACGGCCCCTATAAAGCGTAGGTTGCACGCCTCGAGTAAAGGGGTACTGCCCTGGATAGTTTAAGTCTCTTGCATAATCAAATTCTTCTAGGTCAGTTGGGTCATAAACGCGGTTTAAAGGAAGATTTCCACCTGTGCGGAATTCTTTTCGGCGTTCAGGCCGTTTTTCTAACACTTTTTCAACTTTCCCCTCATACTTTTTTCTAAGTTCAAAAAGTTCAGGGATATTTTTCTTTTCTTCAGTCATGGTACTTCGCCTCCCAAATAAAAAGTCTCATTCTTTCCAATTTTTATTTCATCCCTGCAAAAGAATAAAAACCTAATATAATTGCTCCTGCCAATAAAAATCCAAGAAGCATTCGAAGATAAACAACCCATATAGCACCGCCAGGAAGTTCTCCTTTACCTATTTTAACAACGAGTCTAGCAACAAAAAGAGCCCCAACAAACATAGCAAGAGCTATAAGTGCATTTATATTTTCAGTTGGCATAAGAATCCCTCACTAATTAATATTTTATCAAAATTGAGCGAAGCATATATTATATAAAACCACAAAAACACAACAATAATGCATTGTGAATAGGATAACATTGAAATAAAAATGATAAAAATATATTTCTATTAAATACATAAAAATAAGGCCGGAGAAAAACATTTCACCGGCCTTAGGGGGGGCATCTTTATTGCGAGATGATCGATTCTTCTTTCCCTTCGCTTAGATGAATTTGTTTGAGAACTGAAATGGCGACTTCGAGGGCACGTTTGCCGTCCATTATCCCTACTAGGGGCTGCTTCCCTTCTCGTACACATGTAACAAAATGCTGAAGTTCCAGCTTAAGAGGCTCGCTCTTGGGGAATACTGGATGTTCTATGACTTCCACAAGTGTGCCATTCTCATGACGTACGCATCTGTTGATTGAAACATCCTGCGTTTCATAGTTTATGGTTAGGTATCGCTCTGGTTCCATTATTTCAAGCTGTCTAAGACGGCGCTCTGAAACGCGGCTTACTAAAATATGGGCCATTGCTCCATTTTTGAAAGATATCTGCGCAGAAGCAACATCTTCATGGTTTGTTCGTATACATCTTCCTGTTGCAGAGATGGAGTCGATCTCCGAATGCACTAGTGAAAGAATAATATCAATATCATGGATCATTAAATCAAGGACAACCCCCACGTCGCTGATTCGGGAAGAAAAGGGGCCAAGTCGGCGCGACTGGAGAAAGAGGGGTTCATGAACTATCTTAGATGTATATTGTACAGCGCTGTTAAAACGTTCCACATGACCTACTTGGAGAACGAGATCTCTTTTTGCAGCCACGTTAAGCAGGTCTTCCGCTTCTCTCACTGTTGTTGTCACTGGTTTTTCTATAAGAACATGAATTCCGTTTTCCAGAGCTTTCTTTGCTATCTCATAATGAAGACTTGTTGGAACTACAACACTTACTGCATCTGGCCGTGCTTTCTTGATAAATTCTTCGAAATTTGTGTAATAAGGAACCCCAAGATTATCTCCGATAGCAGCTGCGCGTGCTTCGTTCTCATCAACTACTCCCACAAGCTGTGTGCCGAGAAGTTCAGTATATAATCTAGCGTGGTGCTGTCCTAGGTGTCCCACTCCTATTACCCCTACTCGTTGTAGGTCCATTTAGGATCACTCCTTGTAACTTTTTCAATGTTGCGTTATAAGCCTCTTTCTTTATTGTCACGTAAAAAATAGAGAAAGTGGTATCTGTTATTTATCTATTATCAGAGAAGCTAATAGGAACATCCTCTCTTTGATGTCCTTTCTCCGATAGGAATAACAATATTGCTGATCTTTATATGAACAAAGAGGGATAGTGGTAATATGTCCTTCTAATAGTTCATTTTCCAGCAATTGGCTTTCAAGGGCGCCAGGCAGATCAAAATATACACGCTCCCCTTCCTTTTGCCAATGGGCGGAGGAAAGTTCTTTCTGCCCGAGCAGTGACCATTCATCATCTTTTCTAAAATAAAATGTTTTACTGATGCCAGGACCGATCCATGCATAGATACGATTGAAGTCCAAATTCATTTTTTGGTCAAGGTTTACCAGGCTGTTTCTTACAATATTTTGTACAGTTCCCTTAAACCCTGAATGAAGCAGCATCAGCCATGGATGGGGAACTGGAGATGCCAATATGACCGGCACACAATCTGCAAAACGAAGACTCCCTTCATAGAGGGTGCTTTTTAAAAAAATTCCATCTGCAAACGGTCGTTCAGGCAGGCAATATTCTTCTTTTTCTGTGAGAATACGGGTCCCGTGAATTTGTTTAGGGGCTAAAAGCTTTTTTTGTGAAGTTTCTTCTTTTGAAAGAGAAGCCACTGCTTTCCTGCTAAGAGCCGGATCCCCCATGGCCTTTCCTATAAGGCTGCCTTTCATAAATAACCTGGCTTTAAAAAAGGCCCTTTCCTCTGGGCAGAGATATTCAAGAATATAGTGCCCCTCTTTCTCATCAAGAGAGAAGTTTCGTGCGGTCATTATAAAAAACGAGCTCCTTCTGCCATATGGGTCTGTACATATCCAATAAGATAAAGGCTTCCGCAGCAGACTATAATGTCACTGTTTTTCTGCGCCTTTTGAAGTGCTTCCACTGGATCTGGAATGCCCTCTGGTTCATTAGTCCATTTATATAGAGCAGCTTCCTCTTGTAATGCGGAAGCTTTAGCCGAGCGCTCCATGCCAGGGACTTCAGTGCAAATAAGTTGTGGCTGCAACTGACTTAATCGGTGCAACGCCACATTATGTTCTTTATCTTTCATGGATCCATAGACTATAGTCAATCTTACTTTACTCCCGTTTATTTCCAGAGCATTCAGGCTCTCTACAAGGCGGGCAATACCATCGTCATTATGAGCTCCATCCAGCATGATAGGAGGATGGGTTGGAAGAAGCTCCATTCGTCCCCGCCAGTGGGTCTGTGTTAAACCCTGACGTATGGTTTGCTCTGTTATCTGGCTTAGCTCCCTTTTTAAAATATCCATAGAGGCTACAGCGAGACTGCTGTTAGATACCTGGTGGACACCGAGCAATGGGGTGTGCAAGTCAGTATATTCCACGATGCCGTCTTTGCCATGAAGGGTGAATGTAGCTCCTTTAATGGAAAGTTCTTTAGTTGTAAATGAATATGCATGAGGCAATACTACCCCTGGTGCTCCCTTTTTCTGACATTCTTTCGCGAACAAGGTACATAATGAAGGAGCGCCCCCCGCGAAAACTGCCGGTACGCCTGGACGAATGACGGCAAACTTTTCCATAGCAATGGCTTCTAGAGTGTCACCTAAAAAGTCCATATGGTCTTTTGATATGGAAGTGATAATGGTGATTAGAACCTTTGTTAGAGTGTTTGTGGCGTCAAGCCTTCCCCCCATCCCCGCTTCTATAACAGCGACATCCACTTGGGAATCCGCTATGATGACAAAGGCAGCGGCAGTAAAAACTTCAAAAAATGTAGGGGGATCCTCTGAGAGCCTCTTGTCTTGACCTATGGTATTTATAACCTTTCGCGCGGCCTTTTTCCATGTTTCAGGGGAAACCATTTTTCCGTCAAGAAGGAGCCGCTCCCCCATATGTACAAGGTGTGGGCTTGTATAAAGCGCGACATGCATTCCAGATGATCGCAAAATTGATTCTACATAGGCTGAGGTAGATCCTTTTCCATTTGTTCCGACAACATGTATTGCCGGGAAGGCCCTTTCCGGATGGCCTAACAGTTCTAGCAACTTGGAAATACGCTCCAAGCCTGGATGTATTCCAGGGCTTGAAGCGCTTATTAATTCATTTTCTACTTTTTCGTAAAGAGTTCTAATGCTCATATTCTACGACCTTTTCAGACTGCTTATATTGTCCGCGATTCGCTGGTGGTGGTTTCTGTTTTCCTCAAGGCGGCCTCGTTCTTTATCCACAACCTCTTGAGGAGCTTTGGAAGTGAAGTTTTTATTGGCCAGTTTCTTCTCCATTTTATCTATATCCTTTTCAACACTCTTGAGTTCCTGTTCCAGGCGCTCAATCTCTGCTTTGATGTCAAGCAGGCTTCCCACTTCCAGACTGATTTCCCCATTGGTCATAACTGAGGCGAGGCATCCATGAGGTTTTTTGTCGCTATCTGAAATAATATCAACTCTCTCTACCCTCGCAAGGAGTGAGATCATATTCATATTTGCAGATACGAGTGCCTTTAAAGCATCATCATCTGTCTGAAGAATAACGCGCTCGACTTTTTGCTGAGGTGCTACCCTTGCCTCTGCTCGTAAGTTTCTGATTATACGAATTATTTCCTGAAGGGTTCCCATTCCAGACAAAGCATTGTTAAAAATTAGAGCTGAAGATGCTTTTGGCCACTCTGAACGTTCAATTGAGTCATCGCTGAATCCAAATGTGTGCCACAGTTCCTCTGTAGCAAAAGGTATAAAGGGATGGATGAGCTTCAGCACTGTTTTAAAGACATATTCTACTATTGCCTGGGTATTTTTAACCCGTAACTCACCTTCATCTCCCTTCAACGCAGGTTTAGACATTTCGAGGTACCAGTCGCACAGATCGCCCCAAATGAAGTCGTATAGCATTCGGGCTGCTTCCCCAATAAAATAACCGTCGAGAAGCCTTGTAATCTGCTCTATCACTTGCTGTGTGCGTGTAAGGATCCACTGGTCATGAAGTCTAAGCTCGCCTTTATCCGGAAGCGGTTTTTCAGAGCAGTTTTCTTCTAGATTCATTAAGGCAAACCTGCTGGCATTCCAAAGCTTGTTCATAAAGAGACGGTAGGTTTCAATTTTGTTTGTGCTTAATAGAATATCCCGCCCCTGAACAGTCAACGCCGCAAGGGTCAGACGAAGAGCATCTGCTCCGTATTTATCGATCATTGTGAGGGGGTCTATGACGTTCCCCTTTGATTTACTCATCTTCTGGCCATCTTCATCACGGATAAGGGCGTGTATGTAGACCTCTTTGAAAGGCTCGTTTTCCATAAACTCAAGACCCATCATAATCATGCGGGCTACCCAGAAGAAGATGATATCAAAGGCTGTTACCAGTAAGGATGTAGGATAGAAATAATTGAGTTCTTCGGTTTTCTCTGGCCACCCCAGAGTGGAAAAAGGCCACAGAGCGCTGCTGAACCACGTATCAAGAACGTCCTCATCCTGTTGGATGCGGGCGCTTCCACATTTTTCACAATGGGTAGGATCTTCTTCAGAAACAGTTATGTGACCGCATTCCGCGCATGTCCATGCCGGGATACGATGGCCCCACCATAGCTGGCGCGATATGCACCAGTCACGAATGTTTTCCATCCATTGGTAGTAGATTTTTTGCCATTGTTCAGGAATCCATGTGATATCTCCCTTTTCCACGGCTTCAATCCCCGCGTCTGCTAATGGCTTGGCTTTAACGAACCACTGTTCAGAAAGATATGGCTCTACCACGGTGTGGCAACGGTAACAGTGGCCGACAGAATGGTCGATCTCCTCTATCTTTTCTATGAGGCCCTGGGCTTTAAGATCTTCCACAGCTCGTTCCCGTGCTTCTAAAATAGGAAGCCCTTTATATGCGGGGGCATTTTCATTCATGAATCCGTCGGCATCGATAACCTGAATTTGCTCGAGGTTGTGCCGTTGACCCACTAAGAAGTCGTTAGGGTCATGGGCAGGCGTTATTTTCACGCAGCCTGTTCCAAATTCGGGATCGACCATGATATCTTCAATAATGGGTACTTCTCGATCTGTAAGAGGTACACAAACTTTCTTTCCTATCATGTGGCGGTACTTTTCGGCCCGAGGATGAACTGCAATAGCAACGTCCCCTAAAATAGTTTCAGGGCGGGTTGTTGCTACAAGAAGATGCCCTTCTCCTTCTACAAAGGGATATTTCACATAATAAAGGCAGCCTTTCAGATCTTCATGCTCAACCTCAATGTCGGAAAGAGCCGTATGGCAGCGTGGGCACCAGTTAATGATGTAGCGCCCCTTGTAAATAAGGCCTTTTTTATAAAGTCTGACAAAAACAGTTCGTACGGCCTGGGAGAGACCTTCGTCTAGAGTAAACCTTTCTCTTTCCCAATCACATGAGTTCCCTAGCTTCTTCATCTGTTCTATGATTCTGCTTCCGTATTCTTCTTTCCATTCCCAAACCTTGTTGACAAATTCTTCCCTTCCTAGATCGTGTCTCGATATGCCATTTTTTGCAAGTTCCCGCTCTACCACATTCTGTGTGGCAATACCAGCGTGGTCTGTACCAGGCAGCCACAGAACATTAAAACCGTTCATCCGTTTATATCGACAAACGATGTCCTGAAAAGTATTGTTGAAAGCATGCCCCATATGAAGGGAGCCGGTAACGTTCGGAGGCGGTATGACTATTGAAAAGGCTTCTTTCGTCGTGTCAACTTCAGCATGGAAGAGCCCTGACTCTAACCACCATGAATACCATTTATCCTCAATGGGCGTTGGATCGTAAGTCTTTGCTATTTCTTTTGTACGGATTGCCATTGAAAGTCTCCCCTCCATTATTTCTATATCGGTAAACTTACCTGAAAATTAAAATTAAGTATTTACCCTCAATTAAGATATTTTGTCAGAAATTGACGGAATTCACCTACTCCTGACTTGTCCTGAGCTGAAACTATAAAGGGAACTTCTATGGATTTGAGTCCCTTCCTGATATAAGAATGCAGCATCCCCTTGTGTCGCCCCTTCGAAATCTTGTCGGCTTTTGTAAATACAACAAGGGATGGAATGCCTATTTGAGAAATCCATTCTTGCAGCTCTTGATCGTTTTTCAGCAAACCGTGGCGAAAATCTACCAAATGAACAAGGAGCTGCAATGTTTCTCTTTGTGTAATGTATTGTTCGATTAGCTTTGCCCATTTTTCTTTTTCTTTGAAGCCTCGGGCTGCGTATCCATAGCCTGGAAGATCCACTAGAAAAAAGTCAACTTCCGCTTCTATTTTGTAGAAGTTGACACTTCTGGTTTTTCCTGGCGTAGAACCAACATGAGCTAATTTCCGTTCCATCAGGGCATTAAGCAACATTGATTTGCCTACATTTGAACGCCCCACAAAAGCCACCTCAGGAAGAGTCTGGGGTGGAAACTGGTCTTCTTTAAATGCAGTCGTTGCGAGCTGGGCTTTCCAGCGCTGAGCCATTTCTACCTCCGCTCCAGAGCTATGTCAAAAACTTCTGACACATTGTCAACAAAATAGAAGGAGAGCCCCTTAGTGACCCACTGCTCCATTTCCTCTACATCTATGCGGTTGGCGCCAGGAATAATAATGTTGCTAATTTTTTGACGTTTTGCAGCCAGAATCTTTTCTCGAATGCCCCCTACCGGCAGAACTTTTCCCTGAAGAGAGATTTCACCCGTCATTGCTATCCCTGGAAGCACCTGTCTGCTGCTCAAAGCTGAAAGCATGACTACGGCCATGGTTATGCCTGCAGATGGTCCATCTTTTGGAATTGCTCCCTCTGGAACATGAATATGTATATCCTGGTTTTTCCAGTTTATGTGGTCCAGACCTAGTTCGGCGCTACGGGCTCGCAGAAAGCCAAGAGCCGTCTGAGCTGATTCCTGCATAATATTCCCCAAATTGCCAGTGAGTATAATATCGCCCTTGCCGGACATGGCAACGGCTTCAATAACAAGGACGTCTCCGCCGCTTTCAGTCCATGCAAGACCCACAACCGTGCCTTTTTGTTTGTTTTGAGGAAGCTGCACATCGTAGAGACGTGGCGCTCCCAAATAATCCTTCAGGTCTTTTACCCCTATTGTAATCTTTTTGAAAAAAGAGTCTTTTCCCTCTCTTACTATTTGAAGCGTTACCTTTCTACAGAGAGTGGCCAGGCTCCTTTGAAGATTACGAACACCTGCTTCCCGCGTGTAATCCCTAATAGTTTTCTCCACTGTTTTCGAAGTAATACTTATCATTTTGTCTGTCAATCCATGTTCTTTGAACAGCTTAGGCAGCAGATGCTTCTTCGCGATGTGAACTTTTTCTTCGGAAACATACCCCGGCAAACGGATAACTTCCATTCTGTCCAGCAATGGTGCCGGGATAGTATGGGTTACATTGGCAGTAGTGATAAAAATTACATTGCTCAGATCAAATGCCGATTCGATATAATGATCAGTAAAATTGCTATTTTGCGCCGGATCAAGAACCTCTAAAAGAGCTGATGCGGGATCGCCTCTAAAATCCTGTCCGATCTTATCGATCTCATCCATTAGCATAATAGGATTTTTAGTGCCAGCTTGTCTCATTTTCTGTATGATTCGCCCTGGTTGAGCTCCCACGTAGGTTCGGCGATGACCGCGTATTTCCGCTTCATCCCGTACTCCGCCAAGAGAAAAATTAACAAAGCGGCGTCCAAGGGCACGTGCTATGGATTGCGCGAGAGAAGTTTTTCCTACTCCAGGAGGTCCTACAAAACAGAGAACCTGTCCTTTCGCCTCTTTTCCTGCCAATTGACGAACCGCCAAAAATTCAAGAATGCGTTCTTTAACCTTTACAAGGCCATAATGATCTTCATCGAGTATCTTTTGTGCCTTTGTAATATCCAAGTTTTCTTCTGTATAGGTATTCCAAGGTAATGCCAGAAGCCAATCCAAATAGGTACGTAATACACTGGCTTCAGAAGAAATAGGAGGCATTTTTGAGAGCCTGTCAACTTCAATACGGGCTTTTTTGCAGACTTCTTCCGGCATCTCAGATTCTGCTATTTTTTTTAGAAGATTTTCTGTTTCTGATGAAAAATCTTCTTCTCCCAGCTCCGTTTGAATGATTTTCAGTTGCTCCCTAAGGTAATATTCACGGTGCCCCTTTTCCATTTTTTGACGTACTTGCTCCTGTATCGATTGCTCTAGCTCCATCAGCTCTATTTCTTCCATCAAAATTTTGATGAGAAGCTTAATATATTTTTCTGGATTAGTGATACTCAATAGTTTTTGTTTCTTTTCTGTTTTTATTTTCAAATGAGACGCAACCACATCTGCAATATCGCAGGGGTGCTCAATGTTTGCAAGTGAAACGATAACCTCTTTTGGAATTTTTGCATTTATTGACACGTACTTTTCAAAAAGCTCAAGAACACTCCGTTTCAGCGCTTCCATGTTTTCTGGAAGAGCTGAATCCCACTGCACGATTGCAATATTACCCTGAAAGGTTTCTTCGTCTTCCAAAAATTCCTTGATATGCCCCCGCTGTTTTCCTTCGACAAGAATTTTTATGGTGCCATCGGGGATACGAATCATTTGAAGCACCTTGCATAGTGTTCCTATGGTGTAGATATCTTCAGATATAGGCTCTTCTGTTGTTAAATCTTTTTGAGCTACAACAAAAAGGGATTTATCTTCAATACTTGCTTTTTCAATTGTTTTTAATGAACGGGGTCTTCCTATATATAGAGGTACTATGACCCCTGGAAAAAGAACAAGATCACGTACAGGCAGAATATAACATCGTTCTGCCTGTACCGATTCCGTTATTGTCACTTATGCTACCTCCTCTTGCCCCTTAATTTTTATTATGGGAGAAGCTCCTTTTTCGACCACTTCTTTTGTAATGATAATCTTCTCCACTTCATTGGAGCGTGAAGGTATTTCATACATAAGATCGAGCATGAGATATTCCATGATGGATCTTAGGCCTCGTGCGCCGGTGTTTTTCTTGCGCGCCTCTCTCGCTATGGCCTTGACAGCGTCCTGTTCGAAGAAAAGTTTCACGCCCTCTATTTCAAAGGTTTTTTGATATTGCCGTATCAGAGCATTCTTTGGCTCCACAAGAATACGAGCCAGGGCGTCATCATCTAATTCTTCCAGCGGAACAACAACGGGAAGACGTCCTATGAGTTCGGGGATAAATCCAAAAGCCATGAGGTCTTCAGGCTGCACCTGACGCATTAGCTCATAGTTTCGGTGATCTTTCACGCTGAGAATATCCCCGCCAAAACCAATCATCTTCTTATTAACTCTTCGCCCTATAACCTCTTCAATTCCTGCAAAGGCTCCACCGCAGATAAAAAGGATATTAGACGTATCCATCTGTATGAAGTCCTGGTATGGGTGTTTTCGTCCGCCCTTAGGAGGGACATTGGAAAGTGTCCCTTCCAGAATCTTTAACAATGCCTGTTGTACCCCTTCTCCAGAAACGTCTCGTGTTATCGAAGCTGACTCAGACTTTCGTGTTATCTTATCAAGTTCATCTATGTAGATAATTCCTCGCTCCGCCGCTTGAATATCATAGTCTGCAGCCTGCAAAAGGCGAACAAGAATATTTTCAACGTCTTCACCCACGTATCCGGCTTCAGTAAGGGTTGTTGCGTCGGCCATGGCAAAGGGAACATTCAATTTTTTGGCAAGACTTTGTGCTAAAAGGGTTTTGCCAGAACCTGTTGGCCCTATAAGTAAGACATTGCTCTTTTGCAGCTCAATGTCATCATTCTCTTCGCTCATGGTGCTAATTCGCTTAAAATGATTGTATACGGCTACGGAAAGGATTTTTTTTGCATCTTCCTGTCCAATAACGTACTGGTCGAGAAACTTCTTAACCTCAGCAGGTTTAGGAGTGTCTTTTAAGGACACGTTGAAAGCGTCGCTTCCCTTGACAGAGTCGCCGCCAACTTCATCATTTAGAATCAGATTGCACAAGTGGATGCACTCATCGCAAATGTAGACACCCGGTCCAGCGATAAGTTTTCTTACCTCATTTTGTTCCTTCCCGCAAAAAGAACAACGCAGGGTGCCTTTATTTTCCCCTTTACCTTTGTCTTCAAATTTAAACATACACAAACCTCCTTAAAGCCGGGGGCGTGAAACAGAAAGAAGGGAGCACCAATACACGGGCTCCCTTGTCGAAATCCGCAGGCAGAAACTCTGGGAAAATCTAAACTCTAGATTCGATGACCTTATCGATAATGCTGTATTCAAGCGCTTCTGCAGCTGACATGTAAAAGTCTCTGTCCGTATCAGCCTTAATTCTTTTTCGAGTTTGCCCCGTGTGTTTGACAAGTATATCATTGATCTTTTCTCTAATCTTGAGAATTTCTTTTGCATGAATTTCAATATCTGTCGCTTGTCCATGGGCGCCTCCAAGGGGCTGATGGATCATAACTCTTGCGTTAGGCAGAGCGATCCGTTTACCAGGTGCACCTCCTGCGAGAAGTACAGCAGCCATGCTTGCTGCCTGTCCAATGCAGATCGTGGAAACAGGACTTTTGATATATTGCATCGTGTCGTAGATAGCAAGTCCAGAAGAAATAACTCCTCCAGGGCTGTTGATATAAAGATGTATATCTTTATCTGGGTCTTCGCTTTCAAGAAAAAGAAGCTGGGCAACGACAGTGTTTGCTATGGGATCATCAATTTCTTGTCCCAAAAAGATAATCCTATCTTTTAGAAGACGGCTGTAAATATCATACGCCCGCTCCCCTCTTCCAGACTGTTCTATAACCATAGGTATAAGCATGTATTTTCACCACCTATCTTACTAATACTTCAAAGACAGATCGTTCTATTCGGCCTGTTCTGCGATGTCCTCTTCAGTGTTATTTCCCAAGGACGAAAATTTTTCCACTTCTTTAATGGAAACTTTGCTTAAAAGCTCTTTCGTTGTCTTTTTGTAACGGATCCGGCTCCCCATTTCCATAACTCTGTTCTGATCTTTAAATACTGATCTCAACAAAGTATCGGTGCTTATATTATACGCTGTTGCAAGGGGTTCTACTTCAGATTCAAAGTCCTCTTTTTCAATGGAAATATCAAAGGATTCTGAAAGAGCATCAAGAACGAGATATTGACGAACTGCCCTCTCTGCCTGGTCTTTAACTCTGCTTTCATAATCTTCCAGTTCCATTTTAGATTCTGCTAAAATTTCTTCCATGGTCTTGTTAAATCTTTTTTGCGCATTTTCAGTGTCTTCTTTTTTAATATGCTCAATCTGTCGATTAATCAAAGTTTCTGGAAGCTCAACTTCCGTTTTATCTGCCACTTTTGCAACAGCTGCATTTTCAGCCATGGTATCGCTTTCTTGGGTCATGCGGTCCACCAGGCGATTCTTTACTTCTTCACGAAAAGCTTCTTCGCTATCTACAGAATGCCCTAAGGTCTTTTCAAAGAAAGCCGCTTCCAATGGCGGTAATTTCTTTACCTTTATTTCTTTGATAGACATATCGTAACGAATCTCTCTTCCCGCAACCTCTGGATCAGCATAGTCCTCTTCTACCTGAACAGTTGCTTCAACCTTTTCGTTGGCGACATGTCCTTTTAATGCCTCTTTAATTCCTGGTCTCAAATCCTGGAGGCCGAGATCTACATTGACTGTTGCCGGTTCATGGGATTTAATAATCTTTCCTTCTTCGTCAAGAACGTTTGTAACGTATTCTATTTCCACAACATCGTCATCTTCTACGGCCCGGTCTACTTTTTCGTGTTCTGCATTTTGTTTCTGCATGTTCTTGATTGCTTCATCTACCATTTCGTCAGTGACGTTAACCTTTAATTTTTCTATCTCAATGGTTTCAAGCTCGGGCAGTTTAACTTCAGGCGCAACCTCAAAAGTCAAAGTGAGAAGAACATCCTCTCCCTCTTCGAGCTTTTCTATTTCCATTTCTGGCTGGTCGATGAGGTCTAATTCATAATCTTTAACGATCTGGTCAATGGTGTCAGGCATAATAGATTCAAGGGCCTCTACAAGGATACCCTCTTTTCCAACTCTCATCTCCAAAATATTACGGGGGACTTTCCCTTTTCGAAAGCCTGGAACATTTATTTTCTGGGTCAGTTCACGAACAGTCATATTTATGCTTTTTTGAAATTCTGTGGCCTCTAACTCTACCTTTATAGTAACGAAATTCTTTTCCTGAGATACAAGCTCGGATCTCATACTTTAGCAACCCCTTTCAACTGGCAGACGACATGCCGTAGTATAGCACATCAAAATGTACAAACTTAGAAGGGCAGACCCAAAGAAATTTTCAGGTCTGCCTTTTTAAACCGCTATGCATTGTACATGTTTCTTTTACGAATTGTAAAGATATAGCTAAAAATTTTATAACAAAAATAAAAAGGCAGCACGGGTTAAAGTGCTGCCTTTATTCCCATCGAAATAGAACAATGTCGGATAAATAAACTAGATTTTTTCTACGTTAGCCGCTTGCTCGCCTTTAGGCCCCTCTACAATCTCAAAAGAAACCCTTTGGCCTTCCTCGAGGGTTTTGAAGCCTTCGGTCTGAATTGCGCTGAAATGAACAAAAATGTCTTTGCCTTCGTCGGTGGTGATGAAGCCATACCCTTTTGACGCATTAAACCATTTGACTGTTCCCTGAGTTGTCAAAATACTGCCTCCTAAAATTTTAAGCTTGTATTACTGATGGCGCCTATCAGCACCGTTACAATAAAGTATTTACAAATGACTGTCAAGTATTCGTAAATACAGTTTTTATGGAATATTAACGTTGTTAAGAAAACGCTCCAGCAGTTTTCGTGCAATTTCTTTTCTGAAAGCTGAAGATTTGCGTGGATTGATGTTCTTCATGGCTTTTTCTCCTGCTTTAAAGATAAGATCTGGCCTTCAATGAACTTTTCAACAGCGTACAACCGTTCAGGAAAAGCAGACATGCTTCCTGCAGCAAATCTTGCGGTTTTGATCGTTCGTTTCTCAACGGCCAGATAACATCCTAAAGAAATTCGTGAAAGGGTCAATGTTGCTCGCGAACCTCGTTTATAAAATTTTTGAAAAGAATTAGCCTCAGGTGCTGGGATCTCTATTGATGCCAGCATCTCATCTTTGTGTCTAATCGTTTGTCGATAGCCAGAGAAGAATTTCCAGAGGAACAGTTCTAGAACCTTCTTTATTGCAGAGAACAACGCTTCCGCCAAGGGCCATAAGAATAACCGGCAGATCTGCTGCCCCTGATGCAGTCATCAAGTTGCCCCCTATTGTCGCCCTGTTTTGTATAGCAATAGCGCCACAAAGGGATGCGGCATGACTAAGAGAAGGAAAATGCTGCCGGATAAAAGGATGGGTCATAAGCGTTCTATTAGTGCATGCGGAACCGATAAAGATCTTCTGAAGTTCTTTCTTATATGTAATGCGATGAAGTTCATCAATGTGGCTTATATCTAAAATTTTTTGAGGGTAAGTTTTCCTGTTCTTAATATCCGGCCCAATATCAGTCATTCCAGATATGATGGTTACATCAGGGTAGTCTTTAAGAACGGCAAGAGCTTCTTCAACACTTTGGGGAATAAAAACCCACTCCTTTTCTTCCGCAGAAAGAAAGGGGAGGCTTACATTTGTCATGTCGTCAGGCTCTTTTTTTAGATTATCCCCATAGCCTAGCTTCGCGGCTTTTTCTACTGCTCGGAAGATTGCTTCGTAGCCCGTACATCTACAGAGATTACCGGATAGACCTTCTCGTATCTCTTTTCTGCTGGGATGGGTATTTTCAAATAACAAGGCTCGGGAGGCTAGGCTAAGATCATACCTGGGGTACAAAAGCCGCATTGGACGCCACCCTCATCAATAAAGGCCTGTTGCAAGAGATCTGGCCCGTCGCCCCTCCCCAGGCCTTCGATCGTAGTGAAAACATGACCGTGGGCCTGAATAGCATAAAGCATATAGGAGTTGACCAATTTATCATCCATAAATGATGGCGCAAGTTCCGCACTCTCCCTCACCGCATCCCTCCTTAGCTCCCGTAAGCCTTAGATCTTTCCTGATAACGTCAAGAAATCTCTTTAAAGGGGGGGGCTTCAAAAAGTACTTTTTCTGATTAACAATGACCTCTATTATCATCGCTTTTCACGTTCTTCTGTGAAAGCGTTTCGTTCCAGGTCAAAAAGTAGCTCTCCTGTTATAGGAATCTGGGTTGGGAATAGTCCAGTTGCGTTCCATAGAGCAGATGCGAGGGCAGGTGCTCCCCCATCCATTGGCAGTTCTCCAAGCCCTTTAGCCCCATAAGGGCCGTAAAGACTGGGGACTTCAACAATTTTGACGTCAAACTCAGGAACATCCATAGATGTGGGAATAAGATAGGCGTTCAGATGGCTAGATAGGTAGCGTCCGTCTTCTATCTTAAAATCTTCGAGATATCCATATCCCAAAGCTTGAAGAGCCCCTCCCTCTATCTGTCCTCGAGCTAATATGGGGTGAATGGCTTTGCCCACCTCCGCTACGATTGTACACACTTTTGGTTGTATTTCGTAGGTGTCAGTGTCCACCTCAGTTTCGACCACATAAGCTATCCAGGAATAATCCTTGTAGGCGGTACCCCTATAGGTGCTCTCATCCCAAACCATATCTATATCTGGAGGAGGGGCATACTCTCCCCTAGCCTGAAGTTCTCCTGCTTCATGGAGATAACGAAGAGCCGTTTCATCAAAAGTAAAGACCAGCTCTTGAGAAATAGTGAAAATCCCGCGACTATAAAGAACAGAGGGCAAGTCTTCACGGACCATGGAGACAAAGTTGGGGCCAGGAAGATCGGCTGCCGTTACGATGACCACCTGTGACCAGTTGAAGGAAGGATCAAAAGATATGTCATTGATAATTCCACGTACTTCTGAAGAACGGAGGGTACCCCCAACCCACATGCCTGGAAGGAAAATATCATCGACAAAAAGAGCCTGTCCAGTAACTTTGCTCACTCCGTCCTTTCTTGGGAAGGTTCTCCCTATGATCCCCATTGTTATAAGCGCTCCTTCTATATAGGATGTTTTTTTATAGCTTTAATGTATTTATGCTGTATATCCTTTAGAGAACTACAACCATGGCTTTCTAGCCATTGAGATATCTCCCGGACTACCACGCCATAGTGGGCCGGACCGTATTTGAGAGCACCACTGCAAATCTGAACGAGGGAGGCTCCAGCCATAAAAAACTTGATTGCGTCAATTCCCCTTTCGATTCCTCCTACTCCAATGACTGGTTTAGGCTGGCATGTGGCGAGTTCATATACGATGCGAAGGGCTACAGGAAGGATAGGCGGACCAGACATCCAGCCTTGCCCAAATGATGATCCCAATAGAGGGATTGGTCTTTCTGGGTCAAAATCAAGGACAGGTCCCATAGAATTTATAGCCACAAAGCCATCTACGTAAAAAGAAGCGGCTTGCGCCAGGCCTTGAATGTCATGAACAGCAGGAGATATCTTCATCCAGATTGGAACAGACACAGCCTCTCTTAGCGCCTGAGCTACTTCGATGAGAGGCGTTTGATCCTTCCCCACATAATGAGTTGAAAACTCGATGATATCAGGGCTAACCTCCTGCTCTAAAATAGGGCCAAGATAGGATACGTCATGGGGGGTATAACCTATGGAAACAATAAGAGGCAATCCCTTTGCTTTTATCTTTTTATAAAGGGGGAAAAACTCCTTAAAAGATTTTTCAGACCACGTCTCGCAGTTCAGAAGGCTTCCCAGAGGTCCTTTCCGTATAGTTGGTCTGGAATCGCAGGCTGGTATTATTGAAACTGTTTTTGTTACAACTCCCCCTGCTCCTCCTTTGATCGCCGCCATAATATGTTCTTCTGTAGCTACATTTGGTCCTGCTGCCGTAAGAACAGGGTTTTTAAAAGGGACGCCACATATAGTTCTTTTTACTTCCACCACGGGAACCCCTCCCTTTTTCCGGAGGAAAAACGTTTATGGAGTTTTTCAGAAACTAGGCGTACATTGTTAAAGATGAGACCCTCGTTAAGAGAAGTGAATGATCCGTCCTTCCATAATACATTTCCATTGCACATGGTTAAATAAGCATGGCTTCGTTGAGCACCATGAATAAGATGCCCCATAATGTTGGATTCATGGATGGGTGTTACCGGCTTGTAGTTGAGAACGGTGATGTCGGCCGGCTCGTCACTAGCAAACACTCCTTGGAAGCCCCATGTATTTCTTTTAACGAGGCGGGACCAGCCCCAGAAGGTCCTTTCAAGGCGCTCAAAAGGTTCTGGTGCATCCTTTGCTGTAATGGCATAGTTTCGCAAAGAAGCCAAAATGTCTGGTGACATGCCGTCTGTTCCTATGACAAACTTTGTAATCCGTTGGCGGTTCATTTCTCCCACCCTGTTGTTTTCATTAGATTCAGGATTCGTAACTACCCACGGAGAAATGTTTTTCAGAATGGCATAATCATCTTCTGTTAAATGGATGCAGTGGATGAGAAGAGAATCCCGGCTCAAAAGATTAAAAGATGCAAGACGATGGATTGGCCCCCTATATCCTAACTGCTGACAATAGGCAAGGTCCTCTTCTCCTTCTCCGCAATGAATATGAATATGAAGATTACGGGGTTTTGCCTCCTTTACCTTTCTGAGAGTATCTTCAGAAAGGGTAAAATTCGCATGAAGGCCTAACATCCCATGGAGAAAGGGATCCCTCTGATGACTTTCCCAAAAAGATATATTCTCTTCAAGTTGCTGATCTATGGAGTGTTTCCCCGCCCTGTCCGAAATCTCGAAAGAGAGTACCCCCCTAATTCCAGCCTCTCTAAAAGCGCGGCCAATTAAACTGAGGCTTCCTCTGATGTGTCCCAAAGACGCATGGTGGTCAAAGATTGTTGTAATACCGCATTGTATTGAACGCAAGATACCATATAGTGCTGAAAAATAAATAGACTCCTCGTCAAGTAGATAATCAAGGGGCCACCACAGATTTTCCAGGATCCCCAGAAAAGATGTAGTTTCTCCACGAGGGCGTAACCCAACGGCAAGCGACGAGTAAAGGTGATGATGGAAGTTGGTCATTCCTGGGACGATAAGTCGCCCTTCAACGTCTATTACGGGGGTATCGGGCCATTTGCGCCTCATGGATTCACATGTAGCAACCTCTGCTATTTTGCCATTCACTATGAGAAGAGCCCCAGAGGGATAAAAAATATCACCGTCTGTAAGAGGGCCGTTGGCTATGATCTGTCTCTTCATCATAAAATCACCCTCTTATGCCTTTTTAGTGCGACTAAAACTTTTTCAGGGGTAAAAGGAAGATCGTAAAGCCTGACTCCGACTGCATCGTATATGGCGTTAGCAATGGCTGGTGCCGTGCCATTGATCCCTATTTCGGCTACAGATTTTGCCCCATACGGACCATCTACATCTGAAGACTCTGCAATAATGGTTTTTATTGCGGGGATATCTGCCGCTGTATAAATTTTATAATCCCAGAAGGTGGGATTATAAACTCGTCCATTTTTATCGAAACGAAGTTCCTCCGTGAGTGCGAAGCTAATGCCGTTAACGACAGCCCCTTCGACCTGTCCTTCTACGAGTTGGGGATTTAAAGGCTGACCGCAGTCAACGGCCGAAACAAGTTGTACGACCTTTACTTTGCCTGTTTTAGTATCCACTTCTACCTCGGCAAATTGAGCTATGAAGGGAGGCGGAGATTGAGGGGAAACAAAAGATGCCCCAGCTTGTATCTGTTTCTGATGACTGGTATAGAAAGAATGCCGGCATATTTCTTCATATGCGAGAGATTCGCCCGTTTTTTCTCTTATGACACAGCCTTTTTCAAGGAGAAGTTCTTCCGTGGGACAATTCATCATCATAGAACCTCTTTCTATTATCTGATGGGCTATATCTTGTGCGCATCGAAGCACCGCTCCCCCAGACACGTAGGTTGTTGACGAGGCATAGGCCCCCACATCAAAGGGGGTCATATCAGTATCGGAGGATAAGATCTGGATATGCTCAAGAGGAACATGAAGAGTTTCTGCTGCTATCTGTGAAAGCACTGTATCTGACCCTGTCCCGATATCTGTGGCGCCCACAAAGAGTAAGAAGGAACCATCATCGTTCATTTTTATATAGGCACTGCCCATATCAACAAGGGGTATTCCGGACCCTTGCATGGCTGCAGCCACACCCACACCGCGTACGGAATCTTTGTCTGGCCTTATCTTTTTGTTGCGCTTGTTATACCAATCTATGGCTGCTGCACCACTATCAATACATTCTGAGAGCTTACAGCTTTTTATTACCTGGGTGACGCCTTCTTGCCCTTCTCCTAATGCTTCAAAAACTGCCGAGGTCTCATGCTCTTTAATGTGCCATTTTTTTATATATTCCAGAATATCCTGGCCTGTTTCTCTGGTAATAATGTCAAGGTGCTGGTTCAGGGCAAAATATCCCTGAGTTGCGCCATATCCTCTATAAGCTCCGGCAATAGGGAGGTTCGTGTAAACTGATTTGCCTGAAAACTTAACGCTAGGTATTTTATTAAGAAGAGGCAAAACCTTCGAGCCGGCATTAGATAGAACAGTCAAGGCATGGGGGCCGTAGGCTCCGGCATTCATAAGGGTATCCATCTCAAGGGCAACTATCTGCCCATCTTCCTTTAGGCCGGTGCGTAGTTTTATTCTGAAGGGATGACGCGTTCGAGAGGAAATAAAGACTTCTCGCCGGCTTAAAACTAAATGGACTGATCGCTTATGCCGCAAGGCAACAAGGGCGGCAAGGGGTTCGAGAAATACTTCCTGTTTTGCTCCAAACCCTCCCCCTATGCGAGGTTTAATAACTCTTATCTGTCGTATTGGGATACTCAAGACATGACTTACAATTCGTCTGGCATGAAAGGGAACCTGAGTTGAAGAAATGATAATGAGCCGTCCTTTCTCGTCGAAAGTGGCTTTAACGGCATGGGGTTCCATGGCACAGTGGCTAACATAGGGAGTGGTATAGGTCCGTTCTATTACATAGGCACTCTCTGCATAGCCTTTTTCAAGATCGCCATATGCGAAATCCACTTGTCCTGCTATATTTTTCTCAGGAAAATAAGGAACTGAAATGGGCGAAAAGGCGTCTTTGCCGTGAATACCTCGTCCCACCCCTTTTGTAGAACTTTCCATGTCGAAGTTTGGGGAAAGATCACGATAGGTTACCTTGATTCTCTGAAGGGCTTCGGAAGCCTGTTCTTCACTTTCAGCAACCACTGCTGCAACGCGATCACCTACGTATCGTACAGTGGAATCAAAAAGCCGTGAATCATAAGGAGAAGGTTCTGGAAATCCCTGCCCCGCTGTTGTAAAAAGAGTGTCAGGAGTGTTTTTGAAGGTTAGAATGTCTACAACGCCAGCAATCTTTTCTGCTTCCTTAGTATCAATTGACTCTATTTCCGCAAAGGCTTTAGATGAATAAAGCAATCGAATGGTCAGCGGTTCATCAACAACCCAGTCATCGGTGTATCGGCCTGCTCCAGTGGCCAGAGACAATCCGTCAACCTTCTTGAGTGAGTGTCCAATGACGTCATATTTATCCATGGATTCTCACCTTCCTTGCGGCAAGATGTACCGCTTCTATAATTTTCACATATCCTGTACATCGGCAGTAATTACCGTCAAGGGCACGAAGAATCTCCTCATCGGAAGGTTCTGAGATTCTTTGCAAAAGAGCATAGGTAGCCAAAATCATTCCAGGTGTGCAGAATCCGCATTGTACCGCACCTGCTTCCACAAAAGCTTCCTGGATGGGATGGGGTGAATGGATAGAGCCCAATCCTTTAACTGTGGTTATTTCTTTATTAATAACAGAGGCTGCAAGAACCTGACATGAATTAACAGGCCGCCCGTTAAGAAGAACAGTGCAGCAGCCACAGCTGCCCTCCCTGCAGCCACAGTGAACTTCAGTGTGTTTTGCTGACCTTAAAAGATCAAGAAGGATCGTTTCACCTGAAAAATTAAGTTCTCTCTTTTTCCCATTTATGAGGAAGGTCCCGTTCATTGCTACTCTCCTCCCTTCAGAGAGAGAAGCCCTCTTTCCAACCATACTTTCGAAATTTCATTAAGATATTCAGCTGAACCTGCCTGTTTATCTAAAAAGTCGATTTCCTGAAGCATATCACTTAATCTTTCTGGGATTACTTCTATTAACTTCCTGCCCTCAAGATGGCTCTCTACTTCTTTTGCCTTATAAAAACGGGTTTTGTTCCCTGTAAAAATAACTCGGGATTTTTCTATTGTTCCCTCTGATATTTTTAGCAGTATGGTCAGGGTAAGGGAGGGATAATCAAAGGAAACCCGCGTTTCTCTGTGATAGAAAGTCCATGCCTTTACAAGGGGTAGGATAACATGGGTAATGAGACATTTCTTTTGCAATAAAGGGTTAGCGAGAAAATCAGGAACAGACATGGTTTGTTTCAGGGGCCAGGCGAGACCTAGTCTGGCATCAAGAGCAATAAGAGGGCCTAATAAATCGGACCACGGCGGTAAAAAGCCAAGACTTCCCCCTATCGTTATTCTGTTGCGTAAGGGAGTAGAAGCTGCGTTGGCAAGGGCTTTCCCCAGCGCATTGTCAGGGTCTATCTGCATAAGAGACTCACTGATCTGAGCATAGGTGCATCCTGCTCCTATAATAACGGTATTGTCTTCTTTTTTAAAATAATCTAGGGGGAGTGACGTTATATCGATTAATGCATCGATTCCTTTTAACCCCCTTCGCAGAAGCCCGGTTCCTGCTCCATGGATAACGTGGCCTTCTTGGGAAAGGAGGTGGGATGCCTCCTCTAACGTGGCAGGGTAGAACCATTTCATGGCTGTCATCATCTCCTTTTCACTTATGGGTAGGCGCTATATATTCCATAAGCGCAGCTTTTCCAGAGAGCTTTTTCTGTAGACTGCAATTATTTCTGCCATGATAGAAATAGCGATCTCAGAAGGTGTTTTGGCTCCTATCGAAAGGCCAATAGGTGTATAGAGGGAGTTGAGGAATGCAGAAGAAATTCCTTGGTTCAATAGTTGGTGCTGTAACTGCGCTACCTTTTTCCTTGAGCCTATAACACCGATATAGGCGGTTGTTTTACCTTCCAGCAGAGATATAGCCTGTCCATCAAAGGCATGGCCGCGGGTAACTACAACTACATATGGAGGTGGTGAAAAGATAACTTGTTGTGCCAGGCAATCTTCTAGAGAACAACAGAGAGCATTAAGCCCGTCTTCTTTTTCTCGAGGCAAATATTCTGCACGATCATCCCACAAGCTTACCCTATATCCGCAAGAAAGAGCAATTTTAGAAAGAGCCCTTCCCACATGTCCAGCTCCGAGGATTAGCATATGAGGGGATTGGACTATATATTCCATAAAAACAGCTGCTCTTCCTCCGCATATGGCATCCTCTGAAGAGCCGGTTTCAAAAGATTCCCTGTATAAAGCTGTTCTTCCCTCCCCTTGCATGAGAGTAATGGCCTTCTTTATAACTCTATGCTCGAAAATGCCCCCTCCAACAGTCCCTATACTTGTACCATCAGGAAGAACAAACATACGGGCCCCTGGTTTTTGAGGGGTTGATCCATTGCTTTCAACGATGGTGCATAAAACACCCTCTTCCCCACGTTCTATGCGTTGAAGCACTTCTTTTAAAATATGGATAGTCATTCCTTACCCCCTAACTCGAGGCCACCTTCTGTCATGTCTTCGAATTCTCTTTGAATATCCAGGGCTCTGCGAAGGCGTGCCAATCCCTGTCTTTCAGCTTTCCCCCCCTTAAATTTTTGAGTCGTCTCCTCAATTCTATCCTGAAGGGAAACCACATTAAAATCTTTAACTATTTTGTCTGCAAGGTAGACAATCTTGGCTTCTAGAGATGCTTCTTCAGGAAGGTCCATATGGTGCTTAACGATCTCTGCTACTTCATCGAATCCAAAATTCGCAAGAAAAGCACTGCCAACAATATCATGCTTGGGGGATTCACGGCAGATATCGTGTAAAAGGGCGGCTCTTTCTGCTAATAAAAAGCGGCAGGGCTGAAAAGAAGAAATAGAGAGGGCAATATGGCGAGCCATCTGTTCCACAACGCGGCAATGTTCTATGATCTTCTGAGGTGTCTGCGCCAGGCGAAAAAGTTCTTCGCATTCCTCTAGTGTAGGGATATTACGTGCGCTCCATGCCCGTTGTGCTTTTCGATAATCGTCAGGAGTATCTATGTCAAGATGGATAAAGTGGTCTGGAATGTTGATTTGCATAAAAGAATCAGCATACTGTTGTAAGAGCCCCGCTAAGCCCCTATAACCAGACCACGCCAGAATAGAAGGCACTAATTTTGCTGATATAAGAGGCGGGTGTCCCTTTTCCTCCCTTAAAATTGGGGAAAGAACGCTTAAAGAATCTTTCCAGTGTTCACAAAGAAAACGAATGGTGCTTGGGCGTACCAGGGGAATATCTGAAGGGTGTAGAAAAAAGGCTGTAATGTCAGAAGGTAGAGATCGGATGCCCTTCAGCACCGAACTGTACATGCCTTTTTCATACTCTTCATTATAGACTACAGAGCAGGCAAGCCGTGAGCATTCTCTTTCAACATGTTCTCGATAGGCGCCCGTTACAACGAAAACACGAAAAACATGGGCAATTCTATATGTTGTTACAAGGCGGCTTAGCATGCTTTGCTTTTCTATAGTGAGCAGAGGTTTACATTGCTTCATGCGGGTAGATGCGCCTGCTGCCAATATAACAGCTGCAAATTCAGGGGTTGTGTTAGACATGCATCCCTCCTGGAAGGTTATGATTTATTTATCATTATACGGAGTCCATATAGTGAAGACAATAGAAACTTTTAATTATTCCCAGCATATTACAAAAAATGATTAAAATGTTACATATAATCTCATCAGACGTTAATGGACTTTTTTGATGTAGAATGGTCAAAAGGTCTGTATTTCTTAAGTTAAGTATCAAGGGGGGGAATACACATGGTGGTAATACTTTCGATTCTTCTTCTCGTCGCTCTTATCGTTTTTTGGGTAGTTTCCATATACAACAGACTTGTACGAATGTCTAACTTGAAGAATGAGGCGTGGAGCGGCATTGATGTGCAGCTTAAGAGGCGGTTTGATCTCATCCCTAACCTCGTGGAAACAGTAAAAGGATACGCAACTCATGAGAAAGAGGTTTTTGAACGGGTTACAGAAGCGCGGGCGGCTATCACCAGAGCACATACAGTGAGCGAACGGGCGGAGTCGGAAAACATGCTTACCGGCGCCCTCAAAACCCTCTTTGCAGTAGCGGAGAACTACCCTGCCCTTCAGGCAAGCTCGAACTTTCATCAGCTTCAGGAGCAGTTAACCTCCCTGGAAAACGATATACAAATGGCTCGCCGGTATTATAACGGGGCTGCAAGGGATTATAACATTGCCATTGAAACCTTTCCTGCTGTGCTCGTTGCAAAAAGATTTGGCTATGAGAAAGCGGATTATTTTGAAACTGCTGAGGAAGAGCGAACAACACCGAAGGTGTCCTTCTAATTCTTTGCGGTCTGGGAGGCTTCGCCATGAAGAGTTTTCACCGGCTTTTTTTGCTCATCTTTTTGTTTTTAATTTTTCTTACAAACTCTGTTGAAGCAGAGGAAGTCATTCTATCGTTTTCTTCTTATGCGACTGTCAAGGTAGATGCCTCCCTCGAGGTTCGTGAGGATATCACTGTATGGGCAGAGGGAAAACAAATTCAACGAGGAATTTACCGAGATTTCCCAACGATCTACAGAGATACTTCTGGCAAAATCGTTAGGGTAGGTTTTTTTGTTAAAGGAGCTTTGCTTAACGGCATGAAAGTTCCATACAGAACAGAATCCCGCTCTAACGGCGTTCGTATTTATCTTGGCGATCCCAATAGAAGAGTTCCCTTTGGAGAACAAACTTACTCTCTTATTTATGTAACTACTGGTCAGGTTGGTTTCTATGAAAAACATGATGAGCTTTACTGGAACGTTACCGGTAATGATTGGGGTTTCCCCATACGAAAGGTGCGATTTTCCATTTCCCTTCCCCAAAAGGTGTCTTTTTCATCAGTGGACATTTATACGGGATATCAAGGGGCCACGGGAAAAGATGCTCAGCTCCTTTCTGATGGATCGGTGCAGACAACAAGAAGCCTTGCTCCCAGAGAAGGGCTGACTGTGGCCTATACATGGCCAAAAGGTATTGTAACCCCGCCTAACCCCCTCTTGAGATACACTTTTTTTGATAGATATGGAATCTGGTTTTTCATCGGGGCCCCCCTGCTTTTATTGGCATATTATGCTGCAGCGTGGCATCGTTGGGGAAATGACCCTCCTCGAAAACCAGTCATCCCCCTTTTTACACCTACCAAAGGGATTGGCCCAGGGTTTATGAGATATGTGAAACGTATGGGCATGGATAACGCCTGTTTTACGGCAGAAATACTCAATCTTGCTGTGAAGGGCTTTATAGTGATAGAAGAATTGACCTTCGAAGAATCGGTAAAACGACTTGGCCTTTTAGGAAGCAGCGATTTGATGAAGAAAGTCGTATCTTTTTCTTCTTCTTTAGCTGGGAAACGATACTCGCTGAAGCTAAATCAGGAACAGCTTTCCCGAAAAGAACGCTCCATTGAAGAGGACATTCTTATCTCCACTCTTTTTGGTGAAGGCAGAGTCGAGCTCCTTCTCAGACAGAACAACCATAAGATTCTCAGCAGAGCCAGAACTAAACTGTTGAAACACTATCGACAGGCCGCTAAACCGCTTTTTTCAAAGAATACCTTACCATGGGCGGCAGGATTTATTATTCCTGCCATTATTTATCTGTTGCTTGGGTGGGGCGGCCAGGCAGAAATGGCTGTTTTTTCTGTAGCAGGAACGTTTATATTTTCCATAGTAGGATCTGTTATTCTGTCAGTCTGGAATATTTGGAGGGAAAGAGGGCAAACCATGAAGAAAATCTTTGCCACACTCTTCCCAATCTTATTCTTTGCAGGTATCGCTCAATTTTTCTTTCTTGGACTGGACAAAAAGAGTTGGTACATACTTATTCCCATATTAGCGACTGTTGTTATGATTCTTCTCTTTCGCAAGCTTATGACAATTCGCTCAGAGAAAGGAAATGACGTTCTAGGTGAAGTTGACGGGCTTGCCATGTATATGGGTACTGCTGAGCGTTATCGTCTTGAAATGTTCCACCCTCCACAAGAAACGCCTGAAATATTCGAACGCTTGCTCCCTTATGCCTTTGCCCTTGACACAGCTGATACCTGGGCGAACCGATTCGATAGTATTCTCCAAGAAAGCGACTATCACCCTGAGTGGTATACGGGAACAGATATCTCCGACCTTTACACTGGCAGAGCAATGGCTAATATGGCTTCCTCCATTGCTTCATCCATAGCGTCGGCTTCCGTTGCTCCCGGCTCAAAAAGCGGGAGTGGCGGCAGAGGCTTTTCCGGAGGCGGAGGGGGTGGCGGGGGCGGAAAAGCCTCTGCCGCCACTC
>NZ_DGZF01000004.1:0-1581 GCF_002396985.1 Aminobacterium sp. UBA4987
GCCCACTCTGTAATGCTCCGCGTCACAGGAAGCCCTCACAATCCCGTATCCATTCTTCCCATCCGGCATATTGTGGAAGGGGCCTTCACCTACTTTGACGTCTGCCTCATCTTCCTCACCGCCACCTTCTTCATGGCCCTTCTTCGTGAAAGCGGCGGGGTGGCCTTCATTGTACGGAAGATCGTTTCTACCTTCCACAAAAGACGAACAATCTGCCTTCTGCTCCTTACTTTCGTTCTCCTTCTTCCCGGAGCTCTTACCGGGTCGGGAGCGACAACGGTTCTTACCGTAGGCGCCCTTGTGGGAGCAGTGCTTTCAGCTATGGGCGTGGATGAGACGAAACGGGCCGCCATCATTTTTTTAGGAGCGGCCATGAGCGCCGCGGCGCCTCCCATCAACCTCTGGGCCATGATGGCCGCCGCAGGCGCCAACATGCCCTATGTGGGGTTTGGGAAACCCCTTCTTGTCCTTTCAGTGGCGGGAGCCCTCTTCTCAGTGTTCTGGCTCGCGGGACGGGGAGAGGGACAGGTGGACCTCGACAAGGCTCTGGCGAACCTGCCTGAAGTCCAGGAGGGGCAGAGCTGGTTCAGGGTGACCTTCCCCTTCGCTCTGCTGCTGGCCCTTGTTCTGGCGGGACGGATCTGGCCTTTCTCCATGCCCGTATTGGGATTGCCCCTGCTTTTCATGATCGCGTCCTTTGCCGTCGTGCTGCTGAGCCCCAAACGCCTTCATGTCTGGTCAGTCGCCTGCGCAACCGTCCATAACCTGACCACCCTCGTGGGGATCATGGTGGTGGTGGGCATCCTGATCCAGATCATGGCCCTGAGCGGAGCCCGGGGGCTCATCTCCCTGGCGGTGGTCACCCTTCCCCTGGGTGTGCTCTTCGCCACCCTCTTCATTATCCTGCCCCTTTCGGAAGGGCTGGTGCAGTATGCGGTGGCCCCCCTTATCGGCGTGCCCCTCATCATGCTTTTCAACATGCGGGGTTTAGATCCCATCATAGCCCTGTCGGCCATGGCCGTCATATGGCCTCTGGGCGACTGTCTGCCTCCCACCGCCGTTGTGGGACGGGCCACAGTAATGGAGCTGGGATATACGGGGCGGTACTTTCAGGATTTTGTGAAGGCCTGCCTGGTGCCCATGGCCTTCATCGCCATGCTGGGGACCCTCTTTCTCATATTTAGCACCAGATTGTCATTTCTTGGAGGCTAGATGACCATGATACTTACAAATACCATCGTTATGTACCTGTATTACGCCATAACCCTCTTCTTCGGGGAGGCAATAGTGTACAACCTCATCAAGACAGAAAAAGCCCAGGACGCGGTGCTCTACTGCATCATCCTCATGCCCTTCGTGCTGAGGCTCCTTCGGTTGAAGTAGAAGTGAGGTGGGGAGAATGAAAAACAATCTGAAAATCATCAAGATCATTTCTTTAGTCATAGCCCTGGCCTTTGCGGCCATTGCCGGACGAGATTTTTACGAGCACCGGCATTTTATGGAGCCGGTGGTTCCATCGCCGTCTTTAACTGAAGTGAAGAAGCTCTCTGATTACGAACCAAGCCTCAAGGGAACAGTCAA
>NZ_DGZF01000004.1:1906-174195 GCF_002396985.1 Aminobacterium sp. UBA4987
CCGGAGCGCTTCCACCTGCACTCGTATGGGCGAAGCCTATCCTGACTTTTACCATGTAAAGACCCCATGGGGAATAAAGCGTTTCCGTATGGGAGACCGGTGTACCAACCCCCTGGACTCGTGGCCTGACCCTGAGGTCTACCTCCACTACCCAAGCCGCCAGATGCTGGCCTATATGGATATACGGAATTTGAACCGGACGTGGCCTGGACGGCCCAATGGAGCTATCACCGAGCGCACGACATGGGCAATGACACAGCTTATACGCCGGGAGAAGGTGGATATGGCCGTAGACCTTCATGAAGCGGAGCTCGAGTATCCAGTGGAAAACACCATCGTAACCCATGAGAAGGGGCAATCTGTTGCGGCCATGACCTCCATGGTGCTCACGGCGGAACTCTTCGAAGTGCCCCTGAGCATGGAGTTCTCGCCTCAGGCCCTTCACGGCCTTTCCCACCGGGAGATCGGTGACCATACGGACGCCATGTCTCTGCTGGTTGAGGTGGCGGAACCCATGATAGACCGTATCCGGGGCATTACAGATGAATATCTGCTCATGACTGGCCGGGACGAGTTTGTGATGAAGGCCGGAGAGCACAAGTTGCTCTATGCTCCCATCGACGAGCGGGGCTGGCCCATCGATGTGCGGGTGGGGCGTCATTCCTCGACCTTCCAGAAGATGCTTGAATTCTATTCACTGGAAGCTCCTGACCGCGCTGTCATTATCTCAGGGGTGCCGGGCTATACGGAGGTTATAGAGAACACATTGGGGACATATTTCCATGATCCAAAGCAAGCTCCGCCTGAGAAGGTCTTCTACGATTAGTGAAAAGATAATTGGTTTTCGGAATGGCACCACTACTAAACAAGGAGGGAAAGAGTATGAATTCCAGGATGCTCAGGATAGTAACAACTGTGGCCCTTGCTATTTTCCTCACCAGTACACTGGCGTCTGCATGCACCACCATTATGGTGGGGAAAAAAGCATCTGTTGACGGATCTGTCATGGTAACTCATACGTGCGACGGCTGGTATGATAACCGTGTCAGGGTCATCCCCGGCGAAACTCATAAAGCAGGAGAAATGACTCCTGTCTATAAAGAAATATGCCATGGAACCCGACCAGACAAACCCCTGGTCGAGGTTGGAGAAATTCCTCAGCTCGAAGAAACGTACACCTATTTCCACGTAGGGTATCCCTTCATGAATGAACATCAGCTCATCATAGGCGAAGATACCTGGAGCGGACGGGATGAGAACTTCTGTGACGCTGGCTGGATGATGATCGAGCAGCTTGAGGTCTTCGCACTTCAGCGCGCCAAAACAGCCCGGGAAGCGATCCAGGTTATGGGCGATCTTGCTGAAAAGTACGGCTATGGCGATGGCGGCGAGACTTTGACCGTTATCGACAAAAATGAAGCCTGGATGTTCGATATTTGCGGCCCCGGTCCCCTTTGGACCCCTGAAAGCGGCAAGCCCGGCGCCATATGGGTTGCCCAGCGCGTGCCCGATGATTGTTTCACCGTAACAGCAAACCGTTCCCGAATTGGCGAAATCCACTGGGATGATAAAGAAAACTTCATATATTCTTCCAGTGTAAAAGATTTCGCGAAAGAAATGGGCTGGTGGAAAGAGGGCGAAAAATTTGTTTTCCACAAAATATACAATCCTGTCCCCTATGGGACTCCTTATTACCAGCAGCGCCGCGAGTGGAGAGTCATCAGCCTTCTTGCCCCCTCCCTCAAGATCGAAGAAGATGCGGCTGAAATGTATCCTCTAATGATAAAACCTGACAAGAAGATTTCTGTAAGGGACCTTATGGCTGTGAAGCGGGATTACCTCGAGGGGACTCGCTTTGATCTCACCCAGGGAATAGCAGCCGGCCCCTTCGGAAACCCCAACCGCTACCCAACTCCTAGTAGTGTACGACCAGAAGACAAACAGAACGTTGACTGGACCCGGGCTATATCCATGTTCCGCTGCTCCTACAGCTTCGTAGCTCAAGCACGGGACTGGCTGCCCGATGCTATTGGCGGCATATTGTGGTTCGGAGAAGACGCTCCTCATTCCACAGTGTACATGCCTATTTACGCTGGCGTAACATCCCTACCAAAGAGCATTACTGAGGGGAAACGGGCAGAATTCGATAGGAACTCCGCATGGTGGGCATTCAACTTTGTTTCCAATTGGGCTGATCTCAAGTTCAGCTATATGATCAAGGATATTAAAGAAGCCCAGAAGGCTTACGAAGACGAGTTCTTCATGTACCAGACAGTTGTAGATGAAGAAGCTGCAGCCCTCTACAAAGAGAGTCCTGAAAAGGCCAAGGCCTACCTCACGAAATACACGAACGACAGCATCAACAAGGTGGTTGACGGCTGGTGGAAATTGAGCTGGAAGCTCGTCGGCAAATATTCTGACGGATATATTACCTACCCCGACGGGAAGCAGGATTCTGTAGGATACCCTACAGAGTGGCTTAAGGCTGTTGGTTTCGGAATAGAGGAATCCGAACCCAAGAAATAGGTTTCTACAGATCAAAAAGGGGCTGCAGGAATGTTCAGCAGTCCCTTTTTGATTCCCCAAATATTATTTCGCTAATTTCACTATTACCCCCAAGGGGGTAGGGAAAGGTTCTTCAGGAGAAGGACCTACAGCCTCTCTGGTTTCGTCGAATTCCATTTCATAGAGAAGGCGGCTGATCTCAAGATCCAATGGATCATCGGTTTCGTAGGGAATAGCGAAGCGCAAATACCCAAACTGTTCGGCAAAATAGCTGAAACTCAGATTGCCTTTTTCTTTCATCATGGCCGCAATCAATTTTGCCAAAAACTCCTCGTCATCGAAAAAAGGAGTGGAACTGGCAAGAACAATCGCTTTAAAGCTGCCTAAAAGCATGGACCTGTTCCTGAAATTGCAAAGAGACACCCCTGCCCGAATGGCAAAATCTCCTTCTGTTTGACGGGCTACAAGATCCTCCATGGATTGAGAATAACCGAACACTGCCGTAAATCCTAAAGACAATCCTTTTCCCCGCCCTGGAATGATCATACAATCCCGAAGGAATGGCCCGGCAAAGCCAATGCGTGGGCTGGAGAGGCAAAAAAGTTCACTTCCAAGGGACAAGGAAAGAGATGCCAGAGCAACAAGTTCACCGCTATAAAGATGGTTCACCGATACGGGCCGATAATCCATCCCCATTGGCAGCCACGACGCGATATCCAAATCAAGATTAACGTTCCAGTATGGAAGGTTCTTCATCGTTCACATACCCCCTTCCCGAGAAACAATTTGTATAATATAACGCACTAGCCTTGTCTCCACAAGCGCTGAATTACTGGTCTGCTATACTTAAAAAAATCTTTTGAAATAGGAGGACCTAGATGGCTTACGAATCATCTTTTCTTGAGAAAGAATCTGTTATTCGACTGATTCCGAAGCTATCTTTCCCCGCCATGGCAGGAATGATCGCCCAGGCTCTTTATAATGTCGTGGATGCGATCTTCGTTGGGCGGGGCGTTGGGATGCTGGCCGTTGCCGGAATATCCATCGCTTTCCCCATTCAAATGATCATTATGGCAACAGCTCAAGTTATTGGAGTTGGCAGTGCCTCTATTATCTCACGAAGTCTCGGTGAAAAAAATAGGGACAAAGCAGAAAAAACTTTAGGGAATCTTATGGGCGCAACACTAGTTTTTAGTGCTATAGTGGCAACTCTTGGACTTTATTTTCTGGAACCGGTCCTTCGGATTTTCGGAGCTACAGATGCCATTCTGCCCTTTGCAGCCGCTTATATGAAAATATTGTTTCTGGGATCTGTCTTTTTTGCCTTTTCCATAGCCTGCAACAATGCTGTTCGCGCTGAAGGTAAAGCTTCCTTCGCCATGATAACCATGCTCATTTCCGCAGGGGTTAACATTGTTCTTGATCCCATATTCATCTTCGGGTTTGGAATGGGCATTCAAGGAGCCGCTATTGCTACTGTCATCGCTCAGACATCTTCTGCCCTATGGCTAGGCTGGTATTACATTAGAGGGAAAAGCGAAGTTCCCTTCCTGTTCAAAAACATGCGGCCTAACTATAAGATTCTATACGAAGTGACAGCAATAGGCCTGTCCGCATTCCTCAGACAGGGAGCCGCAAGTATTTCACTGGTGGTCATCAACCGCCAGCTTGCCTTCTGGGGTGGCGATGCTGCCATAGCTGCCATGGGGATACTCCTTCGAATAACCCAGTTTGCTGTCATGCCTGTTTTCGGCCTTGTCCAAGGGCTTCTTCCCATAGTAGGGTACAACTACGGTGCAAGACTCTTTTGCAGGGTTACTACAGCCATGAAGCTTTCTATTGCTATCTCTTCAGTCATCTGTACCCTATCGGGATCCCTTCTCTTTTTTGCTCCCCAGATACTGATCTCTCTATTCACTAACAATAGAGAGGTTATGCCTCTTGGAATCAGCGCTTCCAGATATATGGCCGTCGGCTTTCCCCTTATAGGGTTTCAGGTCATGGCTTCGGGTTTGTACCAGGCCATTGGCAAAACTGTTCCTGCCCTCTTTTTATCCTTGCTTCGGCAAGTATTGATCCTTATCCCCCTCGTTCTTTTCCTTCCGTATTTTTACGGATTGCTTGGGATATGGACAGCTTTTCCCATTTCTGACATACTAGCCGCTATAATAACGCTGGTTCTTTACAGAAAGGATATAAAAAGGCTTTCAACTCTCTGCGCAGAAAAGGCACAGCTGAATAAAGGAGAATAGATTCCATGCTTGAAGCTGCAGTAACATGGCTTGTAATAACAATTGGCAAACTCGGATACTTAGGCATAGTTTGCCTCATGTTCCTTGAGTCTTCCTTTTTTCCCTTCCCCAGTGAAGTCGTAATCCCCCCTGCCGGGTATTTAGCCTTTCTAGGGGAAATGAACCTTTTTCTTGTAATTTTTATGGGAATTCTGGGAAGCATTCTCGGGGCGCTCTTTAATTACTGGATTTCCCTCCGATTTGGACGGCCATTCTTTCAGAAGTATGGACGATATTTCTTTATCAGCGAATCAACCCTGGATAAGGCTGATGTTTTTTTTGCCCAACATGGCCACATCAGCACTCTTATCGGCCGCCTGCTGCCGGGGATACGACAGTATATATCCCTCCCCGCAGGTCTTTCTCGTATGCCCCTTTTTCCTTTTTGCCTTTTCACAGCCATTGGCTCTGGCCTTTGGGTTGCTGTTCTCGCCTTTGTAGGATATTGGGTTGGGAATAATAAAGAGCTAGTCTCCCAATATCTTCATAATGTCACTATTCTGGCTATTGTTCTCTGCCTTCTATTGGGAGGGCTTTATGTCTTCCGTGTGAAGCAGAAAAAATCCCGGTAGGCAAGAATACACCCCAGTACAGGGACTACTCGTCACTTAATGCAAGAGTTGCCATAAGAAGATGAGTATACATCGCAGGAACCTGTTGAACGCTTTGAGCAAAAGCTTCGCCTATACCACGAGCCATTTCATAATATTCTTTATTGCCCGTTCTCTTATTGAAGCGCAACAGATTCATCATGGCAACGGAATTTCCGGAAACCATAACGCCATCTTCCCCACTCCACGGTCTGAAGAAAAGAAGCTCATCTAAGCCCGAGTTCATAAAATATCCGCCCCGTTTCGGGTCGTAAAAAATATCATTCATGGAACGAAGAAGCCTCATCCCTTTCTCACCATAGCCCTCCTCCCCTGTTGCTTCTTCCAGCTCTAAAAGAGCTCTGATGAAGAAGGAATAATCGTTGAGCAACCCCGGAATATGGCCTTTGCCGCCAGCCACAGAGTGGTAGACTTCTTTTTCTTGATAAACAGCCTTTTCCAGGAGAAAATCAACTGCAATTCGGGCTGCTTCTATGAATTGTCTTTCTTCAAAGATCCGCCCAGCAAAGGCCAGGGCCTCAATCATCAAGGCGTTCCAGTCCGTTAGAATCTTTCTGTCACAGTGAGGCCGTACTCGCCTGTTTCTCGCTTCAAAGAGCAGGGCTCGGGATTTTTGTAGGCTTTGATCCAGTTTTTGAAGCTCAATATTATATGTGGCGGCAAGTTCTTCAAGTGAAGCCGAGAGAGCCAGGACATTGCCTTCCCCATGAATGTCATAGGCCTGTAAAAAAAGCTGACGGTCCTCTGAAGGCACCAGCCTGCGGATCTCCTCTTCTGTCCACACATAAAAACGTCCTTCCACTCCTTCACTATCGGCATCCTCCGCTGCAAAGAACACTCCTTCCGGGGATCGCAGGTCTCGCAGAACATAAGCGGCTATTTCAAAGGCTATTTTCTTGTATATATCCCTGCCTGTCATTTCCCAGGCCGCTGTATAGGCCTTGAGAAGAAGAGCCTGATCGTAAAGCATTTTCTCGAAATGGGGGATCTTCCACTCTCTATCTGTAGAATATCGGGCAAATCCGCCTCCCACATGATCCCGTATGCCCCCCACAGCCATACAGTCAAGTGTTTTCTCAACCATTTTGATGGCCTTTTCCTCTTTAAAAATCTTGCCGTATTCAAGTAAGAAAAGAAGAACGGGGGGCATTGGAAACTTTGGAGCTTTCGAAAAACCACCCCACAAAGGATCAAAGTTTCGGCTCAATTCCTGAAAAGCCTTCTTTGCTGAGTTTCTGTCAGGGCATGTCCCCTTTTGATTAGCCATCCCTTTTTCAAGGGCATTCATAATGCTTTCCGCAGACGTAAGCACATCCTCTTTTTGCATCAGCCAGAGCCATTTGACCCGGGGAACCATGTCCATAAGGCCGGGGATCCGGCCCGAAGTTTCTTTAGGGATATAACTTGCGGCAAAGAAAGGTTTCCCATTGGGTGTGAGAAAAAGGTTCAATGGCCAGCCGCCGCTCCCGTTCATAATCAGGCTTACTGCCATACAGACATGGTCAATATCAGGGCGTTCTTCCCTATCGACCTTTATGGAAACGCAGGCATCATTCAGAAGCTGAGCCACTTCTTCATCGCTGAAGCACTCTTTTTCCATCACGTGACACCAATGGCAGGTGGAATATCCTATGCTGAGGAAAATAGGCTTATTTTCTTCCAGTGCCTTTGCAAAAGCCTCTTTACCCCAGGGATGCCAATCTACAGGATTATGGGCATGTTGGAGAAGGTATGGGCTTTTTTCAGTAATTAATCTGTTCTCCTTATTTTTCATCACAACACCTCTATTGGTTCAACAAACGACAAGACTACTGTCAAAATAAGCTCAACGTCACGTATGCGGCAAAAATAGCCGCAAGGACTGACAGAATCAATCCTCCTCGAAACCACGAAAAAAGGGCTGCCGTACCAATGCCCGCTAACGTAGGCATCATCATTTCAGAAGATGATTCTACTATTCCCCTCACAATAAGGACACCGAGGGCCGTGTAGGGAATAGCGAAGAGAATTTTTCTCATAAAAGGGGATACCCTCTTTTCAGAAAGGGCCAAAAAGGGGCACAGCCTGGGAATATAGGTCACCAAAAGCATCCCGGCAATAAGAGGCAAAGAACTTTTCATATCTTATCTCCTTCACAGGAGTCTTTTAAAAGGAAAGGCCCTGCAGTGGAGCTTATGATGATGGCTGTAATAAGTTTCCAGCCATCTGGAAAAAACTTCAAAGCGTCAAGGGCAATATAAGTGAAACCAGATAGGGCAGCGAGAGTAAGGGCTGCCATTGACTTTTTGATTTCTGGCGTAAGTATGGCTGTGAACATGGCATAGAGACCAACTCCAAGGCTGATTTGGACTGTTTCGGGCAAAATTGTTCCCACCACATAGCCTGTCGCTGTTCCCCCTATCCACGCTCCGTGGGAAATTCCATTTAACGCCAGCAAAAATGCAGAGGTAAGCTTGCCCTCTTGCAAAGACGCTACCGAAAATGTTTCATCTGTAATGCCAAAGGCTATAATGGGCAGCCATTTCTTATTTATATTATTGAGACGGGCAGCCAGGGAGGCGCTCATCACCATATGACGCAGATTCAAAAGAAATGTGGCTAAAACAATGTCTCCTGTGGCTATGCCTGCCCTCAGTAGATCAAGAGCCATAAACTGGCTCGCTCCAGCAAACACGAGGATGGAAAAGAGGCAGTTCTCCCCAAAAGGCACCCCTACATTACGGGCTAAAAGCCCAAAGGCCATGCCGATAGGAAAGTATCCTATCACGATAGGGAATCCTGCCTTAAGCCCATCATAAAGGCCTTTTTCTTGTAGTTTGTTCATCTCAAGGAGCCTCTAAAAAAGAGAGAGGATGTCCTCTATTTTGTCGAAGGTGCGCCATGCCCCTGAGATTTCAAGTTCACGAGCTGAGAAATTACCCGTTGTCAAACCTATACCCCGTACTCCTGCGGCCACTGATGTCATCATGTCGAGGTCAGTATCCCCTACATAGAACACTTCTTCGGCTCCTGCGCCTAGAAGTTCCATGCTCTTGTTCAAGATGTCCGGAGCAGGCTTTGGATGTTCCACATCCTGAATGCCTATAATATGCTCAAAAAAAGCATCCAGCTTCTGAGACTCTACTACCGGACGGGCATTCTGACGATTCGATGCCACTGCGAGGCGGATTCCTTTATCACGCAGGGATTCTAAAAGAGGGAACGTGCCAGGGAAGACCCGAATTCCAGCATATTCCTGCTCAACAAAAAAACTTCGGTACTCTGTAAGCCATTCCTCTTTAAACTCACCCCAGAGGTGTAACCATGAATCTCGAATGGGCATCCCTATGGTCTTCAAGACTTCTTCTCTCGTAACATTACGCAACCCATGTTCCCTTGCAAGACGATTCGTGCTATTGGTAATGGCATAGCTGCTGTCTGCCAGGGTCATATCGAAGTCAAAAATAACAGCTTTTACCACGTTCATTCCACCTTACTTTAAAGAATTCTTTTACATAACATAAGAAATCTTTTTGATTTCAGAGCATACTACCCTAACCTAAGGGAAAAATCAAAAATTTTCTTTATCTCTCAGACTTTGTTTACTATTATAGGCTTAAGTTTTCTATAAGGGGGGACTTCTAATGTCATACAAAAAAATAAAACCATTAAGAGCACTTTTTATAGGATTTGGCCATGTGGGCCAGCAAATTGCCAGAATCCTCACCAGAGAAAGGGATAATTTTCCAGGTCTTGCCTCCCTTGACCTCAAGACCATCGCCATTATTGGGAGGTCGAAAGGCAACCTGGTCAATGAAAAAGAAGGAGTGGACCTCCGAAAAGCCCTCGACGAAGTTGAAGAGATGAAAACATTTTCCTCGTCGAACCCTGACAGAAGAGACATTTCCGCACTAGAAGCCGCACGCTCCCTTGACTATGACGTTCTCATCGAGCTTTCCAACCTCTCAATCGAAAACCGGGGGGAACCGGCAATAAGCCATATTCGATCAGCGCTGGAAAGAGGGCGCCATGCTATAACGGCCAACAAGGGACCTGTGGCCTTTGCCTACAGCGAACTCAAGGGTCTTGCGGAAAAAATGGAAACTTCACTCCTTTACGAAACTACTGTTATGGATGGAGCTCCAGTCTTTAACATGGCACGTTGCTGCCTGAAAGGGTGCACTGTCAAAGGAATTGAAGGGATTCTTAATTCTACTACTAATTTTGTTCTTTCCAGGATGGAAGAGGGACAATGCATGGATGATGCCGTAAAAGAAGCTCAGAGGATAGGCATAGCGGAAGCTGATCCAAATTACGATCTGGAAGGATGGGATTCGTCAGCAAAGATCTCGATTCTTGCCAACGCCCTCATGGGAGCATCCATATCCCCCTTCCACGTAGACAGAAAAGGCATTGCCGGTCTGAGCACTGAGGATGTTGAAAAGACTCTGAATTCAGGAAAAAGGCTAAAACTCATCTGCAAGGCCTGGCTCGCGGGGAAGGATGTGAGAGCAAGTGTCAAATTAGAAGAGATTCCTTCGAGACACCATTTTAACCTGGTAATGGGAAGCGGATCTGTAATCACCATCGAAACGGATCTCATGGGACCCATAGTATTAACCCAGCAAAATCCCACTCTTTATGATACTGCCTATGGCGTATTGAGTGATCTTATGACTCTATCGTCCACCATGGAAACCGGTGTGCAAACAGACAGCATTAACTCTTTACTGTAGAATAAGAACGGTCTTAGCGAATTATTCTGGGAGGGTCATCTATGGTAAGTTTGCCCCGTATTGTTCTGTATCAGAGAATCTCAGAACTTGAAAGGGAATTATATACTGATGCTCAAAGGGAACTTTGTACGTTCTTCGTCCCCACAAGTAGAGACAGAAAAATATTGCAAGACATTCTTCTTCCGAAAAGTACGGCAGGGGACAGTTCTCCTATTATCTGGAGATGGGAAGATCTGACCCGCCACCTTGAAATACTTCTCGCGGCCAGTTGCGAGGAGTTGCGTTTTCGACGCCAGATCGACCCACCCGACCACTGGCTAATCGTTCGCTATATTTTACATGACTTCCTGGATGGACACCCTGAGAAAGAGCAGCTGCCTCCCGGAATTCGTCAGCCCGGATTTATTTCTACCCTAGGGGATCATTTCCGCGAATTGCTTCGAGAGGCTATCTCTCCTGAAATTCTGGGGAGGTCCCTCGGCTGCGACGCTTGCCAAAAAAATAATTGTACGAAAACTACCGCCCCAGAAGGCATTTTATGCCGGCTGTTTCATCTTTACGTTGAATATCTGGAAACCTGGCATCTTATGGACAGTGCCCAAGTCACCCTCATAGCCCTTGAGCTTCTTCAGAAAGGAGAGCCATCCCTCCTTCAGTGGATAAGGAGCCGCCGCTTCATATTTGTCGGCTTTCTCAGTTTCAGTTCAAGCCAAATGGCCCTTCTTTCTTATATGTCTTCAATAGGGGTGTCTATCTCTTTATATTCTCCCAACACCGGTATCGATGACTTTTACACTACAGTGGACCAATTCCCATCAGCTCTAGTGGAGGGAACCCGATCTTCGGGCCCCTTCAAGGCACTCCGCATAGTAGCTGGCTCACCTCGAATGGAAATGGAGACTCTGGCTCGGGAACTGGTCCTCTGGAAAAACGAGAAGGGCTATCTGTCAGGCCAGGATATTCTACCTGCCGAAACTCCGTGGCAAAATATTGGCATGGTTTTTGACGCTCCTCTTTTACCTCTCGCGGAAGAGGTACTGCAGCGATATCGCATCCCTTATTCAATAAATGAGGGCCTCACGGTGGGACAAACTGCACTCTGGGATATAGCCCGTCGGATCTGGAATGCCGGTGAACATGGATGGCCTCTCGGAGAAACCTGGGATATCCTTCGCGAACCCTGTCTGGCAGGAAGGGAGATAGCAACTTCACCACCCGCTGATATCTTCACTCTTAATGAGAAAGAGTGGATCGGTTTCTTGGAGCACGCAGCTCCTGAACGAGGGTTAGACTCTTTTAAAAAGATGTGCCTTTTTGCAAAGACCATAAAAAAAGGCGGCACTCCCGTGGAAATACTATCTGCTCTTTATTCCCTGGCTGCAGAAAATCCCTCGTGGGGAAAAGAGCTTTCTCTCTGGGCTATGGACCACCCAGAGTTTGACGAATCTATCCGCCGTCTTCAGGCAGCATTGCGAGAGACAGAACATAAGGTTGAAAGTCTTGGAGAGCTTCAAGACCGTATTGGACCTGCGGGGCAGGTTCGGTTCTCCGGTTCTGAAGCCATCTCCTTTCTTCATCACTGGACATCTATGGCTACTATATGGCTTCCACCGGCGATAAAAGGGGCCCTTTCTCTGTTTATAGGAACTCCTCCAGTTCTTGAAAAAAACTCTCTCTGGATCATGCCAAACATCACTGCTTCCATCTGGCCGGGGAAAATGAGCGAATCCTCCCTTCTTCCCGACAGGCATAAATTGGCGCTGCATGACTTAACAGGTACGGAACGAGGGCACCTCCCCCTTTTAAAAGAAAAAAGAGATCAGAGGGAAGCTCTGTTCAGACGTCTCGTTGCCTGTGGAGAAGATCTGCTTATTCTCTCCTCTCCTTCAACAGATGCCCTAGGAAAACCCCTTCCACCCTCTCCATTCTTAGGAAAAGGGGTTTCTGAGAACTGGATATCCTTCCCTGACGACATGGCTCCTCTGGAGAGGTCACTCAGTCATCTCCTTCCTCAAAACGAAGAAACCATGGTGCAACATGTGGAGATAGGGGAAGACGCTTCGCCCTATGGAGGGATATTACGAGAACTGCCTACGTTCAGAGGTGATGCCCCTGAACCATTGAAAGGACATTTGAGCGCTCTGGACGATTATGAAAGTTGCCCCTTCCGCTTCGTCAACTTGAACGTGCTTAAAATAGAAGAGCCAGCCGAACCTGGACTGGATGTACGAAAATGCGGCAGCACCCTTCACCTTCTCTGGGAAAGGGTGTGGCAAGCCTATGAGCAGACGTCTCGCCCTCTTTCTTTATTGGCCCGACAGTATTGGGAAGAAACCCTGGAGGAAAGTTACCCTGAATTGCTGAGAGTTCCCCAACTTGCCAGACATAAGGAGTTACTTTTACAACAAGTGACAGGGCTGGCTGATCTTCAGCAATCCATGGAAAACAACGGCCTGGCAGGGCTCCGGCTTAAACAGTTCAGGGAATTGGATCTGCCTATTCTAATAGTGGACGGGGTTTCTTTCACTGGAAAGGCCGACCGCATTGAATACCTTCATGACGGAAGAATTCTTATTTTTGACTACAAGCTGGGAAAAAGTAACGGACGGAACAAAAGCTTACAGCTGGCGGCCTATGCCCTGGCCCTGCTGGAAGGGAAAGGGAAGAAAACGCACCTTCCGGTAACCGGCATATCAGGGGGCTTATACCTTTGTCATGGCGATACTTCTGTGGCAGGAGCCATTGAAGGGGAAGACCTCCAGAATATAACCGGGGGGAAAAATGGCCGAAGCAACAATGCCCTGGAAACGCTCTTCCTTGAAGCGCAAGGGGCTCTTGAACGCATGGCTGCAAGTCTGAAGACCGGCGTTTTCCCACCCTCCTATGGTTCGGAAACCTGTCGCTACTGTTCTCTTAATCTTATGTGCAGAAAAAGCGAACTTGGGGGCCGAGGTGAAAATGATGGAAATGACGAAAATGAATAGTGCTTTTACGCAGCTTCTAAAAGAAAGAACTCAGCCAGGCCAATTCAAGGCCATTACTGCTGACGCGCCTCTTGTAGCAGTGAGTGCGGGAGCCGGAACGGGAAAAACCTGGACCCTCGCCTGGCGTTTTATATGGATCCTCGTCACAGGAAGGGCCGACACAAACGAAATCCTTACTCTCACTTTTACAGAAAAAGCAGCTCTGGAAATGGCGGAACGAATAAAAAATCTGCTCTTACAACTTGCCATGGAACTACCGTCCCAAAAGGTTTTTTTTCAAAAGGCGGCAGATCGTATCGATGAGGGGTATATTTCTACCATCCACTCCTTTTCTATGAGGGTTTTGAAGGAGTGCGGCCTGGCAACGGAGCTGGATCCGGAATCGGGAACCGTTGCTCCTCCCCAGGAAAGTCTCTTCTGGAAAGAAACGGAAGAGGCCCTTGACCGATGGGATGGAGACTGGTTTGCCAAAAGCTCCTCCCCCCCATGGGCCCAACGGACCGCTAAGCTTTTCTCTGATCCTCTCTTTATGGATAGTGTCAATACTTTCGGACCAAATGCAACAGTGGATCTGGCTAAGAGCTCCCTCGCTCTTTTTGCCAGCCAGGGGGAGACTCCAGAAGACCTGTGGTTGTGGGGCTCAGACCTTTTTTCCAGAGATCAGGACGCTGTTGACACAGCCAAATTAACGCTCTTTAGGCGATGGGAAGATGAATGGCATCGCTTTCTTCAACCTGAATTGGGCATATTTTACAACCTGAACGAGCTGGGAGGGACTGGTAAACTATGCGGCAATGTCAGAAATCTCATAACCCGATGGCAGCAGCAGCCTTCTAAAGAGAATCTGCCGCACTTTATCCAAAGCCTTATAGAGGGGTTAAAGGGTGCCAGTGGAAAACTTGCTAACGAAATAGCCTTTCATCTGAAAGAACCTGTTTCCCAATATCGCAACCGCCTCATAAAAGAAGAACCTTGGATAACTGTCTTCACTCAGGGATTTGATGAAAAGGAACAGGCATATCGAAGCTGTCTTCTTAGTTTTTCCGCCATTCTCTGGCAATTATGGGATGAATTCCGACGAAGAAAGAACCGTCTCTCTTTCGACGACATGATTCGCTATGCCATGGAAGCCCTTGAACACAGTCCTTCATACGCAGAGCGTTTTAAAGAGATCCTTGTGGATGAGTTTCAGGACACCAACCCTCTCCAGGACCGTCTTATCCAGGCAGTACGAAGCCATAGCCAGCGCCTTTTCATTGTAGGGGACCTGAAACAATCAATCTATCGATTTCGCCATGCAGACCTCTCTCTCTTCGGTTCATACATCAAAAAAGCTAAATACGGACCTGGAGACTATATCCTCCTCGACACAAGCTTCAGAAGCAAAGAAATTCTTGTTCAGGAGGTAAACGATCTTTTTTCTTCAGTCTGGAAAGATGGTCTAGGGCAGGAATTGCCCCTTCCCTTCGAGCCCCTGGAAGTCCCTCACTATCTTTCTACCCATGAGCTCCGTCAGCAATGTACCGTAGATCCCTTCCTCACCTATCTCGAAGGAGGCAAGGAAGGCGAAAAGATACGTGAAGCACGGCTTCGCCAGATTAGGCGGATCGCCCTTCTTTTCTCTCAATATTACGAAGAAAAGCGAACAGTCTGGGATAAACAGAAAGAATGTCTCCGTCCAGTGCAGTGGAAGGACATGGCCATTCTTGTGCCCTCCCGGACAAGCTGGTTCCCTCTTCTAGAAAAGATATTTTTTGAGGAATTTCAGCTTCCCATATACTTTGAAGGAAGTACAAGCTACTTTTCAAGAAGCGAAATACAGGATCTCATAGCCCTTCTCAACTTCCTTGACGACCCTGGAAAGGAACTGTACCTTATGAGCTTTCTCTCTTCACCCTTATCCTCTCTTTCTCTGGAAGAAGTCAGGGATCTTGCCCTCGATGCACCTAAAGGATACCGCCTCCAGGCTTTTCAGGAAAAATGGCCTCATCTTGCGCGGCAAATAGATGACTGGCGTTTGATGGCCCATTTCCTCGGGCCGTCTGCCGTTCTGGCATCCTTTCTTGAGAAAAGCGACTCCTTCCTTAGAGCTTTCCCGGCGTGGAAAAGACGCGGCGTGGCAGCGAACATGCGAAAAGCTATCGATATGGCCCGAGAGTTTGAGGAAGCTATTGGCACAAGCCTTCCCGGCTGCGCCTCTTATCTGAGGGAGGCCATGGAAAGACAGGAGAAGTTTGCGGAACCCGATGTTTCCAACGAGAAAGAAAACGTCATCAGAGTAATGACCGTCCATGGCTCCAAAGGACTGGAATTCCCGGTGCTGGCTGTTCTCGGTCTCGAAAGAACTAGCAGTGAAGGAGAGAAAGGAAGCCTTATGCCATCCCCCAAAATGGGCGTTGCCCTCAGCCATATTCCTGGCGAAAGGAACTCTGGGCAAGCTCCCCTGGCCTGGTCCCTCTCACGCCTTTTTGAAGAACAGGAAGAATATGAGGAATGGCAGCGTCTTTTTTACGTGGCATGTACACGAGCTCAAGATAGCCTCATCTTGTGCGGCCATCTTCCATGGAGAAGGGGCGGATATTCACCGGGGGATCGTTCTTGGCTGAAAATGCTGCTGTCTTGGAATCCCGAACTGCTTCCATTGATAGACGAACCGGCTGCTAAGGCAGGTGTGGCTAAAGAAGAGAGAGAACGCTCTCATAAGTACAGCAGTGTTCCCCTCCCTTCTTCTAAACAACAGTATCTGGCAAGAATCAGCGCCACATCTTTTGCTCTTTTTCAATACTGCCCATACGCCTACCGCATGAAACACCGTCAGGGCCATGAACTGGTCTGGGAGCAGCCTGGAGAATATCCCTCAGAGGGCGGCGCAGATGTGGGAAGTCTGGTCCACTATCTGCTCTCCCAATGGGATTTTGCATCTAAACCTCTTGAGTCTTTCTTTCCTGAAGAGGAGAATTGGGGTGCTTTCACAGAAACACTGCCGGGGAAACTCAGGGCCGTGTGGAAACGCCCCCGAGTACCCTCACATATCTACTCCTGGCTCCTCTCTTTTCAGCAAGGGGCCATCGTCGGCAGAATCCTTAAAAATAACCTGACCGTCAAGAAGGAGGTCCCCTTCCGAGCAGATTTAGTCAACGGCCCGACCATGGTTGGAGCCATTGATCTTCTGTGGCACGAAAATGACATGCTGTTTATTCGGGATTTTAAAATAACCACTATTTCCCAGGTTCCAGAAAACCTTTACAGAGACCAGTTAGCCTTTTATGCCCTGGCCATGAAAAAAACCCTTTCTGTGCCGCTAATCTCTCTCGGTTTCTGGCATCTGAGGGAAGGAACAGAAGAACTTCTTTCTTCTTTAGAAAGGGAGGACTGGGATCAGATAGAAGGAGAGGTCAGAAAAATGGCCCGACAGGCCCTATCCGGTCCCTTTAAACCTGTTAAAGGCCGCTGTTCTTTTTGCCCTTTCAAAGGGGAATGCACATGGCCCCATAAATAGGCTGCTATAGGTTTTCCCAGCTCTTGAATCCTTTGCCCAGAACTTCTGATGCATCATTGACAGACATAAAGGCTTTGGGATCCTTTGCGGCCAGGAAGTGTTTCAATGTTACCATTTGCCGGGGCTCGAGCAGAGCCAGCAACACGGTTCTCTCCTGCCCCGAGAAACCGCCCTCTCCCTGGAGCAACGTAACTCCCCTGCCAAGATCCTTCGTGATGAACTCAGAAATCTCATGGGGATAATTCGTAATGATAAACACCTGCTTGCGCCGGTCAAAAGAACGGGACGTATTATCCACCACTATACCGTAAACATAGAGCGCGGCTACTCCATAGATTGAAGCCTGAATGCCAACAATGAAGGCAGAAAGACCCAGTATTAACGTATTAACACAAATAGAAAACTGCCCCATTTCAATTCCGTAACGCTTACGTAACGCCATTCCCGGAATATCTATTCCGCCGGTAGATCCACCTGCTCTGAAGATAATACCCGTTCCGAATCCCTTGATAACACCTGCAAGAACCGCCGCCATAAACTTATCCTCCAAGTTTAGCTGAGGTATAAACTCAAAGACCTTAACTAAAAAAGCAATAAGGGAAACAGAGTAGCCTGTCCAAATGACAAAACGAGGGGATAGTTCCCGCCATGCCCAGGCCATCAGGGCGCCGTTAGCTGTGAGAAGCACCCATGCCGGAGAAATTCCCCATATGTAGTTGGAAAGAACAGAAAGTCCCGCTACGCCGAGGTCGGGGAAACGATTTGGCATTACAAAAACCACCATGGCAAAAGCTATAAGCACATCTCCCGCCGTAACGGCAAGAAAGGTCCGCCACTCTTTACGAATACCAAAAACTAAACGAAAAAAAGATTCTTTTATAAATCCTTGAAAAAAGCCTTTCAATCACCATATCCTCCTTACTCTTTCATTTATTCTAGAAATGAGCAATCACTGTAACGCAGAGTCTTTGCAAAAGCAATAGACTTCCATATTTGATATAATAATAGGGTTGCAACAACAGAATAGAAAGGATGTGAGGCCGTGTTCATACCCCTGGAAGGTCAGGGAATCATTTCCGCAGAAAGAATCGTCGCCATTGTTCGCCACGGGGACGAAACGGCCATTTACATGAAAGACGGATCTGTAACCGCCACCGGCTTTAAACCAGAAACCCTGTCTAGACGATACCGTTCTTTCGTAAAAGAATCAAGGCGTAAAGCTTCTGAATTTAAGCAAAAGCTCCAAGGAGGAGGTTCCATATATGACAACATCGGCTAAACAGTACACGGCTAAAGATATTCAGGTGCTCGAAGGCTTGCAAGCTGTTCGGAAACGCCCTGGAATGTACATTGGAGACACAGGGCCCAGAGGCCTTCATCATCTCGTGTACGAAGTCGTCGACAACTCGATTGACGAAGCCATTGCCGGCTATTGCGATAAAATCTCTGTCGTAATCTATGAGGATGAAAGTGTTTCAGTAGCGGATAACGGGCGAGGCATCCCCACCGAACCCCATCCTTCAAGCGGCCGTCCTGCCTCTGAAGTGGTACTTACTATTCTTCATGCTGGGGGCAAATTCGACAATCAGGCCTACAAAGTGTCTGGCGGCCTGCATGGAGTGGGAGTTTCTGTGGTCAATGCCCTCTCAGAATGGCTCGAAATCACTATTCAAAGGAATGGTCTGTCCCGTACTCAGCGTTTTGAGCGGGGGGTACCCGTTACAGATCTTTCGGAGGGTGAACCTTCAACCCAGACAGGAACATATGTGAGGTTCCATCCAGATACAACGATCTTCGAAGAAGTAAGGTTTTCATCAGATATTTTATCAGGCCGTCTGAGGGAAATGGCTTTTTTAAACCCAGGCCTTGCCATAACTCTGGAAGACCGCCGCTCTGGCAAATGTGTAGAATTCCACTACGAAGGCGGCATTAAAACCTTTATAGAATACCTGAACAAGGGGAAGAGCCCTCTCTTTCCGGAACCAATCGTAATTGCCGGTGAAAAAGACGGCGCTTCTGTCGAAATGGGAATTCAATACAATGACGGCTACCTGGAGCGCATATTTGCTTTCGCCAACATGATCCATACTATTGAAGGCGGAACCCACGTCGCAGGCTTTAGAACTGCTTTGACCCGCGCTGTCAACGAAGTTGCCCGTCGGGCCAAGATCCTTCGGGAAAAAGACGAGAATCTTTCTGGCGAAGACCTTAAAGAAGGGTTGACCTGCGTTCTCTCTATTAAGTTGTCCAATCCCCAATTTGAAGGACAGACCAAAACGAAGCTGGGGAACAGCGAGATTAAGGGCGTCACGGACTCTGTCGTCTACGAGGGCCTCCTCGCTTATCTGGATGAACATCAGGAAGTTCTGAAGCCGGTGGTGGAAAAGGCTATTCGAGCCCGACAGGCAAGGGATGCCGCAAAGAAAGCAAGAGAACTGGTGCGAAAGACAGCCATGACCGGAATGAACCTTCCGGGCAAACTGGCTGACTGCTCAAGCAGAGATCCTCACGTCTGCGAAGTGTACATCGTTGAGGGAGATTCTGCTGGAGGCAGTGCCAAACAGGGACGGGACAGAGGTTTCCAGGCCATCCTTCCTTTACGGGGAAAGATACTGAACGTAGAGAAAGCCCGTTTTGATAAAGTGCTGAGCAATAACGAGATCAGAACTATCATTCAGGCTCTGGGATGCGGCATAGGAGAAGATTTTGACCACAGCAAGCTACGCTACAACAAAATAATTATCATGACAGACGCTGACGTTGACGGAGCCCACATCAGCACGCTTTTGCTCACCTTCTTCTACCGTTACATGCAAGACCTTATTGATAAAGGGCATCTCTATCTTGCCCAGCCTCCCCTGTATCGCGTACAGCGGGGGAAGAATGTCACCTACTGTTATAGCGAGAAGGAACTGCGGGACATTGTCGATTCCACTCCTGACTCAAGAAGAGCCTCAGTGCAGAGATATAAGGGTTTAGGCGAAATGAACCCCGACCAGCTCTGGGAAACAACCATGGATCCCCAGAACAGGGTCCTCAAGCGGATAGAAGTTGAGGATGCAATGCTGGCGGATGAGTACTTCAGTATTCTCATGGGCGACAAGGTTGAGCCCCGCCGCGATTTTATTGCTGCCCATGCTCACGAGGTAAGGAACCTCGACATCTAATATTATGAAATGATTATGGTCAATAAAGGGGCGCTCTGAACAGAGCGCCCCTTGGTTTTTATTTATTCAGCTGCACCTCAATGGATTGTTTCTTCCAGAAACCTCATGAAATTACCACCTATGATCTTTACAACCTCTTCTTCACTGTATCCGCGGGCCAGCAGCTCCGCCGTAAATTCTACACATTGGCCATATCCTTTGATGCAATCATAGTTAAGGTGGGGGCCAGGTTTTGAGAAATCCCTCATCTCATCGCAAAAGTCAAAGCCAAGCCCTATATGTTCTATCCCTACAAGGTTTCGAATATGGTCAACATGGTCAGCGAGATCTTTTTCATTGAGAAGTTTTTTTTCGGGGTCTCCAACAAAGGAACTGCACACATTCATCCCCATAACGCCTCCGCGGGAAGCAAGCCTTTGTATAAAGGCATCAGGAAGATTGCGCATGGTGAAAGTGAGATTTCGGCAATTTGAGTGGGAAGCCATGACTGGCCCCTCGTAAAAGGCAAAAAGATCTTCCACTCCCTCATCGTTGAGGTGGCTGATATCAATGTACATTCCCAAGTCTACGGCCTTACTCACTACTTTGAGCCCCAAATCTGTCAGGCCGCCTTTTCTGCCTTCCTGGACGGGGCTGAAAAAACATCCGTCAGCAGCATAATTTCTGCGACTCCACGTAAGGCCTGCTCCACGAACCCCCAACTCATAAAAGACTCGCAACAGGGAGAGGTCGTTCCCTATTGGTTCAAGACCCTCAAAAGAAAGAAGAATGGCGAGCTCACCCTTTTTATGAGCCTCTTTGATCTCCTTTGTATTGCGGCAAATAGAGAAAAGCCCAGGACTCTCCTCGATTTCTGAATAAAGGGCGCTTACAAGATCAAGGGCCCGGCGAAGGCCCATCTCTGGCAGAAACTCATCTGGGATAAAAAGGGATGAAATAACAAGCCCCACACCACCCGCCCATAATGAGGGGAGATAGTCTTTTTCTATCACGTGGGTTTTTCCTTCCTGTCGTTTTGCCAAAACAAGGGGAAGCAAATCGAAGTGGGCATCCACAACAAAATTATGCTTATGGAGTTTTTCTGCCTGCTTTAAACAAAAAGTCATATCTTTTTTTGGGCAATCGTTCATAAATAATGCCTCCGTTTTTATAGGTACATGGCTAGGGATGCGAAGTGTTTTTCCCTTAAATTATAGCCCCTCTCGCAAACATTGTTGTATAGTATGTTTATATTATGTTCATTATGGAGGTGCGTCATGCAATTAATCAATGACCCATCACTCTTCAAAGGTCAGCCCCATGTTCGAGGTTTTATGCTTTTTGAAGACACGGATCTCCCTGAAGAGATAACATCATACAGCCATTTAGCCTCTCAGTGGCGCAAAAAAGGCTTTCTTCAGTTCGTCCCAAAGGTAAAAGAACCTGAACAGTGGATTGCCGTTATCGGGTTAGGAAAAAAACCTGATAAGAAATCGGCACAAAACTCCCTCTGCCGGAACATGACCGCAGAATTCGTAAGAAAAGGAACGGCTATGCAGCTCTCATCTTTCATTCTCGACTTGCCGGAAAAGCCGGATGCCTGGGTAAGCAGAGCCATAGCAGAAGGAGCAGTTCTTGGAAATTACCGCTTTACCAAATATCGCACCACCGATCCTTCCCCGGCTGCTCAATGTGAACGTTTTTGTCTTTGCAATGGCGACGCTAGGGCCATGAACCACGGAAGACTTGCGGCAGAAGCTCAGGTTTACGCCCGCAATCTGGCGAATGAGCCTGGGAACGTTATTTCCCCCCTTACTATGGCTTCCCTTGCTAAAGAGATAGCGACACGTCACGGCATGGAGATTACCGTATTTGATGAGCATGAGATTCAGGAAAAAGGTCTTCACGCTCTTTGGCATGTTGGAAAAGGGTCTAAGACTCCCCCGCGACTTGTTCATATGGAGTACAGGCCAAAAGGAACACCCCTGGGGAAAATTGCCCTTGTAGGGAAATGTGTCACCTTTGATAGCGGGGGACTTTCTCTTAAAACAAGTGAAGGCATTATGACCATGAAGGGCGATAAGTCCGGCGCCTGCAACCTATTAGGCATAATGAACATTCTGCCTGAACTGAACTGCCCTTACGAAGTACACGGACTTTTTGGCGCAGTAGAGAACATGCCCGACGGAAATGCCTATAGGCCTGACGATATTATTAAAGCAATGAATGGCAAAACTATCGAAATAAAGAACACCGATGCTGAGGGGCGTGTTACCCTTGCCGACATGCTGGCCTACACTTCCACTCTCAAACCCGATGGAATAATAGACATGGCAACTCTCACAGGAGCAGCCACTGTAGCCTTAGGCAACTATACTGCCGCCCTGATTTCCGACTGGGATGATTTGAGCGCGGATATTTTAGAAGCCGCAGAAAAGGCCGGAGAAAGATTTCACCGCTTCACTATGGATGATGAAAAACTTAGGGAGCAAATAAACACACCCAATGCCGATGTGGCAAACACTGGCGGCCGAGGCGGCGGAGCCATAACTGCCGGAATGTTCTTAAGAGAATTCGTTGATCCCCAAATCCCCTGGGTCCATATGGATATCGCCTCTGTAGATTACTACGACAAGGATTTTGATTGCTATGCCTTTGGCGCTTCAGCCTTCTCTCTCAGAACATGTCTTGAATATCTTATGAAACCTGTCTTTAAATAAAAAAAGACGTGTACTCTTTCAGGGAATGACGCATGTTCCCGTCTCGCCCTCTCGTGGGCTCTGAGCAGATCATGGAGTTGAGAACCGCTTCTTCCGCGGCTTCCACCACAGCCCTGAAGACCATGTCCATATTATTTTCGTTGAACATCTCAAGAGCGCAGACCGGGGCCGTTTCATAGTGAAAAAATCGATTGGCGGTAGAAAAAGCTAAAGCTATTTCCCCGCTTCCATTTCCTATATAGGTTCCTGTTCGTGTAATCCCGACGGAAGAACGGCGGCACAGTCGTTTCAGCTGCCGTTCTGTCATGGGGATATCTGTGGCAATAACAACAATGACAGAGCCCCGATCTTCCTGGGGCGGTTCAATAGAGGCTATCTTCTGCCCTACTTTACGGCCATCCACCAGCAAATCTCCCATTTCTCCAAAGTTGGAAAGAACAAGAACGCCAAGGGTAAAAGCCGCCCTCTCAACCTGGATGATTCTGGAAGCAGTACCTATGCCCCCTTTCAATTGATAACAGGACATACCGCATCCAGCCCCCGCAGCCCCTTCTTCAAACTCCCTGTTTGCGTTGGCTATAGCTGTCAGTACATGTTCTTCCCGTACGTGAAGTCCCTGGATGTCGTTAAGAAAACCATCGTTACACTCGCAAACCACAGGATTCACCGTGCCGGTTTCCCGGCCGATATCACGGTTATCTTTTAGCATATAACGAACGAGAGCTTCAGAGACGGTGCCGGTATTTAATGTATTGGTGAGGAGAATTGGCGTTTCGATAGTGCCCATTTCCTCTATTTGAATGAGTCCCACTGACTTCCCAAAACCATTGATAATGTGACACGCAGCAAAAAGCTTTTCTCTAAATAAATTCCCGCCATGGGGTATCACCGCTGTAACCCCTGTGTTTATGCCTTCTCCCCTAAGGGTGCAGTGCCCTACCTTTACTCCCGATACGTCTGTAATGGAATTGAGGGCTCCCCGTTTCATATGACCTACATGAATGCCATAATCGGAGATACGCTTCTGACCAAGCATCTCTTTCCTCCCCTTTCCAGGCAAAATGGCGAATGTAGTACTCGCACCAGATGGGTACCACGTTTATAATCATTAACAGACATTATAATATATTGTTATAGAGGTGATCTCTTTGAAAATCTATATCAGTGTAGATATGGAAGGCGCCACTGGAATAGTAAGCTCTCTTCATGTAGAGGATAGTGCCCCGGTGGAATATGCTTTTGGGTGCAAAATGCAGCTCCATGACCTGCGAGCGGTAATAGATGGAGCCCTGGAGGCAGGAGCTACAGAAATCATTGTAAACGATTCTCATGAGCGTATGATCAATGTGGACGTTTCTTCACTCCCAGAAAAAGTCCGCCTTGTTTCAGGAAGCCCTAAAGCCCTCGGCATGATTGAGGGAACTGAGGGCTGCGATGGCATCTTCTTTGTAGGGTATCATGCTATGGCTGGAACGTCCGGCGCCATTCTAGACCACACCCTTTCAGTCAACACAGTCTTCAATGTCAAGCTCAACGGCACACCTGTGGGAGAAACAGGGCTCAACGCCGCTGTCTGCGCAGAAAAGAACATTCCTGTAGCCCTCGTTACGGGGGATAAAGCCGTTTGTAGGGAAGCTCAGAGGCTTCTTGGTGAAGATATTACAATCTGTACTGTAAAGGAAGGGCGATCGAATAGCTGCGGCACTCTCTTGCCCCCCTGCGAAACATATCCTCTTTTAAAAAATGCGGCTAAAGAAGCCGTATCGTCCATTCGTGCCCGCAAGGCCCCTGTTCTGAAGATCTCTTTGCCCTACTCCCTCGAACTTACATTTAAACATACTCGCCAATGTGACGAAGTATCCTATATTCCGGGAGTCAATCGCATTGATGGACGAACTGTGATGATGAAAGGTGAATCCATGGAAGAAATGAGGCGATGGATAAGTGCGGCAACATCCCTGGCAGAGTCTGTCAGACTTTAACCATACTTTTTTCGTTTCAATTCAGATTGTCCGGCTTCCTATAGAACTGACACTCTGCCGCGAGCACTCATTTTTAGCACTTTAGTTCTCTGGTGTGACGATGGGCTCCTTTCCTAGTCTCTGGAATAGCAGTTCATACAAATTATCAACGTCTTTTTTTCTCAGACACTGGATAAGCCTTTCGTGGCTTTCCACACTGGCTTTCATCTGCCATTCTTTATAAAGCCACCTGTGAAAAGAACATCCAATCTGGTAGGAAAGGTTTCTAAGCATCTTTTTGGTCCAGTAGCAGTCATCTTTTGCCAGTGAATGAAGATGCATATGAAAGGCCATTTCCTTTTCGGCAAATTCAAAACCTTTCTCATCACCCTGAAGAGAGCTCTCCATTATCATTCGCAATTCTTTATTCAGGGCCTCTGCCCGGTCTAACTCTTCGTCGCTAGGCCCTCCAAGGGCAATTATAGATTCGAAAAGGCTATGTTCAAGGAGGGTGCGCAATTTGTTGATTTCGAAAAATTCCTGTTCACGAAAGTCAGCAACAAACCATCCTCTGTATTTAACAGAAACGATCAACCCTTGCTCTTCCAGCTCCTTCAAAGCTTCACGAATCGGCGCTCTGCTTATCCCCAATATTCGTGAAAGCTCTCTCTCGCTTACTTGATCGCCGCAACACAAGGTCCTGTTTTTAAAGATCTTATCCCTGATATGGGAAATGACAAGGCCTTTTAGCGGTTTCCCTGCATTGGAAAGACTGTTCTTCTCTTTTACCATGATCCCTTCCTCCATTTTATTTGGCCAGAAAAGGATAGATCCGCAGCATGACAGACTTGCCCGCCTGCCCCTAGAAACCATCCCAGACAGCGGACAAGTCCTGTCGCCTTATCAGAAATATCTTTTTAAACACAGCCTTAAATTTCGAGAAAATAGACCTTACAGTAACATCGACTTCTATTGCCTGACAGTTTCAAGCACTGTTCTATATACCAGTTCAAGGCGCTCTTCCGGTGTAGAAGGATCTATAACGCAGCCTGGTCCCAAAATTACTCCTTTTCCATCGCTACGACCAGCTACTTCTCGAACTTCCGCGACCACTTCTTCATTATTTTTGCTAAGCCATTTTTCACCCCAGCTCAGTCCTCCAACAAAGACCTTGTCGCTATAACCACGAACTTCCTCCATGGAGGGACCATCGTCCCGGTCGTGCCAGCTAAGAGCCTGAACGGGATAATCCTGTACCTCCCGAATCATAGCGTTCGCACCGTGGAGATGCAAAACATTAAACCAGGTGGAATTCTTAACGCCATTCAATACCTCTAAGTCATATTTTTTTACGAAGGCATCATGGGTTTCATCATCGATAAGATCCTTTGTGGACATTTGAGTGGCGAAGAAAAGGCCGTCAGTTCCAAGAGCAACTGTAGCTTTTACAAACTCAATAGTTGTCGCCGTAATGATTTCAAGAGCTTTCCTGACCCTTTGGGGATCTTCAGCAATATGCTTTACCAAAAGCTGTGGGCTGCTCAACTTGACAGCAGTTGTCATGGGGCTGAAAACCGTCTGTAAAAAGGGAATTTTTTCGTCCATCATTTCGAAAAGGATGCGCTGGGCTTCCAGAACTATGGCATATTCACCGGCAGTTCCTGAAACATAACGAATGTTGTCCCAATCAGAAACCTTTTCGATCACGGGCTTTTGCGCCACAGGGGCATCTACAAAACCAGGAAAAACATTAAGATCCATCCCGTAGTCAATGGTGGAGTACATTCCAAAAGGCATGAACTTAATGAAATCCAAATCATACTTCTTCTGATAGGTAAGGCTGAGCTCAGCCAGACGTCGAGGATGGCGATCCCTGTTGGGAAAATGCATCCACATACTATAAGGAAGTCTATCTGTTTCCTTGAAAGCAAGCGTACTTTCAATGCGCTGCCTGTGTGTCATTGGCATTCTATAAAACCTCCTGCATTAAATTAAAATTTAGAATCTGCAAATAAAGAATTTTCACCTTACTGGTTCATATCAAGCACAAACTGTACAAAAAGAGCAGCCCCGTAAGGAAGAGCTTCTTCCGGAAAGACAAAATTGCCGTTATGGTAAACAGGATCAGACTCATTCGGTTTCCTTATTCCCAGGCGGGCGAAAACCCCCTCTGGAACGATTTCGAGATATCTGGAAAAATCCTCAGAACCCATGGCAGGAATATCAATGTGTTTCACCCTATCTGATCCCACCACTTTTTCCGCGCTTCCACGAACTATCTCTGTAACCCTGGGGGAGTTTGCCAATGGCGGAACACCATAATGGTAATCAAGCTCTGCCTTACATTTGTAAGTAGAAGCTATATTTTGAACGACGTCTAAAATACGCTTTTCTATGGAGTTTCTCGTCTCTGCGCTCTGACAGCGGACAGACCCGGAAAATTCTACTGCTTCGGGGATAATGTTCTTTGCCGTTCCTCCATGGATCTCACACACAGAGATCACGACGCTGTCTATGGCATCTATCTGCCGGGTAATGATGCTCTGGATTGCCATCACAGAATTCGAAGCTGCCAGAATAGGATCGCAGCCAATTCGGTGAGGATAGGCACCATGAGCGCTTTTTCCAGTTATCTTAACAGTGAAGAAATCAGAAGAGGCCATGGCAGGCCCTCCTCTAAGGGCTATTTCTCCCACATCATAGGATGGGTGCCCGTGGAGGCCCAGAATATGGTCCACCTTGGGATTCTCCAGAACGCCCTGCTCGATCATATACTTCGCTCCACCAAGATTTTCTTCTGCTGGCTGAAAGAGAAGCTTCACCGTTCCTGAAAAATGTCCTTTCAGGGATACCAGCACTTTGGCAGCTCCCATCAGCATTGCCGTATGGCAATCATGACCGCAGGCATGCATAACGCCCGGAACAACAGATTTATCTGGCACATCAGCTGTTTCCTGAATTGGAAGGGCATCCATGTCGGCGCGAAGAGCTGTAACGATCTCTCCACCAGATTTTTCTCCCTTTATGATCCCAAGCACTCCCACGTTTTTTTCAAGGGGGATCATCTCTATTCCCATGGTCGACAGCTCAGATTTTACAAATGCCGTAGTTTCATATTCCTCCATCCCCAGCTCGGGATGTTTATGGATTTTGCGTTTTACATCGACTATATACTCTTTTATATCGAGGGTTTTTTGAAGTATTTCTGAAATCAACACTACCCCGCCTTTCTAAAAATACTGTGTTTCCTCATATGGCAAGGCCCTCTTTGCGCTGCCTAATTACAAAACCTGAAGATGTTTTGGATAATGGTTTATGATTTCACGGCCTGACTCTGTCAGCATGACCAGGTCTTCAATACGAACCCCGAACTTGCCTTTAAGATAGATACCGGGCTCAATGCTGAAGCAATTTCCTTCTACCAGGGGAACATGGTTGCCCTGGGAAATATAGGGAGCTTCATGTCCGTCCATGCCTATACCATGTCCCAATCGATGGTTAAAAGAATCCCCATAGCCGTATTCTGTTATGATGTCCCGGGCGGTCTTGTCTATTTCGCTTGGAATCGCGCCGACTGCCACCTTTTCCTCTGCCGCCAGCTGAGCCTCAAGAACTATTTCATATACTTTCCGCTGCTCTTCTGTGGGGGCTCCTACGAAAAAGGTCCTCGTCATATCATGGCTGTAGCCATCATACCATCCGCCACAATCCACCAGCACAATGTCATTCTCCTCAATGGCACGGTTATTGTCCCTTCCATAATGGGGCTTTGAGCTGTTGACTCCCGTAGCAACACCAGGGACTCGCGGCTTTCCGCCATGAGATTCGTGGAAGTTCATAATAAATTTTATGATTTCGTCTTCATAGAGACCCGGACGAAGATAAACTGCAAGGGATTCCATCATCTTATCGTTCATAGCTGACGCTCTTCTCATGAGCTCTAACTCTTCTTTGCTTTTTATGGAACGCATGGGAGAAAGAAGGGAAAAACCATTGACACACTGTACATTAAGTCCCTCTACTGCTTCAATCATGTCACCAGCTTCAATGCCCCTCGTAAATGCGATTCTCAGATGTCCGTCCAGCCCTACAAGCTGAAGCCCCCGTCTGAAAGCACCCTGAAACCAGTCAACGTCATTCCACTCCAATATGTGCATTTCTTCCCTGACACTCTCTACATCATCCCTATGAAGAGACGGGCAGAGGAAGAAACTTTCTCCTTCTTTGGAAATTAATGCGCCTTTCAAGCGGGAATCAGACCGAAAATCAAGGCCGGTTATATACTTCAGGTCGGAAGATGGGGCAAGAAAAACTGCATCAAGTTTTTGCTCATTCAGTATTTCAACCAATTTTTGAAAACGCTCTTTATGTAGCATAGATTCCTCCCCCTTATCCAAAAATTCGGCGCTAGCGAAGTTCTGGAATGAATTATGTATCAGCGGCATGGGTATTGGGCAGCCTGCGTTATAACCACGGCAGCCCCGTCCTTGAGAATATCTCTTCTCTGGGACGGGGCCAGTAAGAACCTGTGAGTTCGCTTAGTCTTTCAAAGAAAGGTTGCCCAAATAGTTGATCTGGCCATCGGCGAGATCTTCAACTCCAACAAGGTCTCTTCTTACACCGTAAAGCTCGCTTGGTACGGCAAGGGGAACGATTGGATGAAGCTCGTTCAATCCATCCCATACATTCTGAAGAAGTACAACTCGATCGGCTTCATCAACGGTTGTGTTGACCTTTTCAAGAAGAGCGTTCATATCTGGATCATTCAGACGGGCCCAGTTTGCAGAACCGATGCTGCCGGCATGGAAAAGAGTCAGCCAGTAATCTCCGGCGTTACGGCTCGTCTGCATTCCCCACTGGCCTACGTACAGGGCATGCTCGTTACCGTTCATTTTCGTATTGAATGCCCCTGCTTCAAAGATCTGAATGTTCGTTTTGATTCCCACCTGGGCAAGCATGGACTGAATGACTGTGGCTCCGTTTACTCTGTCTTGGAAGTTGCTTGTCCAGAAATCAAGGGTCAGCCCGTCAGGATATCCAGCCTCAGCAAGAAGAGCCTTGGCCTTGGCGGGATCAAAGGGATAAGGCGCAGCGTTCGCAGGGGTGAAGGTGCTCGCGGGCACCAGCGGACCATCAGGCTGTACTGCGTTGTTCTGGTATACAACTGCGCAATAGGCTTCTTTATTAATGGCATACTCTATGGCAAGACGCACCCTTGGATCATCAAGAGGCTTCTTATCTGTGTTCATGCCAAGATATTGAAGTCGAAGGCCCGGGGACGCAACAACCCTAACTTTTTCAGATTCGTTCAGACGCTGATACTCACTTGGAGGAACAGCATAGATCATGTCAACTTTGCCGGTTTCAAGGGCGATCACTCTGCTGCTGTCATCTGGCAGGACAAGAATGTTAAAGTTTTTGAAGCCGGGCTTCTTTCCGTGGTAGTCTTCAAAGGCAGTGAGTTCAATGCGCTCACCCTTGACCCAGCTCTTGAATTTGAAGGGGCCGGTCCCCACAGGGTTTCTGAAGTAGTCGGCACCGCCCTCTTCAACAGCCTTCTTATTGAAGATACTCGCATAGGGGTGTTTCATCGACTCAAGCCATCCGCCTACGGGACCAACGGTCCTCACGATGACAGTGTGCTTATCAATGATCTCGAAGCCTTCTGTGTCAATCTTTTTGCCTTTGGACCCAGCGTGCACAGAATCAGGGGAAGCGGCACGAGTCAAAGAGAAAACGACGTCCTCGGCAGTGAACTCTTCACCATTATGGAACTTCACACCTTTTTTAAGATAGAATTTGTACGTGTGGTCGTCCAGGACTTCCCAGCGTTCGGCAAGAACGGGCACAAGCTGCTTTGTTTTTCCATCCACTGTTACCAAAGGCTCATTGATATGCTTGGCAACGGCAAAGGACATGGTGTCCGTCGCCTGATGGGGATCAAGGCTCTTGGCATCCCCGGGAAGGCCGAGTGTGAATGTTTCCATCACTGCGGCGAAACCAGTTGTTGCGATTAACGTTAATACCGCTACTGCTAACAATAACCGTAAACAAAATTTTCCTTTCACTTTCCGTCACTCCTTATACGAAGATATGTGTGATGCCTTTAAATAAAAGAATTACCACATTGAACACTACCCAGCCTTCTTTTTACTGGGAGATATCAATCAAACTTGTCAGCGCCTTCGTCATCAATGGACGCGGAAGAATTGCCTCCTCCGCGGAAACGATCAAATAGCCTCGCACGCCCAAAGGCGAGAGCCTGTTCAAAGGTGTTCTGGTCGGGGCAATAGATCCGCATAAGGGTTTTTTTCGTCCCCTTAAGGAATATCACTTGAAGACCAGCCGCCGGTTCGAGAGCATGTATGCGCCCCCAGGGAACCATTCTTGTTACACTTTTTGCGGCATTCAGAACTGGCTCAATAGGAAAAGGACGCCAATGCATGCTTTCTCTAAACGAACCCGGGCCCTTTCTTATGCTTTCGCAAAAAACGCCCTCGCTATCAAAGCGAAACAAGGCTACATAACGATTTTGAAAGATCAGAAAACTGATAACCAGAAATGCCCCAATTATAAAAAGGGCGAGAAAACTGGCGAAGCCGACTGCAGCACTGATCTGGATTCGATTCAACGTTTTGCCAAACAACAGTTGCAAAAAGATCAAAAATACAAATGATCCTGCCCATAGGATTGCCAAAACCATCCCCAGATCCATCAGGATAAGGAGATTTGTTCCAATGGGAACCCCTGCAAACCATCTGAGCGTTTCGCTACTTTCAGCAGAACCCTGTTGCTGTGGCTTCCTTGTCATTGTCAACTGTTATTTTTTAAATTTCTGGCAAAATGACAGGAAACGAAATGACCGGGATCAATTTCTGTAAGTTTCGGGGTCTCGTTCATACAAATCTCCTGTCGATATGCGCACCGGGGCGCAAACCTGCACCCTGGCAACGGATTGATGGGACTGGGAACGTCTCCCTCAAGGAGGATCCTGTCCTTTTTCCCATCCAGGTCAATAACGGGAACCGCCGAAAGCAGCGCCTGGGTATAAGGGTGAAGGGGATCCTTGAAAAGGATAGTATTGCCCGCCTTCTCCACCACCTGCCCCAAATACATGACTGCCACTTCATCTGAGACATATCGCACCACGCTGAGGTTATGGGAAATAAAGAGGTAAGTATAACCTCGCTCCTTTTTAAGGTCTCCCAGCAAATTCAGTATTTGAGCCTGGATACAGACATCAAGGGCCGATACCGGCTCGTCAAGAACGATAAACTCCGGGTCAAGGGCAAGGGCACGAGCTACACCGATACGCTGACGACGCCCCCCGTCAAGTTCGTGAGGAAACGATGTTGTGAGACGTTCGGCCAGACCGACAGTATCCATAAGCTCCTTCACCTTATTGTCAACTTCTTTTCGGCTGCCGCATGCCTTATTGATCAGCAAGGGTTCCGCAATAAGCTGTGAAACCGACATCCTGGGATTCAGTGAAGAAAAAGGATCCTGAAATACTATCTGGGCCTGCTTGTGAAACTCTCTTTTCTGAGCATTATTGAATTTCAGAGCGTCCTGCCCCTTGAAGAGAACTTCGCCGCCAGTGGCTTCGATTAGACCGATAACAACCCGTCCAAGAGTAGACTTTCCACACCCTGACTCACCCACCAAACCAAGGGTCTGGCCTTTATTTATGGTAAGGGTTATATCGTCAACGGCATGTAAAAGTCCTTTGCTAACATTGAAATATTTTTTCAAATTCCTTATGTCAAGAAGAGTTTCGGACGTCTGTATTTGCTTTGTCATTGCCTTGTCCCCCCATTCATCCCCAAGGGGAAGAAACAATCCACAAAATGATTTGGCTCATACTCTTTCATCCCGCACGCCTTTTCATGGCAAATATCCTGGGCATAGGGGCAACGGGGAGAAAACCGGCATCCTTTGGGCAAATCCGTAGGATCCGGCATGAGCCCAGATATAACGGCGAGCTTTCCACCTGGCTCGCTATCTAGTTTGGGTACGGCATTAAAAAGTCCTTGCGTATATGGATGCATGGGCTTGCTATAAAGCTGTCGAATATCAGAGTATTCCACCAGACGCCCCGCATACATAATGGCCACCTCGTCGCAGATTTCCGCCACGATGCCAAGGTCATGAGTAATGAGCAGCAAAGAAGTATTGACGATTTTCTGAAGATTCTTTATCAGATCAAGAACCTGGGCCTGAATAGTCACATCCAGAGCTGTCGTAGGCTCATCGGCGATCAGAAGGGTTGGTTCACAGGCAAGGGCGATGGCGATCCCCACCCGCTGGCGCATGCCTCCGGAAAACTGATGAGGGTATTCCTTTCCCCTCTCCGGGCGAATTCCCACAAGAGCCAACATCTCATGAGCCCGTTTCCGCACCGCTTCTCCCTTAAAGTCAGAGTGAAGTGAGATCATTTCCATAATCTGCTCTTCCACTGTCATAATAGGATTGAGAGAAGTCATGGGATCCTGGAAAATCATGGCAATCTTGCTTCCTCGAATATCCCTTTTCTCAGCCTCTGTCATCTTCATGACGTCTTGGCCATCAAAAAATATCTCGCCATTGGTAATCTCTCCCGGAGGGGACTGAATCAGCTGGAGTACGGCAAGGGCTGTTGTTGTTTTACCTGCTCCAGTTTCACCCACAAACCCAAGGGCCTTTCCTCTACGAAGAGAAAGATTTAAATTGTTCACTGCATGCACTATTCCGGAGTCTGTGTTAAAACGTACGGAAAGATTGCGAATATCCAGTAAAGGAATGTTGTTCTTATCGCCCATTCTTATCCTCCTTACCGTTTCTGTTTAGGATCAAGAGCATCGCGCAGCCCATCGCCTATGCAGTTCAAAGCAACAATAGTGACCATTATCGCCAAACCGGGGAAGATGCTTAGATAGGCGCTGTTCCTCAAATACGGACGAGCTGTCGAAAGCATTCCGCCCCATTCAGGGTATGGAGGCTGAATCCCCAGACCAAGGAAACTTAGAGTTGCCGCGAAAAGTATGGCATTTGCAACGCTAAGGGTCGATTGAACAATAAGGGGAGCCATGCAGTTTGGCAAAATATACATCATAATAATGCGGAAGTGGCTAGCCCCCATGGCTCTTGCGGCTTCAATATATTCCATGCCCTTTATTGAAAGCACCGACGCTCTCATGAGACGAGCAAACCTTGGTATAGACGTAATTCCCACAGCTACCATAAGGTTGAACAGGCCTGGCCCAAGGGCTGATGAGATTACAATCGCCAATAGTATGGTGGGGATCGCAAGCTGAACGTCCATTATGCGCATTAAGACGTTGTCTATTCTCCCTCCAAAATAACCAGCTATCGCGCCTATGGCGCCGCCTGCAATTAAAGAGATGGAAACCGCTATCAGTCCAACCTGCAGCGAAATTCTGGAACCATATATCAACCGGCTAAAAACATCCCGGCCAAACTCATCTGTTCCAAGAAAATGTTCCGCGGAGGGAGGCTTGCGGATCATCATGTAATCCTGATCGGCATATCCGTAAGGTGCAATTTGTTCTGCGAATATGGCCATGAATATAAGCACCAAAAGAACAGCAAGCCCAATCATTGCAAGATAATTTCTGCGCAACCGAATAAAAGTATATCTCCACATTGTGTTGTTTTTCATAGAGTTGCTTTTTGATGACGACATTGCAATTCTCCCCTCTATCTCACATGGATCCGAGGATCAACAAAAGCGTAAAGAATGTCCACAGCAAGATTGATCAGGCAGAAGGCAACGGAAATAAATAGCACCCCGCCCTGAATAATAGGGTAATCTCGCATGTTGATGGCCTCCAGCATGAGCCTTCCTACGCCAGAGATGGAAAAAATCGCTTCTGTAATAATCGATCCGCCTAGAAGCATGCCGAATTGCATACTGATGATGGTGAGGATCGGGATCATGGCATTGGGCAAAGCATGGCGGAAAATTACCACGCTCTGTTTCTGCCCCTTTGCTTGAGCTGTACGAATGTAATCAGAGTGTATGACTTCCAGCATGCTGGAACGGGTTATTCTGGCAATAATCGCAACAGCCGAACCAGAAAGGGTAATAATTGGAAGAACCATTTCGCTAACAGTGCTGAACCCCATGGAAGGAAGCCATCCGAGGTGCACTGAAAAGGCCAGAATGAAAAGAAGCCCTGTCCAAAAAGTAGGCATTGAAACCCCTAAAAGGGTCAACAGCGTTGTAAGACTATCGAGAAGGGAATACTGGCGTATAGCACAGATCACTCCCAAGGGAATCCCCACCAGGGTGCTGAAGGCAACTGCCCAGAAGGCTAGTTTCATTGTTACAGGAATACGCGAAGCCAGCTCAGAAGAAACTGAGCTTTTCATAACATAGGAATAGCCAAGGTCAGCATGGAATACGGCATTATAAATATAACGACCTAACTGGACCACGTAGGGCGCGTCCAGCCCATGCTCTGCATTGAAGGCCGCGATGGTCTCTGCGGTTACCTCCTGGCCAAGAGCAATCCTGGCCGGATCACCCGGGGTAAAGTAAAGGATAGTAAAGAGAATAACCATAACGCTTAAAATAACTGGAACAAGCAATAAAATCCTTCGAATCACATACTTAAGCAAAGGCGCTCCCCTCCTTACAAAATATAATTTTCGTCTAGGAAGAAATTACATTTTTTCTCTATAACTTTATCTGCTGGCGAAGCAGTCTTATAAGCCCTCCGCGAGAGCGTTTTGTGAAAATCAACACGATCATATAAAAACCTTCCTATTCGTAAAGGAGATATCTCCTTGGGCGAAACGGGTTTTATAAAACGATAGGCAAACTACATAAGGAAGGCTAAAAAGAATTCAACTAGAACCCCTTTACATGGGGCAGGGAACCAACGAAACAAACTACATGATGTTCGGCTACTAATTTTTCAAAGTTCACTTGTGATAGAAGCAATCTTCGATTTTTTTGATAGAACTTGTCGCAATCTGTCTTTAACACACCGTGGTTTTCTAATGTCTAGCATATAAAAAAGGTAATCTTCTGAAGGTCGACCGGTCGACCACCAGAAGATTACCACCAAATTTTATGCTAGTCAATCTACACTTCTTTTTTTGATGAGCTCCTATAGGTCAGAATACCATGGAGGCTACGCCTTATCCGGAGCATTTTCCCATAACCACTTATTAACATCTTCTCTACTCTCTATTTCACCTTTGGCAGCTGCCTGGCGCAACCCTGTTTTTAGCAACCCCACCAAAGGTCCTTCTTCAAGCCCCAGCACTCGTTTCAATTCTTTCCCATCTGGGAGAAAATCAATACATTTAAGCCTCAACACAACACGATTGTACGTCAACAGATTTTCTCGCCATACATCTGTAGGCTTTCCCGAAGACGATAAGAACGCATGGGAAAGGTCAAAAAGTTTTCTTATTATATCTTCTCCCAAAGAATCGTATACAGCTATTGCTCTGTCCAAGGGAAGAGGCTCAAGAAAAAAAGGAAGATTCTTAATGAGAGCAACAATTTCTTCTCTGCTGACAGAAGGCCACGACCAACTCAGAAGCAATTCATTTACAAAATCATAATTCAAATGCTGAAATAAGGCGGCCACCTGAACAGACTTGTCTCTCCTCTGTTCCTGGGCAGACTGGAGCGAGAGGAAGGAATGGAGAAGACAGTCTCCCTCATAAATACTTCCGGCCTCCAGACGCTGCCCCCAGAGCTTTTCAAGAAAGGGAAAGAAAACAGCCATTAAGCCATGGCTTCTTACAAATCGGAAAAAAAGAAAACCGTCGCCATCAAATGCCCTCGCAACTTCATGGCCTATACGCTCTTGAGATACGCCCGTAATATGAGAAGCAAAATTTTCAACGGCAAGTGAGGAATCACCATCGATCCTTAATCCATGAGTAGAAGCAAAACGGCATAAACGAAGGGCACGTATGGGATCATCCTTTAGGCGATGCAGGGGATTACCATTAAACCGGAGAATCCCTTTTCTTAAGTCTGAAAAACCATCAAAGGGATCGTAAATATGGCCCTTACTGTCAAGTGCCATGGCATTTACTGTAAAATCTCGCCGTGCCAAATCCTCCTCAACAGGCTTGTTTCTCAGAGGAAACACGTCAAAAGCCTCCCTATTGAAAGATATGACCGCCGTTTGCTTCTGAGCTTTTCCTACAATAACCGCCCCTGGGAAAACTCTCTGGATCTCCTTTTCTCCGCCAGAAACTGCTAAATCCACATCTGAAACAGACTGTCCTAAAAGATAATCACGAACTGCCCCCCCTACAATCCAGGCCTTAATCCCTTCTTTTTCAAAAAAACGAAGGAGTTCCAACGCATTAAATAAAGACACCTCGTTACCCCCCTCCTCCAGCAACATCGCTAGAAAAAAGAAAGACTCTCTTACACTAAAAGAGGACAATGCTATCTTATTCGAATATTGGAAAAACAACATTAAAAATCTCCCCAAAATGGTGCCAGGTCTTGAAACTGTGCATTAGTGTACAGTTTCAAGACCTGGCACCATAATACGAACCGATATTCCGCCTAACGGATAACTTTCCTTGACTTCTCCCCCTTTATTCTCTTATATAACTAGTATCGGATCTAAAATTTCAGCATAAATAATGAAGCTCTATATTTATAGAAAGAAGAGGTGTCACCCCTATGTCTTCCCTGTATAAACGTGTTGATTATCAAGCGCTGATTAACTTCTCTGCCGATGTGCTGCAGAGGATAGGATACCCGAGAAACAAAGCTGAAATTACAGCTAAAGTACTTGTAGAAGCAGACGCACGAGGAGTTGCTTCTCATGGTGTAACCCGCCTCAAGGTCTACAAAAACGAATTGGAAAGCGGCCATGTAAAGCCTCTGGCAGACCCTGAGATTGTTTTCGAAACCCCTATATCAGCCGTTATTGACGGACACTATGGTATTGGATCCCATATTTCTCAATTTGCTATGAAAATTTGTCTTGAAAAAACCCGCAAAAATGGTACTTGTTACGTTTCTGTTCGTAACTCTAATCATTTCGGAATGGCAGGTCTTTGGGCCGAAATGGCTTCAAGTGAAGGGTTCGTTGGGAGTGCTTATACCAATACCATCCGATGCGCAGTGCCAGCCCTGGGCCGTCAGCGAATGCTTGGAACAAACCCCATAGCAGTTTCTATACCCACAGATGAAGAAGAGCCTTTCCTTCTTGATATGGCAACAACAACAGCAGCTCGTGGGAAACTGGGTGTCTATAAACGCCGGGGTAAAGATCTTCCTGAAGGCTGGATAATAGATGAAGAAGGAGAACCCATCTCTGATGCACAAGCCGCAACAGACCTTCTGGCTGATCCTACACGGGAACTTGGAGGTCAAGTATTTCTTGGCGGTTCCGGCGAAGAAATGGGAGGACATAAAGGGTACGGGATGGGGCTTTTGGTAGAACTCCTATGTGCTCCCCTTTCCATGGGCAGCTGGACACGCGACGTTTTCCAGACTCCTGACGCTAATGTATGCCACTTCTTCTCCGCATTCCGTCTCGATCTGTTTGGAGATCCAGCACCCATAAGAACCTATGTGGGAGATATTCTTCGCGCCCTTCGAAACAGCGCTCCTCTTCATGGGGAATCCCAAGTATATACCCACGGCCAAAAAGAAGCTGCCCGCCGAAAAATCGCCCTAGAAAAAGGAGTGGAGATAGACGAGGCCACATGGTCTATGCTCAACGGCCTCGCTAGAGACTTCAATTTTGCTTCTTTAGAAGAACGGTGAGGGCATGAACATTTCAGTTTCCTTCACTTATCCTGATTTTGAGGGTATTTCTATCCCTGAAGAAAATCTTGTGGCTATATTAAGTCCCGCTTGTCCTCCGAAACCCTTTGCAGACGATATGGATGCCATCAATCGAGGTTTAGATTCTCCAATAGGGGCTCCTCGGCTAGAAGAATGTGTAAAAGCTGAACAGAAGATACTGATCCTTGCAGATGACAACACACGTAACACTCCAGCACATATTATTATTCCGGAAGTCATTAAACGGCTTAAAAAAGCGGGAATCCAATCCAAGAATATTTCTATTATGGTTGCCCTTGGAACCCATCGCCCAATGACAGAAGAGGAACTGGAGAAAAAGTTCGGTTCACAGATTCTTCAGAATTTCACAATCCTGCAACATGCCTGGGACGACCCTGATCAGCTTATAGAACTTCGTCCCACAGAAAACGGGACAGAAATATGGGTGAATAAAGCCCTTCTCGAAGCAGATTTTGTTATAGGGATAGGGCACATCACCCCCCATCGGGTGGTTGGCTTTTCAGGGGGAGCAAAAATTGTCCAGCCAGGTGTGTCAGGCGGAATTACCACGGGGCAAACCCACTGGGTAAGCGCCCTTTACGACGGCGAAGATTTTATAGGAAAGATCGACACCCCTGTCCGCAGGGAAATGAACGCCGTAGGGCTGGCTGCGGGTTTGAAATATATCGTTAACGTAGTAATGGACGGAAACGAAGAGGTCTATCGCTGCGTTGCCGGTGATCCAATAGAAGCCCACAAGGAGGGGTGCTCGGCCTCGAAAGAAATTTATGGGGCTCCACTACCATGTTTGGGAGACATAGTTATTGCAGAGTCTTTCCCGGCTGATGCTGAACTCTGGCAAGCGGCAAAAGGCATCTATTCCGGAGATTTAGCATTAAAAAAAGACGGAATTTTAATCCTTGTTACACCTTGCCCCGATGGTGTAGCACAGGGACATCCGGAACTCACTGAAATCGGGTATCTTCCCTTCAAAGAAATTAAACAAATGGTTGATGAGAAAGAAATTGACGATCTTACGCTGGCCGCCCACATTTCCCATGTAGGGCGCATCGTTCGTGACAAGGGGAGGGGGATACTTGTTTCTCGCGGAATCGATAAGGAAACCACAGAAAAACTGGGGCTCCTTTGGGCTTCCACCCCTCAGAAAGCATTAGAAATGGCCTTTGAGCTTAAAGGTTCTGACGCTCAGGTCGTGGTATTAAAAAATGGAGGAGACATATTGCCTCTACTCAATTCAATGATTAAGAATGAAAAACAAAAGAAAGAAGAGGATACTTATGAGTACTGTCCTTAACACTATTGGAAGATGCGGTCTCGTACCTGTTATAAAACTCGACAGGTCAGAAGATGCCCTTCCCCTGGGTGAGGCCCTCATCAAAGGAGGCCTTCCTGTAGCAGAAGTAACCTTCCGCACAGATGCCGCAGAAGAATCTATAGAACAACTTACTTCCCACCTCTCTGACCTTCTTGTTGGAGCTGGAACCATACTTACAGTTGATCAGGTCAAAAAAGCAGTAGATGCCGGGGCAAAGTTTATTGTCTCTCCTGGTTTTAATCCTACAATAGTGGACTACTGCATTGAGCATAAGATACCTATTACGCCAGGCGTCAATTCTCCATCTCAAGTTGAAATGGGGCTTGAACGGGGGCTTTCTGTGCTTAAGTTCTTTCCGGCAGAAGCATCTGGTGGAGTCTCTATGCTCAAAGCTATGGCTGGGCCATACAAAGACGTTAAATTTATTCCCACAGGAGGCATCAATGCAGAAAACCTCAACACCTATCTAACATTGCCCATGGTTCACGCCTGTGGCGGCAGCTGGATGGTAAAAAGCGATCTCGTAGCGGCTGGCGCCTTTAACCAAATCGTCACACTTGTACGGGAAGCAGTATTTACGATGCACAATTTTTCTCTGATACATATAGGCATCAATGAAAACTCTGAGGAAGAAGCTTTACAGTGTGCCCAGATATTTGAAAAACTCTTCAATATGCCTGTGAAAAATGGCAACAGCTCTGTTTTCGCTGGGAAGTCTTTCGAGATCATGAAGTCCCCCTATCTTGGCAGCAAGGGACACATTGCCATTAAAACAAACAGTGTGGAAAGAGCGGTAGCCTATCTGAAGACTTTTGGCGTAAAGACCCTTCCTGAAACAGAAAAGAGAAAAGACGGCAAGCTCAAGGTGGCTTATCTTGACCTTGAAATCTCTGGTTTTGCTATCCATTTGGTAGAGTAAAAGGTCTTCTTTATAACTGTTTCGCAACACTTTCTGATGACAAATAACTGACACGTTATTTGACAGGCGTGTAAATTTCAGATATCATATGCAACAATTTGCGTACCACAATTAAGGAAGGGAGGAGCCACCATGCAAAGTAACAGCAGAACAATCGCAATTATGGTTCAGAACAGCATGATGATGTGCATGTGCGGCGGCCCTCCTGACGTGGTCGACGCAGCTTAGTGCTGTCGTCCATTGACTTTCAGGCCGGGGCCTTCTTACAGAGGGCTCCGGCTTTTTTTGTTGTCATCTTAAGATTAGCTTTATATCAGGAGATGAAGTATATGATCAGCATCCAGAACCTCTATAAGTCCTACCCTTGTGAGGGGGGCGATTTTGAAGCGCTACGAAACATTAGTATTAACATTCTATCAGGAGAGATCTTTGGAATCATTGGCTTGAGTGGAGCCGGGAAATCCACATTGCTCCGCACTCTCAACCGACTGGAAGAACCCAGTTCTGGCTCCATATGCATTGGGGATACTGACATTACGCAGCTTTCTACACCTGAGCTTAGAAAGCTGCGCCGACGCGTAGGCATGATCTTCCAACACTTTAATCTTCTTACATCCCGTACTGTTTTTCAAAATGTCTCCTTTCCTCTAGAGATAGAAAAATGGGAAACGGACGCCATTTCTAAAAGAGTAACGGAGGTACTCGATCTCGTGGATCTTTCAGACAAGGCTCAAAGCTACCCTTCCCAGCTAAGTGGTGGGCAAAAACAGAGAGTTGGAATTGCCCGGGCCTTGGCCAACAACCCCAGCCTGCTTCTTTGCGATGAAGCCACCAGTGCCCTTGACCCTAAAACGACTCAGTCAATTTTGGCCCTTCTCGATGAAATTAACCGGAATCTCGGCATTACTATTGTTCTTGTCACCCACGAAATGGGAGTTATTCGCCAAATTTGTCATCGAGTCGCCGTCTTAGAACACGGACAGGTTGTAGAACTGGGAGCTGTAAAGGATGTTTTTATGAAACCCCAGTCAAAAACGGCTCGAGAGTTTTTATGCCATCTCCCAAGGACAACCTATGATTTTGAAAACCTCCCTCAGGAAAAAGGCAAGCCTGTAGCAATCTTTGCCTTCAATGGTGAAATGGCAGAACAGCCCGTCATATCCCAGGCCATTAAAAAAAGTGGCGCTGAGATCAATATTCTTTCTGGAGAAATCGACCACCTGCATAGCAGCCGCATTGGCAATCTCACGGTTCAGCTAAAAGGCAGCCCCGCAGAGATCAGCACGGCCCTTTCCTTTATTAGATCCAAAAACGTAGAAGTGGATGTGGTTTGGAATGGATAAATTGGTTGCACTTATAAATCTTCTGGCAGCTCCAACCCTCGAAACGATCTATATGGTCATGTTCTCAACCCTTTTTGCAACGCTGCTCGGATTCCCCATAGGAATTGCCCTTGTTGTAACAGAAAAGGGCGGATTGATTGAGAACGAAGCGATATACAGAATTCTCGACGGCATTGTAAATGTTTGCCGCTCTTTCCCCTTTATTATTCTCATGATCGTTCTCTTCCCCTTCTCGCGCCTGATTGTGGGAACTACTATCGGCACCACTGCCTCTATTGTTCCCCTCTCTATTGGAGCCGCTCCCTTTGTGGGACGAGTTGTAGAAAGCGCCTTAAAGGAAGTGGAAAAAGGGCTTATCGAAGCAGCCGTGTCTATGGGAACCCACCCAAAGGACATTATTTTAAAAGTTATGGTACCAGAAGCACTCCCTTCTCTTATTCTTGGAGGAACCTTAACCGTTATCAATATCATCGGCTATTCGGCCATGGCCGGTGCTATTGGAGGCGGCGGACTGGGCGACCTGGCCATTCGCTACGGTTTTCACCGCTTTCAGACAGACGTTCTTATAGCGGCTGTCATCGTTATTATCGTGCTGGTTCAAGTAATTCAGGTCATCGGGAACAAAACAGCTCTCTATGTCGCCCGTAATCGCTGATCAGCACACTGCGCGCAGAAAAAACAAGCTACATTGCACAGAAATATGAACTGGAGGAATGAAAAATGAAAAGAACTGTAGGTCTTTTACTCACTCTCACAATACTCGCCATATGGGCAGCTCTTATTCCTAATGCGGCAGCGGCAGAAGAAGTGATCAAAATCGGGGCAACCCCTGTCCCTCATGCTGAAATATTAAAGGTCATCAAAGATGACATTGCCAAAGAAGGGATCAAACTCGAGATCATAGAGTTTACTGACTATGTAAAGCCCAACCTGGCACTGAATGATAAGGAAATAGATGCCAACTATTACCAGCACCTTCCCTATCTGGAAAACTTTAACGCTAATCACCATACCAAACTTGCGGCTATAGGGACTGTTCATGTAGAAGCCATGGGGTTGTACTCTGAAAAGGTGAAGCATATTGACGAGCTGAAAGAAAAATCCCTTATCGCTGTCCCCAGTGATAGTGTGAATGGTGGGCGCGCCCTGCTCCTTCTGCAGGCCAACGGTCTTATCACCCTTTCAGACAAGGCGGGATTGGAAGCCACAGAGAGAGACATTGTGGAAAATCCCAAAAAGCTCCGCTTCAAATCCATTGAAGCAGCTCAGCTGCCGAGGATACTTCCCGACGTGGATGGCGCTGTCATCAATGGAAACTATGCGTTGGAGGCAGGATTTAATCCCACAGAGGATGCTGTTTTGCTGGAAGGCAGTGAATCTCCTTATGCGAATATAGTTGTAGTTCATGAAGATTCGAAGGATGACGAAAAGTTTGCCATTCTGATGAAACATCTAAATTCTGAGAAAGTGGCCCAATTTATTCTTTCAACATATAACGGCGGAGTTACCCCTGCTTTTTAGAGGGATGCAGATAGTTCAAAAGGAGGCTGCCGGTGAATGACAGCAGCCTCCTTTTGTATACCAATGCACAATTTCAAGACCTGGCACCAATTACCATTCGGCGATGGTGCCATCTTCTAGCCTCCATACAGGGTTTTTCCAATTCATATTTTCATCGGTCTTCTGACGAACCACTTCTTCATTAATGGAAACCCCCAGGCCTGGGCCTTTAAGCAGTTTTATATAACCATTTTCATATTCAAAGAGTGCCGGGTTTTCGAGATAGTCAAGCAGGTCCGCACCTACATTGTAATGGATGTTCAGGCTTTGTTCCTGAATGATTGCGTTTGGCGTACAGAAATCAACTTGCAGGCACGCAGCCAGGGCTATGGGGCCCAGAGGGCAATGGGGGGCCAGAGCCACATCGTAGGCTTCTGCCATAGCGGCTATTTTGCGCACTTCCCAGATTCCGCCGGCGTGACTGAGGTCAGGCTGAATAATATCTACCGCCCCATCGGTGAGAAGAGTTTTGAAATCCCAGCGCCCAAAGTTCCGTTCCCCTGTGGCAATGGGCATAGTTGCATGACGGCGCAGTTCCACAAAGGCCTCGCGATTTTCTACCAGCACCGGCTCCTCAACGAACATGAGCCGGTAGGGTTCAAGCTCTTTCATGAGAATTCTAGCCATAGCCTTATGTACCCGTCCATGAAAGTCAAGGGCTATGTCTATTTTTTGTCCTAATGCGTCTCGAATAGCCTGAACTCTGGCAAGGACTTCATCCACCTTTTCATAAGAGTCGATCCAGCCCAACTCTTCGGTGGCATTCATCTTTATTGCCGTCATGCCAGCGTCATACTTCGCTTTGGCTTCGGCTGCCACGTCAGAAGGCCTGTCCCCACCGATCCACGAGTAAACTCTGATCTTCTGACGCACTGCTCCGCCAAGCATTTTATAAACGGGCAAACCGTAGATTTTCCCGGTAATGTCCCATAGAGCCTGTTCTATACCGGAAATCGCGCTCATGAGTACGGGGCCGCCGCGATAAAAGCCGCCCCGGTAGAGAACCTGCCAGATATCCTCAATTTCTGTAGCATCCCGGCCGATAAGATATTCTTCCATCTCCCGAACAGCAGCTGCCACTGTAGAGGCTCTCCCTTCAACTACTGGCTCTCCCCATCCCACCACTCCATCATCAGTAACAACTTTTAAGAAAAGCCATCGCGGTGGAACTTTAAAAAGTTCGATACTCGCTATGCGGCTCATAAGAGGTCACCTCTATTAGCGCTGTACGCGCCCGCTGGCATCGCCGCCAGCCAGAGTCAAAGCATCTTTCACCGTAACTCTATTGAAATCTCCATAAATAGTATGTTTCAGTGCTGAGGCCGCCACCGCGAACTCCAAAGCCTCCTGAGGTGTTTTGAAGTTATTGAGACCATATATCAGACCAGAACCAAAAGAATCGCCGCCGCCGATGCGGTCTACTATATGGCGGATTTCGTACTTTTTGCTGACATGGACTTCTCCTCGTTCAGCAAGGATAGCTGACCAGTTGTTCCAGTCCGCGCTGATACTTTCACGCAGACTTACGGCCAGATATCTCACTTTGGGGAACTGTGCGAGCATTTTCTGGCTCAGGGCCCTATATTTATCTATATCCAGGGATCCCGAGGTCACATCCACATCGGCTTCGATGCCCAGACATTTCTGACAGTCTTCCTCGTTAGCGATAACAAGATCCACATAGTTCATGAGCTCAGGCATAACCTCAAGGGGAGTTTTGCCCCATTTCCACAACTTATTGCGATAGTTGAGGTCGCATGAAACAGTAATGGTTTTTTCTTTACACTTTTTGAGGGCTTCAAGGGTTACATCGGCAGTCCCTTTGGCAATGGCGGGGGTAATGCCAGTGACATGAAACCACTTGGCCCCATCGAGTATGATATCCCAATCAAAATCTCCAGGTTTTACCTCGGCAATAGCTGAATGGGCTCGATCATAGATAACCTTGGAAGGGCGCATACATGAACCGGTTTCTGTGTAGTATATGCCAAGGCGATCCCCGCTCTTCCGTATAAAGCGAGTATCGACACCAAAACCTCTCAGTTCATGAATAACACCATCACCAATAGGGTTGTCAGGAACAGCTGTTACAAAAGCCGCATCTTCACCATAATTAGATAAGGCAACGGCCACGTTAGCTTCGGCACCGCCAAAAGTAGCCACAAATTGCGGTGTCTGGAGAATTTTTTCGCGGCCTGGAGGAGTAAGCCTCATCATAATTTCACCAAAGGTAATAAACTTTGCCATAACCGAACGCATCCTTTCTATTTCAAACCAGCCCGAATTCGGGTAATTTCATGTAATACTTTCTCTACTGCCTCTCGAACAGCCTCGTAACTGCCATCTGTACCTGCAGGCTTAGTGAGAGCACTTCCCAAACCAACAGCAAAGGCTCCGGCCTTGAACCATTCCTCCATATTCTCGAGAGAAACACCGCCAATAGGCATTATATTGGCATAAGGAACCGGTCCGTGTACGGCTTTAATGAATTTGGGGCCAAGTACGCTGCCAGGAAAGGCTTTCACTACGTCAACACCAAGTTCCAACGCATGCATGAGTTCTGTAACTGTCCCTATACCTGGCATTGCAGGCAAACCATAACGGTTGCAAGTGCAAACAACGTCATCGCTAAGACTTTGGGACACAATAAACTCTGCGCCATTGGCAATACACATTCTGGCTGTAGCTTCATCCACAACGGTTCCCGCCCCAACAAAACATCCCTGTCCTCTATGGCGCTCGGCAGAAGTGCGCATAATGTCGAGAGACCCGGGAAAGGTCATGGAAACTTCAACGGCTTTCATCCCCGCGTCAAACATGGCGTCTGCCATGGCAATTCCTTTTTCCACTCTCTCTGTACGGATAATACCCACGACACCTTGTTCTTCTATAGCTGAAAGAATTTCATATTTCCTAATACGGATCATTACCATCCCTCCTTAGTAGTTTCTAAATGACGTCGATTGATTCGAAGGGAAATTTTTGCAGTTTCCTGCGCCAGTTTCCGCCCCACCAATGCAGCCTGTTTATCATCAAAGCGATAGGCTGGTGCGGAAACGCTTACTGCTCCCAGGGGGAATCCATTTCTGTCAACAATAGGTGCAGCCACGCAGCGAATTCCTTCTTCGTTCTCCTGGTTTTCTTCGCTATACCCTCGCGTTTTATATATTTTTAATAGATTCAATAACTCTTTAGGATCGGTGATCGTATTCGCTGTCCTACTTTCAAGGGGTGTTCTTTCTAAATAGATTTCAACTTGGCCTGCAGGAAGAGCCGAAAGTATCGCTTTCCCCCCAGCAGTGCTATAGAGAGGAAGTTCCGCTCCCACCTTCGATCTCATCAACAGCGGACTTGGACTCTCAAGTTTTTCCAAGTAATAGGCTCGCCCGCTTTCGAAAACAAAAAGATGGATCGTCTCGCCTGAATAATCTCTCATGATCTCTAGGATGTCACGAGACATTTCCAGCAGTCCTGACCGCTTATTGTAGCTTGCTGACCACTTCACAACCGCTGGTCCTATTTGATAGCGCCCATAGGGATCTTTTATGAGAATATTGCTATCGACAAAGGTTGCGAGAATTCGATATGCTGTTGTTTTCGAAAGTTTTGTAGCATTCGCTATTTCTGTTAACCCGACAGGTTCAGGCCTATTAGAAAGATCTTCTAGTACGGCAATCGCTTTTTGAAGAACCTGCACCCTATTTTTCTCAGACATGTACTATCACCTCTCCGCCTCTCATCTTACATTAAAGAAGGCAGCCACAACACGATTTGTGGAACATATGTTACGAGCATCACAACGATAAAAAGAGCTACGTACATGGGGACAAGAGATCGAACCAATGATACCAGTGACACTTTCGATATGGAGTTTGTCACATAAAGGACTGTCCCTACCGGCGGTGTGATTAGCCCGACACAAAGGTTCGTTACCATAATGACACCAAAGTGTATGTCGTCAATCCCGTAACTTCTGCATACAGGAAGGAGAATTGGAACAAGAAGAAAAAGAGCTGGGGTCAAATCAATAACCATCCCCACAAGAAAAAGCAGAACGTTCAGGATAAAAAGGAACATGAGCTTGTTTTCAGTAATGCTCATGATCACTTCAGTAAGAAGCTGGGGAACCTGAGCCACAGCGAGGAACCACGTCAATGCCATAGCTGATGCGCACACCAACATGACTACTCCTGTATTAAGGGAAGCACCTTTGAGTATTTCCGGATAGTCAGACCATCTCACATCATATAGGAAATATGACACAATAATAGCATAGACAACAGCTACTGCTCCGGCTTCTGTAGCTGTGAAAATACCGCCGAGAATGCCTCCTAAGATAATGACGGGAAGAATTAATGCCCAAACCGTTTTTCTAAAAATCCCTAAAAACTCCCCAAAACCTATCCGCTCACCCACAGGGTAATTATTTTTGCGAGCTATGAAATAAGAAACAGCTAAAAGGGCAATTCCTATAAGAATTCCTGGAATCGCGCCGCCAAGAAAGAGCTTAGCAATAGAAATCTGAGCAATAGAGCCAAGAATGATCATGGGTACGCTGGGTGGAATAATTGGGCCAATAACAGAAGAAGCAGCAGTGATAGCCGCAGAGAATTCTTTGTCATACCCGCCTTTTTCCATCATGGGAATCTCAAGAGAGCCCAATGCGGCAGCGTCAGCAACAGCAGAACCACTAATTCCCGCAAAAAGCATGCTGGCAACTACATTAACATAGGCAAGCCCGCCTTTTACCCGACCAACGAGAGCGTTGGCAAAGAGCAAAATATCGTTGACCAGTCCCGCTTTGTTCATTATTTCGCCAGCCAGCATGAAAAATGGGATGGCCAAAAGTGTATAGACATCAACACCGGTGATCATACGGCGAGCGAGAACCATAGGCTCAAAAGTTCCCGTCACAAACATAAGGGCCAATGTGGAAAGGCCTATTCCAAATCCGATGGGAACGCCAAGAATAGTCAACCCCAACAAAGAACCAAGAAATGCTAATAAAACTACCATATCAGGCTTCCTCCACTTCAGAACACCAAATACGTGCTATCTGACGAGCCATTTCAAGAAGCATCATCATTGTGGCAAAGGGAACGGCCGAATACTGCCAAGCCACCGAAATAACGAGAATAGATGTTTTCTGCACATATATTCTGGAGATGTAATCAATTCCTCCCTTAAGAAGGATGAACAGAAAAGTCGTAATCAGCAGGGCTATGGTTATCTGCAACCCCTTCCCTGCCGAGCCCTTGGTGCGCTCAATAAGAACATCAAAAGCAGGGTGCAGACCAATTTTTAATCCGGAAGCGATAGCCATAAAAGACATCCACACAAAAGCAAAACGGCTTACCTCATCGACCCAGGGGAAGGCCATATGGAAAAAACGGAAAATAACGTTTGTAAAGACCGAAAACACCATAACCCCGAGCATAACAATCGCTATACCGTCAGCCAAACGATACATATAACGATACAGGGCATTCATAAAACTCTTCATAATACGAACGAGCTCCTCTCGCCATGTTCTTCCTTAAAATTAAAATCCCGGCAGAAAGGAGCCTGCTTCCTGGAAACAGATCTTTTCTGCCGGAAAAATTACCTACTGCTTATTTTTCAAACTTTTTGCCAATCTCTCTGATCTGCTCAACAAATGGGGCCGCTTCGGGGCAGCTCTTTATATAATCTGCAATGATTGGTTCTGTACTTTCAATGAAAGGTTTTAGATCAGGATAGGTGACTTCAAGACCTTTATCAATGGTTTTCTGCAACACCAGTTCATCTTCTTCTCTTGTCCGCTTGTCAATCTCCGCGATGGAAGCCATAGTTGCGTCATAAACAATGGTCTGTTCCTCTGCTGTAAGTTTGTCCCATACCTTCTGATTGATGACAAAGTACTGGAATCCAAAAATATGGTTTGTCATGGCTACATACTTCTGAACATCGTACCATCCAGAGTAATATGAAGTCATAAGGGGGTTATCCTGGCCATGAACAACACCCTGCTGCAACGCTGTAAAGACTTCGCTCATGGGCATGACAACTGTGCTGAAGCCAAATCCCTGCATCAGTTTAATGATAACCTCGCCCTGCCATACGCGCATTTTTATACCCTTACAATCTTCAAAAGAGTTAATGGGCTTCTTATTGTTTGAAATAGCTCTGAAACCTCTCGGGAAAGCTCCAAGAATTTTAACGCCGAGGGGCTCAAGGCTTTTATAGATCTCTTCCCCGATAGGACCGTTAAAGACTGCATCTGCATGTTCATAGCTATTGAACATATAGGGAAGCTGAAGCAATTTGAACAAATCTACGGTGTTTTCCCAAAGATTCCCTGTAAGAGCCATTTCAATGGTTCCCAACTGTACTCCCTCTACGAATTCCTGCTCGGCACCAAGCTGGCTGTTAGGAAATATCTGCACCTTTAAAGAACCATTACTTTTAGACTCAATATCCGCTTTAAAGATATCATTAAGCACAACGTTAGCGGGGTGATCCGCTGGGAAATAATTAGCGATCTTCAATGTCGTAGCTGCAAAAGCCATGGATGAAAAAGCAAAAATAAAAAGAGCTGTCAAAGCTACTGTACGAACAACACGTTTCATCTTCACAACAAACAGCCTCCTCAAAAAATTTTTTAAGTGTACCGTTCTTACTGTCCGATCAAGCCAATGCGTGATTCTACTCTTTACACAATACCCCGGGAAGCAGCTCCCCCTTTCGTTTTTATAAGATCACTCCATGTTTAAATAAGCCGATCTCCCCTATATTTAAATGTTCATTAGAGGTTTCCCGGCCATTGGCCACTTCAAATACAAGATCAATGAGATCGCCAAGAAGAGCTTCCAACTCCTCACCTTCTAAAAGGCGTCCCCCATTAAAATCCATCCAGCTTTTCTTCCTTTTATAAAGGGATGAATTGGTTGCTATTTTCACTGATGGAACTACTGAACTATAGGGAGTCCCCCGACCGGTGGTAAAAAGGGTCAAAACAGCTCCGCTTGCCGCTAGAGAAGTTACAGAAACAGGGTCATTTCCAGGGCTGAAAACAATATTCACACCTGAACGGCCGTAGCACTCTCCGTATTGCAAAACATCCGTAACTAAACCGGAACCAGTTTTTTGCACAGCACCTAGGGATTTTTCCTCAAGAGTTGTAATACCTCCCTCTTTGTTTCCAGGAGAAGGGTTTTCATATACAGGCTGGTGGTAAGAAGTGTAGTATTCCTTGAACCAATTGATCATTTCCACAAACTTTTTGAAAACATCTTCTTCTTCAATTCGGGAGGTCAGAGTATCCTCCGCCCCGAACATTTCAGGGATTTCTGTAGCGAGCAGAGTTCCCCCCCAGAGGGTCAGATAGTCTGAAAAAAGACCAACCAGAGGGTTGGCGGTAATACTTGAAAAGGCATCGCTGCCGCCGCACTTTACCCCAACGACCAAATCTGACAAAGGACATTCCTCTCTCGTAAAACGTCCCCTCTCCGCCAACTTGTCAAGACGGGAAAAAAGAGCTTTTTCGTCATCTGATTCTTCTTGAAGCACTGTATATTCAACATTAAAATGATGGGAAAGACGATCTTTCATATAGGATATCTGCAAATTTTCACACCCCATCCCCACCACTAACACCCCTGCGGCATTGCCATTAAAGGCCAAACCTGAAAGAGCCTGCAAAGTAAACTCAAAATCATCGCCTAGCTGGGAACAACCGTAGGGATGGGCCAGCACCCTTACCCTGTCGATCCACGCCGGAACCCTATATTGAGGAATAAGATTTCGCAAAATATCGTTAATGCAGCTTACTGTGGGAATGACCCAAAGTTCATTGCGGATACCAACTCGACCGGTAGGACGGCGATATCCCATAAAGCTTCTGGTTTGAAAGGGAGTTTTTACTTGAGGAGAAACGTAATTCCATTCAGCTGGCCAATCAACTCCGAGGGCTGTTTTCAGGTTATGGGTATGAACCCAGTCACCAGCCCGTATATTGCACAATGCCACCCCTATGGGATGACCGTATTTTATAACCTTCTCTTGAATTGCCATATCTTTCAACGCAACCTTGTGGCCCGCGGGGATCCTTTCATTCACAGGAATAGAAAAACCCTCATCCAGTACAAGAATGTCACCTTTACTTAGTTCGTGAACTGTCACAGCAATGGTGTCCTCTGTCCTCAACCTTACTCCTTGAAAAGACCTCATCTTCATTGCCCCCTGCTCTTTTCCGCAATGTGGACTTCTTAGCCGTAATGCGAACCACTACGTCTATTAAGCCATGGTTGTACATAAAAAGCAAGGCCTTCCAGAGCCATTTATAACGGTTTTGATTTTTGCTTTGTATACCAATGCGCAAATTCAAGACCTGGCACGATTTTCTTAACGTTACTGTTACAAAGACGAAACATGGGCGTTACAAAGGGCCTTTATACTGTGAAATAACATCGCTGATATGTTAAATACAAGGAGGTTTTCAGGAAATGAAGAAATTTATAGCAGGAGCAATTCTCGTTGCAACTCTCGCCGTGAGCGGAACCGCATTTGCAGCAGAGCTCGTCATCAAAGGATCCACTACAGTTCTTCCCATCGCACAATCGGCCGCTGAGAAATACATGACGGCCCATCCTGAAGTAGCCATTACAGTTTCTGGCGGCGGCAGCGGCAACGGTATTAAGGCCATTATCGACGGAACCACCGATATTGCTGATTCTTCAAGGTTCATAAAAAATGAAGAAGTGAAGGCTGCCGTAGAAAAAGGAACCTATCCTGTTCCTTTCGGTATCGCCATGGATGCCCTGATCCCTGTGGTTCACCCTTCTAACCCTGTCCAGGACCTTTCTATTGAACAGCTGAAAAAGATCTACATGGGTGAAATAAAGAACTGGAAAGATGTGGGCGGTTCAAACAAGCCCATTGCTATAGTGAGCCGTGACACAAGTTCCGGAACCTACGAAACCTGGGAAAGCAAAATTCTTCAGGGTGAGCGGGTAGACAAACGGGCGCTTATTGTTGCCTCTAACGGAGCCATGGTGCAAACGGTGGCAAAAAATGAGAACGCTGTAGGTTATATAGGCCTTGGCTACCTCAATGACTCTGTAAAGTCCCTTAAAGTTGAAGGAATCTCTGGAAACAAAGAAAATGCGCTCAATGGAACATTCCCTGTATCCCGCTACCTTTACATGTTTACAAAAGGATGGCCCTCTGGGGATATCCTCAACTTTATCAACTTCGTTCTGAGTGACGAAGGGCAGAAATTAGTTGGAGAAGCAGGCTTCGTGCCTATTCGATAAATATAGATAAACCCGACCCTCCTCCTATATGGCACTGTCAGCTATAGTAGCACCTCAGGAATTCGCCCGTCCCCCCGGTGGGCGAATTCCTGCCTGGCATAGAAAGAATTAAGAAAAGGGAATAGTGATATCCATGAAAAAAGAACAAGCACCTGGCATAATCATTATGTCCATATCATCTATGGGCATTTTTATCATATTGTTTATTCTTTTTTTCTTGATTAAGGAAGGACTTCCAGTTCTGAAAGAAGCCTCTCTTTTATCAATAGTGACAGGCTCTGACTGGTATCCCACAGAAACACCTCCAGCCCTGGGCATGCTGCCTCTTATAGTGGGATCGGTAGCCGTTACAATTCTTTCGTCCTTGCTCGCCCTTCCCATAAGTCTTTTTATAGCTATTTTTATTTCAGAAATTGCCTCTGAGAAAATGCGTAACATTTTAAAGCCCATTCTGGAGCTGCTTGGATTTCTCCCGTCCATTATTCTTGGTTTTCTTGGCATGGTTCTTATCGCCCCGTGGCTTCAGGCCAATTTCACCATTCTTTCTGGCCTGAATCTGCTGAACGCGTCTATACTCTTAGGTTTTCTCATCATTCCCATTGTGGGGTCCCTTGCAGAAGAAGCCCTTTCAGCCGTTCCGTTGGAACTTCGCAACGCTTCCTATGCTCTGGGCGCTACGCGGTGGGAAACCGTCAGCAAAGTTGTTTTCCCGGCAGCCCTTCCCGGCATTCTCTCCGCCTGCCTTCTTGGGATAATGAGAGGGATGGGAGAAACCATGGTGGTACTTATGGCGGCAGGTGGAGCTGCCATTATTCCAGCTTCTCTTTTCGATCCGGTACGCCCACTCACATCAACCATTGCGGCCGAAATGGGAGAAACCCCCGTGGGCTCCCCCCACTACCACGCTCTCTTTTTTGCGGGGCTTATTCTTCTCATTATTACCCTGGCCATCAATCTTCTATCGAGCTGGATCGAGAGCAAAAGGAGAGTGAGACCCTCATGACAAGACGGAGAATTGTTGATCGCCTTATGACCTTTATGCTCTGGGGAGCCGCGACTCTCTTGGTTTTTCTGCTGCTGGCCATAATCCTCTATATCTTTATCAACGGCTATGAGGCCCTTTCATGGAGCTTCTTGACAGAACCGCCACGGGATAATATGACCCGAGGTGGAATCAGCACCCCCCTCATGGGAACCTTGCAGCTTGTTGTAGTTTCTATGCTTTTCTCCCTTCCCGTAGGCATCGCCACGGGCCTCTACCTCGCCGAATACTCCCGGAAAGGACGGTTTACCGCACTTCTTCGCCTGGCTATCCGCTCCCTTGCCGGTGTTCCTTCGGTGGTCTTTGGCCTTTTTGGCCTATCTCTTTTTGTCATCCTGTTAAAGTTTGGCTCATCGCTGCTCTCAGCGGGACTGACATTGGGGTGTCTGGCATTGCCCCTTATCGTAACGGCATCAGAACAAGCATTTCTTGCGGTTCCCCAGGATTATCGCGCCGCCTCCTACGCCCTTGGCGCATCAAAGTGGCAAACCATCTGGAAGGTCGTTTTTCCTGCCGCCTCCTCTACCATCATTACCGGTGGAATTCTAAGCATCGGACGGGTTGCTGGGGAAACCGCTCCCATAATCTTTACAGGCGCCGCCTACTTTACCCCCGGAGTGGCAAAAAGTGTTTTTGATGAAGTCATGGCCCTGCCATACCATATTATGGTTCTTGCTACTGAAGGTACCAATATTACTCTCACAAGGCCCATACAATATGGAACCGTTCTGGTGCTTTTAGCTTTTGTACTCGGCATCAGCGCCATTGGTGTGATTATGCGAACCCGCCTGAAACAGAGCGGGCGATAAATTGCGAGCAAGGAGTCGGTAACAATGGAAAAATCCCAGCTTATCGTTTCAAATCTAAACCTTTTCTATGGCAAAAACCAGGTGCTGCACAATATCAATATGGATATTTTCGGGAAGACCGTAACAGCTCTTATCGGCCCCTCAGGATGCGGGAAAAGCAGTTTTATCCGCTGCCTCAACCGGATGAACGACTTTATACCAAACGTCAAAGTTGAGGGGGATATTTACCTCGAGGGAAAAAACATCTACTCTGGCGCAACGGATGTCATCGCGTTACGCCGGCAAGTGGGCATGGTCTTTCAGAAACCTAACCCGTTCCCCATGGCCATTTACGATAATGTAGCCTATGGCCCTCGCCTTCAGGGCATCAAGTCTAGAGAAAAACTTGATGAAATAGTGGAACGAAGTCTCATTGGAGCCGCTCTCTGGTCGGAAGTAAAGGATAATTTGAAATCATCGGGACTTGGCCTTTCTGGAGGACAACAGCAGCGTTTATGCATTGCCAGGGCAATTGCGACAGAACCGGAAGTTTTGCTCATGGATGAGCCTACAAGCGCTCTTGACCCCATGGCAACAGCCCGTATTGAAGAACTTGTGAGAACCCTCAAAGAAAGATACACTGTAATTATCGTCACCCACAACATGCAACAGGCTGCCCGCATCTCAGACTATACAGCCTTTTTTCTTATGGGGGAGCTTATAGAATATGGTAAAACACCAAAGCTCTTCACATCTCCTGGCGATAAACGGACAGAAGATTATATTACGGGTCGATTCGGTTAAACTTAAGAGGATCCCTTTGGGAAGGAAGTGACTGTTTATGAATCAGATTAACGCTCGGAGACAAATAGAAACAGAATTGACAGAACTTATCCGAATGGCCATACGACTTGGCAAAATGTCCGAGGAATCCCTTACCAGGGCAGTTTGGGCCCTTAAAAATCAAAACGCCGATGTGGCCCGGGAAATCATTAAAAGAGATGACGCCATAGATGATCTGGCTTCAGAGATCGATATGGCTTGCATGCAGTTTACCGCCCGTTTTCAGCCATTGGGAGAAGACTTGCGCACCGTTTCCTCCCTCATGCATATAGCCGTAGACCTCGAGCGATTAGGGGACTACGCCAGCAATATTTCAAAAGCTGCCATAGAAGTCGCCGATAAAGAACTTATGAAGCCTCTTATAGATATTCCACGCATGGTAGATATCCTTTCTGAAATGCTTGAAAAATCCCTAGAGGCTCTTGAAAGTAAAAATGATGCCTTGGCTTACAGAGTCTTTCCCCTTGATGACATTGTGGATGACCTTGAAAAACAGATTATGCGAGAACTTCTGCTTCTTATGATGGAACGTCCGCAAAGAATAGAACAGGCTACTCTCCTCCTCAACGTAGCGAGAACCCTGGAACGGGCTGGGGACCATATTACAAACGTGGCAGAACGGGCAATCTACATTATCACCGGCAAAACTATAAAGGCTTCGGCTTATAGACGACCGAAGGAGCATTGAAGTGAGCGGCGATCGAATTCTTATTGTAGATGATGAAAAGGGAATACAGGATATTGTTTCGCAGGCGCTGAAAAGACGGGGATACGAAACAATATGCGCCAGCGATGGAGACTCTGCTCTTGATCTTGCCTTCGTCGCCCATCCAGATCTTATTATCCTCGACCTTATGCTCCCCCGTATGGATGGCTGGGAAGTCTGCCGCCGTCTAAAAAGCAACAAAGAGACAGCCCTGATCCCCATTATTATGCTCACCGCCCGCCGGGATGAGATGGATGTAGTAGAGGGGCTGGAACTTGGCGCGGATGATTATATGAAAAAACCTTTTTCCCTGGCAGAACTTGTAGCCCGCGTGGGCGTATTGCTGCGCCGAACCAGAATGACTGAAGAAATAAGGCAGATCACTAACGGCGATCTTGTTATGGACATCGAAAGCCAATGGGTCATGCTGCGAGGCAACAGCCTCGATCTCAGCCCCACTGAATTTCGTCTTCTTGAACTTCTCGCCCACCGTTTCGGACGAACTGTAAGCAGAGACGAGCTGCTGGGAAAAATCTGGAACCTCTATGGAGGGGACACTCGCACTGTGGATGTGCATATTTCACGGCTTCGAAAAAAACTGGACGACAATAAACACCCGGCGCTCCTCATTCAAACGCTCCGGGGCAGAGGGTACAGGGTCACATGGGAGGATAAACCATGAAAACACTGAAAGGGAAAGTCACAGCCGTATTAACTTTTGTTACCGTCATCGCTTTTGCTGTCAGCTGGTTCCTCGTATCGGGAATAATGAAACATCACCTTGTTGACAGCGCTTTCGACCAGCTTAAAAACAATACAGCCGCACTCTCAGAAGTGATCCGGAATGAGGGATATAGCTCTTTTCAAAAGAACTTTAGCCAATGGCAGGAGATATTTGAAAGCCGAATTACCATTATAAACGCCAAAGGAAGGGTTATCCTCGATAGTGCCACTGACGCAGAAACCCTCGACAATCATCTGAACCGTCCAGAAGTCAGGCAGGCTGCGAAGGATGGGATTGGAACCACCTCAAGATACAGCCAGACCCTTGGAGCCCAGCTTGTCTATGTTGTTCGAAAAGTAGAAGGCGGGGAGGAAGATCTGTTCATTCGTATGGCCCAACCCATCAACGCTCTTCAAAAAGCCCTTTCCGATGTGCGCTATCGTTTTCTTTCATACATCATTATGGCGGCTTTTCTCATCCTGGGCTTTGAACTATGGATTGTACGCCGGTTCTTTGCCCCTCTCGAAAAGATCGTGATGGCAGCTCAGGCTATATCGGGAGGCAATGAAGCCCGCTTCCCCCTTATGGGCGACATGGAATTGCAGAGACTTTCCGACTCCCTTCAATACATGTCCTCTCGCCTGAAAGGGACCCTTGAAGAGCTGAAAATAGAAAGAACGACCCTTTCAACAATCCTATCTTCACTGCCGGTAGGAGTGATCCTTCTCGACAAAGACAACAGGTTCCGGTTCGTGAATGACGAGGCACGAAATCTGCTTGGAATGAAGGTGCCAGTGGAAGAGGGACAACCTATAGAACGGTTTCTAACCTGCGGCGATATCTACCCTTTGCTTAAAGAAGCAAAGAAGGGAATGGAACAGGTAATAAAGGTAAAAATACCCGAACTTGGAAAGGGAGGGCGTCATCTCAGTCTTTATGGGCGACAGACAGAAAGCGGTCCATTGCTTGTGATTACCGATCTTACAGAAGAATTTCGTCAGGAACAGGCGCGGCGTGACTTTATCGCTGATGCTGGACATGAATTTCAGACACCGCTGACAACAATTCGCCTCACGGCGGAATACCTGCAGGACGAATTGCGGGGTAATGAAGACGCGGCAGGACACTTACAATCTATTATCCAGCAACAGGAAAGAATGACGCAACTTGTAGATGATCTGCTTCTTCTTTCCCGTCTCGAAAGCCAGCCTCCCCAGGAAGCGGAAGAAGAACTGGATCTGGCTTTTCTTGTGGAAACCATAACAGGTGAAAGCCTCCACCACCCACTAGCCGAGGCTATTGACATAGAAAAAGTGTTGCCGGAAGAAGCTTTAATGATAGGCCAAAGCAGAGACCTTGCACGGGCTATACGAAATATCATTGATAACGCTATAAAATACGTTCACGAAAAATTTGGGGAAAGTCGCGGAGGCAAGGTAAGAATCAAACTTTTCAGCAGAGATTCTTGGTGGATCATTCAAGTGCAAGACAATGGGGTAGGCATTTCAGAAGAAGCCGCCGCTACCATTTTTGACCGTTTCAGCCGCGGCGACAGCCATCGTGCACGGGGACAATGGGGATCAGGCGGTTACGGATTGGGCCTCGCCATAGCAAGAAGAATATTTATGGCCCATGGCGGCGACATCGCCCTCATTGCCGCCAATGGAGGTCAAACAATCTTTGAAATCACTCTGCCGAAGGAAATCTCGAAAGTGTAACCTGCAAACTTTTTGAAGCCGCAAAATAAAACAAGGGGCGGGTTCTTATTAAACCTGCCCCTGTTTGTATTTACATATCACTACCCTGCCATAACCAGAAGCCTTTTAGCTATTCCACGCAGTAATATAGCATACAGAGGAACCTGTATGAGTTGTGTTTGCAGTTGGGCTGGAACTGTTGTTACGAGGGGTATTCCAAACAACATCTGCAAAAAATAGGGAACGAGAAGCACAGATGTTACCAATTGGCTTATCCCGATAACAACCATAACTTGCCATAGGGGATGCTGATCTTTTGATTTAAAAACCTTCAGCAGAAGGGCTGGAAGGATCCCCGTTAAAGCGGCTGTTAGTGTGAAATGGGGCATATACGCTCCCATGGGATTGATCCAGAAACCCACCACGTCTCCTACTGCACCCACTACCCCGCCGGCCTTGGCGCCAAAATAGTATCCGGCAAAGATAACCGGCAGCGCTCCAAATCCGATACGAAGAGTTTCGATACCCGCTATTGGAATTCTGATGCTGGCCATACGGGTCAAAACAATGTTCAACGCTATGAGAAGAGAAAAATAGACCAGTTCCTGAACTGAAAAGTGATTCCTTTGCATAAAAAAACCTCCTCTAATATGGGCAGTTCTGCCACATCAAAGGAGATCTATAGTCTTACTGTAAACCATCTTTCGACGTAACAGCGAACGCGGGGCTTTACCGCAAGTCTTTACAGACTTTTCGTCTCAAAGCAACGTCCCATCTTTGAGCACTTTACGTAAAGCTCCTACTCTGCCTAATTCAATTTCCTGCACATTATATCATTTATTCCATGAATATCAATTATTTGAATACAGCAGTCTGAGGCACCCTTCCGCAAGGGCTCCCAAACTCGAAACCATGCCAAACTCAGGCAAATCAGAAGCATCGTAAGCCAGGGGTAATTCCGTACAGGCAGCTACAATAGGAACTTCCCGTTCCTTCCAGAGCTTCTCCACAACATCCTGAAGAAGCAACCCAGCTTCTCTCAACCTGTTGGCCTTAACAAGAATAATGGTTTCCTGCACTTTGTCCTGATCTTCCTCTGTAGGCAAAAAGAAGGGATACCCCTTCTTTTCGGCATATCGCTCATACATTCCACTCTGCTTCGTTCCACTTGTGGCAAGAAGCCATGCCCCCTCACGGCTTCTCTCTGCAGCCAGTCCCATTGTGGCCTCAATAATATGCACAAAAGGCACAGGCAACTCATCTCGGAAAGAGTCGATAAAATAGTGGGCTGTGTTACAGGGAACAGCTAAAATATCTGCTCCCCATCGCGCAAGGGTCAGCAATCCTTCCTTCAGCGCTGGAGCCGGGCTTTTCCCCCGCCCAAGAATCGCACTGCTGCGGTCAGGGATTTGAGGATTGGAAAGAACGTACAATTTAGGATGTTCCTGATCACGTGCAGCCGGAGCCTTCACCGCAAGCAACCTCATAAATTCAGCAGTGGCTGCCGGCCCCATACCACCGAGAATCCCAAGTACTTTAGAAGGTTCTTTTGTTGTCAAGCTCATCTTGTCACATCCTCATCTTATAATAAATTGCCATGGGGAAAAATCCTCATGCCACCAAATACGTAATTTAGCTGAAAAAGAGCCCCGTAAAAGTGACGGGGTCACCATGGCGCCACTCATGTAATATATACTTAACTTATGCCATAAAAGATATCTCCCATCGTAAAGATGTCACAATGGCACTCAAGAAAAATATCTCCCTTTTTTTGCAGAGGCCTTCCCCCAAGGCCTCTTATTTTTTTGCTGTTTCACTGTTCACAATATCTATAATAACAACTTCAGGGGTGGCTAAAAAACGCATGGGGGGGCCCCACGTCCCTGCCCCGGAGGTAACATAAAGCATTACCTCGTTTTTTAGTCTATGAAGGCCTGTTCCCATAGGATACACAGCCCGAGTCACCAAAGTAAAGGGCCACATTTGCCCGCCATGGACATGTCCCGATAACTGCAAATCAAAAAAATCAATGGAGTCTTCCATCACTATGGGCCGGTGCTTTAAAAACAAACGAAACCGGTGAGGGGACAAAGAAGAAAGAAGATTCTGCTCTGACGGGGAAAAGGATTCTGCCATTTTTATATCGTCATCATCCACGCCAGCAAGTAGAAGGGGGGCGAGATTTAGAACCTCATTTCTGATCACCTGAAAACCGCACTCCTCAATAAATGATGTGGCCTGATTGAGGCCCGCGTATACTTCATGGTTCCCGGTTACGGCAAATTTGCCCAAGGGGGCAGAAAGGCTTTGCAACAGATCGATCTCCTTCTGCCGTCCATCCATCTGTCCATCCACCAAATCCCCAGTGGAAACCACGCGGTGGGGACTAGAGGCTTCAATGGCTTCAACGATCTTTTTAAGTCGATCTTCACGAACTATAAGCCCCAAGTGAATATCTGAAATCTGGGCAACACGCACATATGGCCACTCCGGGGGCAACTTGGCAGTTTCCACCTTGATGTAGTTCACCTTAATATCCCAGGCTTGAGAGTATCCCAAAAGACAACATAGAAAAGCCAGAAAAAGAGCTATTGACGAACAACACCTCAGCCCTAAATCACTCAACGCAACCCTTCGACGCCAAAAAAGAATGCGAAAAACAAAAAAAGCAACAAAAGGCAAAAGGCAAAAAAGACAAAACCCATCCACACATAAGCAATCCACGCCGCGATATGGCGAAGTTCGCTGTGTCCCAGCCCATCCCATCGACGGAGTAAAAGGGGTGAAACCACCATGAGAGCTCCCCACATATTGCATATCCACACGGCTATCCCTCGCAAGGCCAAAACTCGAACAAGGGAAGATAATACCAACCACGTCATTCCGCCATAAATAGCTATATATAGAGTAATAACAAGTCCAAAACGCCCCATACCCGATCTCACCTCAATGGTGTCAGGTCTTGAAAATGTGCATTTGTATGCATTTGCACATTTTCAAGACCTGACACTGCCCTCTCATTCTAACAGAATATTTAAAATCTATTTTATTGACACAGTTGTGAATCTAATATAATATCCATTCTATAATAAATCTTGTTTACTAATGTAAAACTTCTTTTTGCACACCAGAACAAGGAGGGGATTTATTGGAACAAGCTAAAAAAAACCCACCAGTACTCTCCGTAACAAAAGCCTTGAAAATTCTGGAACTCCTTAATGAAAAGGGCACACTCACTATATCGGAGATCAGCGCCTCTTTAAAGATAAATAAAAGCACTGTTTCCAGGCTTCTATCTACTCTTTCCGAGGGGGGGTATACAAAAAGGATCTCTCGCAATACCGGCTACGTTAATACCTTGAAATTATTCGAAATGGGAAACAGAGAAGTTGAACGCCTTGGCATACGACAAATGGCCCAACCTTATCTTAAGCATTTAGCATGTGAAACCAGGGAAACCATAAACCTGGCTATTTTATCAGGAGCATCACTAATATATATCGATAAGATCGAAAGCCCTGATGCAGTGCGAGTAGGGCTCGGTTCCAGCAAAAGGGTTCCCGCATACTGCACGGGCCTTGGCAAAGCCATGCTCGCTTTTATGGAAAAAGAAAAGGTTAAGAGAATATTGAGCACTGTGGATTTTGTGCATTTTACACCTACAACCATTACTTCCCTTGAGCTCCTTTTCAAGAATTTTGAAGAGATAAGAAAACGAGGTGTTGCCTACGACGATTGTGAATATGAAGAAGGATTAGCCTGTGTCGCTGCTCCCATAATTAATGCAAGAGGTGAAGTTGTTGCATCCATGAGCATAGCTTACCCTCGTTCTCGCTATGGAAAAAACAGTTCAGAAGAGAGGGCTTTTTCTAATCTAATTCGTAATGTAACACATTCTTTTTCTCTGGATCTCAGATATATGGGGGATAATCTGATCTTTTAAGAAGGAGGCACAGTTTTTATGAAAAAAGCGTTTCATCTCTTATGGTTTACACTTGGCAAAATACAGCGCTACATTATGGTTATAACATCTGTTATTCTTGTAAGCCTTGTTATAGCACAGGTTTTATTACGGTATGTTTTGAAGCTTCCTATTATGGGCATTGAGGAACTGGCGTGCCTGGTAGGATTCTGGATGTATATGACCGGTGCCGCAACTGGCTCGCGAGAAAGAAGCCACATCCAGGCTGATTTGCTTCATGTAATGATCAGAAATGCTCGGGGCTTTGCCTGGGCAAAAACAGTCACATCTATTATGACCACTATTCTCACTTTTATCATGACACAATGGGCATGGAATTATGTTGTATGGTCTTTTAAAAGCTGGGAACGTTCACCTGCCCTTATGATCCCCATGATCTTTGCCCAAACGAGCCTCCTGGTGAGCTCTTTCCTAATGAGTTTCTATTCTTTTGTTATGACAGTGGATTATGCGCGCTCAGCGTTAGGGTATCCAAAACTTGATCTGCCCTACAACAGTAAAGACTGGCAAGGTTTTTGCAATGAAATTTCAAGGAAGGAGGAGGGCTTTTAATGCATATCATTATTGACCTTCTTATACTTGTTACCACTATCATCCTGGGTATACCCGTTCCCTTCTGCTTTATGGCTGCCGCTCTGTATATGGGACTGGTATTTTTCCCAGACTTCTCATTCCTTATGACAGTCGGGTTCCGCGGCCTTAACTCTCTTACTTTGCTGTCGATCCCTTTTTTCATTATGGCCGGGGCCCTTATGGGTTCAGCTGGTATCGCTGAGAAGCTTACAAACTTTGCCAACTCTATGCTCGGGCGAATCCGGGGTGGCATGGGAGCAGCCACCATTGTAGCCTGTGCCATTTTTGGTGCCATTTCTGGAACAGCTTCATCTGCGGTAGCCTGTATAGGAACCATTATGATACCCCGCCTCGAAGAACTGGGATATCCAAGAAATTACAGTACGGCTATGGTAAGCTGTGCGGCAGTGCTTGGCCAGCTTATTCCTCCAAGCGTTCCCATGATCCTCTATGGATGGGTAACGCAGCAATCAGTAGCCGCCTGCTTCCTTTCTACAGTTGTACCAGGGATCCTTACCATGACCCTTTTCTGCGTCATCAACTATTTTATGTGTAAAAAGTTCCCTAATTTACAGGTGGGGGAAAAGATCTCCAAAAAAGAGCGCAACCAAGAAATCTTCGTGGCAACAAAAAAAGGCTTCTGGAGCTTGCTTATGCCCTTCATCATTCTTGGTGGTATCTATGGAGGAATAACAACTCCTACCGAATCAGCTGCCGTTGCCGTTCTTTATGCAATCTTAGTAGGATTTTTCATTCATAAGGAGCTCAAAATGGACATTTTAGGCGAAGCCTTCCACAATTCGGCAACAACAAGTGGGGTTATCGTTCTTATGCTCTTCTTCGTCACCATACTTGGGCGCCTATATACTATGCAGCGAGTTCCCATGATGGTCGCTGACTTCCTTCTCGGAGTATCTGACAACAAATTCGTTATCCTGTTCATGGTCAACATTTTCCTTATCATCATTGGAATGTTGATGGACGACTTGAGCGGAACCATGCTCGTCGCACCCCTTCTCATGCCCCTTATGCTCAAGATCGGCGTCCACCCCATACACTTTGCGGCAATTCTTGGTACGAACCTGGGACTTGGAAATGTCACTCCTCCGACAGCACCAATCCTCTATTTAGGGGGACGCATTGGCGGCGTAAACATAGACGAGTACATCAAGCCGGCTCTTATATTCATGATCTTTGGCTCTATACCAATCGTTCTTTTAACAACGTATATCCCTGAGCTGTCTCTATTCCTTCCCAGACTTATTATGGGAATCAAATAAATAAGGGAGGTGGTTGCTTTACAGGGTAGATTAAAGTTTTCTTATCAAGGTGGGGTAAGTTGTCGTTTGAATTCTGCTTGATTCTACAACACGAAACGGAGGTGCGATATGAACCATAGAAAACGTTGGGCCTTTACATTACTTGTTTTATTTGCACTCGCATTGACCCTTGGCACTTTTGTACAGCAAGCTGAAGCAGCGAAACCCAAATACCAGTGGCGTATGGCACAAGTCCACCCGGTAGACAGTGACTTTGACATTCGCGCGAAAGAATTTGCGAGAAAAGTTTTTGAGAGAACAGATGGACAGATCAAAATTGATGTCTTCTCTGGCGGGGTTCTTGGAGACTGGACAGAAACCTTTGAAATGCTCATGCGAGGCACTATCGAGCTCAATGTGGCCCAGGCAAACTCTAACTTTGATCCCAAATTGAATTTGGCATACTACTTCCCTTACGTCGTAAAAGACATTGAAGAAGCCAAAAAGGCTTATGGCCCTGAAGGATGGGCTTTTGACATCATTAAAGACCTTTGGGCAACCCATAACATCAAAGCCCTGGCCGTTCTGCCCATAGGGATGTCTGGTGTTTCTCTAAGCAAGAAACCCGACAACTATGCAGATCCAACAGTAAGCAAAGGGATGAAAGTACGCGTTATGCCCATTAAACCCTGCGAAGCCACATATGAAGCGCTAGGATATATTCCTACGCCTATTCCATACGCAGAGGCATACAGTGCCATTCAGACTGGTATTGCTAATGGCCAGATGGGCGGACCCCCTTTCCAGGCCTGGCAGTTCAAAGACGTCAATAAGGTCTGGATCCAGTATAATGATTATTTCGAATCATGGTGGTTCTCCATCAACATGGATGTCTGGAACAAGCTGACTCCGGAAGAGCAGGGAATTATACAGCAGGCTGCTAATGAAGAATCCCTCATTCGTTGGGATAATGTTGCAAAGGAAGACGAAGAATATCGTCAGAAGCTGCACAACGAATATGGCTGGGAAATCGTTATACTGACTCCGGAAGAACTGGAAAACTGTGCAAAAGTTGTAAGGCAAAAAGTTTGGCCGAAAATGGAAGAGCTCGTTGGCAAGGATATTATGGATCGAGTTTATGAGGGATCAGGCGTTCCTCGTCAATAAGATATAATCTGCTACAATTAAAGAGCTTTTCAGCGATCCTTTGCTGAAAAGCTCTTTAAATCATGTAAAGGGGATGAATGTTATGGCTTTGCATATTCCTAAGTGTTTAGAGCTCGTTGACCTTGATCAGCAAATGACCTCTCCCGCAGCAAAAGTTCCCTATTACCCCCTGGTTGTCGATAAAGGAAAAGGAGCTACAGTTACAGATGTGGACGGAAATCAGTATATTGACCTTCTTGCCAGCGCAGGCGCTATAAATACTGGACACTGCCACCCTAAAGTCGTTGAAGCCATAAAAAAACAGACAGAGCAGCTTATTCTTTACACGCCAGTATATATGTATCACCGCCCTCTTATTGATCTTTCCCAAAAACTTATTGAAATCACACCAGGAAATTACAGGAAGAGAGTCTTCTATGGCTTATGCGGATCCGACGCAAACGACGGTGCCATAAAAATGGCCCGTACCGCCACAAAGAGAAAGAAGATCATTTCATTCCTCAGGGCCTATCATGGAAGCACCTATGGGGCTATTTCTCTAAGTGCCGTCAGCCTGCCCATGCGGCGGGGACTCGGCCCGCTACTTCCGGAAATACACCATATCCCCTACCCAGACACCTATAGGACTCCATTTGCGGGGATGAGTGAAGAAGACGTCACTGCCTATTCCATAGAGAGAATAAAGGAACTCTTCACAACATGCGTACCGGCAGAAGAAGTTGCAGCAATATTTTTTGAGCCTATCCAGGGAGACGCTGGACTTATAGTTCCCCCTACAGGTTACGTTAAAGCTTTACGGGAACTCTGTGACACATACGGAATACTTCTGATTTCTGAAGAAGTGCAACAAGGCTTCGGCCGTACAGGCAAATGGTTCGGCATAGAAAACTTCGACGTTATACCCGATGCCATTGTCATGGGTAAGGCCATAGCTTCTGGCATGCCTCTTGGCGGCGTGGTGGCAAAAGCAGAATTAATGGAACAGTGGGAGGCTCCTGCCCATCTCTTCACCGCCGCAGGAAATCCTGTATGTTGCGCTGCTGCCTCTGCTACAATCGATGTCATTAAAGAAGAAAAATTAAGAGAAAACGCCACAGAAATTGGTGCCTACACCCTTTCCCGCTTCAAAGAAATGCAAAAACGGTTTGAATTCATCGGAGATGTGAGAGGCATTGGCCTCTCCATAGGCGTTGATCTTGTAAAAGACAGAACCACTAAAGAAAGAAACACCGAAGCGGCAGCCAAGGTCTGCTATCAAGCATGGCAAAAGGGACTTCTTCTCTCTTTCTTCAGCGGTTCCGTATTGAGAATACAGCCTCCACTTGTCATTTCAAAACAGCAGATCGACACGGCTCTTGCCAAAATAGAAGAAGCCTTTGAAGAGTACGAAGCGGGAGCAATTCCTGACAGTGTATTGGAAACTGTGAAAGGCTGGTAGATATATCATGGCAGAAGAAATAATCAAAAAAGGAAGCTGGGTTCAAATCCACTATATCGTTCTTCAGCCGTCAGAACGGGCAGATAATGTTCCTGAAGATACAAAACAGGTTCCCCTGGAGCTCTGGGTAAAAGGGTATTTGGACCATGACGCTTCTATTGGAAGTTCCGTCACAATAACAACCGTGACCGACAGAAAAGTACAGGGAACTCTGGTGGCTCAAAATCCTCCCTACATACACACCTTTGGCCGTCAGATTCCTGAACTCCTATCTGTTGGCAAAGAGTTTCATGCCCTTATCTCCAAGGCAGGTGAACAAGCATGAACCCCGTATTTGACGCTGTAGCCAACCGAAAAAACGAAATTCTAAAAAAAGCGTTAGGCATTGATTACTCGGAGTTTGAACTGCCGGGCATCGCTTTCGACTACGAAGGAATGATGGGCAAGACAGGGTACACCCTTGAAGAAATCCGTGCCATACAGGCCGAAACCAACATAGGAAACACCCCCATGCTTGAACTGCGGAACCTTACCGCCGCAGCCAGGGCCCTCGCTGGACCAGGAAAAGGCGCTCGCATTTTCCTTAAAGACGAAGCGACAAATCCTTCAGGAAGCTTTAAAGCGAGAAGGGCTGCCATGTCATGCTATTATGCCCAGCAAAAGGGATACGCCGGTGTCATCGCCGCTTCAAGCGGAAACTACGGAGCGGCTGTAGCTTCCCAGGCAAACATGAGAAATCTGAAAGCTATCATCGTCCAAGAACTCTTCGATAGCAGACATGTGGGGCAACCTGAAATTCTGGAAAAAGGCCGCATCAGCGAAGCCTTTGGGGCAGAAGTGGTTCAGTTGACGGTAGGACCGGAGCTCTTTATCGAGTTTTTGAGACTCTTGGACGAAACAGGGTACTGCAGTGCCTCCCTCTATTCCCCCTTCGCAATTGCCGGAATAGAAACACTGGGAGATGAAATAGCAACTCAGATCAGGCAAAAATGCGGCAGAGATCCTGACGCTGTTGTTATAACAAACGCAGGAGGCGGAAACCTGACAGGTACTGCAAGAGGCCTTATCAAAGCCGGCTGTTCCAATACCCAGATCGTAGCAGCCAGCGTGGATATCACAGGGTTACATATGGCCAGCGACAAAGCCTTCAACCGAAAATCCTTTACCACAGGGCATACGGGATTTGGAATGCCCTTCTCAACGTGGCCCGACAGAACAGACGTCCCCCGCAACGCAGCAAGGAGCTTGCGGTATACGGATCGTTACGTCCTCGTAAGCCAGGGGGAAGTCTTCTATATGACCGAAGCCCTTGCCCAGCTTGAAGGGCTGGAACGAGGGCCTGCGGGCAATACCTCCCTCACAGCGGCCTTTGCTCTTGCCCAGGAAATGGACAGGGACCAGGTTGTCGTTATTCAGGAAACGGAGTACACAGGGGCAGGGAAACATGTTACAGCACAGCTCTCTTTTGCTCGAGAACAGCTGGGCATCGAAGTCCGAAGAGGAAACCCAGAAGAGCAGATCCCTGGCAAAAACATTATAATCCCGGAAAATCCAGGCCAGGTAAAAGCTCGTGACATAAGCCTTGATGACCTGAGACGGTCCTATTGCAAAAACGTTCTCAAAATGAACAACATAACCAAAGATCAGCTTACCAACAATGATATAAAATTCATGGCAGAGGACACAAAAACCACAGAGGACTACATCCGCAGCATCCTATAACAATTGGTGTCAGGTCTTGAAATTGTGCAATTGTACGTAGCGAATACAATTTGATCAGAAAAAAGAGGAGGGAAAATAATCCCTCCTCTTTTGTTGTGTTTCTTTTCACACATGCACAATTTCAAGACCTGGCACCATTTATTGAGACTTTAAACTTTCAAGCGTGGCACGAAGAGTCTCGTGCTTTACTCGGGTTACATCGAACTTAAGAACAGAAAAAACTATCTGAACACAAAAACCAACCCCAAAGGCCGCCAGCACGGTTCCAAAACCTACTGGTCCGCCTAAAAGACAGCCTATTAGCACTGCTGTTCCTTCTACAATGCCCCTGGAAACACCTACGGCCAAACCAGTTTTCCTTTCAACAGCCACCATAAGGCTATCTCTCGGTCCTGCTCCAAAACCAGAGCCGATATAAAAATAAGAAGCAAAAGCAATGGTAAAAAGACCTGCTATCATCATAGCAACACCTGATATAAAATCGCCCATTTCTGGTAATATGTTCAACTCCAGAATTCGATCAATAAAAAATCCCACTAGCAACATATTGAGCAACGTTCCCAGCCCTATCTTTTCTCCCATAAGAAAAACAAGGATACAAATGACCAGCCCCATCAAAATAGATACATTGCCTATAGACATGCCCACGGTCTTTGCTATCCCCTGATGAAAAACATCCCATGGGGCGAACCCAAGATTTGCTTTCATGGTAATAACGACTCCCAGAGCAAATAAGAATAGGCCAAATAATAAGTTTGTTATCCTTTTTAAGAAGTTGTTCATCTTGGAAACTCCCTTTATTCAAGAAAATATAAACCACAAGCTTGAATGATAGCGTACTTTTGTATATAAAGATAGTTGTTTCCAAAAATTTGCGGAGCAACTATTGAAAATACACAGTTCATAGAAACGGCCACAGTCAATACATGCAGTCAAGACCTGGCACCATTACCAGGCTGCGATAGAACCATCCGCACGAGGTTCCGTAGCCCCGACTAACGTTCCATCCGATGTTCTCAAGATCATTTGCCCACGGCCAAATTCGTTTGAGTCTAGTGCGGCCCCCATATGATGGCCCATACGTGCCAGTGCCTGGGCTTCGGCTATAGGAAAGCCTGGTTCCACAGAAACATTCATATCTCCCACCCACTGCCACCGCGGAGCATCGATCGCTTCCTGAGGGTTCATTGCAAAGTCCACCATATTCATAATCACCTGCACATGCCCCTGAGGCTGCATATATCCTCCCATTACTCCGAATGGCCCCACTGGCTCGCCATCTTTCGTTATAAAGCCAGGAATAATCGTATGGTAAGGACGTTTCCCAGGCGCTAGAACGTTAGGGTGATTAGGGTCAAGAGAGAATCCTTTTGCCCTATTATTCAAAGCTATGCCGGTTTCAGGTATTACAACAGCTGAACCAAACCCTGCGTAATTGCTCTGTATAAAAGACACCATATTCCCCTCACCGTCAGCAGCACTCAGATAAACTGTGCCGCTTGCCTCTGGTTCCCCCGCTTTAGGCAAGCAGGCTCTTTCTTTGATGCATGCCCGCCGGACATCACCATAGTTATCAGAAAGCATTTCAGCCACGGGCACTTGGCTAAAGCGCTGGTCCGCCACATATCTATGGGCATCGGCAAATGCCAGCTTGATCGCTTCTATCTGTGCATGGAAGGTTTCGGCATTGCGAAAGGTGAAATTGAATCCCTTTAACATGTTGAGAGCCATAAGTACAATAATCCCCTGCCCATTTGGAGGAATCTCCCATATATCGTACCCTTTGTAATTTACGCTTATGGGGTCCACCCACTCAGGATTGTGCTGTTCAAAATCTTCCTGACTGTAAAACCCACCCGTTCTGTTGGAAAAAGCTATGATCTTTTCTGCTATCTCTCCGGCATAAAAAGACTCTGCATTCGTTTTCGCTATAAGCTCAAGTGTATAGGCCTGATCAAGACATCGCCACAATTCTCCAGCTCTGGGGGAACGGCCTTCCGGACAAAAGGTATTAAACCAGACTTCGAATTCCCGACCCTTCAAAATATGGCTGTACTTTTCAAAGGCCAAGCGCCAGTTATGAGCCACAGTCACCCCCACTGCATGGCCGTCACGAGCATAAGAAATGGCTGGCGCAAGGGTTTCTGTAAGAGGCAGATTTCCCATTGTTTCGGCCAGGACAGCCCACGTTTTAGGTGCTGCTGGAACCGTTGCCGATGGCCACCCCTGTTCAGGGACCTTCTCCCATCCTCTGCCCCGAAATTTGTCAAGATCGAAGGACATAGGAGCCCGTCCACTGCCATTAATCCCATGCAGTTTCCCGTCTTTCCATATAATGGCGAAATTATCGCTGCCAAGACCATTGCTTGTGGGTTCCACTACAGTCAAAGCTGCCGCTGCAGCAATTGCGGCATCTATGGCATTCCCACCTTTTTTTAATATTTCAAGTCCCGCCTGAGCCGCTAAAGGATGGGATGTAGCTACCATCCCCCTAGAACCATATACAACATTTCTTCGTGAAGGGTACCCATAGTGGTAAGGATCAAAATTCACAGTCATCACCTCAAGTTCATTATAGTGCCTGGGCAAACCTTTCTCCACTCGGTAGAAACCCATGGCCTGGGGTAGGTTTTTATCCATCATACTTGCTGGAATAAATTCGTTTTCTTCCTCTTTAGTGAGTACGTAACGAGGGCGGGAAACCATTTCCCCGCCCTCTCTGTGTTTATATTCGCCGTAAAAGCCCTTTCTTATTTCTATTTATTGCATACATTTAATACAACTTGCACAAATTCAAGACCTGGCACCATTATTGGTTCATGGAGAGCACCAAGTTGACCATTTGAAGGAAATTATCATTCATCTCTTTTGTTACATCTTCTCCCTTTTTAACTTTTTCCCTCATGGTATAAATAAATTTTCTCCATTCATCATTGACCCCGGCCTCGTAGAACTCACTATATTTAAAGCTCCCTCTTTGAGTCTCGTAAACCGTTCCATCAACAAGGGCTTTAGGTGTAGCGCTTGCCCCCATCAGGAAAGGAATAGAATAACCATATGCTGGCAATGTTACAAAAATAGTTGTCAAAGTTTCTGGGTTTTCAGGGTCAATCAAAATTGTGGCGCTGGACTGTGCACGGGCAAAATTCCACAAGGCAGAGTGTTTTGAAACCTTGGGAGAATTAACTAGTTCTATTGTTATCTCACCATAGTTAGAAACAAGGGCATCTTCCGGAGAACCATAATCATTTCTTCTGGAAACGGTAAAATATATACCCTCATATTCATCCCCGGCATTTAAAAGGGGCGGGTTTTCTCTTTCTTCGATAATCTTATAGCAATTATCCGCTATTTGAAGAATCTTCCCTTTTGCATCGACAAACAAATAATTTGTTCCTAACTTTCCGCTGGCAATGTATCCCTTTTCAGCAAAAGAATGGAGAACTTCTTTTGCTTCGTCGACATTTTTACAGTGTTCAGCAATATAACGGGGGATATAATGATTCATAAACCCATCATATTTAGGAGGATCAACGTAGGGTAGCTCTCCCTCGTAAGAACCAACATAACATTCCTTATGCTGCCATTGGGCAGGAACATCTGCGCCTCCTGCGAGGCCTTTCTCGTTGACAAAAAAGGATACGCCTGTGTCTGCTGTGCCCATTTCTCCGAAAAACTTATAAGGTTTTTTATCACCCGAGGGCACCTCTGTTATCTTTTTAAGATAGGCAGATTGAAGATCCACCGCGGTTTCCCTCGTTTTATGGAAGATTATCTGCCCATCCTTTGTTGCTGGAGGAGCAACTGCAAACGAGGTGCATCCCACACCTTCGTAAAGAAGGGCTAAATCACGATATCTTCCAAAAGTGAAAGCGATGTAAAGTTCCCGGTCTATTCCAACCGTATCAGCAATAGCGTTAAGCTCGTCGATCCAATAAGAACAATTAATCTTTTTGGAAAGGTCTATTGAAAGCTTTGCGAATCTCCTTAACGCATCTTCTTTACCCTCAGCTCGTGACATAAATGTATTGTATGCCTTTAAAATAGATTCGCGGTTGACTTCTCCCCACATTGTCCCCACTTCAACTGCTGATCCTTGCAAAAACATAACTTCTTCTGAAGGGGCTGCAGCAAAAGCAGAAGTACTTAAAAGAACCGTTATAGCCATTATTAACACTATTAAACGCTTCATTTTAATGCCTCCTTTTAATAAAAAAGAAGGAGGTGTTTCTCTCCTTCTTTTTTCCAACCATGGAGCGACCCCACCATATTCTTACTTCAACATATAGTATGCATTTTACACAACTTGCACAAATTCAAGACCTGGCACCATTTTTTATTCGATGAATTTGGGGAGATACTGTTTTTCCAGGTCGCGGAACTGTTCGAAACCTACAAGGTCTTTAAACTCTGAGAATGCCGCAACGAGGTCTGTTCTGCCCTCAGCGAGCTTGCCTCCCTGTATCTCATTGAGGTAATTGACCATGCCTTTCACAGCCGCAAAAAGAGGGCCAACAGGAATGCTTATTCTTCCCACGCCAAGTTCTTTAAGCTTTTCGATGGGAACGAGAGGCGTTTTCCCCCCAACAACGGCATCCATGAGATTGATGCTCACTGGCGCATTGATCTCTTTAACAGCCTGTTCTATCTGGTCTATTGACCGTGGAGCCTCTACGAAGATCAGGTCTGCTCCAGCCTCGGCGTATGCGTTTCCTCGTTTTATAGCCTCTTCTATTCCGTGAACCGCAATGGCATCGGTGCGAGCATTGATGACAAAATCAGGATCAATTTCATCCTTCACAGCCTTGCATGCCTTGATTTTCATGACCATTTCCTCTATAGGAATGATCTGCTTCCCCTCGAGATGGCCGCACCGTTTAGGGAACACCTGATCTTCGATATTCATTCCAGCGGCGCCTGCTTTGATGAATTCCCTCGTGACATGCATGGCATTGATGCTATTTCCATATCCAGTATCAGCATCGGCCATGACAGGAATTCCAACAGAATCAACTATATTTTTTGTAAAATGAACGACATCACTGAACCCGATGAAAGCCATGTCCGGCAATCCTAAATAGGTAGCCGACAACCCAAACCCGCTGACCTGAAGGGCTTCAAAACCCGCTCTTTCAATAAGCTTGGCAGAAATCGCATCGTGAGCTCCCGGGCACACTAGGGCCCGCCGTTCAAGGATCATATTTTTAAGCTTCGTTGTTTTTTTCAACACTTACCCCTCCATTGAGACCAGAACATTCTTGTTTTAAGATTTGCTTGTTCCATACAAAGGCTACAGCCACGCCGACCATACCCGCTGCTGAAAGTTTGAAGTCAGGGAACAGCAGCAATATACCACTCACAAAAAAGAGAACTCTGCTCAATACAGCCATTGCGCCTTTGCCGAAGCCAAAGAACCCGTACGCAATGGCAATGGCCCCTACAAATGCTGTTAAACCATGGATCACAATAGAACTAACAGGGCCTCTCCCCACCAGTGAGGGGTTGAGAGCAAAGAAATAGGGCAGAATAAAGGCCACAGCCCCAAGCTTCACCGCATTCAGGCCAGTTTTGACCCAGTTCCCCTTCGAAATACTTGCCGCCGCCACTGCTGCCGTGCAGGTAGGAGGTGTAACCCCTCCAAGAATGGCCCAATAGATAAAGAAAAGATGGGCCGCAACCGGGTCAATTCCTATTTTCATCAAAGGCGGCACAAGGATGGAAACAGAAAGAACGTACGTAGGGACAACAGGAAGAGAGGTTCCCAAAAGGAAGGGAACAATAGTGGCCACAAGAAGAGCGATAAAAATATTGGAACCGCCATGCTGCAAAATCAACCCGCTTATTTTAGGGGCAATACCCGTGATTCCTATGAGGTTTACAAGCACACTCACCGAGATAAGGATGGGAGCAATCCGCGCCACATCTGCCCCGGCCTCGCTTAAGGCATCAAGAATCTTACGGGGGGTTTCATTGATTTTTTTCTTCAGCAAATCACTTAAAACCAAAACGATAATGGAAGAAACACAGGCATAAAAACCCGCTTTCAGCAAAGGCTGGCCCGTTCCAATGAGATAAAGAAGAACAACAGTGGGAATAACAAGGCCCGCCATCCGTTCAAAGGTTAATATATCCTTCCATTTTGGAATTTCATCTTCTGGAACCGCAGAAAGCCCTCTTCGTTTTGTCTGAAAATGGACGCCGCTAAACACCCCTGTATAAAACAATAGACAAGGCAGCAAGGCATATCCGATGATGTTCATATAGGAAATATTTAAGAATTCCGCCATCATGAAAGCAGTGATACTCATGATGGGGGGCGTAATTCCCCCCCCGGTCGAGGCAATGGCTTCCACAGCTCCGGCAAATTCTGGTTTATACCCAAGACGTTTCATGAGAGGTATGGTGTAGCTTCCCGTCACCATCACATTGGCTACAGAACTTCCAGAGATGCTGCCAAAAAGAGCACTTGAAATAACAGCTGCTTTGGCAGGGCCTCCAACAAAGCGGCCTGTCAGAGCCAGGGCCAGATCTATAAAGGTCTTGCCCCCGCCCGTAGCAGACAGAAGAGACCCAAATATGATGAACATGGCAATAAAGGTCGCCGACATCCCCGTCACACTGCCAAACAATCCAAGGGGAGAATAATACACGGAATTCATAATAAAATTAAAAGATAAACCCCGAATTTTCCAGAGCCCCCCTAAATAGGGCGCCACATAGATATAGACAAAAAGCATTGCAACGAGTATGGGTATGGCCGCTCCAACGGTGCGACGAGCCGCCTCTAATACAATGATCAGAAGAGCAGTTCCCAGAAGCAAATCCAGCGATGTGGCTCCTCCAGGCTTCATGTAAATATCAAGGGCCTTTACCACAACATTAAAACAGGCGAGAACAATGACAGCAATCAGAAAAACATCCCATATGAAAGAACGCTCATGTTCTTGACCTTCCCTTTGACGAAATGGGAAACAGAGCAAAGCTATAGATACGCCCAGAGTCACATGAAGAGCTCGCACCTGAATGTCGAGCAAATTCTGAAAAAACATGGGTACAATCAGCTGGGTTAGAGAAAAGACGATACCGCTCCAGAATAAAAAGTGATTCATATGTTTATTTAAAAAATTTCGCACATTCACCCTTTCTTCCCCCCTCTTTTAACTCATGCGCTGCCGACGAGGGTGCGGGAAACAGCGAGGCGTTTATACCTTCTGTTTCCCGCTCTCATAAAGTCTATTTCTTGTATTCCGGTGGAAGGAAAAACTCTGGAACCTCTATGCCCTTTTCTTTGGCGTAACGAATAAGACCTGGGTGGGCAGGAACAAAGGCATCTTTTGTTGCGTATTTAAAGTAATCTGCAACAGGATCCCATCCCTTTACGGCCCCATAGGCCGCTGCAACTTCTTCAAACCCTTCCACATAGGCTTTAACGATGTTATAAGCCACTTCTTCTGACATTCTGGTGCTGGCCACTGCTCCAGCGATAGGGCACTCTTCCCAAATTGGGCCCACATCTGGAAGCTGGCTGATAGAACCTTTTTGAGTTTCAAGGAAGCTCATGCTAGGAATTTTTTCCCGTATTTTCTTTATGTCATCTTCTGAGTAACCAATGACCACTAGCGGGGTTGTAATATTCACTTCTATGAGGGAGGCATCCATAGAGGTCAAACCGCTCGATTTCTGAACCCCCACGATGCGCCCTTCTTTAAGAGCATTGACGGCATCCCCATAGGCCATGGGCATAAGGTTGATATTGGCCCCTGTAATGTCGTTGTACTCCATAACGTAAGAAGCTGAAGCAGAACCTGGAATGCCCGGGCAGAACCGTTTTCCAGCAAGATCTTTAAAGGTGGTAACATTGGCATCTTTCCTAACATAGAGACGGTCGGCAAATACGTTTCTCAAAAACAGCCAACGGACATCTTGATAGGGTTTTTCCCCTTCAAAAGCCCCTGTTCCTTCATAGAGCTGAAGGGTTGACGGCAAGTCGATGCACATAGCAAAGTCAAAAACACCATCGCGAACTTTCTTCAGGTTATCAATACCGGCTCCACTTTCCACAACAGTCACATTAAGCCCAACATTCGCTTTGTTGACCACGTTGGCGGCGGCTACGCACCATGCATAGACACCGGAAGAAGAGGACGTACTGCCCATATTCAAACTCGTTTGGCCATAGCCTGCTCCTGCAACGACGAAAGAGAAGAGCACTAGCAGACACCCAAGAAGCAACTTCTTTCTACTTTTCTGCATTGTGTTTCCCCCTTTTTTCCCTTTTAAAAATCATCTCTGTTCCATGGAAAACCACGGAAAAGCCTCAAGCACCCAAGCTTTTTCAGCCTTCCTGCACTGTACTTCGTCTTTTGCCTTCCTTATAAGCGTCCCTCCTTCTCCTTCATGGTAGCATAATCATCAATAGCGGCCGTGCCATCAGCGGCGACCCGATATGTCAAAAGACTTATGCTGTTTTAAGTAAGGGGTTAGCCCCCCCGCGGAAAGAATTCGGATCATTACATCAGGAAGCGGTTCCATAGGAATTATCTGGTTTGTAGTGAGATTGAAGATTCTTTGAGTAGAGAGATCAATGCGCAATTGATCGAGGTCGTGGATATCGTCAGTATTACATACTATAACAGGAACCCCAAGATTTATGGCGTTTCTAAAGAATATGCGTGCAAAGGATTTCGCTAAAACACCCCCTACTCCAGCATATTTCAATGCTACAGGCGCCTGCTCTCTTGAGGAACCGCACCCGAAATTTCGACCGGCCACAACAAAATCCCCAGGCTGTATCTTCTTGCTGAACCCGGGTGAAATGTCTTCGAAAAGGTGTTCCACCCAAACGGTATGATCGAGGGTTTTGGTGTATTTACCGGCGATGATGTAGTCGGTATTTATATTGTCGCCAAAGATATGGGCCTGTCCCTGAATCATCGTACATCCCCCATTTCAAGAAACTCTCGGGGATCAGTAATGCATCCCTTTAAGGCCGAAGCAGCACAGGTTACAGGTGAAGCCAGATAGACAGAGGCTTTATTGTTCCCCATCCGCCCCTTGAAGTTCCTATTGGCCGTAGAAAGCACCGTTTCGCCATCTCCAGGCACTCCTAAATGGGTTCCGGGACAGGGACCGCAGCCTGGAGGGATAAGAGTAGCTCCCGCTTTAAGGAATGTTTCCACAAGACCTTCTTTAACCGCCTCGAGAAAGATTTGCCGCGATGCCGGCCCTATGATCAGGCGACAGTTGGGGTTCACCCTTCCCTTTCGCAAAATAGCCGCAGCTGCTCGTAAATCTTCAAGTCTTCCATTGGTGCATGTTCCGATAAATACCTGCTGCACCTCTCTCCCCGCCACATCCTCCACTGGATGAACGTTGTCAACGGCGTGGGGACAGGCGACTTGCGGCCCAATGGCATTAACGTCTATTTCCATCACATTGTGGTAAACAGCGTCTGCATCGTCAAAAATAGGGGTGTAGCTTTTATGGGTTCTGCCAGTCAGATAGGCGGACGTTTTTTCGTCACACTCCATAATTCCGGCTTTCGCCCCGCACTCAATGGCCATATTGCACATGGTCATACGATCACAGATCTCCATATCGGCAATAGTTTTTCCTGTAAAGCTGATGGCCAGGTAATCGGCCCCATCAAATCCCAGTCTGCCAATGGTGTAGAGCATTACGTCTTTCGCGGTCACTCCTTTGCCCATGGCTCCACTGTAAACTATCTTCAGCGTCTCCGGCACCTTCAGCCAAAGCTGTCCTGTGAGCATCACTCCGCTCATGTCAGTGGAACCAATTCCAAAAGAGAGAGCGTTCATGGCTCCATAGGTACAGGTGTGTGAATCGCATCCCAGCACGATCTCTGAGGGAACCACGAGTCCCTTTTCCACAAGAAGCTGGTGGCAAACCCCTTCCCCAACCTCGAAAAGACGCACATTCTGTTCCTTGGCGAAGTCCCGCATGAGGGAGTGAAGGCGGCTCGCCTGCTCATTAGGGCAGGGAACGGCGTGATCAAGCACAAACACCAGACGGGAAGCATCCCAAATGTGAGGTTCCCCATATTCGCGGAAAGCCTGAATCGCCAGGGAAGCCGTGCTGTCGTGGGCCATGGCAAGATCTACATTGACCACAGCAATATCTCCGGCCCGCACATCCTGACCACAGTGAGATGATATTATTTTTTCAACAATGGTCTTCCCCCGCCCCATACTTACGCCTCTTTTCTAAGAAGATTTGTCAGAACTTTCACGTTATCAAGATCTTCAAGATGCATCACAGCGTCAACAATCTTCTTCCGCCGGTCTGCGCAATCAAAGACCTTCCCCGCCAGAGAATCGAATTTCCAAAGAAGCTCTTCTTCTGTAAAGGGATTCAGCGGGTGTCCCTTGGGATATTCTGTTCTCAGATTGAAGACACGGCCGTCGTTGAGTTCGATCTGGACCTTCACTGTATAACGAAGGTTTCTTGGCAGATTCTCAATTTCTTCGTCGGGATATACCTCGACTTTTTTGGCGTACTCGAGAATCCTCTGATCGCGGATCTTTTCTTCGTTAAACTGATCCACAAAGGCGTTTCCTTCAAGCATGGTCACGGCGCATACATAGGGGTGGCTCAGCTGGGCCGCTACAACACTGGTAATGGCGTCAGCGTTCACCGAATATTTATGTGTAATGGAAGTGGTTCCAACCCTGATCTTTTTCACGTCGTCGGGATTGATCTCAGGGTGCTCTTGTCTGAATCTCCGCAGCGTATCGATGGTGGAATGTTTGCTTCGGCAAGTGGAGTAGAACTTCAGGCCTATGCCAAGGAGTTCCCACCGCTCTCCCAGTTCTCCAGCTGTGCGCTCTACGTTATAGATATCGTCTGTAAAGCAGTTGTAGAACCCGCCGAATTTATTCTCAAAAACATCCTCGATGCCGGTAAAGCCCTCTTTAGCCAGCAGACATCCAATAATGGCCCCTTCAGAAGACTTGGAGGGAACTATTCGCTTGGCCATGGAAGCGAACTGTACAGCCTGCAATCCGCTCGACCAGTTTCCGGTAATGCCCATGGCGTGGATCATCTGATCTTTGCTCAGCCCCAGCATCTTCCCCACCCCTGCGGCAGAACCGAAGGGGCAGCACGTACCCGTATTGTTAAAACCCTGATGGGCCAGCTCCATACCAATGGGAGCCGCTACCCGGCAGGCCACTTCAAAGGCCAGAACCGCGGCGGTGAGAAAATCTTTTCCCGAAACAGTGCCAAGGGTTTCGGCAAAGGCTGTAATGCAGCCAAGAACACCTGTGGAGACGTGGATGATACCGTCGGTGTGGGTATCGTCAAGCTCAAAGGAATTGATGGCAGAACCGTTGAGCATCATGGCCGATGTAACCGATGTCTTAACATTCGTACCCCAAACAGAGGCTTCCTGCCTGTCAGACATTTTCAAAAGTACGTCTTTATAGATCTTCATCCATGGAGTGGTGGAACCAAAGAGACCGCATCCATAGGAATCCAGCAGAATGTTCTTCAAATGGGTTGTGACCTCAACGGGGATATCTTCATATTTGAGCTGTGCGATAAATCGAGAAAGACCTTCATTAATTCTGTCTGCCATCTTGCTTCTCCTCCTTATAATTCACCTGATCTTATTTCAGATGCTGCACGTGATCGTACTGCCATTACCATAGAAGCATGTCGGTCAGTTCTTGAATCGGATTCGTTAAAGTGCCTTCATCCATTATCCAGTCCATAACTTTTTTCTGACGCCCAGCCGTCAGAACAGTCTGGGTCACATCCCTGAACTTATCCATCAGATCTTCATCAGACATGGGGTTAAGGGGATCTCCCTTGGCATAATCCACCCTTGACGCAAAAATCTGCCCGTCGGTATCGGTTATTTCTACAATGGTGGTTCGTATTTCAGGATAGGTCTTCTGAATCTCGGGATCTGCCTCTATTTCTATAAGAGAAGCTATCTTTTTAACCCTCTCGTCTTTAATACTCTCTTCCGTGTATTCCTGGAGACCGGCTCTTCCCCGCACGATCATGGAACCCATGCCGTACTGAAGGCTCAGTCTGGCGTGAAGCACTGTCTGGTAGTCGGGAATATCTGAACCCTGTTTGGCATTTTTGTGGGTCAGCACCCGAATGGATTGAATGTCATCCATCGTCATGGGGTGCCCCCTTAAAATATTTTCCACAGCCTCAACAGCGTAATGAACATACCGGCATGAACAGTAAGGTTTGAAGTATATTTTCTGGAATTCCCACTTCTCGCCAAGGTCTTTTTCAAGAATGGAAGGATTGAAGGTATCTGAAAAACAGTGGGCGAAGCCCAGACGGCCTTCAAGAATTTCTTCTGGCCCCGTAAAGCCATTTTGAGCGAGAAGGGCGGCAAACATGCCGTTTCGCGCCGCATTGCCCGGGTGAAGGTGTTTCACAAAAGAGCCGTCGATTTCGTACTGGTTAATACCTGAGGCCAGACTGCCAACAATGCCAATGGCCGAAACAAGCTCGTCCGCATTCAGCCCCAGCAGGCTGGCACTCACCACTGTGGTGCCAAAGGTTCCCACCGTTCCCGTGGGGTGAAAGCCCTTAAGATAGTGGGAGGGGTTAACCGAGGTGCCAATTCGAAGAGAAACTTCATACCCCAACGCAATGGCAAGAAGTACATCCTCCACAGTGGCTCCCCGCTCTTCCGCAAGAGCCAATGCAGCTGGAATCATAGAAGCCCCGGGATGGTAGGTCGCATACTTTGACCCGTCATCGAGCTCCAGGGCATGGGCCGCTACTCCATTGGCAAGAGCGGCATGAGCGCTATCAGTCTTAAGGAGTGTTCCGATCACCGATGCCTTGCCGGCAGGGGCGCATTTTTTGACAAAACCCTGAATGGCCTGAGCCGAATCTGCCATGGCTGAGCCAGCAATGATCACACCCACAGTATCGAGAAGACACCGTCGTGCCTGATGAACAATAGCTTCAGGCAGGCTTGAAAAGGATGTATCAGCGGCAAATTCCGCCAGCTTCCTCGAAAAGGTTTTGTCACTCATCCCAGGGAACCTCCAGAGAGAAGAGTGGGGCATACTGCTGGCACCCGTACACGTCTGTTTCTGAAGGGCCTCCGCTGGCTATCGACCGCCGAATATTGGCCTTAATACCCATCCCGGGATCGAAGAACATAAAATCAAGCACTTTTTCTGTTGGCACATCGTAGGCCCGGGCAATGGCTTCTTGAGTAACGACACCGCTTTGTTTCACTTTTTCATAGATTGAACGGTCACTGAAGATAATCTCGAGGGTAATCATAAAGCTCCCCGCATTCTTGCTGCGAACCGTTCTGGCTAAATCACATATATTTTTTGTTTTCATGAGTGGAACCTCCCGAAATGGTCAACTATTTCCCCATAGGCGACTGAGTCTATGGGTCTTTCCACACACAGATCCCACAAGCCCGCTAAAAATTCTGCCGGGTAATACACATTCACCATGCCCTGAAGTTTCTCTAAAAGATCCTGATCGTTCACTGGATTTTCAGGCTCTCCCTTGGCTACGGGAATATGCTTTTCAAAAGAACGTCCGTCCTTGAGCTCAATTCTCATCCAGGCTCCCCGCTCCTCTGGATAGATGCGGTTCATGGCTTCATCTTCTTCGAGGTTCATTTTCAGGGCGGTTTGGCGAAGTTTCTCGTTCTTCAGAGTTTTTTCGTCATAATCCCGCAGAGTCACATGGCCCCGCTCAAGGGCAATAGACACGGAGAATGGAAGACTGAACATGGCTTCTTCAAAGGTAGCGGGGGTAAAGATCCGTCCCACTTCCGCAATCCCCAGGGCATAGGTCTTTACGTGGATGGATTCAATATCGTCAAGGGTGAGGCCAAGAGCCTGTTTCCCCTCTTTGGCCAGGTCGATGGCAGCGTGGCAGTGGCGGCAGGTAGGATAAAGCTTGGTATAGGTGTACATAATCTCCCACCGATCTCCCAGCTCTCCCATGAGGGCTTCTTCAGAAAATTCGTTGCGGCACATGGCCTTTAACCAACCGTGCTCTCCCTCGAAAAGAGACCTGGGCCCTTTCGCTCCCCGATCAACGAGGTCTGCTGCCAATACTCCCGCCATGGCGGCCTTGCCCGGCTGAAGTGGCTTGATTCCCGGATGGTCGTGAAGCATCTCCTGAAGTCCGGCGCTTTGCAGCCCTCCAAGTGCAACAGCGTAGGCAAAAGATTCAGGGCCGAAATTCTTAAGGCTGGCGCAGGCAGCGGCAGCGCCAAGGGATCCGCATGTACCTGTAGAATGAAATCCCCACTTCAGATGGGAAGGGTTAATGGCTCTCGCCGCCCGAAGCATTACATCGTACCCCACCACAATGGCCCGAAGAAGGCTGGTAAAGTCAGATCCTTCCCGTTCTGCCATCACAAGGGCAGCCGGAATAATAGCCACTGCAGGGTGGCATGTTCCCCACCGATGGCCGTCATCAAGCTCTATGGAATGCCCCAGAGCTCCCAGGGCCAACGCTCCATTAATAGCAGGAACCTTGCTTCCATGACAAAGGATGGTGGATTCCGGAGCCCCGCCAAGGGAAATGAGGTACTCTGCGCAGAGGGCAGGAAACTCTCCTGTTTTGTGTCCGGCCGCTACTTCCGAAAGAAAATCCACTAGAACGCGGCGAGCCTTATCAAGAACTGCTTCCGGTATGGGGGAAGCCCCCCTATCGCCATAGAATCGGCTTAATTTTGAAAGATAGGTGGCATTTACATCAAGTGTTTGAGTCATTACTAACCCCCTACCGTCTCAAAATGATATTTAAAGATTTTGCTGTCCAGTGGATCTTTGAGGGTCAGCAGATGATCGATGGTCCACCGATAACACTTGTTCTGAGGATAAAGGGGTTCGTCGGTAAGAAGGGCCACAGAGCCGCCCGATGAGTTCATCTGGCCAGGGTAGCTCATATAGAAGAAACGGAACTTGGCGCACTTTGCCACAGTGGTGGCAAGATCCAGATCTTGAGAAACCACTTCTATAAAAACTCCCAGCTCATGGGCCTGGGTTTTTATAACGGGCTCATACTCTCTCATAACGGCGTTTCGGCCATATACGTGGAAATAGAGATCATAGTCTTTGTCCCGGGAAGGCCCAATAATGTGAGACACTTTCTTTCTCGTGTCTTCAAGAATCATGTCGATATTATCGATGGCCCTGGGGTCGCGGATTCCAACAAAGTGATAGACACGGTGCCCCGCTTCGCCGGCCCCTTCCAGTTTCACCTTATAGCTTCCGTCGGGAGAAGAAACAAACTTGCTTCCCGATACTTTGGCGATACGGTCGGTAACAGACTCATAAACGCTCTCATGCATATCGAGAATTCCGCCGGGCAACCCCTGAACGAAGGGATTCGTTCGCTCGTACATAGAGTGGGCCGCAAGGCTGTGTGGCGTTGCCTGCTGTTTCGGATGCATGGGCTCGATTGTAAAATGGTCTGGATGGACAGTGGCAATAATCGACTCTTTCACCATCTGGGGCCAACAGACAAGGGAGGCGCATTCCGCCGCTTTCCCCATATGAAGGCTGATCCCCCTGTCAAAACCCTTAAAGATGGGATAAGCTGCCAAAACGGCATCGTCACAGGCCCGGCCGGCCATAATTACATCCGCTCCCTGCTCAAGGGCATAAACAAACTGCTCAATACCCATACTGGCAGTTACATTCGTCGTCTGCTCAATTACTTCTTTCGTAAGGGGAAAATCTGCTTCAAGAGGTTCAGTGTCTCCGTTTTCTACGCGTTTTAACAGTTCATTTTTGTCCACTTGAGAATAGATAAGAGCCATTTTGAAGGGGGCGAGGCGATGTTCTTTTGCTATATCGCGAATAAGGTCGGCGTACAAATCCACAGTTCTGTCTGTTCCAGTGGTGCTGCATGATCCAACAATCATGGGAACATTCTTTTTTCTTGACTCCACAAGCATTACTTCAAGGTCGTGTCTTTCCCATTCAATTGGGTTGTGGGGCTTGTTGGCTCCTAAAAAGGTGGGGCCGGCATCGGCTGTTCCCGCATCGGCTGCGAAACAGTCGATATGATGCTTCACACCTTCGTAAAAGGATTCTTCTTCGATAATGTTATCGCCCAAGTTGCCGGTAGACACGAGAAGCGAACATTTTTCCACAACATTCCCTCCTCTATTTTCGGAAATTGACTTCCGTTTGGCTATAGGTTAATATACTCAGACTCTTTTGTCAACTTCAAATAGTGCGGGTTTAATAGCTATAAAAAGGCTAAAATAGGGGTGTTTGGCGCAAACACGGCGCAAAAAAGAAAATTTTTAATTTATTTCATCGGATAGCAACTTCCGAAAATAGAGAGGGCTTTAAAATGCAAAATTTTACGTATAATAGTAGCAAAACCAGCAAAGGAGTTTCACTCATGTTTGCCAATGAAAAATATGCGGCCACAGTTATAGAGATTCTACGCATCCTCTACTTCTCTGATGGCATTCAGTCATCAAGCCATATACGCAGCCAGCTCGGAGAGCGAGGATTCGACCTCGACTCCAGAACGGTACGGTATCATCTTTCAAACATGGAATCTGAGAACCTTGTGAAGAGAAAGGGAAACAGAGGGGCTTACCTTACCGAAAAAGGAATCAGCGAAGCAAAAATGCTCTTCGTTTTCGACCGCGTTGGCACTCCATCCTTCGAAACTGAAAAACTTTCTTCTTTTTACTCTTTCAATGGGGAAAAAAAGAAGGGCTTCATCGTCGCCAACTGCCTCCTTCTAGAAAAGAACAAGCTATCAATCGCCTTGCAAGAACTTAAAAAGGCTGCTTTTACAAACGTATGGGTATCGTCTCTCCTCGGCATTTCAAAAGAACCGGAAAAGCTGTGGAAGTGCGACCTTCCTGACAAGTATGTAGGTCTTGTCTGCGTATCATCCAGGAATTACGATGTGGCTCTTCAGAAGAAAGGAATCTATGTGGAAACCTCGGCAACAGGTCTTTACAGCCTCAAAAACTTCACTCCCCGGGGATTTACAGAGATCATATCTCATACAGGAACAACCCTCAGCCCTGGAGAAATCCTCATTCGAGGGCGATACACATCTGTCTGCCGTCTGGCAGAAACCGGGGAGGGGCTTGTTACCGCTGCCATCAAGACCTTTCCATCATTCTTATACAAAGAACTTCAAGAAGCCCTGGCGCACCTTGATCCATCTATCTTTTCAGGTCTCATTTTCCATGGCGGGCTCATTCCCCCCTCATATCGCATCAGCTCAAAAGACCGCAACAAAGGCTACATGGTCATATACGGCGGCGCCAACCTCTTCTCTCCCCTTATTGAAAAAGGAATCGCCACCAACCTTTCCATCGCCAGCAGCCTCTACGACGTAGAACAAATGACCGACATCAACAGCCTGTAGTGGCACCACTCATTAATGTTATTTAAAATTACGCTATCCCCTTTTAACAAAACTATTCAAGCCACATTTGACTCGAAATGTTATTTTTAGTATCATTTGGAATGAAAATGGATACGAAGTATCGAAAGGAGGCTCTAAGGTGAAAAGGTTATCAACAACTAAACTTGCAGAGACACTAAAAACAAAACGTGAAGAAAAGGGTTTTACACAAAATGAGCTTAGCAGCCTCACTGGAATAAACCGAGTGATGATCAGTCGCATAGAACACAAAAGTTTTATTCCTTCCATTACCCAGTTTGAAGCTTTAGCGAGAGTGCTGGACTTTGAAATTACCGACATGTTTGTTGAAAAGCAGCAAACAAACTCATTTATTGCGCTACGTAGCGAAACCTTAAGTGGAAATGAGAAAAAAGGCGTCGATAAGCTCTTCTCTATGATACTGTCTCTCAGACAGCAAGTCTTGCTAAGGAGCAAATTCGAAAATGAACAACTTCGTCGTTCTTGACGAATTCCAGATCGAGAAAATACGGAAACTAGCTAGCGAGAAACGCCTGGCATTAGGCTTCGTAGGGGAAACACCAATCGCAAATGATATTTTTATGATTCTCGATAATATGAACATTATTTTGTTGGAATACCCTATTGAATCAGAGAACAACAAACCTGCTTTCTCTGCCGCCCTCATGTATTCAGAGGAAGGCGGCCAGAAACTTGTTTTTATTGGACTAAATACCGCTGATTTTTTTGATAAGCAAATCTTTGCAACAGCGCATGAGCTCTATCATTTCTATACAAAAACTGGTACGCCTCATATTAGCCGATTGGACAACGAAAATAATGATGCAATAGAAGCTCAGGCCAACCGGTTCGCGGCGGAATTTCTGCTACCCAAAAATATATTGGAAAGCATTATTCTTAGAGAATTCAAAACATCCTCGCTCCTAAAGGTCCAAAGCAAAACATTAATGCGCTTTATCGCCAGATTGCAGTGTACGTGGTGGCTTCCATATCATTCATTAGTCAAAAGGTTAAAAGAAATCGGCGCAATTTCTGACAAACAATACGAAACCCTCTACTCCATTGACGAAAGAGATCTGGAGGGAGAGTATGGACGTATGGGGAGGGCTATTAACGAAGATGTTTTCCTGAAGCTCAACACTCCAACGAATCGGATTGGAACCTCCCCTAAAGAGATCGAAGTCATCATTCGAAACTTTGAAGACGACATCATTAACGAAGACACATTTATTGATACTCTACTACTATTTGGCAAAAAACCAGACGATTTCGGGTATGAATCCGGCGTTTCTCAAGAAGACATTGATGAATTTAATGCCTTTTTCAACAGAAAGAGCAACGATGAAGGTTGATCTAACTTCTCGCAACCATGCTCTTATCAGCATTTCTAAAAATTCTGAACAAATTATCACTCTTGACGCTAATTTCCTTATCCCACCCAATAGAAGCCGACACACTAAAAGAGGATTCGACTTCCCTCAATTTCGAGAAACGTGGCTTAACCCAATATTCACAGCCTTTCCCAAATTGGCCATTCACGAAGCTGTTTACGATGAATTAATATCGCCACCCGTTCAAGTTTATGTTCAAGCCATGATAAGCAACATTCCTCCCCGCCTAGTTATTCACAAAGATTCCACGTTAACAGCTGAAGAAAAGGTAATTAGAGACACTATTGAAGAAAAGATCTCTCCCCTGACAAAGTATTCGCCGCTAATTAACAATAAAGAAGACCGAGGTGAAGTTAAATCCCTTGCATACATCGCCGTAAAGGGGCTTCTTTATTTCGCAGCCCATGATTCCATTGCAATCCAGCTCATTGAAAAGGCTGAGAAATGGTCTACAGGACTAGACAATGTACATGCAATTAAAATGTACGAACTTCTTTTCTATCTCTATAAGACAGGATTTGGCGACAACAAATCATTGAAAATGCTGTATAAGTACCAATATTATTTAACGTCAAAAGAGAAAGATATGAACCCGCAATGGGGACAGTTCACCGATGCGATGGAAGCCCTCTACGGTGCCACCCTCTACGGTGCCAGGTCTTGAAAATGTGCAATTGTATTAAAAGTATGCACGAATGCCCCACGAATGCCCCCACAAGAGAGTCTTGAAACCTCTTTTGAGGGCATTTGCTATTTTTCTGCCTGCCAACATGTGAAATTAAAAACTAATGCACATTTTCAAGACCTGGCGCCATTGACGGAAATTATAGTAAGAATAATAATAGAGTGGTTAATTTTATAGTTTTGCCTTTTGAAACGTCAAAGACACAGGAAAGGGGCCATTGCAACATGGAAAACGAATACACTAATACACAACACTCTCATCTACCCATCGAAGAAGACGAAATAGACCTTCTCGACCTTTTGCTGACGATCATAAAAAACAAGAGACTAATACTCGCTACAACCGCTGTTTTTTTCTGTATAGCCTTGATTGCCAGCTTTACTATAACACCTGTTTATCAGGCAAAAGCTACGGTGTTTTTATCTCGATCAGATCAGGTGATAACAGATAAAAAACCCGAAGGGGTTTATTCCACCTCTACCATTACCCCTGAAATTATTACAACGCTTTTTTCCAGCACAAGTGTAATTAACAAGACAAAAACCAGTTTGCCCGAATCAGAACGGGCTTCCTTTGTTAGTCTTCAAGCTGATATGGATAATAAAACCAAAGTCATAACCCTCACAGCTGCGGCCAGCGCCCCTGATACAGCCGCCGCAGCAGCAAACCATGCCATAGATATAGCACAGGCAGAACTTCACTCAGCTATTGAAACCAGAAACCTTGAAACTGCCAAGTTAGAAGATACTCTAGCCTTTGAAATAGAAGAAGCTAAAAAAAGTCTCTCTGAAAAAGAAGTGGATTTCGCCCGATATATACAAAAAGTAACGCCATCTAAGGACAAAGAAACCTCTCAATTACTTTATTCTCACTTGGAGTTAGAAAAGCCTCAAAGTGCTACGGCCCTCTTCGATCTGCCAGACGGCGGCCTTGAATATCTTCGCTACCTTCGCGAAATACAAATACTGGAAGACCAGTATCTTTTACTTCAGCAACGCAAAATGGCCCTTGCTGAGCTAAGACGACCCGTATCGATCATGGCTCTTGAAAAAGCTACGCCGCCTTCATCTTTCATTAAACCCAAACGAACACTCATGGTAGTTCTTGCCACCATGCTTGGCCTTTTTACAGGCGTCTTCGCCGCCTTTATTATGGAATTTGTGAGAAATGCAGCGAACGACCCCAAGCGCGCAGAAAAACTCGCCGCTATTCGCAAATCCCTATCTCTTAAAAAGTAAAACCTGTAGTGGTGCCAGGTCTTGAAATTATACGCTAATGCACATTTTCAAGACCTGGCACCACTTTTTTGTAAAACCGGTACACAACTTTCTGGTTCAGCTGGGCAGGCCCCATGCGATCTTCTTCCCATTTTTTCAGGTCATCCCAGCTCCACAGATCAGTATGGGGGCTCACTAGCGACTCAAGCTCCAAATACCACGGCTCTTCTACCATCTTCACAACCAGGCCGGGTGACTGTGTATCTCCCCAGCAAGATAAACGGTGCTCATAAAAATTCCGAACCTGGCCGTTCTGCCAATAGGTTCGTATTCGTTCAGCCTCAACTTCACCAACAAGAACGTAGTCTGTGGCCTGCAAAGCGCCATCTTCGCCAGGCTTCATCAGAACGCCTTTAAAAAGAGGCTCTTGTGTTGGGTCGACCCTCCGAACACGGCCTATCGTTCCAGACAGAAGGGGAATCTGAACAGCGTGACCCCGCGGGGCACGGGTGTAATCGAAAGCCAGCTCTCCCATTTTTTTCGTCTTATCTCCCTGGGCAAAGCGCACCACAATCCCCGTGTAAGCCGGCTGATCCTCTAATTCCTCATACAAGAAGCCTATAGACCAGTTCTTAAAGGTGCGGCCCACAAAAAGGTTAAATCCCTGGGCCGTTTCCCCCATCACTTCTTCTCGTATGGGTAAGTCACCGAACCTTGCTTCATAATGCCACAAACCAGAATCGTTGCGATAGAAAATATACCGTTCTGCCCAATTCGAAGAGCGGTCTACACCAAAACCCCAGTCTATCCACGCAGCATGAACGCCCAAGCCGCACTTGTGGGCATAATCAGCAGTAAGAATCAGGCCGGAATAGCCTGTTTCATCTCCGCCCTTGAGGTCACCGATTCCCGGCACCTGATCAAAGGTGGCGATAGCATCCGGATAGGGGAAACGTAAATAGCGGCTTCTTCCAAGCTTGGCACTCAAACTCAGTGTTCCGTTTGCATCTACATAAAAACCATATTTCTCAATAAAAGCTTCGTCAAAACGGGGGGCCCACTCCCCTAAACCGTTCATTTCTTTATTAGAGCGGATAATACTATGCCATCGCAGGCCAGCCCCTAAATCCACATCTGTCAAAAGCTGCAAGTTTCTGAAATCCAAATGGTCTGTCCAGAAATGAGCCCCTGCACTGAGTCCCCAAAAGCCATTGCCTTTCCCAATGCTTGGAAAGCACCACCCCTTCTCGTATATCTCTTTTTGTCTGCACAAAGCCTTTTCCCCAAAAGGAAAAATCATAAGCAGAAGAATGAGGATAAAGAAAAAGCATTTCTTCATTGTATATTCGCCCTTGCTACCTTGACGACCTGGAAGGCACTAAGCCTTTGAGCACCCTTTGCAGCCAATGCACTCCTAAAGCTTCTTTAAATTCCTTTAGCTTTTTTTTCTGTTCAGGGTCTTTTTCAGCCCTGCTCCACGCCTCCGCCAGGAAGGCACAAAAAATAGAAACGAACAGCCCTAACATGGCAGCCAGCACCACCATCATTTTTCGCTTTGGCTTGATACGCTGCTCTGGAGTCACCGCTTTATCAAGCACCTGAATAGTCACAGGCGTATAGGCTTCGTCGAGACGAGACGTCTCGTACATCTTGAGCAGGGTATTATACAGAACCTCCTGAAACTTCCAGTCACGGAACTTCTCAAGGTACTCAAATCGAGCCGCCGGCATACCTCCAACAGGATTGAGGGGATCACCAGAGTCTGTTACCAACTCTAAACGGGCTATCTCTTCTTTTAATCCATTTATCTCTTTTTCAAGCTTTACCACTTTAGGGTTCTGATGTGTCGCATAGGATAAAAGGGATCGCAGCTGTATTTCTCTTGCAGCAATCTGAGCTCGCATATTCACCCTGTTCTGAATATTGGCCGTTAGCTGGGCGTCTCCCATATATACACCTGTTTTTTCCTGAAACTCCCGCAAACTTTTTTCAGCCTGGGCCAAAGCTTCACGGGCATAATCCAGTTCATTCTCATAATATCCTCTCCGCTGAGCCGCTTCTGTGGAAAAAAAATGGTCTGCCATATGCTGCAGTTCTTCCACATAGGCATTGGCTATATCCGCCACTTTATACTGATCAGTGTAAGATACCGTTACAAGAATGGTTCCATTCTTTTCTTCAGTTACAGACATTTCTCCTATGTTTTCAGCAACAAAATCATGACGTCTCATTTCTTTCCCTGCCCCAACCATATCCCTCCAGCCATTTGAAACAAAACGATCAAGCACCTGGTCTTGTAAAGAGCGGCTCTTCAGCATGCTCACATAAACGTTGCCGCCAGTGGGGCCCAAAGACAGCAAATCACCCATTAACCCAGCCTTTTCTTCCATCAGACTGGCAAAAGACGGCCTCTGAACAGGATTCAAAATTCTCGTCGATGCCTGGTATACCTTTGTCATAAGCAAACTGGCTATAATTGCCACGACCACAAAAAGGGTCGTTATTCCCATTATTATTTTTTTCTGCCGGGCGAGTACAAGCAGCAGATCAAGCAGGGAAATCTCGTCGTCTTCAAAGTAATGAATTTCTTCTCCATTCTTCATTTCAGCCATAATCCTATCCTCTTCATTATTTTGTAATGTTATGTATGCTCGCTGCTGTTACCGCTACTTTATAGAGCATATCCACATAATCCCGGGTCTGACGCATTCCCCGGTAGCTGGCCATCTTCTGCGGCACCACAATAGCGTCTCCCGGCTCAATGAGGTTCCAGTCATCCCCTTTGTTGAACTCCTTCACCCAGGGTGTAACCTCCCGAGCTGAAGGCTTCACACGCATGGCCGTACCATCCGCTTTAAGAACATAGATCCTGGCTGGGCTCGCCTCGCTGGTATAACCCCCTGCCATCAGTACATAATCCTTAAAAGAAAGTCTTTTATCATAAATAAAGGCCGAAGGGTTGAGAACAGATCCTATTACCTGAACAGTAGACGGGTTCGCCGGAACGTAGAGGGCATCCCCTTCTTCCAGTACAAGATCATAGGCTGTTCCCTTCAACACCCCTGGCTCTGCGACCAACGTGGCAATACGGCCAGTGGCCTGGATTTCTTTCATCTTTTGCAGCAGATGCCGTTTCTGCTCTGCCTCAGACTGAAGAATTTTTGCCTCTTCTGATGTGAGAGCCGATGACATTTCGTTGGTATTCACGGCTAGAAGCTCTCGTTCCATCCGCTTTGCCATTTCATCAACCTGCCGTTGCTGGGCGGCTTTCACGCTCGCTCTTGTAAAAATTGCACCACGTGGGTAAGCCCTGTCGGTAAAACCCCCTGCCCGTGTTAAAAGGGAAGAAAGAGTTTCTTCCTCCTGAATGGGATAAACACCTGGGTATTTAACCTCCCCATAGATTTCTACTCTTTTATAAAGTTTCCAATTAGGGATGGCCCTTACTGAAATAAAGTCATTCATCTGCACAATTATGTTTTCTGAGGGGTCTCCCGCCAGAACCCTTTTAGCATTCACACGCAACTGATGTGTCTTCGGCCCCTGAGGAGTCGCCTCAACCCGGGTAATCTCGACATCATCTGCTGCGTAATAGAGAAGCCCGCCGGCCCAATCGAGAACATCTTTCAATTTGGTTACATTAGGCTCAATAGAGAAAATACCAGGCTTCGCCACAGGCCCGGCAACTTTTACCGTACTCTGCCGCTCAATAACAGAAAAAATACGCAAGAAGTCGCCATCATTAAGCATGGTAGATCCTATGGAGTTTTTTGAAAGGCGCTTTAAATCCCCTTCAAAAATCGTTCTGTATTCCTGATCCACAACCCTCATCATTTGTACACGGCCTTTATACCCTGTAGCAGTCATACCGCCGGCCATAGCGATAAGGCCTTCCACATTCAGAGGATTTTTAAGTTCGTAGATAGCCGGCCGCCTCACATTTCCCACAATGGCCGCCTGAGGCCCTACCACAGGAATAAACACCACATCTTCCGGCATCATCCTGATATCTTTTGTTTTATCGCCCTTCATGAGCAGATCGTACATATCAAAGGTTGCAACAATCTTGTCGTTCCGTTTTACTGTTATGTTACGCATTGAGCCGTTGCTGTCGGGCCCTCCAGCCTGGAGAAGCACGTTTACAAGGGTCGCAAGTGAAGAGACTGTATAGGCTCCGGGCCTTTTCGCATTTCCCACCACATACACCTTGATGCTTTTCAGCGCGCCGAGGGTCACATTCATTTCGTAATTGGAGTAGTACTTTGAAAACTCCTGATGAAGAGCATAGCGAAGCTCTTCGAAGGTCATTCCCGCCACTCCTATTACGCCAACTCTGGGAATAGTAATGGCTCCCTGGCGATCCACTGTTTCAACCCAGCTTCCTTCCACCATGCCCCAGACATTGATTCTAATCTCATCACCAGGCCCAATCACATAATCCGGACGAACAGGAACAGTATCTCCCGGAGCAAAAGTAGATGGAGGATTTCTAAAAAAACCGGCTCCATATCGCTGAATGCGAGTCAGGCGCTCTTCTGGCAAACTTCCTGTAATAAAACGCTGGAACTCATCTATATTGGAAGCAGGGTCTCCTGTGTCTATTGTTTCTTCTGTGTAATGTGCTGAATCATTCCCAGTCTCATGGGAAGAGGAAGGGGAGATGGAGTTCTCGGGCTGCGAAGGAAAGATGTCAGGAATATCAGGAGCGCTGCCACCTGGAAGAACAATGGGCGCGTGTATTTGTCCCCCTTCCTGAACATCCGGGACGTTTGGCAGGGCAATGCCGCCACTTCCACCCACTCCATCTAAAACCGCCGTCTGGGCCATGGCAAAGGGCGCAAAGAAAAAGATAAAAACAAAGCAACACAATAGAATTCCCCACTTGCGCACAACAAAAACCTCCTCGAAAGATACACTAAAAATGTCCCGCATCTTTTTAATTTTATTATACGAAACTATTTTGAAATCTGCAAAACAACAACAATAAGGAAAAGTCTGTTAAACACACGGACTGGGCCAATGAACGTCTACATAAAGCAACAATCAACTATTCCATCATGTACAAAAAATGAACAGAAAGCCCCGGCTTGTTTCAATTGACGAAACATATTGTTCGTCTTATATTACAGTGTGAGCAATTAATTTGCTAGTGCAATTTAAACTTTTATAAACAAAATAGGTTTTGCCAGCCAATTACGCTGAAACCTCAATTTTAAAATCCGCATTTGTTTTTTGAGGAATGACAATGCATAATAAGATGCAAACCTTGAAAAGAAGAAAGGAGACACTGCAATACGTGCTCTTTCTGAAAGGACTAACACTTCATGAATGTCTATAAAAACTACTTTCACCAAATACAAAAAATTTTCACCCCACTCTCAAACGTCTTTGGCCCAAGGCAAGATCCTCACGGCGCTTATGCCGCCGTCATCCCGGCATGGATAACAGCCCTTCTAAAGCAACAGCCGGCTTTTATATATGGAGACGGCGACAACACTCGAGACTTCTGCTATATTGATAATGTTGTTCAGGTCAATTTGCTTGTAGCCACAACAGAAAACACACAAGTTTTTGGTAAATACTTTAACAATGCAGGCAGAAACCGCCTCTCGCTGAACGAACCGTACAATGGCTTTCTAAAATTAGGTGGCTCTCATGACTAAAAGCAAACAGATGCTTCTTATAAAATTAGGTATCGACATTTTGCTCGGCGCACTCGCGGCCTACTGCGCTTTCGCTCTTCGCATTGGCTTGCCTCTTGGCAAATACGCCCCCCGTGCCTTTACCTACACATATATAAGTGTTTTTATCAAAGTGGCCCTCAATTATTACTTCAACCTCCACCGCCAGTCATGGCGCACAGTAGGCACCAGGGATGCCCTTGCCCTCGCTAAATCTACTGTTACTTTCGCCTTAATCGCCTCTTCCATCGCCTTTATGCTGGGACACAACTACAATATCCCTCGCAGCATTCCCCTTATCGACGCTCTTGTCTACGCCGTCTTTATGGGATCAAGCCGATTCGCCAGCAGAATAATCTTTGAAGAAATTGTTGGCCGCAAAACAGGCATAAACAAAAAAAGAACCCTGATCGTAGGGGCTGGCGATGCTGGAACCATGATCGCCCGTGAAATATTCCGCCATCCTGAGTCTGGGCTGGTTCCTGTTGGATTTCTCGACGATGACCCTTCGAAAAAAGAAACCCGCTTTTTAGGCCTCGATGTATTTGGCCCCATTGGCGACCTGAGACAAGTGGTTCGAGGACACAGTATTGAAGAAGTTATCATAGCTATGCCTTCTGCCCCTGGAACCACCGTAAGGCGCATTGTTGAACTTGCGAAGAAAGCCAAAGTACAATACCGCATTATTCCCGGCATCTATGAAGTAATCAGCGGAAAAGTTTCAATATCACTGCTTCGCCCTGTAGACGTGGAAGACCTGCTTCGCCGTGAACCAGTGAGGCTTGATATCGACTCAATAGCCGGCTACCTCTCTAGCAAAGTAGTTCTTGTAACGGGGGCCGGCGGATCCATCGGCTCTGAGATATGCAGGCAAATATGTCATTTTTCACCTAAGCTTCTCATCCTCCTCGGTCGAGGAGAAAACAGCCTCTTTAACATTGAAAGGGAGATGAAAGCAAATTATTCTCATATTCCCTATGTTACGATGGTAGCAGACGTGCGAAACACCCATAAAATCGAGCATATTTTTGAACAATACAGGCCTGAAGTTGTGTTCCACGCGGCGGCTCATAAACATGTGCCCATGATGGAAACCAACCCTGACGAAGCCATTTTAAACAACATTGGAGGCACACAAAACCTTGTAAAAAATGCCTTGCGCTTTAACACCAGTTACTTCGTCAACATATCCACAGACAAGGCGGTAAACCCCACATCTATTATGGGAGCCTCTAAGCGGGTGGCCGAAATGGTGGTGCGAAAAGCGGCAAAAGAAGCCAGGGAAGGGCAGCATTTCATGTCTGTTCGCTTTGGAAACGTGCTTGGATCACGAGGCAGCGTCGTACCCATTTTCAGAGACCAAATTAGAAAAGGTGGCCCTGTAACGGTCACTCACCCAGATATGACACGGTACTTTATGACCATACCCGAAGCAGCCCAGCTTGTTCTGCAGGCCGGGGGCATGCAGAAGAACGGGCAGGTCTTTGTGCTTGACATGGGAGACCCCGTAAAAATTGTTGACCTCGCCAAAGACCTTATACGCCTCTCAGGTTTTGAACCAGGCGAAGATATAGATATTGTTTATACCGGCGTTCGCCCAGGAGAAAAGCTCTTTGAAGAATTACTAACAGCGGAAGAAGGCACCACAGCAACACACCATAAGAAGATATTCGAGGCCAAAAGCAACGATTTGCCAGCGGACCTGGATGCAAAACTTGCCGGCCTTTTTGAAACCGCAGCCAGCGGCAACAATGAAGACATATGCAAAAGGCTATTTGAAGTTGTACCCCAATTCAAGTCTAAAGAAATAGAAGGTGCTGTTCATGAACAAATATGAGAATAAGAACAGGATTTATCTCTCATCCCCTCATATGAGCGAAGAAGGGTATGAGATGCAGTATATACAAGAAGCCTTTGACACCAACTGGATTGCTCCTCTTGGGAAAAACGTAAACGAATTCGAAAAAGACTTCGCTTCAAGGGTCGGCGCAAAACATGCTGCGGCACTGACTTCTGGAACAGGTGCCATTCATATGGCCCTTAAAGCAGCGGGGGTCGGCAAAGGAGATATTGTCTTCTGCCAAAGCCTTACTTTCTCTGCCACAGCCAACCCCATTATTTATCAGAACGCCATACCGGTTTTTATAGATAGCGACTATGAAACATGGAATATGAACCCTAAATTACTGGAAGAAGCCTTTGAAAAGTACCCTCAAGTTAAGGCCGTTCTGGTTGTACATCTTTATGGGCTATCGACAGATATGGATAAGATCATGGATATTTGCAATAAACACAACGTCACCGTTATTGAAGACGCAGCAGAGTCGCTGGGCACCTATTACAAAGGAAAACATACCGGCACCTTCGGCGAGTATGGAATATTCAGCTTTAACGGCAACAAAATCATCACCACATCAGGCGGCGGAATGCTCGTTTCTGATAACGAAGAGAGAATTGAAAAGGTACGCTTCTGGGCAACTCAGGCCAGAGATAAGGCGAGGCACTACCAGCATAGCGAACTAGGCTTTAATTACCGCATGAGCAATGTAGTTGCCGGCATTGGCCGAGGCCAGCTAAAAGTTCTTGATCAGAGGCTTGCCAAAAAGAAATACATCTTCGAGTTTTATAAGAGAGAGCTAGGCAATTTAGACGGAGTACAGTTCATGCCCATCAATGAGTGGAACGAACCAAATTGCTGGCTATCATGCCTGACCTCAAAAAGAAAGGTAAGCCCTATTGATATAATGGAAGCTCTTGAAAAAGAAAACATTGAATCAAGACCGGTATGGAAACCAATGCACATGCAGCCCTTCTTCGCAGAATATGATTACATAGGAACAGACGTATCTGAGAAGTTGTTTCAGAATGGCATTTGCCTCCCCTCTGACACTAAAATGACAGATGAGGATTTAGGAAGGATTGTAGAGATTATTAAAAAGCTATGGAGAGGATAATGGAAACACCTAAGAGTGGAATTTACAGAAGGTTTTTCAAAAGACCTATGGACTTCTTTTTATCATTGACAGCTTTGATAATACTGAGTCCGGTTCTCGTGATAATCGGACTACTGGTCAGAATAAAACTTGGCAGCCCTGTAATTTTTAAACAGGAAAGGCCAGGCCTCAACGAAAAGATCTTTACTATGTACAAGTTTAGATCCATGACTGATGAAAAAGATGAGAACGGGAAGTTGTTGCCTGATAGTACCAGGCTCACAACCTTTGGAAGAATTCTTAGATCAACGAGCTTAGACGAGTTGCCGGAACTGTTTAATGTTCTTAAAGGCGATATGAGCCTTGTGGGGCCAAGGCCCCTTTTACCTGAATATGTTCCTCTTTACAACAAGCAACAACGAAAACGTCTTAGCGTACTTCCCGGAATTACAGGCTGGGCCCAAGTAAATGGCAGAAATGCTTTGACATGGGAAGAAAAATTTAAATTAGACACATGGTACGTAGAAAACTGGAATCTCATACTCGATTTGAAGATCATTGCAAAAACAATCCAGGCCATAATAAAACGGGAAGGAATATCGGCACAGGGAGAAGCTACAATGCCACGTTTTACCGGGAGTGTTCTTACAGAAATAAGCAAGCAAGGGAAAGATTATTATGAATGAAGTAAGTATTATAGGTGCAGGCGGGCATGCAAAGGTTGTCATTAGCACTTTACAAGCATGTGGATGCGCGATAAATGCGATTTACGACGACAACCCAACCTTATGGAACTCTTCCATCTGGAATATTCCTATTGTTGGGGGAACACACCTTCTCGCTAACGAAGAAACTTATGCAATAATAGCTATTGGAGACAACAAAACTCGTCAAAAAATAGCCTCATGCTTGCCTCATGTCAAATGGGTTACAGCCATACATCCTTTTTCCATGGTTCACTCTTCTGTTTCTATAGGAGAGGGAAGCGTCGTTTTCGCAGGAGCCGTGATACAACCTGACACCATCATCGGCAAACACGTCATAGTAAATACCAGTGCGTCAATAGATCATGACTGCCGCATTGGGAATTTTGTACATATTGCCCCTGGCTGCCACTTAGCCGGAAATGTGCAGGTAAAAGAAGGGGCTTTACTTGGAGTTGGTACTACTGTTATTCCGAATGTAACTATAAACCAATGGGCTATTGCAGGAGCTGGCAGTAATGTTATTACTTCGTTAGAAAACAATAAGATTTATATAGGAAATCCTGCAAAAAGAATGAAAGGGTGAGTATAAGTGAAACTTTGGTGGATAAACCAACATGCCCGCCCCCCTATCTTCGCAGGAGGGACGAGACATTTTAATTTAGCAAAAAAGCTTTGTGTTTTAGAAAATAACGTAATGATCGTTAATGGAACTTTTGATCACTTGGGAGACACTGTTCTTCCAGAAGAAAGAAACAGTGAAAATCCTATTTCCCACACATATGAGGGCGTGTCATTTTTATCCATCAATTTACCTTCGTACAGTGGGAACGCTTCGTTGGGACGAATAAGAAATATGTACTCATTTTATCTTAAAACAACGAAAATTCTTTCTCCCAACAAGACTAAATACGAACACCCAGACATTATCATAGGCTCAACAGTTCACCCGTGGGCAGCTTATGCTGGCTATAAGCTGTCACAAATGTACAAAGTACCATTTGTATATGAGGTTAGGGACCTATGGCCTTTGACCTTAATAGAACTCGGTAGAATTAAAAAATGGAATCCACTAGTATTCTATTTCGATAGAATAGATAAACTTCTCTCTAAAGAAGCCGCTCTTATTATAACAACAGCTCCTCTTATGAAAAAATATTACATTGATCGTTGGGGGCTTCCAGAAAGTAAATTTTTATGGGTCACGAATGGGACTAACATAGATATTAATTCAACTAATGATTCAGGAGAAACAATTCTGCCTGAAAATAAAAAAGAGGCTCGCCCACCCTTCCGCATTGTTTATACGGGAGCATTAGGGCAAGCAAATGGGCTAGATGAAATCTTACGGGTCATTCAAGCAAGTAAAGAAAAACTTAAAAACTTTGAATTCCATTTTTGGGGAAATGGCCCCCTTAAAGAATCATTATCCAGTTATATTGAGCAGAATGGATTACCCTGTTTTATACACAATCCAGTACCCAAGGCGCAAATATGGTCCGTTCTTAACCAAGCAGACGCATTGTTATTTAATCTAGTTTCTTCCTCTGTAACATTATTTCAATATGGAATTAGCCCAAATAAGTTGGCGGACTATCATGCCGCTGGCAAACCCATAATTTCAATCGGACAATATGCACAAAACCCTGTTATTGAATCTGGGGCAGGTTTTGCTGTTTCATCAGCACGAGAATTGCCTGTAGCCTTACTAAAATTTCAAGAATTGAGTCCCGAAAAAAAGATTGACATGGGAGAAAAAGGTCTGAAGTATGCGGAGGAGCATTATAATTGGGGAAAGTTAGCAAAAAAACTTGCTATAGAACTCAAAAAACTAGTATAGTATTGACTTTTAAACACAAAATTAGGAGCATAAAATTAATGGAAAATACAATTATTTCCCTCGTTGGGGCCCGTCCCCAATTTATAAAAGAAGCAGTTATCGCGTCTGAAGTTCATAAAACCAATGCCTGGAATCATATACTAGTACATTCCGGTCAACATTATGATGTAAATATGTCTGATCTCTTTTTTGAGGAACTTCAAATCCCAACCCCTAAATATTTTTTAGAGGTTGGGTCTTCCAGTCATGGAAAGCAAACAGCGGCAGTGCTCGAAAAGTTTGAAGACATTCTTCTTCAAGAAAAACCCGATCTCGTTCTTGTATATGGAGATACAAATACCACTGTTGCTGGAGCGTTAGCAGCTGCAAAACTTAACATTCCCGTAGCTCATATTGAAGCAGGTATGCGCCAATATCCTAAAAATATGCCAGAAGAGGTCAATCGCGTAGTAACAGATCACTTATCATCTCTCCTCTTTTGTTGCTCTGAACTTTCTTATCAAAATCTCCAGCGAGAAAATATAACAAGCGGTGTTTATATTGCAGGAGACGTAATGTATGACCTTTTTCTTCGAATGAAACCACATTTTATGAAAAATAAGATGTTGCATAATCTGAACCTTCAAGAAGGCAAATATATACTTGTCACTTTACATCGAGATTTTAATGTTGATAACAAAGAGAATTTTCTTTCTATTCTCAGAGGGCTAAATGGTTTGATTGAAAGAACAAAACTTCCTATCATTTTCCCCATGCATCCAAGAACTCAAAAAAGAATAGAGGAATTAAACCTCACTAAATACGTTGACACTATGCACATTATCAAACCCGTCGGTTATTTGGAACTCATGGGACTTCTTGAAGGGTGTTCAAACGTTGTTACGGACAGTGGAGGCCTACAAAAAGAAGCATACTACGCAAAAAAGCAAGCAGCTGTAATTATGCCCGATACAGGATGGAAGGAAATCATAGAATCTGGTTGGAATCAACTTGTACCAGGAAACGCAGCAAAAGAACTTTTGCCTCGTATCTTAGAAAATAAATTTATAGCATATCCTGTCAATCTCTACGGAGATGGAAATGCAGCAAAAGCTATTGTGAAAAATATTATGACATACTTGAATAAATGAGGTCCTTTAAAAACTATGAGAAAAAGAATTTGTCATATTACAACTGTACATTCCGCAAATGATATTCGAATATTCGCAAAAGAATGCCAATCATTGAGCCAGTCAGGCTATGAAGTATTTTTGGTTGCGCCAGAAACGCCTATGTCTTTAACAGATATCTCTGTGAAGGTAAAATTCATACACAAAGAACACGGTCGTTTTCTTCGTTTGATACGTGGCCAATGGCATGCCTTAAAAGAAGCAGTTAAACTAAAAGCTTCACTCTATCATTTTCATGACCCTGAACTTATTCTCATGGGGCTTATACTTAAATTTATAGGCAAAAAGGTAGTATATGACGTGCATGAAGACCTTCCTCGTCAAATACGCACTAAAGAATGGTTACCAAGTTGGAGTCGAAAGGGTATTGCATTCGCAGCAGAATTTGTTGAATGGATAGGAGCAAAATTTTTTGATGGCATTGTAATCGTTGCTCCCGTGCAGCAACATAGATTCCCTTCTCATAAAACTATTATGGTACAAAACTTTCCTATTCGTGAAGAGTTTTTAGAATTGGACTTAAAAAATTACTCAAACCGTCCTCCATATTTTGCTTACATTGGGGGGATAACAGTAATTCGTGGGATTAAAGAAATGGTAAAATCTTTAGAATACATGGCGAATTCTCAAGTAAACCTTATTCTTGCAGGAAAATTTAGCACTGAAAAATTATCTAGAGAAATTAAACTTCTCCATGGATGGAACAAAGTTCAATATGAAGGTTTTGTTGGTAGAAAAGAAGTTGTCGAAATATTAAAAAAAGCAAAAGCTGGGCTTGTACTTTTTCATCCGGTACCCAATCATATTGGGGCTCAACCTAATAAGTTTTTCGAATATATGTCTGCAGGAATTCCTATAATAGCATCAGACTTCCCTTTATGGAGGCAAATTGTAGAGGAAGCCAAGTGTGGCCTCCTCGTTGATCCTCTTAGTCCTGAAAAGATAGCAAAAGCAATGCAGTGGGTATTAGATCATCCAGAAGAAGCTCAAAAAATGGGAAGAAACGGTTTAAAAGCAATAGAAACAAAGTATAATTGGGACAATGAATGCAAAAAACTTATTATCTTCTATAAAAAGCTGTTTCAAAAGTAACGCACAAGAATAGCAAAAGAGGGGTCTAAATGGAAATAAAAAAACTAATAACTAAATATACAGGATATGATTCTTTTAAAAATAAGATAGAACACACTGGATTAATGGATGCCATTTATTCTAATACTGTAAGTTTTCTCTCTGATCCTAAATTTGCTTCTAAATTAGCTCAAAATTCTAATATCGTTGCTATTTTAGTCAATCCAGAAGATGCACAAAAAATAGATGTTGAAATAGAAAAAATTATTATAGAGAAACCTAAAAGTATTTTTTTCGATATCCATAATGAATTTTGTAAATTAAATATATCACGTCAGGTAACTAAAATAGATCCCGATGCGAACATAGCTTCATCAGCTTATGTTTCTCCTTATAATGTAAGCATAGAATCAGGAGTAATCATACATCCCCAAGCCGCCATATTAGATGGCGTGTCCATACAAAAAGGTACAATAATAGGGCCCGGAACAATTATTGGAACTCATGGTTTTCATTGTTATGATGATATCAATGGAAACAAAAAGAAAGTTTACCATGACGGGAAAGTCATTATAGGAGAAAATGTAGAGATCGGGTCTAATGTGTCAATAGATAAGGGACTGATGGGACGTGATACTATCATCGGTGATCATACTAAAATAGACAACTTAGTACACATAGCTCATAGAGTTCATATCGGATGCTCTTGTCTAGTAGCAGCAGGAGCTATCATATCTGGTTCTGTAACGACAGGAAACGACATCTGGATAGGTCCTGGGGCTACCCTTTCTAACAGAATTACGCTAGGAAACAACGCCCAAGTATTAATCGGATCAGTAGTAGTAAGAAATGTGAAGGATAACGAAAGAGTTTCAGGAAATTTCGCGATGGACCATTTTAAACGGATGTTAAGAACTCGCTCTAATATATAAATAAACAGCGATAGGGATGATTTGAATGCTAAGTATTGCTAGAATTGCCTATTATTTGCCTCAAAATATTTTAACAAATGAAGAACTAGAAAAAGAATATGAATCATGGTCTGCGAATAAAATCTACCGGAAGACAGGCATTGAAAACCGCCATATTGCCAATGAAGAAGCAACATCAGAAATGGCCGTAAAAGCAGCAGAAGCTCTCTTTAATTCGAGTCAAGATATTATAAAAGATAACATTGACTTTCTTCTTCTCTGTACGCAAAGTCCAGACTATTTTCTTCCAACAACGGCCTGTTTGGTACAAGAAAGACTCGGCTTGAAACAAACGATCGGAGCGTTAGATTTCAACCTTGGATGTTCCGGTTATATTTATGGATTGCTTTTAGCCACATCTTTGATGCAAGCAAAACACGTCCACGATGTATTACTGTTAACATCAGAAAAATATTGCCGCTATATTAATCCTCAAGATAAAAGTACGCGTACAATTTTTGGCGATGGAGCAACAGCTACACTTCTATCAGAAACTCAAGGAATGGCTACTCTTGATGCTTTCGATTGGGGAACAGATGGAGCTGGAGCCAAGAATCTTATCGTTCCAGCTGGTGGAGATGCATTGCATTGTTCCTCTGAAACAGCTAAGGAACAAGTTGACGCTAATGGTAATATCCGTTCTCTTGATAATCTATATATGAATGGCCCTGAAATCTTCACTTTTACATTAAATACAGTGCCTCTGACAATAGAACGAGTTTTAGCAAAAGCATCGTTAACAATGCAAGACATAGATTTTTTTGTTTTCCACCAAGCTAACAAGTTTATGCTTGAAACTCTTCGCGCAAAGCTGGATATTCCTGAAGAAAAATTTATTATCGATATGAAAGATTATGGAAATACTGTATCTAGTACAATTCCTATTGCTCTTGAAAACACTCGAATGAAAGGACTTTTTCATAACGGAGCAAAAATTCTCCTCGCTGGATTCGGTGTTGGATATTCATGGGGATCTGCCGTACTAACATGGAAGGAGTAATGAAACATGACATTGGAACAAAAGATAGCATTACTTGCAGAAACTATAGAAACTGATTCTAAAAATCTAATTTCTACTCGCTCTCTTGACTCTTTAGACGAATGGGACTCTCTGGCATTAATTTCTCTGATTGGAATGTTCAGTAAATCCTTTGGACGAAACATTTCTGTCGAAAAGTTAAGAGAATTTAAAATAGTTCAAGATATCATAGATGAGATGCATGAATAACTTTAAAAACCCTTTTTCTCTCGAAGACAAGAAAATACTGGTAACCGGCGCATCTTCAGGAATAGGACAAGCTATAGCTATATGGATCAGCCGCATGGGAGGACAAGTAGCTCTTCTTGCACGATCTAAAGAAAAGCTTGAAAAGACATTTTCCTTGCTTGAAGGATGCAATCATAGAATTGTCCCTCTTGATTTGCTCTCTCAAGAATATGAGATTGAAGAGACAATCGACAACCTTATTCAGAAATGGGGACTTTTACATGGGATGGTACATAGTGCCGGATTAACAATTACTCAACCATTAAACAGAATTAGAACGGAAAAAGATTATAATAATATCTTTAATGTAAACTACAGGAGCTTTCTCTTCTTATCTCAAATTTGTTGTAAAAAGAAGAACCATACAAAAAATGCGAGTATAGTTGCTATATCTTCTATTACAGCTCTAAAGGGGAAAAGTGGACTAATATTATATGCTAGTTCAAAAGCAGCTCTTGCATCTTCAGTTCGCTGTCTCGCACTAGAATATGCTCCTATAGGAATACGTTTTAATTCTATTTGCCCTGGGTGGGTGGATACTCCAATGTTAAAAAGTACTCGAGAGAAACTGGGAGAAGAACTATTTGAGCAAAATATAGTATCTTCTCACCCTCTAGGTCTTGGCACACCAAATGATATTGCCTACGCAGCCATCTACTTACTTTCAGATGCCAGTAGATGGGTTACTGGATCTAGCTTAATTATTGATGGTGGATATTCTTGTTAATATTTGAGGCGGACAAAAAATGAAAACTTTACTTCAAAAAATTCAATCAAAAAAAGCTTCCGTTGGCGTTATTGGCCTTGGTTATGTTGGCCTTCCTTTAGCAGTTGAAAAAGCAAAAGCCGGATTTCATGTAACTGGTTTTGATATTCAATCGGAGAAGGTCGAGAAAGTAAACAAGGGAGAAAACTATATAGGGGATATTATTCCCCAAGAGCTTAAAGAGTTAGTCGCTTCGGGGCACTTGCATGCTACCAGTGATTTTGTTGATATTGGCAAATGTGACGTCATTACCATTTGTGTACCTACTCCATTAGATGTATTTAAACAGCCAGATCTCTCTTTTGTGGTGAGTTCAGCACAATCTGTAGCAAATCATATACATAAAGAAATGCTTATAGTTTTAGAATCAACAACATATCCTGGCACAACAGAAGAAGTTCTTTTACCTCTGTTTGAAGAAAAAGGGTTAAAAGTAGGTAAAGACTTCTATCTCGCTTTTTCTCCAGAACGCGTAGACCCTGGGAATCATATTTATAAAACAAAAAACACTCCTAAAGTTGTTGGCGGATGTACTCCCTTATGTACAGAGCACGCAAAAGCCTTGTATGAAGCTGTGCTTAATGCCCCTGTCTGTGCCGTTTCTTCTCCCAAAGAAGCAGAGATGACGAAAATTCTTGAAAATACATTCCGTATTGTTAACTGCGCTCTAGCTAACGAAATGGCCCTTGTATGCAATAGAATGGGCATTAATGTGTGGGAAGTTATTGACGCAGCTGCCACAAAACCCTTTGGCTTTGTCCCTTTCTACCCTGGCCCCGGGGTCGGCGGACACTGCATTCCCATAGACCCATTCTACCTTACCTATAAGGCCAGAGCCTACGATTACCATACACGGCTCATAGAGATGGCCGGAGAAATTAACGACCTCATGCCAGAGCATGTGGTGGAACGACTTATGAACCTTCTGAACGATCAGGCGAAACCTCTTAAAAACAGCGCAATACTTCTCTGTGGAATAGCCTATAAGGGAGACATCGACGACCTTCGAGAATCCCCTGCCCTAAAGATCTGGCAGCTTCTAGAGCAAAAGGGAGCCGTCGTCACCTATACAGACCCTTATTGCCCTGAAGTTTTATTAAATGGGGAAAAAGTTCTTTCTTCTCCCCTTACGCAAGAACTTGTACAAAAGGCAGATGCCGTGGTCATTACAACGGCCCATAAAGAGAACGTTGATTACAAGCTTATTGCTGACAATGCAAAGCTGATTTTTGATACCAAAAACATTTTAAGCCAAAGCCTTAACATCAGGCCAGAGACTTTAGAAAACTTACATATCTTATAAAGGAGCTATGCCATATGTATAAATTTGCCCTGCTCGGCTGCGGTCGAATCAGTAAAAACCACATAGAATCTTTAGCTGAACTGAAGAAAGAAGGTAAAGCAGAGTTTGTTGCCTGTTGCGACATCATTCCTGAACGGGCCGATTCTGCTGCATCCCAAATTGGCTGCAAGGATTACTACAACTATCAAAGCATGCTTAATGAAGCAAACTTTGATGCAGTTTCTATATGCACTCCATCGGGCCTTCACCCAGACCACGTTATTATGGCAGCTCAGGCTGGTAAACATTCCATCAGTGAAAAACCAGCAGGCACATCCCTTGAATCAGTCAATGCCGCTATAGACGCGTGCGATAAAGCACAGGTTCACTATCTTGTAGTAAAACAAAACCGTTTTAACAAAACAGTCCAGCTTCTGCGAAAAGCCCTTGAGGCCGGGCGATTTGGAAAGCTCTATATGATCACATCTAATGTGTTTTGGACCCGCCCTCAAGACTATTACGACCAGGCCCCATGGCGGGGAACGTGGAAATACGATGGCGGATGCCTTTCAAACCAGGCAGCGCACTACGTGGATATGGTACAGTGGATGGGCGGGGATGTGGAAAAGGTCAGCGCCTTCGGCTGTACCCTGGCCCGGCGCATTGAAGCAGAAGACACTATCGTAGTCAATCTGAAATTTAAAAACGGAGCCCTTGGCTCTATTAACGTAACTACCCTCACCTACCCCAAGAACCTGGAAGGCAGCCTTACCATACTTGGAGAAAAGGGAACTGTACGAATTGGCGGAGTCGCCATGAACAAAATCGAAACATGGCAATTCGCAGATAGCAACCCCATGGATGAATCCATTCATGAAGTGAATACGTCCCCCAAGAGCGTCTACGGCTTTGGGCATCTTGACTACTATCGCAACGTTGTAGACGTTTTTGATGGCAAGGCAGCGCCTATCGTCACGGGGCGAGAAGCACGAAAAACAGTGGAGATTCTTCAAAAGGCTTATGAAAATCAGTAATAAAAGGAGTTCTTGACAAAAAATAGCTTTAGAGCTTAACAGAAAAATTTAAGATATATACGCGCCACAAGTGTGTTTGTGAAAATTACCCCAGCAAAGCAACAAAAAGAGGCGCCAAAAAATTATAAAACTTTACATAAAACATAATCACAGGGGTGACCTTTGAGCATGTTAAAAAAACGGTAAACAACATTAACTTTCCCATATTTACCTTTAAATTAATAAGTCTAATCATGATAACTATCATTTCTTTATTTTGTGCGGGGCGTTCTGAAAGTGCCAATTTAGCACCATTTAAATACGGTATAACATCTTCAGCAACAGAATATGCAAACTCAGGAAGACGCTCTTTAGATAAAAACAGAATACTGGTATTTGATTATGGGAAAGCCTACAGTTCGCTGGGAAAGTGGCACAACCCCTTTTTTATAGCTAGGTATGCGCATGCACTATATAACGACTGGTATAAGACTAATTGTACAGATGATAATCTAAAAAATGATTTTCTTCTGCAAGCAAAATTTCTGCTTTCTTCGTACAAAGAAGAGCGAAAAGGGATGGCCTATTGGATATATCCTTTTGAAAATACATATTTTGGAGCCAAACCTGGTTGGATTTCGGGGATTGGACAATCTCTGATTGCTGGCGTTCTTCTTAGAGCCTATGAAATCACTGGTAACCAGGATTTTGAAAATATTGCTAAAAAGGCAATAGAAGTTTATTTTCATCCTATGTCCTCTGGTGGCGTGGTCACTAGCGGTGAAATGGGTTTATGGATACAAGAAGTAGCGAGTCCCGATTGCAAAGGATTTTGCATTTTGAATGGGCATATAACGGGTCTACTCGGCTTAATTGACATTGCGAATCTAACTTCTGATAAAAAAGTATACGATGTTGTAACTCGTGGAATAGCTACTGTTCGTAACCATCTACACGATTTCGATGCAGGGTTTTCTTCTTTTTACTCTCTCAAAGTTAAAGATGGGGATCAGCCAATCATTGCTCCCAGAAATGGCTATAATGCTCTACATGTTTGGCAGCTCGAAAAATTATTTGAGATTACAAAGAAGCCTGAATTTTTACATGCAGCAATTTTATTTAAAAAATACGAAGAGTTAAAGGATATAAGAAACGCTAAAGGTTCTACTAATCCCAATACACATGGACCTGATGAAGCAGCCGGGTGGTTTGGCAACCGTTATTGGTCTCATAATAAATTCCCTACATACTACGAGGTTCATATGGCATCCGAGGAAGCTCTTGAAGGGGTATTTATAGGTGCACATTTTCAAAAAGCTGCTCCCCTGTCTCTATCGGTTTCACTTTTTCAAAATGACAAATGGATAAAAATATGGAGTACAGAAAAGAACATCCAAAAAGATATTTTTCTTTCTTTCAGCAATCCCGTGCTCGCATCTGCTATACGTGTCGATATATATAGCGATAACGGGAATAAAAACGTTGCTCTCAATGCGGTAATGCCTATGCGAAGATTAAAAAGCGTTTCTGCCAACTATGACCGGCCCGTAGTAACTTTGAGTACATTAGTGCCTGGGTTTAGGAAAAACGACTAATTTTATTGCTTTTAATAAAATTTTTATGTGTGCCTTATTTGAGATAGACATAAAGTGAAGTAAAACAGAGCTTTTGACGAGTCACTACATCGCTCATAAAAATTTTTTCTGTTACTGGCAGATAAGATACATGCTCCGTTATGACTTATTCGATTATGTTTACTTAATCATGATAATTTAGGCAAATGGTACAGAATATATTGTGTTGCCTGCATATATGCTAAGGGCTCTTGCTATCGGTAATGGAATAACAAACGGCGTCACAGAAACACAGCAGGCAGCAAACCGTTTACATAATTAATTCCGATTTTACATTGTTGCCACTGTAAAGAAAAAGGTGAGGGTAAGAAATGTGACACATAATGTTTGAAGTCATATAGCCATCATTGAGCTAAAAAGAGTTGTCGCTTATATTATTGATATCTTCAATGGCAAGGCAGCGCCTATTTTAACAGGACGAGAGGCATTGAAAACAGTGGAGATTCTTGAGGCGGCTTATAAAAACAATTTACAATAAAAAGCACGGCGCAAAGCGAAAGCCCATTAAGGTGTTTTTAAATAGTGATCATTGTCTCTATTTTCTTTCCTTGAAATTAGTTTTAAGGGAGAAAATTTGTCGTGGTTCTATTTGCACATCTGAAACTTCCCTTTTCTTTTTTTGTAACCCAATGAATGAGAGAGGTAAATAAATGTTCTCAACAAAAACAATAATCAAAAGAGAGTGCGCCAAGGATAGAAAAATCAGCATTGCTATTATGTCCCCATTTTTTGTTTTGATGGCTCAGTTCTTTGTACTCTATTATTTTAATATCATCAACACAAATATGGGACAGATGGTACAGCTGCTATCCAAAGCTACCGTTGGTCTATTCTTTATATATTCCTTTCTGACTGTTTTTAAAAGAAATGGTCTTATATTCATATTCATATATTGTGGTTTTGCCACAATTTTTTTGTTAAACTTTCTTTTTTTCCAACAAAACGCTCCTTATTTGAAAGCCACCTTGTTTAGCTTTTTTTTCATGTGTTTACCTTGCTTCGTTTACAGCTTTAGTATAAATAACCTATTAGTTTTTAAGTCTATTATGAAAAAAACTGGTACTATCGTCTTTTTTATAGGGGCAATGACTGCATTTTTAGCCATCACTAACAGAATATCTTTAGGACCATATAGCATGTCACTATCGTATTACATGCTTCTTCCCGTCATAGTACACATGAATAATTTTTTTGTAAAAAGGTCCATTGAGTCTGGCCTAATTACAACCATAGCTGTGTTTATCATATTTGCACTCGGCTCTAGAGGAGCCATTCTATGCATAGGAATTTATGTCATTTTATATTTTATGACTCAATCAGGAAAGAATTCCGTTAAAAATTGGGTTTTTAAATTGTCAGTTTTTTTTACGTTATTTTTTTCAGTGTTTTTTTTAAAGGAAATCTTTACCTTCTTAAACAAAATCCTAATGAAATATAATATTCACAGCAGAACTATCGCGTTGTTTTTAAGGGACAAAGTTCATCTTAGCGGAAGGGAAGTTATTTACAGCACTATTGTGGATCAAATAAAAGCTCACCCTTTAATGGGAATAGGCCTTGCAGGAGACAGGCTTTATACAGGGGGAACATATTCTCATAACATTTTTTTGGAAATCATATCTGGATTTGGAATCATAGTTGGAATAATTATTCTCCTATTTTTAGGGTGTATAACTATCAGATCCCTGTTCTTAAAAAATAAAACAAGAGCAAACCTAATGTTAATGTGGTTTTGCATCGGGTTCGTGCCTTTGATTGTAAGCGGTTCATATTTGACATCTTTCCAATTTTGGATATTTTTAGGCTTGATAACTCGTTTTTCAGTTACAAAGGAACAAAAATGTCTCCCTGCTAACTATTAAGCATTCTTTTTTGCTGAAAAACTATTCCCCGGTTATCATCTTCGATTTGAGAATCCAAAACATATAAATTAAGCTAGAAAAAATCCATGCGCCTATACTTAAAAATGCTGGCGCTCGATAAGAGCGAGCAACTATTATTGGAGCAATAAGCAACATGGCAATAAAAAACTCCTTTATTATTCCTCCTAAATATTCGCTCATCCCTTTACCCACCAATTTCATAATAATAACGAGGTACAAGAAGTAGACTATAAATTTCCCTACTCCATAAATAATAATAGGGGCATAAGAACCTTGGACTAAATAACCTATATATAGAGATGCCACTCCCATAAGTAACATGAATCCTTGAAAAAGAGTTAGATACCTTTGTTTATTCACTATCAAAAAAGTAGCAGAGATAGGAGATGATAAAAACTGCATCCATAGGTAAGGAGCAAGGAAAAGAGTGTAGTAACCAGCTATCTTCCAACTGTCCCCTAAGATTAAAGGGAAAAGATCCGGGGCTATAAAACCTAAAGATAAAATAGGGAATGTCCCTAAAGTAACCAAAGCCTTAAGAGTACGAACCGTTACATCTGATAATCGTTCCTCCCTTTGTGCAACGCTTGCTTTCTGAAAATAAACCTGTCCTATAGACTGACCTAAAAAACTGGCGGGCAGCTGAAGAACTCTCATGCTCATAGCAAACCATCCAGTTACATCTGAGGAGAAAAAAGAGGCGAGCAAAAGTGGCATTATTTGTATACTTAGCACGTTAAGGAGGGTTCCCCACGTTTGATAAAGAGGGAAATTGTAATATTTTTTAGCAACGATTGCTGACATTTTTTTATTGATTACGCTTAGGGAAAAGTTTTTTTTCGTTATACGAACAAGAGAAGTAATTCCGCCTGTCATACCTATAATCTGCCCCCATAACAAACCAGAGGGTGTAAAACCTGTTACCCCCATTAAAACACTTGTTCCCGCACCAAACAATTTTTGGGTTACCTTTGTTTGAGCAATGGTTTGATAGGCTTTAAATCGAAGTGCAAAGTAGGTTAATGTCGTATATAGACCGGTAAAAAAAACCCCTAAAGGAAGGAGCCATTGGTACGGTTTTATTGCCTCCCAACCACATTTAGCTAAAAAAAAGTCACCCTTAAAATAGATAACAAGAGATAGAAAGCAAACTACTCCTGCATGTGCCAAACAGCTTAAAACAAGTAGGTTTATAGCTGAAGCATCTTCCTCAGGCAGAGGTATAGCTAAATGATATGATAAGCTTGTAAAAGCCCCCAAAATGCTTAGCAAGGCTGCATATATAGCTAAAACCCCAAAATCTGAAGGAGAATAGAGCCTAGATAAAATAGGGGTTACAAAAACATAAATAGCCTGACCAATAGCGGTACCTCCAGCTAAGAGGAAAACGCTTTTAACTGCTGATTCTGATTTAAATTTATTTTTCAGCGATATTATCAAGTTTATAAAATTTTCTTTCATTTTAAGCTACCAAGTTATTCAAAGGATGATTTTATCAAGTGACCAATTCCAAACAAAACATAGCTATTATGGCGCGAATTTGGCAGCCCCCTCCTCTTTGTATAATTTAGAGGGTAAATTGACATATTAGGTAGCCCATAATTTTTTATGAGAAGATCCAAACACCTTGTTGCACTTTTGATGTTTCCCTGCCTCGAATAAACAGCCATAGCCATACCAACTCCCCATAACTTGGCTAAATATTTATAGTTCCTCTTAATTTTCAAAGCAGTCATCCTTTCTAAGATATTCCTGTACTAATTCTCTTGCATTTTTACTGTCTTTTTGTTTTATCAAGTTATTAATTTTGTGGAGAAAAAATGAATTAGGGAGAGCGTAAGAATATAAATTGCGCTCTGCCATAAACAAAAAATCGGAACTATTTTCTTTTGTTATATGTTGTAAGAATAATGCTGGTTTTTGCTGCAATAAGCCAGAAATGATTACTTCTCCTGTTGCATCCCTGTAATGGGATGCATCATAGAATGAGCTTTTATCCTTTGTAAGACTATTAATAAAAGCAAAATCGTAGTAACTCGCAACTTCTGCAAGACGTTTTTTCACATTCCTAAAATTATATTGTTGTCCCGTTGCCCATATGATCGATAGAAGATCCGCTGAAATAGGGTTAAAAAATAAAACGATATCTATCTCTTCTTCTCGTGCTGTTTCTATTATCTTTTCTAAACAAATAAAGCTCTCATCACATAAAGAAAATTGCTGATAGGTTTTAAAAAAACTCATCATTGTATGTACATAAGCCTCTTCATTAACTTCTAATGCGCTGCCCCTAATGACATCCCATCCCTTATTAAATAGGATTGTATTTGTCTCTTTGCGGCTTTTCAATACAGTAGGTTTTATCATTCTACGCAGACCTGCAGTTTCGTGTAACTTAAACGTTATATATGAAAATCCATTACTTGAGATTTTATCCAGCCGTTCTTGAGAAAAACCTCGTCGGGAATCGCCAAAATTATTAGAGTCAAACTGAAAAAAGTCTAATCCCAAATACACCTTTTTAGGTTTATGAACCTTGATCATGAACTTAAGATATTGATAGGCATCTCGTATGGATAAAGAGCTCATGCCCATGTTATAGACTTTTACACTCTTATCGGGATAGTCATCAGGGCATAAACCAACATATACTCGAGATGAGCCAAGAAAAACCACATCCGGTTTTATCATGCGATACTCGTAGGGTTTAAAGAAATCTAGATGAGCCGGCTGGGATACTTTGTAATTGTTAAACCCCCTTATTATGGGGAAATGCCATATTCCCAGAGGGTCTACGGCAATAAGGCTGCCCCAGAAAATGAAAAGCCCAATTCCTACAACAAAAAGCCAAAGAGAAACCAATCGTTTATTTTTCATAGCAATACCTCAAAATTGGAAATAAAGAAATTCTGTGGGTTTTGTACCTATAAGTATCACAGCTAATAAAAAGACAAGGGCCGCTGCCGCAATTTTTATTTTAGATAGAGAAAGTTGCCTGGTATCACTATTAATTTCATAGAAAGAAGCCATCTCCCAAGATTGGGGCATAAACACACAAATAAAAAGACAAAGCAATAACTCAGGGAAATGCGTTCCTCGCAATAATGATAAGTTTAAAGAAGGAATACCTTGAACGCCTATCATTGCTTTTATTACCGTGCAGCCTTGAGCAAAAGAATGAGATCTGAAAAAAACCCATCCCAAGGTAACACTAAAAAACGTCGCTCCCCATTTTATAAATATGGGAATTTTTCCTAAATGATATTTTTTGAAAAAGTTCGATAACACTTTATGAGCTAAAAGCAATAAGCCATGGTATAACCCCCAAAAGACAAATGTCCATGAAGCGCCATGCCATAAGCCGCCAAGGGTCATTGTTATCAAGAGGTTCTTATATTGGTTTAATTTTCCTTTTCTATTCCCTCCCAGAGGAATATAAAGATAATCTCTCAAGAAACTTGATAGCGTAATATGCCAGCGTCTCCAGAAATCTGTTATAGAAAGGGCCTTGTAAGGAGAATTAAAATTTATAGGGAGGCTGATGTTAAATAATTTTCCCAATCCCAGTGCCATATCTGAGTAGCCACTGAAATCGAAATATATCTGAAAGGTATAGGCGAGAGTGCCGCTCCATGCTGTCCAAAATTGTAACGACCCCGTCTTATCAAAAACTTGTGCAACCCATGGAGACAAAGAATCTGCTATTATGACTTTCTTTGCTAAACCAATAGAGAAAAGAAACAAACCCAGAGCGATATTCCTGTAACTTACTCCAAATGTTTTTTTGCGAGAAAAATAGGGAACTATTTCGGGATAACGAACTATGGGTCCTGCGATAAGTTGAGGAAAAAAGGAAACAAACAACGAAAAATTTAATAGGGAGGGAGCAACGATCTTCCCCTGGTAGACCTCAACTAAAAAGGCTATTTGTTGGAAGGTGAAAAAAGAAATCCCCAATGGAAGGAAGATATCTTTATCGACCCATTGGGAACTGGACAGGGCAAAGATATTGCTCATAAAAAAGTTCCCGTACTTAAAGTAGACAATCAATAATAAATTGACTGCGACTCCTAAGAACAGGAAATATTTTCTATATCTATTTTTTCCCTCAAGCGCCTTTCCAATACTGAAGTTAAATAATATGGAAAAAAGCAGCAAAAAAATAAATGGCGGGTTCCAGTATGCATAAAAGTAGAAAGATGAAATTGTTAGCCAAATTAAAGCCCCCGTCAAAAGCCTATTTGACGAAAGGAATCTAAATCCTAACCATACAATGGGGATAAAAAAAAGGATAAAACTATAGGAATTAAATAGCATTCTTCTCCCTGCCTTTATCGTTAACCATTAAGCTTGATTTGCCTTCCCAAATCACAAGCAGGTTATCTGCAAACCTGTTATGCAACGCTTGCAATTCTTTGGTAGTCAAAACCAGCACCCGAATCTTCCGTTCAATCATCTTTTCTAGCTTGTCTATGAGGTTTTGGAGGTAGGCTCTGTCAATATCGCCAACCAGCACGAGGTCGATGAGGCCAGAGTCTATGCCTTTTGCGTAGTCTCCCGTTATAAAGGCGAGCTCTACGTTGCCGAGGCGCCTTATAACCTGGTCCACAAGCTGGTCGATACCGAGGGTTTTTGTGACTATGGCCCGTATTTCGGGGAAGAGCGGGTGTTTTGTATTGGCTTTGTAGAGCTTGGTTCGCCCCTCGTCTTGGGATTGCAAAAGCCCTGCTTCAGCAAGGCGGTTGAGCTCTACCCGCACAGCATTGGTTGATTCGCCGAACTCTTCGGAAAGTTCACGAAGGTACGACCTGTTCTCAGGGTTGAGAAAGAACTTTAAGAGCAATTTGACACGGGTTTTTGAAGTAATTAAAGAATCAATCATGATTTATGTTTTTCCTTCTTCTTTTCGAGTCATTTTATTACTCACAAAAGAGGAAGTCAAATAAAAAGAAGGCTCTCTGCGCATATGTTTTTAGCTATTCGTAGTTTGATGCCTCTTTAGGCGTTGTTTTGCCGTGGAGCGCCCTTAAAACGGCCTTTAAAGACCCTTGGGGGAATAGCAGCCAGCACAATAGCCAGAATAATAATAGTGCAGCCCGCCATTTCTCTCAATGTGGGGAATTCTGCGCTCATAAGGGCGGCCAGAGTGATGCCCGTTATTATCTCTACAGTGCACATGAGGCTGGCAGCAGTGGCTGATATGTATTTCAAGGCCGTATAAAAAGCGGCATAGGCCAAGAGGCTGCCTACACAGGAAATAATGGCGATATATCCCCAGTTGACGAGGGAAAGGGGCGACACATCGGCCCACCCGGCAGTGAAGGTCTTTATGATAATGAGGCAAAGGCCGCCCCATACATGTGAATAGAAGATGATGCTGTTTCTGTTGAGTTCCCCTTTCTTGGACGTTTCTCTGCCCAGAAGGGATTGTCCCGACAATCCGAGAACAGCCACAAGCCCCCAGAGGATGCCGGGCAGTGAGATCTCTTGAGTTCCCTCCTTGCCAGAAAACATGCCTACCCATACTCCAACAAGGATGAGAAGGGCTGAAAGCACCTGTGCAGGTGTGGGAGGTTCTTTTGTTATCAGGAGGCCACCAAGAAGGGTCACCATTGGAAAGGTGTAATGAATGATAAGGGCTGCCGAAACAGTTAAATACTTGAGGGAAAAAAGAAAGCCTGTATAGGTAAAGACCACTGACAGAATACCGTATATTAAAAATATTTTCTGTTCTTTGAGGGAAGTGCGAAGGTACTGGGGACTCCGCAACGCCAGATAGAGCCCAAAGCCCGCAACCACCAGAAAGGTTCTGAGAACTGTAACGGTTACCATATTGATGCCCTGAAGGGCAAGGATTCGCCCGATAGGGCTTACTGTGCCCCATGAAACGCCTGTCATAAGGGCTAAGGAAATACCTAGAAAGTGCCTATCCATTTTTATATCGATCTCCACATGTATACGTTATTGTTTGTTTTACAGAGCTAACAGATGAAATTATACCCTTTCTGATGTAAAAGAGGGAGCCTGACGGCTCCCTCTCAGATTACAAACAATAGAGTCTATTCCATATCCCAATAGCGCCTCAGAAGGTCTTGTAAGTGTTTTCTTATTTTCGTAAGGCGATAGTGGATGGATTGCTGCGTCTTGTTAAGTTTTTCAGCAATCTCTTTCTGAGTGCAGCCCCACGAGAGGGCCCAGATGATGAAGAGGTCGGATTCGCTGAAGTTCCTTTCTAAAAGATCTATAAAATCGATTGGTATGTGTTTTTTTGGTGCGGGGATTGCCTCTTTGTGGGCTTCTGTCAGTTCGCAGTGAAGATCGGGATAGCGGTAGCGGTGCGCGGCATCCCGCACTTGGCCAGGCAGGCGTTTTCTAATGTAATTGGAGAGTTCTTCATTGGGGGGACATTTTCTTGCTAATGTGATGAGGCCCATTGACGCTTCTTGTTCCAGGTCTTCAACCTCTGCGCCGCGGCCTGCGTAACGCCAGGCTATTTTCTTAATGTAGTCAAAATAGTCTCTAAGGATTTTTTCTTCTGGGTCTTTGTCACTACAGGGAACACAGATCATTCGTTATGCCTCCTTGAATTTTTTATGGCCAGATGAATGAAGTTTCTTTTTCCATAGGGCAAGATGCTTGTGAAGCCAGCCCTTTCGGCCAGTTCACAAAAAAGTGGCTGATACCTATGCATTACTACCACGTCGGCAGCCCGGCCTTCCACGTGAAGGCTATTGGCAACTCCCCCAACCCTTTTATTATGGTTGGGGCAACGATATCCGCTGGTAAGTACGATGGGTTCTTTCCAGAGGCTTCTCAGCTTTTCCAGGCACTCTACTAGCGGGGGCCACAGTTTTACCTGTTGGCAACAGGAACATTGAAATTCTCGAAGATTAAAGTGGGGTGTGAGCTGCAACGAGTTGATGATTGGTTTCACTGAGTTCTCCTCCTTCCATATGGGTAATAGCGCTCTCCAGCCGCCGGATGGCTCCTGTCAGTTCATCCAGCCGTTTTTCCATGCGCACAAGCAAATAGGCTGCTACGGCTACAGAAAAACCACTTTGAAGACAGGATGCCAAAAAGTCTTCCATAACGTCACCTCCTTTTTTCAAGACACGAAAAAGCGGCCGGAAGAAGATTCCGGCCGCATGAGGCCTATGCTCTACTCTTCAATGAGAGTAGTGACAGAGGTCTCTACGAGTTCGGCCCCAAGAATTGAGACCAAACCCTTTATAAATATATTGTTGTCTATGATGGCTTGCATTGCTGTGCGAACCTCTTCTTCCGTCGCATCCTGACGCGCATAGCGAAGGGAGAGGGTTCGGTTCTTTCCATCGGCAGTACCAAACTTAAGGCGAAGGGTTTTCATCAAGTTTCACTCCTTTCTGCAATCAACCCGGGAGCGTCACTAATACCGCAGCGCGCTCACATTATACACTATTGACAAAATCTTCTCTACTCCACGACATTAGTGTCTATTTTTCGTGTTTCTGTTATGGGATAGTCGAGGAGTCCGCCAAGAGCCGCTGAAACAGCTGCCACATTGAGAGCCACTGCTTCAGATTGCACATCGGCAAAATTGAGAGAACGGGTTACTGGGTCTCCGTTATCGTCAAAACCAATGTTGACTCGAATCTGCAGGCGGCTTTCCATTGGAATGTAGACCTCCATATGTTTTCACCCCCCCTCACCTTATATAAGTGGGTTGAAGGAGGTTAAAAAACAAAAGGTTAAATTGATTTGGGGAATAATTAATGTTTCGGTGTGGTGTTGCTGGCAGTTTTAGTGAAGGAAAAGAAGGGAGGGGCTAGCCCCTCCCTTTGCGTCTGGAGTGTTACTTCTTTTTTACATGTGGTGCTTAGATTTCTCCTATCATTTTCAGGACAGCCTGAGCTATAACGGCTGAACCAATGTACGTTCCTATAAAAACGACGAATGAGACTACGACTATTCTCCAGCCTGTTTTTTTCAGCATTCCCAGGTCTTTCCCAAGAGAGATGCCCGCATAGGCAAGAATAGGTGTGGTAAGGGCCAGGAAATTAACGTTCTTGACCCAGGCCGAGAGAATGGCGGAACCGGGAAAACCAGGATAGGTCAGGATGCAGCCAATGGTTACGATATAGGCAACAGAGGGAATGCGAACTGGAATGGCCTTTGCGCAAAAAACTCCAGCCATGCAGATAGCCACTAACGCTGCCATGCCTGGAATGGCGCTCATAAGAGGTGTTTTTGCCCCCACCAGGTTTCCTATGAGGGTCATGACGGCAACAATGAGAAGCACAATAAAGACTTCAAAAGATTTCATGGTTTACACCTCCTTGTATTCTGGCTTTTCAGGGAACTCGCCGTATTTTATTTTATAAGTTCTTCGATAGAGCCATTCTGAGAGAGGCAAGGCCATCCATAGAGACATGTAAAGGCCGTCAAGGCCAGAGAGCATGTTGCTTGCCGCGCCAAGGGCCTGGATCTTGTCGGCGATATCAGGATACATGGCGCTCAGGGAACCGACGGAGGCGGTCATCATGCTGGCGCTTCCAACGCCGGAAGCCATTCCCAGAGCCAATGGATGGAAGATGTTAAGCGCTGCGGTAACAGTAGCCATAAGGCCATAAAAGATGGTTCCGAAGACTGTTCCGCAGATATAGACTCCCATTACCCCCTGCCCTTCAGGAGTATCGAGGCCATAGACGTCTCCGATGAGAGCTACGTTGGGCTCTCGCGATACAGAGTGGGCAGCACCGATTGCCTCCCTCTTCAGGCCGAGGAAAACCGCTATGGGAATACCTATGAGGACGGTTCCCAGATTGCCTAATTCCTGCAGAATAAGGGCCGGGCTTGTTTTGAGAATCATGGGCAGGTTGGGCCCCACAAGAGTGCCGTACCTCGCCATAAGAAGCATGAGGGTGACGCCGATGAGGCTGCCTGCGTCCACCATATCTTTTTGATTGACAACTTTGACAAATTTTGGCCCTAGAAGAGCCCCTATAATAAGAGCATAAAGCATTGGAAGAAGAACGATGGTGCCAATGCCAACCTTAAAAGAGTGAATGCCGATCAACTCTGCTATTACTACAAGGATGACAACTAAAGCATGAATCTTCCAGTTGCGAATTGCATCCTTCACCTTTTACCACTCCTTTCATATGTTGAAGTAACGCTCCAGAGTCTGAAGATATTCTTCTCGTGACATAAGAGGACGGTGGGCTTTAAGCAGTTCACGCCCCTTCTCTGCCCCGTTGCATAAGAGATCTATAACAGTTGTTGCCATAACCTTTGCAGGAAGAATCACCGCTGCATCGTAATCCACTACCCTGAAATCACCGGAATGGAGGGCTCCTGCAACCCCGCCGAAATAAGGATGGATAGCGGGCATAATGTGGCAGATATCCCCCATGTCGGTAGAGGCATCGAAGTGGGGAGCCGTGGCGATATTCTGATGGGGGAGGAAGCTCCCGGCATTCGACTCAAAAAGGCTGTTCATGGCGGCTGAGCAGGCGAGGGGAAGGTATCCCGGAATTGTAACTATTTCGGTTTTGGCCCCTACTGCATCGCCGCCAGACCTGAAGGCACGGTCGAACTTTTCGTGGGTGCTGTTGATGGCATCCATGGTTTTGCCCCGCACATAGGCTTCGAGACGAACGTCGGCAGGGATGGTGTTTACAGAGTCGCCTCCTTTAGTGATGATGAAGTGGACTCGAACGTGGTCGTCGTCGCGAAAAGTTTCTCTCATAGAGTGCACTGCGTTGATGCCGAGAACCGCGGCGTTAAGGGCGTTGATGCCTTCATGGGGGGCTGCGGCGGCGTGGGTGGCTTTTCCCATGTAGCGAATGGTTTTGGCAATGAAGCCATTGCCCGTCTCGCCAATCATGAACGAGGGATGGGGCATGTTTGTTCCGGCGTGAACCATCATGGCCATGTCTATATCGTCGAAGGCCCCCTGATAGACTAGCTCTTGTTTGCCTCCCAGGAAATGGATCTCTCCTTTTTGGCGGCGCTCCATTCGCTCTTGAATTTCGATAAACTCCTCTGCCGGCACCCCCATAAAGCAGATGGATCCGTCAAGTTCTTTTGCCGCGCTGGCCCATGTAAGGCCCATGGCAGCGCCAAGCATTGTGCCTATTTGCAGGTTGTGGCCGCATGCGTGGGCCGCATTTGTGCCTTTCACCACTTCCGGGTGGTCTGGGCTGATAACCCCGTCAAGCTCTCCTAAAATAGCCACTGTTGGCCCTGGCCGGCTTCCCTTCAATAGAGCTTTTACGCCTGTTACCGCCAATCCCGTCTGGACGGGGAGACCGAGGTCTTTTAAAAAAGCTGCAACGACAGAAGAGGTGCGGTACTCCTTGAACCCTAATTCTGCGTGGCTGCCTATTTCGCGAACGAGAGAGAGAAGGTCTTCTTTTTTCTCGTCAATACACTGACATATCTGATCTTTAAGATGTTGTACATTCATGGTGGCACCCCCTGTTGAGCGGAGAATGAGCTCGTTTTGTCATTATAACTCTTTTTTTATTGAGACGTATATTTAATTTTGATAGACAGAATATTAGCTATTTTGTGCTGTGATGTGAGTTGGTGTTGGCATCGTCGAATACTGAAGAGATTTTGAGAAAGGCAAACATTGAAAGCTACCTGATTGCGCAGCACCTTTGTATAATACACTGTTGACTAAATTTTATCTACTCTATAGCATTTTTGTTTATTTTTAGGGTTTTTAATATTGGATGGAGGCAGGGGCGCTTGCGGGTAAATGGGCGGGAGTATTTTTTTATTTTTAGTTTTTTAGTTTTTTAGTTTTATATTCCGTAAAGGTTGAAGTCGGCAAGATATGGGGGATACTAGGGTTACAAAGCTCATCGGAAACTTGCTTTGGCAGAATAATTCTTTCTGGGTAAAGGGTTAATAAAATTTTTTCTTCTTTCACCCATAAAAAGGAAGAAATACAGTCGGTATCAAAAAATAGTTTTTTAATCATAGTTTTCTGGAGGATTGAGCCCGTATATAATATCCCCCCTAAATCCTTCCAACATAATCTCTTCATATTTACCAGTAGAAATCAGTTCTTTATCTTTCAACTCTTCAGCCAGCTTGATATATTTTCCAAAGGTAATGTGCTGTTTATCTTCTGGCAACGGGCGATATAATTTGTCATCAAACCCCAGCCTTATTGCGGATGATATTATGCCTGTTTTCATTGTATTAGCTTTTTCTTGGGTGATATACCACCCATCATTAACCAATCGCCATAAAGTTGCCTGCCTGCTCAACCCATAGTGTTGCTCTATCTTTACGATATCATCAACGTGCAATGTCTGTTTTTCTTTTTTCAGCTTATTTTTAATAAAAGATGTCAATGCCTCGTAAGGTGCCAAAAAATAGGATGCAAAAAGATCCGCTTCTTTTTCTTGAAGATCCTTTTGAGCCTCAATATCTTTTGAACACACAATACTTTTAAAATCTTTATGAAAAAATAAATGATACAGCTCGTGAGCAATAGTGAAGCGCTGTCTGCCGTAAGTCGAAGTCGAATTAATACAAATGATTTTATTGTTCCCATCCCTTATGCACATTCCGCTAACCCGATTGCTCATAGGATAAAACACAATGGTCAAATCGCCGTTGTTGTGGAGCAAGGAGAAAACATCAATGGGGGAATCCGTATCTTCTCCAAATAGCTTGCGTAAATAGATTGCTTCCCCGTTGATTTCTATCTTCTCTTTCAAATGGATTCCTCCTTAAGCAGCTCTTCCATAAAGCGTAGGTTTAATGCTATTTTGTTCAACACTGCTATAGCCTCCAAATCTTCCCTGGTAACGCTTTTTGCTCGAAAAGCAATAGACATTGGTGAAAATTCGCTTGTTAAGCCTACAATATATTCCACCGGACACCCAAAAAGTGATGCAGCTTTTTCTAAAATATCAATACTGAATTGCCGTTCATTTTTTTCACATTTCGAAATATAGCTCTGATCTACGTCTAGATAAGCTGCCATCTGGCCTTGTGTTAGGCCACTCTTGCTCCGCAACTCATTAAAACGCTGTCCTATCAATTCATAATTTAGCATCTCATCACCACCCCTCCGCCAATATAATACTCCAAGTCTGTCATAAATTCAACTAATATATTGCTTAAAAATATGACAAGCGGTGAGCAGCAACTCTAAAACTTTCTACTAGAGAATTAAAACATTCTCGAAAGAACGATATGGGCAAGGAAAAATGGAATTTAAAAAGGGCGGTTTAAGAGCCGCCCTGAAAGGATTATCGCATTAAAAGATTGACTAATCCCATGCTGAAGACTGGGAAATAGGTGAAAATGGCCAGACAGATGACCATGGCTCCCACGAAGGGGAAGATCTTTCCGGATATTCTGTCTAACTTTTCCCCAGAAACAGCTGATGCTACAAAAAGATTGGCCCCGTAGGGAGGGGTAATAAAACCGATGGCGAGAGCAAGGGTCATGACCACTCCGAAATGAACAGGATCGATGCCTATCTGTTTTACGACAGGAAGAAAGATAGGCGTCAAGATGATCATGGACGATATGTTATCCACAAAACATCCTACTACAAGGAGCATCAGGTTGATGAGGAACAGGATAACCCACGGTTCGCTAGATACTGTGATGATCCACGCCCCCACCCGCATGGGGATCTGCTCCATGGTTAGATAAGTGGCAAAGGACATGGAAAGTCCCAGCATGAATGACGTGGCGCCGTTCACCATCACCGCATCCTTAAAGGCTGCTTTGGTGGTTTCGTAATCCAGCTCCTTATAGATGAACTTCCCTATAAAGAGAGCATATACTACGACAACCACAGCCGCTTCAGTGGGAGTAAATATTCCTCCGTAGATACCGCCCATAATAATGACCGGCACAAGCAGGGCCCAGAAGCTGTCAACAAAGTTTTTTATAAAATACTTGAGTCCCAGTGTCTTATCAGAGCGAGGGTATCCATGTTTTTTGGCAGAAAAATAAGAAACGATCATTAAGGCGATGCCTATGATGATACCCGGAATGACTCCCGCAACAAAAAGCTCTCCCACTGAAGCTCCCGATACGACGCCAAAAATGACGAAAGGAATTGAGGGAGGGATAATGACGCCGATAGAGCCTGCGGCAGCGGTAAGGGCGGCGGCAAAGGCTCCTTCGTATTTTTTGGCCCGCATTTCAGGGATCATAAAAGACCCAATGGCTGACACTGTTGCAGGGCCCGATCCGGAAATAGACGCAAAGAACATGCAGGCTGTCACTGTGACCATGGCAAGACCGCCGATAAGAAAGCCCACAAGGCTTTCTGCAAGGTTGACGAGCCTCTTTGAAATTCCGCCATAGCCCATGAGCGATCCCGCCAGCATAAAGAATGGAATGGCAAGGAGGGGAAAAGAGTCAAGCCCCGTAAAGGCCGTCTGGGCTATCATGGTCAAGGGAATAGGGCTCGTTAAGAACATGGTAAGCGCGGTGGCCAATCCCAGGGCTATGCCTATGGGAAGGCTTAGCGCGAGAAAGAGGGCGACAAACCCGAAAAGTACAGCTATATCCATCGTACGCCCCTCCTTCTACTCATATCTTTTCTCTAAAAAGCCGCTAAAGAGCCTAAAAGCCAGCCGCAACGCCATAAACAGACATCCCAACGGCACAGCAGCATAGGCCAGGGCCATAGGAATCTGCATGGCTGCGGACAATTGACCCCGCGTCCAGTTCAGATTTGTAACAATCCACCCTTGATAGACGAGGAATACGCTAAAGCCTAGCCAGAGAACGAGAATTAGAAACTCCAGGTAGTACCGCACCCGTACGGAGAGCTTATCCACAAGAAATTCTATCCGCAGGTGGCGGTTGCTCTTAAAGGCATAACCCGTGCCGAGCCAGGTGAGCCATATAAAAAGATACCTTGCCAGTTCTTCGCTCCACGTAAGAGAATTGGCAAAGACATATCGCATAATAACTTGTAAAAAGATGATGATAACCATGAGGGCTAAAATGCCGCAAAGCAGATTTTCCTCAAGGTCGTCCAAAAAGATCTTTAAACGCTTCATTCAATACGAACCCCCTGTGGTTCTTAAGATGCCTCCTCACCTTTCAGGATCATGTTCAGAAGATCTGTTCCTATCTTAGACTCAAACTCTTTATATACTGGCAATGTGGTTTTTTTGAAAACCTCAAGTTCTTCTGGCGTCAGCTCATTGACCTTCATGCCATGATTTTTCAGCTCCTGGAGCATCTGTCCCTCAAGTTCCACGGTTGATTTCCGTTCTCCGTCTGCATAGAGTTTGCCGGCGTCGAGAACAACTTTCTGAAGGTCTTCTGGCAGGCGGTCAAAGAATATGGTGCTTACCACGAGGGGAGCCACAGCATACACATGACCTGTAAGGGAATAGTACTCCTGCACTTCGTAGAACTTTGAAGAGTAAGTGAGGGTTATGGGGTTTTCCTGAGCGTCCACGGTCTTCTGGGCCAAAGCGGTGTAGAGCTCTGAAAAGCTCATGGGGGTGGGGCTTGAACCAAGGAGTTTAAAGGCTGCGATATGGATGGGGTTCTCCTGGGTTCTGATCTTCAGTCCCTTGAGATCTTCCGGTTTTGTTATGGGACCGCGGTTGTTTGAAATGTGCCTGAATCCGTTAACTCCATAGCCGATAATACGCATGCCCTGGCTCAGGAGGGCCTCTTTCAATTTTTCGCCAAGAGCGCCGTCAAGGTGTTTGTAGGCTTCTTCGTGGCTTTTGAAGATAAATGGAAGCTCAAAGATGTTAAATCTTGGGTCAAAGGAAGCGATGGTCGTAGTTGGCAACACTCCACACTCTATGGTTCCAAGCTGCATGGCTTCTGTGGCCTGTCTGTCTCCGCCAAGCTGGGCGTTGTTATGGATGGAAACGCTTATTCTTCCGCCAGAGTTCTCTTCTACATACTTTTTAAATTCATGAAGCATGGTTGTTGAGGGGTGGGCGTCACTCCCTACAGAGTGTACTTTCATTCGAAACTCGGAGGCAGCCAACGCTGAGTGTGCCGACATGACAAGTAATGCGAGTGCTACTACAGAAATAAGAAATCTCTTCATCGTTTATTCCCCTTCCTATTTAATAGTTGACGTTTATGAATGCTCAACCTCTTATTTTTTCGTTATAAAGGGCCACAAAGCCCTCCATGGCCTGGCGCAGATCTTCAGCCGGAATAGCATAAGCTATTCGAACGTGATTGTCTATTCCGAAGGCGTTTCCGGGAGTAATGGCAACTCCATAGCGTTCCATGAGTTCTTTGGCAAAATCCAGGGGCTTCATGTTGAGCTTTTCTATTGATGGAAGAACGTAGAAGGCTCCCTGGGGGTCGGGGAACTTAATGCCCGGGCATCGATTCAGCGCCGATACCACAATGTTCCGCCGCTCTTTGAAGGCCGCCACCATTTCTTGCGTATGGGCCGCTCCGCTCTTGTAGGCTTCGGCGGCTCCCACCTGAGCAAAGGAATTAGCGCATGAGATGGTCATAAGGTGAGCTTTGCTTAAAAAGGGAAGAACCGGTTCCGGCGCCATAAGGTATCCAATGCGCCACCCTGTCATAGAAAATGTTTTTGACGTAGAGCTGACGAGGATGACCTGTTTTTTCATCTCCGGGTAGCTGGCAATGCTCACATGTTCGTTGTCGTAGATGAAATCAGAGTAGCATTCGTCAGTGACAACCCAGATATCCTTACCCTGAACGAGCGCTATGAGCTCTTCCACATCGCCACGATGCATAAGAGCGCCGGTAGGGTTATTGGGCGAGTTTATGATGATCATTTTGGTTCTCGGAGTAAGAGCCTTTTTTATGGATTCCATATCGAGCTGGTACCGATTTTCTAAAAATGACGGAATCATGACTGGCACCGCACCAGCCAAAAGAGCCTGTTCTCTATATGAAACAAAACAGGGGGTCGGCAGAATAATCTCGTCCCCCGGATTCAAAAGGCCCATCATGGATGTCAGGAGGGCTTCCGAAGCGCCGCTGGTGACAATGACGTTTTGAGGCCCAAAGAGGCAGCCCTTCTTTCTCTCATGCTCTGCAATTGCTTCCCGCAAGCTTGGGATTCCGTTCATGGATGTGTAGTGAACAAACCCTTCCTCAAGAGCCTGTATGGCTGCTTTTTTTGCGCACTCTGGGGAATCGAAGTCGGGACGGCCTATTTCCAAGTGATAAATTTTCTGCCCCTTGCTTTCCAGTTTTAAAGCCGCTTCAAAGATGTCTCGAATGCCCCCTTCAAAGGAACATTGCTGCATGCGAGCGCTTTTCTCATATAACTTCATTCAGATCCGTCCTCTCTTAGTTAACCCTGCCCACAGGTCGTTTTCCAAGAAGTGCATCTCTGACCTCCTGGGCCGGCACTGTTCGAAGCAGATGTAAAGAATCCTGGCTATACCACGCCGTATGTGGTGTAAAAATGATTCTGGGCTCCTTAAAGAGCGGAGCCTCAAGATCAGGTTCCCACTCGTTCTCAATAACGTCAAGGAATGCGCCTGCGACTATTTTTTCCCTTATGGCCCAAAGCAACGCTTCTTCATCGATGAGAGAACCTCGGGAGGTATTGATGACAAACATACCCGGCTTCATATGAGCGAAGGTGTTTTTATTGAGAAGATGGTGGGTTTCTGGTGTAAGGGGCACGTGCAAGCTGATGATATCGGCAGTCTGAAACAGCTCTTCAAGGGTATTTTTTCCTTCTACGCCAAGCTCCGCAGCAGCGTCTCTGTTGAGGTAAGGGTCAAAAGTCGTGATATTTCCAAAGATACCCTTGGCCTTTGACGCCAAAAGCTGACCTATTTTACCGAAGCCGATTATGCCGAACTCCATGGCGCCAACCCTTTTGGGGGCCGGGAATGAGAGGTGAGACCACTTTTTTTCGTTCTTAATGACATGGTTGAAGAACGGGATGTATCTGGCAAGGCACAAAGCGGAAGCCAGCGCATGGTCCGCAACTTCCCTAATATTGAAACCTGGAGTATTGCAGACCTGGATGCCCCGGGCCGTGGCAGCTGGGATGTCAATATTGTCGGTTCCCATTCCTTGGCGTACAACAACCTTGCATTTTTCCAACTTATCGAGGACTTCTTCTGTTATTGCAGCATCTGCGATAATGAGCCCGTCAATTTCAGGCAGCATTCTTTCGAAATCTTCTTCTGTTTGGATGTTCATCACCTGGGCATCGATTTCTTTGAGTATTTTCTGTTCTATTTCTACTCCATTTTTGTTGACGACGCTAAATATGCCAACTTTGTATTTCCACATTCACAATGCCTCCTGCCTTAGCGGATATCTTTTATGTGAGGCCAGTTCTCTATATTCCCGTAGCTGAGCTTGCCGTCAACGAAGGTGTAAAGAGATTCTGTGTCTTTTAATTGCTGTACGGGCATGGTAAAGGGATCCCCGTCTATGATAGTGAAATCGGCAAGATAGCCCTCTTTGATTTTTCCCAGGATATGGCCCATCCCCGCCGCTTCTGGGGGATTGACGGTGTAGATGCGAAGGGCCTGTTCGAGAGTGAGCGTTTCATCTGGATTGAGGTAGCTCAAAGGAGCGCCGTCCATTTCGCTGCGTGCTACGGCCGCCCATATGCCTAACCATGAGTTTGGAAGCTCCATGGGGCAATCACTTGACCCAGTGAGCAACAGGCCTGTTTCGTAGAGGGTTCTAAAATTATATAAATAAGGCAACCGGTCAGAACCAAGGCGTGACGGGGCCATCACCCTGTCTGTGTAAGACTGGGTTGGCTGAATGTCTGCCACAATGGGAAGGGTTTTGAGCTCTTCTATTTGTTCAGGATGGCAGACTATAAGATGGTTGAACCTGAAGGGCAGGGCCGGTTTTTCTATGTTCGAAAGAAGCCGTTTTACAACCCGGATGCCCTGCTCTATGGCAGCATCGCCGATCATGTGGATCTGAACCTGGATTGAACGGCTGGCGGCGTCATACAGAAGGTTGTAAAGTTCGTCATCAGAGTAAAGGAGGATTCCTTTCTCATCTGCTTTGTCTGAATAGGGAGAAAGAAGGGCTGCAGTGTGCCCGCCTAAGGATCCATCGAGAAAAACCTTTAACCCGCCGTAGCGAACCCAGGTATCGCCAAATCCAGTGCGGAATGTAAAGTTTGGAAGGGCGTCATGGTATGTGTTCACCCGAATTGGCAATGCGCCTTCCTCAGCGAGACCCTGAAAGGCAAAAATATCTTCTCCCAAGCCGTATGACCGGGCATCGCTGGCATGAACAGATGTGGTTCCTGTTTTTGCCACGATGAATCCGGCCTCGGCAACGCCTTTTTGCATCTTTTCGGGAGTCTCATACTCTTCTTCTACACGTCTTAGAAGGGGCATTGCCGCCCGTTCAAAAATATTGCCTGTGAGTTGGCCAGAACTATCCCGCTCCACTTCATCAGAGGAAAGGTTGGGGGATTGCAGAAGCCCTCCCTTTTCAAGGGCCCAAGTATTGGCTACGTGGGCGTGGCCGCAATATCGGCTTAGAATAACGGGATGAGGCAGATTTAAAGAATCAAGCACGGAACGGGAGAGTTTTTCGGGTTTTTCCCAGTTCATTTCGTTGTATCGAACGCCCCGTATCCATGAACCTTCGGGCACATTACGCGCATAGTTTTTAATAGTTTCTAAAAGCTCGTCGAGGGAGCGGATATCCTGAAGATCAAGATATAGATTCTGTTTGGCGAAAGCTGTGAAATGAAAGTGAGCATCTGATATACCTGGCATAACAAGATTGCCGTTGAGATGTAACTCAGTGGTTTTTTTATTTTCTGCCTTTTTTGCGGCGTTTCTAACTTCCTCTAGGGTACCGACAGCGATAAAACGGTTTCCCTCCACAAGTAACGCCTCTGCAAAGGGCTTATCCGAATCGCCTGTCCAAACTTTTCCTCCATAGACAAGAAGTTGTTCCATTATTTTTCCTCCTATCACCATCGTGAGCATCTTACCAAAACTCTATATGATAAGTATTTGTAGCGTGAATTTTTTAAACATACAATGGATAATAATACCAAAGAGAAGGGAATGGTGCCAGGTCTTGAAAATGTGCAATTGTGTCAGAAACATGCTGTAATGGGAATGTTGAGATAAAAGACAGGGGCCGCTCAGATCAATTGAGCAGCCCCTGTTATTACTTGTGTCTTGCTCGTGAAACTATACGCTAATGCACATTTTCAAGACCTGGCACCACTACGTTATACATTACGTATTCGTTGTACCCCGTAATGAGGCGCATGTAACCAGAAAACTTTTGATCAATAGAACTGTCGCCGGTATCTATGAGCAGCGGAGAACCTTCTAAAGCATGAAGTTTTGCCGGCGTGCAGAGAACAAGAATATCGTTACGGGAGAAAAAACGAAGAACTTTTGAACTTATCTGCTGATTTCCTCGCCCTAGAAGAAAACCTTGTCCCCCGATAGGAGTAATTATGAGCTTTCGCTTTTCGTATTGAGCACAGAGTTTTAAGAGCGCCTCTTCCGAAAGGTCTTTTCCTGCAAGTTGTTTGTTGACAACACAATCGACGCCCAAAAGAGAGTAGTCAAGTTGAAGGGCCATCATTACAGCTCGTGTTGTTGTTCCGGGCCCTATGACATAAAGCGTGTCGGAATTCATTTCGTTGGTAATAACATGGGCCGCTATAGCCTGGTGAAGCGCCTCTTCTGATATCGAGCTCCCGGCTTTAAGGCGCTGTACCCTCCTCTTTTCGAAAGGAATTTTGAGGTACCCGCAGAGTTTGGCCGTAACAATGCCCTTTCTGAAAAGGTCTTCATCGATATCCATGACCTCCGCACTTTTTTCACGTGTTTCGCTACCATTTAAGTACAAGAGTGCCAGCTCTCCCGCCTGCTGTGGGGAGCAGCCAAAAACGGCAGAGTGTATTTTTACTCCCGAGGGGATTCCTAATACTGTGAGATTTGTTTTTACACTTTCGTAGATGTCACGGGCTGTGCCGTCTCCACCTGCAAAAAGCAGAAGATCTACCTTTTGATCGAGCAGTTCTTTTGCAGCCCTGAGAGTGTCTTCTCGTGTGGTGTTTTTTTCAGAGACTATCCCTTTCAGGAGGGTCTGGGTTGAAAAACCCCATTGCTTTGCCACGGTTTCACCCATATCGCCGGGAAAGGTTACAATTTGTATATGCTCTTTTATACCTAGAAGCTGTTTTAAAGCCGCAGCGGCACGGCCTGGAGAATGGGGGGCGGCTCCCATTTCCAGAGCGCGTGATAATATGCTGAGGCCATCTGTTCCCTTGAGCCCAACCTTGCCACCCATGCCAGCTATTGGATTTATGATCAGCCCCAGCTTCTTCATTTTGATTTATTCCTCTGTTTCTTTTTTCTCAAAGTATCCCTGATATTTTTTATTGTAGACCCGCCATGTGATGGCCCATTTTTCCGGATCGTCAAAATACTCATGATGTACATGGTGGATCGTGCTGTTGTGAGGTGCTGTCTTCACAATTTCCGGTTTTTCGTAGGCTTCCTTCACAATCTGTTCTGTAATGGCAAGGAACTCGTCGAGTTCTTGCTTGGAATAGGATTCCGTAGGTTCGATAGTGAATGGTTCCGGTACAATCCATGGCTCATGGCTGGTCCAGTAATGAACGCCAAAATCGAACATCCGGTTCTGGACATCGGTTGTGGTTATGCCAGTTTCTTCTTTTAGTTTCTGCCAGCTGTAACGGACCTGTTCAATACGATGCTCCCCTTCTGCATAGGGTGCTGACGCTCCCCGAATGGCCAGAATCTTTCTAAACATATAGTTGTTGTTTAAAACCGCTACTCTGGCAGCCTCTTTAATTCCATCGGCCCCCAAGGCTCTAACCCATGCGTAAGCCTTAAGAATGGCCGGGATGGTTCCGTAGAAGTTTTTGTTTTTTCCAATGGTATGGGCAAGATCGTTATTCAAGAAGAAAGCCCCTGTCTCCGGATTCTTTTCTACCACAGGAACGGGAAGGAAGGATTTCAACATATCGGTAACGCCAACGGCTCCGCTTCCCGGACCGCCGCATCCATGAGGAGCGGAGAAAGTTTTGTGGAGGTTGAAGAAGCAAATGTCAAAACCGGCTTCCCGGGCCCTGGTAATGCCCATAATGCCGTTGAGGTTGGCCTGGTCGTAACTGCAGAGTCCGCCAACGCTGTGCACCAGGTCTGTGAACTCCTTAATGCGGGAGTTGTAAATGCCAATGTCTTCAGGGTTTGTAATCATGAGTGCCGCGGTACGTTCCGACACGGCATTTTTAAGGGCTTCGTAATCCGGCCGCCCATCTGCACCGGGGTAAATGGTGATTACCTTGAAGCCTTTGAGTTTCGCCACAGCTGCATTTGACGGGTGGGAATAGATGGTTGTGATGATTTCATCTTTGGTTTCCGTCTGTTTGGTATGTTCAACCCAGGCCCTGATAATAGAAATTATCGAATAAAGGGCCTGAGAGCCGCCGCCTGTTTGCAGGGAGAAGGCATCCATGCCGGAAATGGCTCTCAAGGCATGATCCATGTTATAGATAATTTCGAGAGCTCCCTGAACTGTAGATTCATCCTGATAGGGATGAAGTTTACTTATTTTGGGATTGCGTGCCAATTCTTCGTTTATTTTAGGATTATATTTCATGGTGCAGGTTCCTTGCCCAATGTCGATATTAAGATCAGCGCCAAGGTTTTCCTGGGATAGGCGCAGATAGTGCTTCAACACTCTCATCTGCCCCATTTCAGGAAGATTTGCATAGTCTGAACGAACCATGTGGGAGGGAAGTTTTGCCATAGCATCTTTTGCGCTGTTCTGAATGCCTTCCTCTATTTCAGGCAAAAGCACTCCTCGCTCACCTGGCGTAGAGAGTTCATAGATAATAGGCTCATCCCATCGAGCCTGATGGAAGTCTCTCAGTTTGGTTTGCATATTCATTCCCATGAGTGTTCCTTCCTTTCTTTTATGCAAGAATTTCGACCAGAGCTGTGATGAGCGTATCCATGTCTTCCTGGGTCACAGTCTCTGTTACGCAGTAGAGGGCACACTCGCCGTAGCCGGGGAATATTTTTGAAACGTCAAGGCCGCCAAAAATATTCTTGTCCAGAAGAGCCTTGTTGATTTTTTGCACCGTTTTTCCAGTACCGTCAAAATTCACAAGGAACTCTTTGAAATGAGCTGTTGATGCAAGGGGAATCTTGACGCCCGGAAGCTCTTCCATCCTCTTCATGAGGTATTGGCAGCGCATATAAATGCTCTCCCCAAGCTCTTTCATGCCTTTAGGGCCCATAAGGGCTAGGTAGACTCCTGCGGTGATGCCCCAAAGGGCAGCTGCGGTTCCTACAAATTCCTTTGCGTTCTCCCGTTCGGCAAAGGAGGTACGTTCCCAGGCAACGTCTCCAAACCCCCATTCTCCATGAGAGGTGGGGGCAATGCCAAAAAGCCGGGACGGATATTCTTTGATAAAGGCTTCATCATCTCGAACGCCCATGAAACCGCCTCTGGCTCCGCCGTAATAGGTGTGCATGCCGAGAGGCTGTATATCGCCGCACACGATATCAGCGCCGTAACGGGAAGGTGGGGTGAGCAATCCCATGGAGGAAGGATCAACCCCTGTGACCATGAGAGCACCGGCGTTATGAAGAATTTCTGTCATTTTTTCGCCGTTGGGATCTATGGTGCCGATAAAAGATGGGTTTTCGAAGTAAAGAACAGCTGTTTTTGACGAAACATGACTCTGGAGTTTCTGAAGATCAAGGCAGCCTGTTTTAAGGTCGCACGGAACATAGGCAATAGTGAGATCAGGGGTGCAGTAGTTTTTTATGACCGACATGGTTTCAGGATGAATATTTTCTGCCACAAGAACCTCCTGTCGGCCTGTAATACGAGCGGCCATTCGAATAGATGTAGCGGATGCCTGAGCCCCGTCATAGGTGGGGACGTTTACTACATCCATGTCTATAAGCTCGGCCATCATACTTTCATATTCGAAGAGTGCCTGAAATCTACCATGATCTTCGTAGGGCTCCCCAGCGTAGGCGGTGAGAAACTCGGAACGTTGGTTAACTTCGTCACACACGGCTGGAACGTAGTGGTTCCAGCAACCTCCGCCAAGAAAACTGATATTTTCAGATGTTGTTGCGTTTTTAGAAAGGATTTGTTCGATATGACGCTTCAGCCCTGCCTCGGAGAGAAGAGGGGCGGGAAGGTCAAGAGGACCTTTAAGTTTAAGCTCTTCAGGAATACATTCAAAAAATTCATCAATGCTTTCTGCTCCTATTTCTTTTAACATTTCTTCTTGAATATAAGGAACAGAGTTAGGAATATAAGGATATACAACCTTATTCTTGGCCATGAGCTTCCTCCTCTTTCTTGAATTCATGGTGTTCAAAGAATACATATTTTGACGATAAACTAATAGTACAAAATACTGATAAGAAACGAATTTGAGATTGCTCTGCGTATTTTACTTGCTGATAGTAGGCCAGTCTGTCAAATCGCCAACACTTTGAAGCCCATCAACAAATACATATTGAGGGGTAACATCTTTTAATTTCTGGGTGGGCATCCCCCAAATGTCATTGTTTAGAACGACAACGTCTGCTTTCTTGCCAACTTCCAAAGTTCCAATGTTTTCATACCCCATAGCTTTGTAAGGATTGACAGTGTAAATTTTTAGGGCTTGTTCCAATGTAAGTTTTTCTTTAGGCGTCCATCCTTCTTCAGGCTTACCGTCGGCGCCAGTGCGATTTACAGCAGCCCACACACCTGTCCACGGGTTGATGGATTCTGCCGGAGTATCGCTCGAACCTGTCAAAAGCAAACCGCCGTCATAAAGAGAACGCCATGGATAAGCCATTTCAAGACGTTTTTCTCCCAGTCGAGAAGGGGCCATATGCATATCACTAGGCAAAAACATGGGTTGAATATCACAGACAACTCTGAGAGATGCCATTCGTTTAATTTGATCCGGCCTGCACAGCTGTGTATGAGCCAAACGAACCGGCAAAGAATGGGAGGTTGTTCCCCGTTTTGACACAACGTATTCTATAGCGTCAAGTGCCTGATCCAGAGCCCTGTCTCCTATAACATGAATCTGCGCCTGAATACCTCTGGACTGACATTCTTCAAGCCAGCCCTTAACTTCGTCAAGGGAATGGTTTAAAAGACCGCAACTTTCCGGATTGTCGGAGTATGGTTCTGTGAAGGCTGCGGTAGCGGCTCCGAGTGATCCATCCAGAAATGTTTTCCATCCCTGATATTTAACCCAGTCATCACCTAAACCACTTGAAATTGGCAGATTGGGCATAAAATCGAAATAGGCAAATACTCTTAGTGAAAGACGATTGGCAGCTCTGAGAGACTGGTATACCTCGAGACTCTCTTCAAGACCATAGGAAAAAGCGCCGCAAGGATGGATCGCCGTTAAGCCATAGGCAGCAATTTCATGGCACTTTTCTGCAACAAGCTCGGTAACTCGCTCTTGAGTGTAGAGACTTTTCTTCATTTTTTCCACTACATTAAATCCCGCTTGCTCATGAAGTATGCCGTTGAGTTTGCCGTCAAGTCCTTTTACGGCTCCCTCTATGTCTGCATCTAAGGGAATGCCGCATTTCTCCAGCGCATTCGTATTAACCACATTGGTATGGGAACAGATACGGGTTACCACAATAGGATTAGGCAAGTTCAGGGAATCAAGATCTTCCCGGGTGGGAAGAGCAGGTCTATCCCAATGTGCCTCATTTAATCTGGACGCATACACCCAACTGCCCGGAGTAGAATTCTCAGCGCCTTTTTTTATTCTTTGCAAGAATTCTTCTTTACTTTTAACATCACTCAAATCTATAGCTACTTTATATTTGGCAACAGCCGTCAAGTGGAGATGGCTGTCTGTCATGCCTGGAATGACTGTTTCTCCCTTGAGTGCAATTTTTTTAGCCTTTGCCGCTTTCGGATGAGATTGCACGCTGCTTTTGCTGCCCACAGCAATTACCTTGTCTCCCCCAAGAAGAAGCGCTTCTTCTACAGTACCTGCGCCAGTCCAAACTTTGCCGCCCTCTATTAACAAATATTCCATGGTTTAAGCACCCCTTATTTACATATTGATTTTCTTGTTAAATTAAATGAGCAACTTGGATAAACCCACAGCTATTTCCGGGAAAAAGGCCAATAAAATGACGGCCAGAATTTGTAGGCCCATGAACGGCACGCTAGCTGCATAAATATCTGAAATATCAATATCCTTAGGAGTGGCTCCCTTAAGATAAAAAAGGCTGAAGCCAAAGGGAGGTGAGATATAGGCCATTTGAAGCAACATCATAAATATGAGTCCCCACCATAGAGGATCGAAGCCCATTTTTGCCATCAGTGGAGAAAGGATTGGAGCTGCAAGCATAATCATGGCTGTGGGTTCCAGGAACATGCCAAGAAAGAATATAAAAATATTCGCAGCAATGAAAACTCCCCATCGCCCTCCAGGAAGGGAGGTCGCAATAGTCATGACAAGCTGGTTTCCACCTGTTCCGGAAAAGACAGAACCAAAGGCAAGAGCTCCAGCAACAATCCATCCCACCATAGCGGTTATTTCAAGAGTTTCCCATGCTGACTCAGCTACCATCTTCCATGTAAGACGACGGCTCATCATACCAAGCATCAAAGCCCCTGCTACGCCAACTCCTGCAGCTTCTGTAGGGGTCGCTGCTCCTGAAAGAATGGAACCCAAGACAAGGAAAATTAAAATAGTAGGAAGGATAATTCCTTTAGAACTTTTTATTTTTTCTATAAAAGTAGCGCGATCTTCTTCTGGAAGAGCTGGACAAAAGTCCTTGTTAAGAAATGATCTGGTAAGGATATAGACACAGTAAAGGAAAGCAAGAAAGAGCCCACATGTTATTCCTCCAGCAAAAAGACCACCGACAGATACTCCCGTTATGGCCCCATAAACCACCATAGTAGTGCTTGGCGGAATAAGCTGCCCAAGAGTTCCACCTGCAAGAACCGACCCCAAACTGACTTTTTTATTGTAGCCATATTTCAACATTTGAGGCAAACCGATGAGTCCCAGTCCGATTACACCAGCGGCAACAACACCGGAAACTGCCCCCAAGATGGCTCCTACCACTATAGTCGTAACAGCCAATCCACCTCGAACGCCTCCAAACCACTTGTAACAGGCGTCATAGATATCTTCAACAACTCGCGTTTTTTGCAAAATAAGGGCCATGTAAACAAATAGAACAACAGCTATGAGAGCGAAGTTGTTCATCGTCCCCCATACAGCCGTTGTTAGAAGAGATACGCCACCAAAGCCCCAGAGACTCCACGCAAAAATAATACTGATAAAACAGAGAGAAAAAGCAATGGGAATCCCTAAGGCTAAAACCGCAAAAAGAACACCAAACATCGCAAGAGGTACATATGAAATGGTCATGTTTTCTCCTTCTTTTTACTTTCCCCGGCACTCCCGGATTTTTATACTGAGATTGCGAAAAGATTGCACCATAAGCAGTAGCGTTCCTACAGGAACAACTGTTTTAAACCACCAGATGGAAGGATTGAATGCTGTTTGATGCATGGATTTTTCACCTATCATAAAGGATTGCCATGCCCATGGAACGCTGATGTAAATGAGAATAATACAAACGAATAGGATGACACACTCTGAAACAATCTCAAGACGAATTTTACCTTTAGGAGAAAGATATTTTTCCAAAATATCTACACTTACGTGCTTTTTTCTTGCGTGGCAATACGCTCCTCCCATTATGGCCTGGATACCAAACATAAAAAGAGATATTTCGAAACTCCAGTCAGGCATGTTGTGAAAGACATATCTCATGAAAGCGCTGTAAACTATAACTACGGCCAAAGGAAGTGTCAGGTAGGCTAATAATTTATTGATCTTTTCCATCAACGGAGATTCTCCTTTCGAGCAATTGCATTGAAAGGCAGAGTGAAGGTTGATCATTAAGAACCCCACCTTCACTCTGTCAAGAACAAAGATTACTAATTACTACTGTCCATATCCATAAAATCTTGCTTCTTCCTCGTAACCAAGCTCATGGAGTACACGGGCATATATCTCTAAATACGCCTGACCATTGGGAGCCTTTTCAACATATTCTTTATAAACTTTCATTCCGACTTTCTGCATTTCCTTAAAATCTTCTGCAGGGAGACTTACTACTTCCACACCGCTCTCTATCCACTTTCTCTTGTAAAACTCATCACTAGAATGCATTTTCAGGGCAGACTGATATCTGGCATGATCCATTGCTAGAAGCACTATGGTCTTTAGATCTTCTGGAAGAGCTTCCCATTTCTTAGGATTCACTGTGAGGAATTTGCTTGAAGTTGCTCCAATATGGACTGCCGGATCAAGAGCATACTTTACTACTTCATGGAATCCCATTTCCATATTTTCCTGCCAGTTTGTCCACTCCGCTGCATCGATGGTGCCAAGCTGAAGTGCAGTATAGATTTCAGGACCAGACAATGATACGGCAGAGGCTCCTAAAGCCTGATAAAACTGTGTGCCCATTCCGCTTGTACGGATATTCATTCCCTTAAAATCCTGAATGGACTGAATGGGTTTCTTAGCGAGCATTAAGGGTTCTGGTGTGCAGGCGTCAAAAGTTCCGAGGAGCGTAAGGCCGTGTTTTGCATAAAGTTCTTTCATAACTGGATAAGCAGCCCTATCAAGATACATAACTTCATGGTAGCTGCGAATAGGACATCCCGGACGGGTGGCAAAGGCTGCAAACATAGGATCTTTACCAGTCCAGTAGCCTGTTGAACACATAGATAGTTCTACAATGCCGTTCTTAATAGCATCAAAAGAATCGAAAACTGGAAACAAAACACCGGCACCAAAAGGTTCTATTACAAGTCTGCCGTTTGAAGCCTTATTAACCATTTCACAAAATTCTTGAATGATCTTGTAGTCTTCCGTTCCCGAGAGAGAATGGGTTACCGCTCTCCACTTGTAAACAGTGTCAGCTGCTTCAGATATTTGTGGGTTCATAAAACCACATGCCAAGAACAACGCGACACATAAAGCAAAAATTCCTATCTTCGACGAAACTTTCATTTTTTCCCCTCCCTATTAATTGTTGGAATAACTGCAAACATACTCTACAATTTCTTTGCATTGCAGCTCAAATGAGGTTGATGCAGGGAGCACGTAAAATTCCCCTTCTCCATACCGTACCCAGCTGCAGGAAGGATGGATCTTAACCTCAATGAAGCCCGAGGTTATCTCTACTTTTTCTTCCCCATCTGTAGAAAATGAATAACGACCTGGCAACAGAATTCCTATCGTTTTTTTCATTCCTTCTTTTGTCCAGAAAGTTCTGCTCGTAACTTTTCCATCGTTATAGACATTTGCATTGACAGCTATATCCACGTTTTTAATCACGTCCATACACATAGCCCCCCTAAATTTATGCTGAAAGCAAGAGTCAATTAATGCCGAAGTTTTGATATACTTCATGGTTTCCTCGTTTTTCACGCAGGGTTTCTAAAACTCCAATTAAATATTAATTGATTCAAATTAAGCACCTTTTGGAGATAAACGCTATTCTGTCAAAAGAAATATGTCTTGTACAGATGCAAAGAAGCGGGAGATCATTTGAAATATACGTGTTAGAATCATTTTGTATTCTTGGGATACAAGGTATTCATAAGTTATTTATAGCGTATTTTTACCTTTTGTCAAGTTTTGAAATTGGCAAGTGTGGCAATTTAAATGAGATGTATCTTAAAACTGTTTAAACAAATACATCTGGTGATGTGAAGATATTCTTTGACAATTCACTTATCTAACCTTAAAAGATAGTTTTACTTTTTGCTTTACTAACGTTTTTAAAATGAATAATTCTTGACAAGGCTGCTGGCATCTTTTAGTATTCAATGGATACAGCAACTCGGTTAAAGCTAAAAATTGAGGCTTGTAAAGAAACACAACACTCAATATAATCGCCAAACTATACTTTTTTTGAAAAAAATTGGTACAATATTACAAAAAGTAAAGATATTTTTTGTTTTGTTCGAAAAGCTGATTTTATAGGGGCTCTCAATGGGCTGCCTGTATTAATAAAAAACCCATGTTGGGGGGAGTTCTTGTTGAGAAACCGTTCGCAAGTTCAATCATCTGTAGATTATGCATATAAGGAACTGCGCCATAAGATTATGAATAAAGAATTTAAACCTGGACAGCGCCTTCCGGAAATCGCTATTGCTGAGCAGTTAAATGTAAGCCGGACACCTGTGCGGGAAGCCTTTAGGCGATTAGCGAATGAGGGGTTAATTAACATTTTCCCTAACGAGGGGGCAAGCCTGGTAAACCCTTCGAAAGAAGAAATAGAGAACACCTTTGAAATGAGGGCCTATCTGGAATGCCTTGCCATTAAAAAAGCTGTGCACCGAATTACTCCACTCCAGCTCTGCATGTTAGAAGAAGAAATTCAGAAAGAAGAAAGCATCTTTGCCGCAAAAGACCTCGATAAGTATCTTGAAATCAATAATGCTTTCCACAAAATCATCGCAGAGGCCAGCGGAAACGTGGTTTTATACGAATTTATAGTAAGCGTGCTCTCTCGCTCTTTTGTGTATCTGGTTCTTTTTGAGTCGTTTTTTGATTTTGGAGGAAATCCAAGCCTCGATGAACACAGGGAAATCGTTAGAGCATTGAGGAACCGTGATGAAGAAAGAGCTGTTGAATTGATGCGGGCACACGTTCTCGCTTCTGCCGAAGGGATCCGCGACGGAAGTGGTGCCAGGTCTTGAAAATGTGCAATTGTGTCAGAAGTATGCAGTAATGGGAATGATGAGAGATAAGACAGGGGCTGCTCGATTAAACTGAGCGGCCCCGTTTTGATTTGTTGCTTTGTGCCTAGTTAGTGAAATCATGCACCAATGCACATTTTCAAGACCTGGCACCATAGGGTAAAATAGGTAGGATTAATAGGTTGAATTACTGTTCAGGGGGGCACAAAATGACTTTTTCCACTAATAATAAATACGACTCCAAAGAAAAAGTACAAGTCGTCGGTCGATATGGATTACGAAGTCAGGTTTTCTTTTTGGGTTTCCTGAGCATTGTTGCTGCGGGGATGGTATTGCATTTTGCCAGAGGAGTCGTGATGCCGCTTGTAGTAGCCTGGCTTATTTCTTACATTTTCAAGCCAATGATCCGCACCCTTGAGCGCAAAAAAATTCCGCCTGTTCTTTCTATCACCGCTCTTATAGCGGTTTTTCTTGGGCTTTGCCTATTGGCATTGAGCTTTTTGTACAGGCGCTTAGTTCCCTTTGCAAACGCTTTTCCTTCATATTACGATAAGCTATTACTGCTTGTGCAAGAATTCGGAAAAACAAATGACATCCCTATAGAGCTTTTACTTGAGTTTGATTGGGGGAAACGGCTTACTGCTTGGCTTATCACTTTGCCTGGGACAGCCATATCGTTAGTAAGCAACTTGTTTCTCATGATCGTCTTTCTCGTTTTTATTTTATTGGGATCACCTATCTCTGCGGACAAATTAGACAGGGCTTTTTCGCCCAAAAATTCTGTTCGTGTTCAGCAAATCATCAACTCTATTTCAAAACAAATTGGGAGATATTTGACCACAGCAGTCATAATCAGCGCAATGACGGGCATAGCCGTATGGATGGCACTGAAACTCATCGGCGTGGATTTCTCTGTAAACTGGGGAGTTTTAGCCTTTCTGCTTAACTTTATTCCCTATATTGGGTCGATTTTGGCATCCATTCCGCCCATTCTTGTGGCATTAGTAAAGTTTTATCCTGATTTTACACCTGCCATCATAACGGCTTTTGCATTATTGTCTATTCAGGTGGGTATTGGCAATTTACTGGCTCCAAAGGTTATGGGAGACGCCCTTGATATTAACCCCATTGTGGTGCTTGTTTCGTTGCTCTTTTGGGGATGGCTGTGGGGAGGCGGTGGTGCTGTTTTGGCCGTTCCCATTGCAGTGGTAATAAAAATCGTATGCGAGAATATCCCTTCTCTCCACCCCGTTGCGATTTTCATGTCGTCAAAGTAATCGGTGCCAAGTAATTCGGTGCCAGGTCTTGAAAATGTGCAATTGTACCAAGAGAATACAAAGTGGGGCGGCTTTAAGCCGCCCCACTTTCGGAGAGGAGTTGCTGCTCTTTGCGCTATACAGAGAAGGAAGATTTTCTTTTTAGGGGCATTAATTGTGAAAACATGCGCTTATGCACATTTTCAAGACCTGGCACCATTTATTGTTTGGCACCATTTATTGTTTCGATTAAGGCCTTTTCTATCTTCTCCGCTATTTCTTTGTTCATATTTATAGAGTAGATCCTGACTATTCCCTGGTTGACGTAGCGATCACGTAAATAAATATTTTTTAAACGCATCTTTGCGCATATCTCATACGCACTTATGCCGGTGATTTTTTCATCCACATTAATTTCAAGGGTGGGGTAAGAGCATAGGCAGTATTCGGATTCAACAAAAGTCGCGCTAATGCCAGGAATTTTCTCTATTTCTCCTTTTATTCCTTGCAACAACTCTATAAGGGCTGCCTCTTTAGCCGCAAAAGCTTCTACGTTTAGATTCTGCAACGCTGTCAACAGACCTACGATATTTTCTTTGCTCACTTTCATGGCGCGCCCTATTCCATGGCTCGGAGTTCCCCGGAATTTATCTTTTGGTATGAAAGAGCTTGGCGGGTTCCATTCGTCATAGGCTTCTGATGGAGCTTCCAGCATTTGGATAGCAGCAGAAGCTATGAGATCTTTGCGACCGCAGAGGATGCCGCTGTTCTGAGGTCCGCGGATTCCCTTGCCGCCGCTGATGCATACCAGATCGGCCCCCATGTCTATAAACTTATGAAGGTTTTCTATTGGAGGAATTTCCGGAGCAGCATCTACAATTACAGGGATATTATACTTTTTCCCAACTTCGATAACCTCTTCGAGGGACGGATGGCTTCCTGTTCTTACAACATAGGCAATGGCAGCTGTTTTTTCTGTGATCATAGATTCAATGTGCCATTTATTGGTGATATATACAGAAAAAGGAGCAACTGGCGCGTGGGGGATTCCTACGCCAATAAGTTTGGCGCCAGCTGCCCGTATAGCATGGGTGTATCCGCTAATCTGGTGGCAAGGCATTATGACTTCGTTCGGCATATCAGTTGTATCGGGCAACCGATCCATACGAGCCACATCGTAGCCACAAATACATGCTGCTGTAGCCAAAGTAAGAGCAGCACAGGCTCCACCTGTTACAAGCCCCGCTTCGGCATGAGTTTTTTCTGCGATGATCTTAGATGCGACCGCCTGAAGCTGATCCAGTGGAACAGAATACTTTGCTGCCTCATCCATGGCATCCAAAGTTTCTTTCTCCATAATGGCGCCGCCGTATCTTGTGAGGGGCCCATCCACATTGATAATCGGTTCTATTCCAAATTTCTCGTAAATTGTCATGGCTACTCCTCCATTACTAAATTTATGATTGGTTACTCATAAATCGTTCCGGCAGTTTCCCGGCCTGAAAATAGGGCAGGAAGACCGCCCGTATGCCAAAATAGAACGCGGCTTCCAGAGGGTATCAATCCTTTTTCTAAATAATCAAGAAGTCCGGACATGGCTTTTGCTGTGTATACTGGATCTAACAGCACCCCTTCGCTGCGTGCTACATGTTTGATTGCTTCCGTGCTTTTCGGGGTAGGCACATCATATTCTCCGCCATAGTCAAAGCTGACATGGATGTCGCTTTTGCCGAAAGATAAATCTAACCCTAGGAAATCCGCTGTATCCCTACATGCATTCAGGATGTCGTCTTCCATAGTAGGATGCATGCTCGAGGTGCAATATCCATATATCTTCACTTTTGATTCAAATAGTTTTTTTGCCACGAACAGTCCGGCATAGGTTCCCCCGGCACCAAGGGGGGTTACGATGTAATCAAGATCATCCAGGGTCATTCCCAAATTCTGTAATTGATGAACAAGTTCAGCCATGGCCCATACATAGGCCGCATGGCCTTTTGGGAAAGGCGCTCCCACCTTGAGGTAGAAACATTTATGACCTGCGTCTTCGAGCTCTTGTATGCGTTTTTTGCGCATTTCCTCAGTTCTGTTGAGCCCGTCATAAAGGTTCTCTCCCTCATTTAATTTGATAAGGTGGACTTCGGCTCCTAAAGTTTTATCTAATAACAAGTTGCCTTGGTATTCAGTAGGAATGTTGGGCCCAAAGAGATAGAGAATCGTTTTGAGTCCGCATTGTACGCATGCTGATACCATCTGTCTGCACCAATTTGATTGGATTGAAGCGCCAGTGATAATATAATCGGCTTTCGCTGCTAAGGCGTCAGGAAGAACAAATTCGAGTTTGCGAGTTTTATTCCCCCCTAATTCGATCCCCGTCAAGTCGTCCCGTTTGATGAATAGTTCTATGTCATACTGGCGAGAAAGTCTTGGGAGCTTATGCAGAGGGGTTGGAAGGAAAGCCAGATTGACCCGCGGCAAAGCTTCCTTTAGTTGGTTTAGCGTTCTTTCTATTTCTTGAATGTCTTTCATTATTTGATCTCCCCTCTTATCAAGAGATGTTTTTGCAGTCTGCCCTGGTCGTTAGGTCTAATCCCTTTTTAAAACTACTTTTTTCACTGCCTGGCTGGCCGCAATCAAGATAGGATCGTAAACAGGGGCTACAGAGGGAGCATATACCAAATCGACCTCTGATAGTTCGGCGACTGTCATACCTGCTGTTATTGCCGTTGCAAGGAGATTTATTCTTCCTGCGATAGATTCACTGCCTATTGCCTGGGCTCCAAGAAGTCTTCCCGTATTTTTATCGAATATAAGCTTTATGCTGTTGTCTTTTCCCCCAGGATAATATGACGCTTTATCCTTTTTCACTATTTTCGCCTCTTCTGGCAGAAATCCGGCTTCTCTCGCCTGATCCACTGTCAAACCTGTTGATGCTATATACAGATCGAAGACTTTTGTGATCTGGGATGCCAGCACTCCTTTAAACGTACTTTTATCACCTGCAATATTTCCTCCGGCAATTCTGCCCTGCTTATTGGCAGTTGTTCCGAGAGGGACATAAGTTTCTCTTTTTGTTATTAAATTAAAGGTCTGCACACAGTCTCCACATGCCCAAATCGACTCATCAGAGGTTTTCATGTACTCATCTACAACAATAGCGTTTTTAATTCCTGTTTTTAGTCCAGCGTTTTGAGCCATACTGGAATTTGGCCTCACTCCTATGGAGATAATGGCCATGTCTGTGTCAAATATTTCACCGTTATTTGTTTTGACCCCTACAACATTGCCATTTTCACTTATAATCTCGCTTACTGTTGTTCCGGTATGCAAGTACACGTTGTTCTCTTCTAAATTTTTCTTCACAGCGTTGGAATATTCTTCGTCAAGAAGAGGCAGAAGCCGTGGCAAAGCTTCAACAATTGTGACCTCTATGCCTAAAAAGGATAGCTGCTCCGCCATTTCAAGGCCAATGAACCCTCCCCCCACGATAAGAGCTTTTTTGACATTTCTTTCTTTAATCGCGTTTTTAATAGCCATTCCATCCTCGACGGTTCTAAGGAAGAACACGCCATTGGCATGAACGTGGGGAATATCTGGTATTATTGGTGACGCTCCCGTCGCAATGACAAGATAATCATAGGGAACTTTGAAAAACTCATTTTTTCTTAAATCATAAACATCTAGGATTTTACTGTCTGCATCAATTTTAGTGACCTCGTGATGGATGTATGTGGAAATATCCCTTTTTTCTTTTAATTCATCTGGGGTAAAATCCGCCAACTTGCCTTCCGTTTTAACAAGATCCCCTATGTAATATGGCAATCCGCAAGCACCATATGCTATGAACCCTGTTCTTTCATACACAGAGACTTTTATATCAGGATCCATTCTTTTTGCCTTCGAAGCAGCACTCAATCCAGCGGCTGTTCCACCAATAACTACCAGATGCTTCCCCACCTTGGTTCACACTTCCTTTCTAAAACCTTACGTGACTCTTTATGATTATTTGCCGTTGCCATACTTTTCTAATACGCCAAGTTCACCCATTAACTTTTTGAGCTCATCAAATTTGGGCCCTACAAAATCAGAATAGGGTTTTCTCAAGTGACCACCCGGCAAGCCCAGGATCTTCAAAGCAGCCTTAATGACGATTGGGTTAGACAACTGGTAAAGACTTTCAAGAAGCGGGAAGTATTTAAAGTAGGTTTCTCTGCATGTTTCCATTGTTTTTACGCTATCCCACGGACGGGAAAACAACGCAACTTCCTCAGGAATGATGTTCCCGCCGATATTAGCTGTTCCGTTTCCGCCAATAGCAAGGGTGGGAATAACAATTGAATAGTTTGGATAATCACAACAAAGAATATTAATCTTATCGCCACACAGACGTTTTACCTGCACTAGCTGTTTTACATGGGGCATGGCTTCTTTATCCACAACAAAGTTTGGGTGTTTTTCAGAAAGCCTGGCAATGGTACTTGCCTCTACAAGAACTCCTATCCTTGACGGATTGTTATAGATACCACAGGGAATATTAATAGAGCCCATGCATGTATCAAGATGGTCATAGACTGCGCCCTGCGGAATCAGAACATATGGCGGTACCGTAAAAATAACGCCGTCTCCACCCTCGCCTTCAATATACTTCGCAAATTCAACACTTGACTCCGTAGTATTTGACGAAGCATTGAAAAAGACTGGGATTCTTCCCTTTGTCATTTTTATTACTTCTTTGACGATCGCTTTCTTTTCTTCAAGAGTAAGCAGGCTTGTTTCGCCACATGATCCCAAAACAAACAATTGGGATGTTCCATACTTGATTTGTCTTTCAATAAGAATTTCAAACCCGTTATAGTCGATAGTGTCGTCAGGCTTGAAAGGAGTGGGCATTGCCACCCATGAACCAGTAGGTTTAAACATAAGAAGTGCCCCCATTTATATTTGAGTTTTTAATCGTATTCTATTTAAAAAGTACTGCTAGTCTTCTTTTTTTATTTCAACAATCAAATCTAATTCCACAGACGTATTAACTGGGAGCTCTGCTGTGCCAATTGCGGATCTGGCATGTCGGCCAACTTCTCCCCAAAGCTCTACTAACAGGTCTGATGCGCCATTAATCACCTGCGGCTGCTGATAAAACCCTGATGCGCTATTAACATAGCCCACTAATTTGATTATTTTCGTGACTGCATCAAGGGTTCCCAGCTCTTTTTTCAAAGAAGCCAGGCAGTTGAGACATGCATCCCTAGCAGAGAGTACTCCTTCTTCTAAAGACACCTCTTTTCCTACTTTACCCAGATATCTTCTTTCCCCGTTGATCAACGCCGTCTGTCCAGAAGTAAAGGCCATATTCCCAGAGATTTGAACCGGAACATAAGAGCCTCCAGGAGCAGGGACTTCAGGCAATTCAAGACCTAATTCAGCAAGTTTTTTTTCAACATTCATATGAACATCCTCCCGTAAAATATCTTCTGAACAAAAAGGCGCCTGTTAGCTGTAGCTTACGGCATTTTCAAGTTTCAAAAACTTCTGTATGGCAAAGGCGATGGCAAAAAGGATTATTCCCAATAGAGAAACCTTAAAACTAGGGAATATTAGCGCTATGCCTGCAATAAAGAAAAGCATTCTTTCAATAACCTTGCATCTTCTAAATAAATATCCTGTCATAACGACATCAAAACAAAAGACCCCGGCAAAGGTTGTGATGACAGTAAACAATATTTGAGAAAGGGTTCCGTCCAAAAGGAGAGCGGGCTGGAAAATAAAAACATAGGGAACACAAAATATTGGAATCGCAAGTTTAAAGGCAGCTACCCCGGTAGACCATGGGCTTGTTTCCGCAATTCCGGCAGCACCGTAAGCCGCTGTAGCTACAGGAGGAGTTATATTACAAAGAATTCCAAAGTAGAAAGCAAATAAATGGCTTCCTAAGGTGTGCAGCCCCATAGATGTCATTGCAGGAATTAATAAAACAGAGACGATTATGTACACCCCAACGGTCATCATTCCTGTGCCCAGTACAAGAGCAGTTATCATGACAAGAGGCAAGAGTATAAGGGCATTTCCTTTTGCAATTTCCACCAGGGAGGTGCTTAATGTATATCCAAGGCCTGACTGCATGACACACCCCACAATAATACCTGCACACGCACAAGCTGTTGTAACGGAAAAAGCCATCTGGACACCTGATTTTAAACCTGCGCATAAACTTTTAAGGGTGAATCGGGTTTCTTTTCTTATAAGGCTCACCGCAAGAAGAGAAATTATTCCCCAAAACCCCGCTCTGACCTCGCTAAAACCCATAACCATTATTAAAATCAGCACGATCATGGGCACTGCCAAATAGCTTCTCTGGAACAAATACCCCCAAGAAGGCAAATTGGCGTGATCTTCATCGGTAAGCTGTTTGAGGTTCCATTTCCGTGCCTCCAAATGGACTATCACATAGAGGGAAAAGAACCATAAGAGAGCCGGCACCAAAGCAGCTTTGCATACTTCGTTGTAAGAAATGCCAAGGAACATCGCTATGATAAAAGCCGCTGATCCCATGATGGGAGGCATAACTTGTCCGCCAGTGGAAGCCGCAGCTTCTACAGCCGCTGCAAAGGGCGGTTTATATCCCATTTTCTTCATAATTGGAATGGAAACCTGACCAGTGAGGAGGGCATTTCCTACGGCTGTTCCATTAACCATTCCTACTAGCGTACTAGAGACTATTGCCACTTTAGCAGGCCCACCAACAGATTTACCAACAAGCTTCATAGAAAAATCCATAAAAACATCCAGGATACCCGTTTCTATAAGCAAGCCGGCAAATATAAGAAAAACAATGACAAAGCTGGCAGAAGCACCTAACGGAGAACCCCAAATACCCTCAAGATCCAAATATTGGATATTAATAATTTCACCAATAGTAAAGGGTGCGTGACTTAAAAATCCGGGGAACCACGGCCCGGCGTAAACGTAAAAGAGGAAGAACACACTTACTATCACGATACCTAGACCAACGTGCCTTCGCGCGGCCTCTATGGTTAAAAAAAGGATGATACCGCCAATGACGATGTCGTAAGTATTTGGATTCCCCGCACGTAAAGGAAGAACAGTACTGTTTGTAAAGGTATAGTACAAACTCACAGCTGCCAATAACGCGAATAGAATATCTAGCGATATCAACCACTTTTGGCCACTTGACTTATTGACGTCTTTAATCCTTTTTTCTATAGAGCTCAAAAAAACTAATACCAGAATAACCAAAAGGTGTGTCGCCCGGTGCTGGAAAGCTTCAAGTTGACCTACATAGGACGTAATTATGTGAAATAAAGCAAGCGATACAGTAACAAGACCAATGAAAGTTGAAAGAATGCCATTTTTTTTTAGTTCCGACCAGATGGTTTCTTCGTCGGGGATACCTAATATATGTTTTTTTATGTTAGCAAGCATAGGCCAACCCTCCTGTTTAATACTCTACGCACCGGTAGACACACTCTTTTGAAACGCTTTTTCTAAATTGACATCAAACTATTTAAGGGGCATACCCGCCTCAGGAATTTCCATACCCTTTTCTTTGTAAAATTTATAGGCTCCTTCGTGAAGAGGAAGCACTGTTCCACGAAGAGCGTTCTCAAGCTTAATCTGGCTCTTAAATGAAGCTGGCGCAGCGTCAACGAATCTCTCATAATTTTCCCAAAGAGCTTTGGTTATTTCATAAACCAGGTCTTCAGGCAAATCTTTGTTGCAATAGAATCCACCGCCATAACCAACTGTGGTGATATCATTTTTCACACCAGAATATGCACCAGCGGGGATAATCCATTTTTCCATACCATATTTTTCAGCCATTCTATTTAGCAAATCTTCAGGAAGCTGCAGGATATCGACAGCGGAAAATGTGTCTACATCCATAAACGCGGAATTAGGAGGCATTGTCAAAATAGCATAAAAATCAAGGTGTTTATCTTTCATCAGAAGAGCTCCGTCTGGGAAACCTACATACGTTGCTTTTCCAAGCATGTCATAAGAGATATTGGCTTCTTCTAGCAAACGGTCAAAAACGATTTTTCCCGTAAAACCTTCCTTACCAGGGCTAAAGGATTTACCTTTTAAATCATCTAATGATTTGAAACCTTGTTCTTTTAGAAACAGGATGTGAAATGGTTCAATATATTGGTTTCCGATGTATCTCAAATTTTTTAATGGCTTTTCAAAGGGAACTCTACCTTCCCATGCATCAAGAGCCGTTCCACTATAGGAATATCCAATCTGTGCTCTATTGGCATCTACGTCCCTGCAGTTACTTACTCCGCCGCCAATCGTAGGGGAAGCGTTTGCGCCTTCTACCTTTTCTGTAATAATGCTTGCCAAAACTGACCCGCCGGAAAACCACGTGCCGCCCACAGTGCCTGTCGCTATTTTGAGGTATTTCGTACCCCCACTTGCCCAACCAATTCCAGAGAAAAGAAAGATGCATAATAACACTGACAAGATCCTTACTAGCTTTGTGTTGATTTTGCTCATGACCTTACCTCCTTTTAATCTTGTTTAAAATAGAGTGTTCAAACATAAGCACACCTTTAAATGCAGACACTTTCGTTAGACTCCTGTGTGGTTTTCTCCACAAAAGACAAATCTTTTAAGATGTTATTCAAATGTTCAGTCATAAGTTGGCGCGCTTCTTCTTTCTCTTTGTTTTTTATTGCCCTGTATATGGCTTTATGGTCTGACCCAATAGTGCTTCCGGCCTGATTTCTCAACCTCTCAACAATTGAAGAGTCTTGGCCGCCGTGCCGAATGACACGCAAGGCGGTTTCAATAATTCGATTCTTGGAGGCCCTGGCAATGGCGTCGTGAAACTTAACGTCAGTAACTGCCATACTCTTATTAGAAGCAAGTAACTTTTCCATTTCGCATAAGATTTTTTCGATTTCCTGCAAGTCTTCCAAAGTTGCGTTTTCAGCCGCAAGGGCGGCAGCTTCAGACTCTAAAGCACGTCTCGCAACCAAAATATCTCGCACATACGTGCCTTCTTCTGTGAATAAAAATTGACTAAAATCCCTTAAAGATTCTTTTTTCTCTTGCAAAGAAAGAAGATACTTAAGGTATTCTTTCCCTTTATCGGAGAGTATCCTTCCCTGAAAACCAATCTTGTTGAGAAGTCCACCATCGTCTAACTTTCTTAGAATCCGTCCAACAGTGGCCTCTCCAAGTTGAAAGCCCTTCTTATCCAGAAAAACACGTATTGCCCCCGCACCCTGGGGACTGTCGTTCATAGAAAAAAAAGAAAGAACTAGACATTCAATTTTTTTATTGCTCACCTGTACCCCCTCCTCGCTGCTCATCGCTGATGAGTAGCTTGTTATTATTATAGTCATTTTTTGCACAATGTCAAGAAGCTGAAGAAGCTGGTGCCAGGTCTTGAAAATGTGCATGAATGAATTTTTTCACAAACTGTGAGCTTTTGCTCGCTTTTGCCCATTTACATGACCCTGTGTGGTCTTATATATTTAAGATATTAGGGGGGAGAAATATGACTGATAAGAAAAAACATAAAGCAAAAAGCGCTGATGAAATCCGAAGTAAAATACGGGAGCGATATGGAGCTATTGCGCAATCCGGAACATCGTGCTGCGATCAGGGTGCTTCATGCTGTTCAATCTCTTCACAACCTGATATTTCACAAGTGTTGGGATATTCTGATGCAGAACTTTCCTCCACAGCAAAGGGAGCAAATATGGGGCTTGGCTGTGGAAATCCTTTAGGGATTGCAAGCTTGAAAGCAGGAGAAACTGTTTTAGACCTGGGATGCGGAGGAGGTTTTGACTGTTTTCTTGCAGCACAGGCTGTTGGAAAGGATGGTTTTGTTATAGGAGTCGACATGACTCCCAACATGATTGACAAAGCACGTTCCATAGCGGGAAAAGAAGGCTATTCCAATGTGGAGTTCAGACTCGGAGAAATAGAGCATCTTCCTGTAGCAGATGCCACTGTGGATATTGTTATATCAAATTGCGTTATTAATCTTTCTCCACATAAACAGCAGGTTTTTTGGGAAATATACAGAGTGCTTCGCAAGGAAGGGCGAGTCGCTATTGCTGATATAGTAGCTTTACAGAATCTTCCGGAAGAAATTCGAACAAATCAGAACGCTTATAGCGGGTGTGTTGCAGGAGCGGCCCTTGTTAAAGAAGTAGAAGAAATGTTAAAAAATGCTGGTTTCAAAGATATTATAATTACAATAAAAGAAGAAAGTCGTGAATATATAAAAAACTGGTTTCCAGGGAGTGGCGTTGAAAACTTTGTGCGATCCGCATATGTCGAAGCTAAAAAATAGTGGTGCCAGGCCTTGAATTTATGCATGAGGGAATGTTTTCGCAATGTATTATGATTCGACAAGTCAGGTGCCACTTGCGCTGAAAAAGCTAACGGAGACATGAAAAAGTTAAGGAGCCCCTATTTAGTATGCTTTTGGCACATTCTCAAGACCTGACACCGCTACTTATTATTACGTTATAATTACATTATTAAGGCAGATCTTTGGCGGGCTTTATACATTGTCAGTGAAATTAGCGTAACTAGTAGTTGGAGGGATGTTGTATCTCTTTCCTTCGCAATGCTCGTAGCAGGGAACAAACTACAATTGGAGGAGTTCTATATGGAAGACATGGACGAAATGGAAATTTTAATCGGGAAACGCATAAGAGAACAACGAAAGTCCCACAAGATGACATTACAGGATTTGGCTACAAAAGTTGGAATATCAAAAGCAATGCTCTCCAAAATTGAATTAGGTAAAGTAAGCACTCCTATTTCTACCTATTCAAGGATTGCTAAGAATTTAGAAATGTCACTTGTAGCCCTTATTGGGGAGACAAAGACTGGTTTTCTCCTTATACGAAAGGAAGACAATAAACCAATTTCGTCAAGAAAGACAAGCAAAGGATATCGTTATGAAATGCTTGGCAATACCTGGCCTAACAAGATATGGAGCGCTTATCTAATTACTTATTCAGCAGAAACAGCTAAAGAAAAACCAAATTACATACATGATTCCTGCGAGTTTGCATATGTACTAGAAGGCCAGATGCAATTTCGTTATGACGATCAAACTTTTCTTCTTTCAGAAGGCGACTGTATTTTCTTCGATGGGAGCAGACCCCATGGAGGTAAAGCTTATGGAGGTAAGCCCTGTAAAACTCTTCTCATTTTGACACCTAAGTGCTAAAACAAGTCGCAGAAGCGAGTGTGGCTTCTGCGACTTGTTTCATTAATATGCGATATTCATTTTTACTCATGTGAAACTGAAGGGTGTTTTTATTTCTTGATAACTGTTTGACTGACAATATAACGATCAAGAACATCCTCAAGCAAATCGACCCCAAGTCCGGGTGACGTGGGAGCAAAAACCCTTCCATCATGAATTAAGCTACTAAAGGTAGTAATATCCGCTTCCAAGCGCAATGGAGAAAAATAGGCATGCCCGTAAGGGTATAGATTTTTCGTTACAAGAGCCATGTTAAGGGAAGCGGCCTGTGTCACTCCCTCTTCCAACATAGAGTTAAACAAGATATTAATTCCATTATTTTGAGCGAGCTCTATGATTCTCATCGATTCTTTAATGCCACCATTTTTGCAAACCTTAACGCTAAATACATCTGCAGCGTTAAGGTTAATTATAGCTCGAGCGCAGTCAAAAGAAGTAAGGCTTTCGTCAACAGAAACAGGTACATTACAACTTCTGCGTAGTTCCGCCATACCTTCAATATCCTCTGCAACAAGCGCTTGCTCGAACAGAACTGGGTTTGCTTCTTCAGCAATAGAAATAAACTTCTTAGCAGAGGCAAGATCCCATCCTTGATTTGCATCAAGAATCAATGGATACTCTGACCCCACAGCTTCTCGGACAGCAAGAACACATTGAGCATCTTGAACAGGGTCTCGACCAACCTTAACCATTAAGGAATGGTATCCTTTTGCTTTGGTTTTTAGAGCAGCAGCCGCTGCTTCTTCTGGCGTTTCTCCCCCTATAGCCCCCATGATTGGTAACGAATCATACAAATTTCCACCAAGGAGTCGGTAAACTGGCATCCCAGCTTCTTTTCCGAGAAGATCGTAACAGGCCATGTCAATCGTTCCCTTGGCCATATAATTTTCACGCATAATAAAATTCATCGTGTCATGTAATTTACGAATATTAGTTGCTTCTTCGCCAAGAATCGCAGGAGCTATGTTGTGCCTCAAAACAGTAGCAACTGTTTCAGGTGTTTCAGACGTAAATCCCACCCATGCATCAGTCTCTCCATAACCAACCAATCCATTATCTGTATGCACTTTCACAATAGTAGGGTGTGTGAATGCAACAACACCGTATTTTTTCGACAGTTTATAAGGAGGATTCAACGGAATTTTTGTTTCAATAATTTCAACAGCAGTTATCCGCACAATTGTCACCCTTTCAAAAAATTTTATTCAAAGCATCTTCTCTTTGAAGATATACTTTAGTGAATCAGCCCCGCTACTCTAGGAAGATAAAGAGAAAGAGGTTCCCAGTATGTCGTAAACAGAATAATTGGGACATAACAGAAAGTGATGAAAATCATTATAGGTTTTATCATTTTATTAACGGTTACTTTTCCTGTCTTAGCCCCCATGTAAAGAATCCCTGCCATAGGAGGAGTCAACATTCCCATTCCCAGATTAACTCCCATAATAGCTGCAAAATGTATGGGATGAATTCCTAGTTTAAGAATGACAGGATAAAGTAAAGGAGTTACCAAAAGAATTCCACTCAAAGCATCCACTATCATCCCTACAAAGACCAGGAATACGTTAATAAGAAGCAAAAGAATATATTTATTTTCTGTTAGGCCCAGTAAAATATTAGAAACAGTATGTGGAACTTGCTCCATTGTATATATTCTGCTCAAAATCGCCGCAAAGAATGTCATAAGCATCATTGTCCCAGAAGCTGTGACAGAAGAACGGAGATAAAGAAACACTTTCCCTAAAGAGAGCTCGCGATACACTATAAAGCTCAATACGATAGAGTAGATTACCGCTACCGCAGCTGCTTCAGTAGGCGTCATAATCCCCCCATAAATTCCTCCCAAAATGAGCACTGGAAGAAATATTGCCCCTATGGCCGGTTTAGTCTTTTCTCTAATCAAAGCAATTTTTTCCCCAAAAGAAATGTTCGGAAGCGTCTTGACGGAGGGCATTTTTTTTACAAGATAAACGTTAACCACACTAAAAAGTAAAGTCAGAAGCAATCCTGGAATTACGGTTGACAAGAAGCAAGCAGCAACAGATTGGCTAGTTACAAACGCATACATAATCATCGTAATGCTCGGAGGAATCAATGTACTTAAAACAGCTGAGGCACTGATTAAAGCAGCTGAATAACCCCTTGGATATCCATGTCGTTCCATCTCTGGGATCATTATGGTTCCAATGGCGATTACCGATGATGCTGCAGCGCCAGAAATCGCCCCAAAAACAGCAGAAGTTACACATGCTACGACTCCAAGACCCCCTGGGATCCGACCAGCGAATGCATTGGCAAGATCAAGCAGACGACGAGCAATGCTTCCCCCTGTCACCAGATAACCAAGAGCAATAAAAAATGGCATGCTAAGGAGTGTAACTGAATTTAAACTTGTAAAACCGACTGGCAACAGGAAAGACGGATCCATCCCTTTGGTAATTGTTAAAAAAATAATAGAGACGAGAAAACCAAATGGGATCGGTACGCCAGAAAAGATCATGAAGGCAAATATAATCAGGGAGCTGACAATCATCCAATCCATGAGTCTATCTCCTCTCTGGCAACAAGCAGTTTTTCGGGCACATGGCGATCAATGAAAGCAGCCTTGAACCATTGGCCAGATTCTACGAAAAAATAGAAACTCATCAGGGCCAGGCCTACGAAAATGCTACCCTGAAAGAAGACCACCGGATAGGTGCTCCCCCAAAAAGTCGATCTTGACTGCTCGTTCATTACAAAACCCCATTTGACGTAATCAAAAGCCCAAATAAGAGCATAAAGAGCAGCAAAAGCTGAAATTAGACTCGTAATCGCATGGGACTTTGCATAATGAAGTTTATTCTTGAAAACAAGTTGAGAAATATCTGCAGAAATATGGCTCCTTTCATAAGATCCGTAGGAGCCTCCAATAAAGTAAAGCCAAAATGCAACGTAGGCCGCCAGCTCTTCAATTCCAACTAAAGGAGAATGAAAAAAATAACGCATGATTACTTCTAGGAACACCGCTACTGTTGAAAAACATATAGTAAAGAGCATCACTGCCCTTTGAGCTCTTAGCAGTAAATGCCAGATAAACAAAAGGAACGTTTTCACGCTAGCTTCCCCTTTCTACTGGAGATCTCGAGAACAACATCTATGCTCCCGAGATCTCCCCAAACGTATTGGCTTACTTTGTAACACCAAGCCCCGAAAGGACCTTGTCCATTACCTCTTTGCCAACCACATTTTCCATAATCGGCCAAGTATTTTCCCGAACTTTTGTGGCAATTTTCTTAAGTTGTTCGTCTGCCGGAAGAATAATTTTTATGCCTGCGTCACTCATCTTCTTCATATAAGACTCATCTTCAGCCTCTGCAAGGGCAAAACTCGTATCTGCATATTTTTGAGTAACTTCCTGAACTATTTTCTGAAGATCTGGGGAAAGAGAATCCCACATCTTCTTGTTCATATATACAAAGGAGTGCTGAAAATGGGTATTATACTGAACCCATACTTTGGTTATATCGAGGAAAGAGGCATAGGTGTTGTAAGGCTGTCCACCAATTTGGCAGTCAACGAGCCCAGTTTGAAGGGCTATATAAATCTCTCCCCATGGCACAGAGGCAGGGATATACCCAAGTTGTTGAGCAAGGGACTCAAAGGCCTGATTTCCGGCTGGGACACGAATCTTATAGCCGTGTTTATCAACGTCAGGGTCAACTACATCAAAGTCTGGAGCCTTACCAAAACCTGCACCACCAAATCCCTCAGCTACAACAGCAAGAGCTTTAAACCCGACTTTCTCCATTTCTTCGGACAGGATATTAAAGAGGAAGGGATCTGCGCCAGTAAAGGCTTTTTTAGCTTCATCCCAGTTCATGACACTATAGGGGAGGACTCTGATTTGTAGTGCCTTATTGTAAACTGGAGATACCGGAAGAATTCCAATGTGGACAGAACCTCGCATCATCTGCTCAGACATCTCCATCCAATCTCCCAGCTGTCCCGCAGGGAAGAGAGTAAATTTTATCTGACCGCCACTCTTTTCTTCAATTTCTTCGATCATATTCTTTGAAAGTTTGTCCACCATAGAATCAACTGGTAAATAGTGAACCCACTTCCAATTAACCGCTGCCAGAGAAGCGGTGGAGGACACTACCAATAAACAAAGGATCATAACAAACAGCGAGAACTTTTTCCGCATTTCCATCATCTCCCTTTTTTGTTAAATCTTTATTTCAAACTGGTCCTCTAAAACAATGTTACGAGCATCATTCCCCCTTTATTATTAAAAATCAGGATTAATCCATCATCTCTATGATTTCTTTTGTGCTTTTGCCTTCTATACCAATTGATTCCAAAGTTGTTCCCTGCGTCCAATAGTCAACGCCATGAAGCTGTGATGCTAAATCAACAATAGTATCAGATCGTGGAGACGGAGCACCGGATTTACGAGCAAGCTTCGCCACCGGCATAATAACGCCAGGGACATCTTCTGTAATGTAGCGACTTCTTACATCTTGACCAACAAGATCAGCATAAGGAGTTTCACGGCTATTTACATAGTCGTAAAGGGTGCGGGTTTCATTTTGACCATAATATAATTTCATGAGATCCAAAACAGGCGTCAAGGTAAAACCAAGCTTTGCACCTATTGAAATTCTCTCTTGGTCAAGAAGTTCCATCTGTTCGCTAATTAATGGCGTAATGCCATCCATGTAGTGTCTAAATGTAGCAGGATCTTTCTCTATCTGCCCATAATTTAAGAGTACAGGATAAGGATGCATTACATAATTGGCATTAGACAGGTCTTGAGCAAGAATATGCTCCGCTGGTAGAAAATTTACAAAGCCATCAAAAGCATCATTCAAAATTGATCTTACTTTCGATGCAGCTGAAGCAGGGGTGCTTGCAATGTGGATTGAAAATTTCCTCTTATAAATTGCAACGGTGTCGAAAGTCTTAATTCGGCAAGCATAAGGCATTGTTTCAGTTGTGGAGATAGTTATTCTCTTATTACAATTTACTTCCAACATCATTTTCTTCAAACGGTAGGCACCGAAATTACCTGGGATAATAATGACATGTTGCCCATTTTCTAGGTATGGAATAAGTTTTGAAAAAATAGGCGCGTGAGCAAAAGCAGGAACAACTACAAGCACTACTTCAGCAAACCTTACAGCATCAGCAATATCCATAGTCACATCTGTAAGGTTTCCACAAATATTAACATCTCCCTGAAGATAAATTCTTTTTGTCTTCTGCAGTTTGCAAAAATCTTCTGTTCTTTCAAGAGGTTCCCACATTTTTACTTGGTTTCCTTTTGCGGCGATCTGGGCGCACAAAGCACGGGCTCCATTGCCACTTCCCAGAATTGCAAATTTCATCAAGCCACTACCCCCTTATGATAACAATTTAGATAAATGAAAATACAACATGCAAAAACTTCAATATCTTCAAAAGAGAATAGTTCAACTTGTCCGATAAGTCAACTGTGAAGAAACTATTCTACTGTAACGATATTATTTAAGGGGATTCTGAGTGCAAATACGCATGAGATAGAAAAAGTGCCGAACCATAAAATTTTTCAGCAATTGTATTTAAAATATATTCAAGTGGGGAATGTTGTGTTATCTTTCCTTATGAAGGGTACGAAATTCTAATTTAATGCCGCCGCAGGGGAATATTTTCATATTGAAACTCTTCCAAGAGTTCGCTTTTATAAAAACAGAGGTTTCGCCTTTTGAATCACCTTAAAACAAAGGATACGGCTTATTGGTGCGCTTACAGCATAAGCGCATCTTCAAAGGGAGAAGATACTACGCAAATCCTTCTCCCTTTGAAGATGCACTAAAAACCTTGCTCGCGTTCTATAATGGCGCGACACATTTCTTCATCGGCAGGAGCCATGCCCTTTTGAGCTATCCTTCCAAGAATCGCAATAGTGTCATCGGCTTTTTCACAAACTAGTCCATCGCCAGGACGAATAGCGATGTGATCCATGGCAAGATAGGCCGATTCTATAGCTGTTCCAACTGCATTCGCTAATTTCATGGCACAGCCAAACTTTGCGCCATCACATAAAATTCCGCCAATACTTCCCACTACTGTATTCACTGCTTTCTCAACCTGTTCAAAGGAACCCCCTAGCTCCACTACCATGCCAGACGCGACACCCAGTCCCGCTGCAATGGCGCAGGCACACATGGGAGAAAGACGGCCGATATGACTTTTAAGGTAGATAGTGACAAGGAAACTCAGGGCGAGGGAACGTAAGAGAGTTTCGTTGCCTTTCCCTAATTCGCGAGCCATGACTACAAGGGGAAGGGAAGCTGTAATTCCTACATTTCCGCTAGTGGCACAACTCATAGCAGGGAAGCTCAGTCCTGCCATACGAGCGTCAGAGGCAGCAGCCGTCAAAGCCTTGGCTTTCATCAAGGGACTTTGGTATGGACAACCGAGCAGGCCGTGCCCAAACCTTCCCCCCGCTTGCTCTTCGAAACCAGCCTTGGCAAGAACTTCGTTCATTTCTATGGCACTTTGAAGGAATGAGATATTTTCAAGGGGTTCATTCATAGAGAAGTTGAAGAGGTCTTCAAGACTATAGCTCAATATGGCATCTTTTGAATAATCGGAAGCTGAAATCTGTTCCTGTGGTTTCTCCAGAACAATTTCTTCGTTGGCCCTGATAAGAACAACATTTGTATGGGTTTTAACAACAGTTGCCTGCCCCGTTCCATTTGTTGTCTTTACCGTGGCATCAATGTAAAGACCTACTTCCTTGCGGTTCCAGTCTATAGAGATGCGGGTTTGAGGCAGCAAGGACATCGCCCGCTTCTCATCTTCAACAGTAACATTATGCAAAACTTCAAGCCCTGCATCCGCATCTCCTGCAACAGCACCAAGAGACGCAGCTATATCAAGTCCCATATGGTTTGTACCTGGAATACCTACAGCAATAGAGTTCTTATAGGTGTCTCTATCCATGACAACCTTTACAGACTCAACTTCACCGCCTACAGCTGCTCGGGCTACACTTGTAGCAAAAGAAACAGAAGTCGGGCCTGTACATCCAAGAGCTGGTTTGACTTCATTTTTTAAGATAGTAAGCAACGATTCAACCACAATTTTTACCTCCTTGAAAGACAGAGGCTCTTGCAAGCCTCTATTATTTTCTTTACATGTGTATAATTTTCAAAGGAACATAGTTCCACATATTCATCAATTGCCATATCTGTTAGCGAACATGAGGCAATATCCAAGAGTTTAGGGCTTCTTAAACTTTATATACTCCCGCCCTTTTTTATGATTTATGACTCATTGCTGCCAATTTAGCAAACCATTTTCCTTTTATCTTTCCGCTGTGAACATCGAAGTGGAATTAGTTTCGTCGAAAGTTAATGTTCTACTGTATGAACGATTGGACATTAGCATGGGCATAGAAAGCCGTCAAGGAAGAAATTAAATACAGGGAGCAATATGGTTAAATCAGCTAACACAATAAAGGGCTACAGTTGAGAACCAACAAGAAAAGGGAACGGAAAAAGAGGAAGCATAAAATTAATTAAAATATATAGGTATAAACATACAATCTAAAAACAAAAAACGGCCTCGAAAGAGGCCGTTTTCATACTCAGCTGAGTCTTAAAGCTTGACTACATTTGCTGCCTGGTCACCTTTAGCGCCAGTTGTCACTTCAAATGTAACTCTCTGACCCTCATCAAGAGTTTTAAAGCCATCTCCCTGAATAGAGCTGAAGTGAACGAACACGTCTTTGCCCTCGTCGCTGGTGATAAATCCATAGCCCTTTGTCGCATTAAACCATTTGACTGTTCCCTGACTCAAGTTGTTGCCTCCTAATTAAACGAGTAGCCGGCAAGTAACCAGCGATAGTAAAATTATCACATTTACATACAATGGTCTAGTAGGCGCCTTTCTTTTATACAAAAAACATTAAATGGTGCCAGGTCTTGAAATTGTGCAAAAGTGCACGGATTCACATAAAACAACGAGAAATCTTCGCTTTATAAAAATGATGTCTTAACAACTTTACAAAAAGTTCTTCATCTCTCTTGAATCTGTACCTACATGCATAATTTCACTTTTTCCTTTATGTATGCTATGTTATAAGGCATGACAAGACCACTCCGAATTGAGTTCCCAGGAGCTCTTTACCATGTCACTTCCCGAGGAAACGCCCGGCAGAATATATTTAAAGACGATCTGGATCGTCGCCAGTTCCTAAAAATTTACGCCCGGAACTACAGTCGGCTTGGGTGGAGATGTTACGCCTATTGTCTTATGTCAAACCATTATCATTTTGTCATTGAAACACCCCGGCCTAATTTATCCGCTGGCATGCGGGATTTGAACGGGAATTATACACGCTTCTTTAACACGCGTCACGAACGGGTCGGCCATTTATTTCAGGGACGCTATAAAGCTTTCCTAGTCGATCGCGATGAGTATTTACTTGAAGCCGTTCGCTATGTAGAGCTAAACCCCGTTCGGGCGGAAATCGTAGCCAGCCCTGAAAAATGGAACTGGAGTAGCTACCGCAGCACTGTCGGGATAGCGAATTCGCCTGTTTGGCTTCATAGTCAGGAGGTGTTACAGCATTTTAAAGGTTCTGCTTCTCAGGCAAAAATGGAGTATTCTAGTTTCATATCTGAGGGAATACCTCATTGTGATTCTATATATGATCTCGTAAAAAAGAACCTCTACTTAGGAAATGACAGCTTTGTGGGAAACATAGAAAAGGCCATTCGAGATCAGAAAACTTTATCCTCCGAGATTCCTCGCGAGCAACATCCAGAGAGCAAACCACATAAAAGTCTTTCTTATTACGAAAAAGCCTACACAGACCAATGGGAAGGAATGGCAAGAGCTTACGAATCAGGCGACTTTACCATGTCCGAAATTGCACGTTTTTATCAGGTTCACTACAGCACCGTAAGCCGCGTTGTCAAAAAATTTCGAAAAGAATAATGGTGAAGAACGGTGCCAAACTTTGGAAATGGGCAGTTTTATAGATGATGTGCAAAGTGACATAAAAAAGGGAAAGGTCCTATTACAGGCTCTCCTCTCCCTAGTTTTCCTTTGAACAAATGACAAAATCCAAAATGAATAAAACTTTCCTCTATCTATATTCCTCTCACAGTATCTATCTTCCTTACTTATCGCTCTACTTGGTGCCCTGAATCACTAATGCACATTTTCAAGACCTGGCACCATTTAGCTGGCTTCGAGGGTAGATGTGCAGGCTGGACATCTGACTGCTTTTTCTGGAATCTCCGTTAAGCAATATGGGCAAACCTTAACGGGAGCCTTGGGAGCAGGTGCTGGTGGTTTGCGCAGCCGGTTTATATTTTTAACAAGAATAAAAACAGCAAAAGCTACAATGAGAAAGCTGATCACCGTATTTAAAAACACCCCCAAATTCAGTGTGACCGCACCCGCTTCCTGGGCCTGGGTTAAAGAAACATAAGGTTTGGGAGTGGCACCTTCCTTAAGCACCAGATAGAGATCTTTAAAATCCACGTTTCCCAGGGCTAAGCCAATAGGCGGCATAATAACATCCTTTACAAGAGACGAAACGACTCCCCCAAATGCGCCGCCTATAATGATACCCACAGCCATGTCCAGGGCATTCCCCTTCACAGCAAACTCTTTAAACTCTTTTATTATTGACATTTTCCTTCCCCCCTGTCATTAAAAAGGTATTACATTATAATTATGTTGATTATAAACAGAAAGCTAAAATGTAACAACAGACACTTTTTCAACAAAATTGCAAAACAAAGTCTGTTTCGCGAAGGCCTTTTTGATACACTTGTCGGAACCAAAGTAGGCAATCTACACAATACGTTTCAAGGCATCTTAAGATCCGTCTGCTTAAAAAACACCTGCGGCTACTATGCAGAATCTGATACCATGACACTATAAGTTCATAAATATTATACACAGCTAGATGGCTTCTAAACGCCATTATCAAATAGAGCGCCAATATAAAACAGGCATGATACCGCTATGGGTATGCAAAAATTCAAGACCTGGCACCGTGGGGGTGGGAGAATGAGACGATTTTCTATTTTGATTGGGGTTATTCTTTGTTTGAGCACTGCTGCCTTTGCTTTTGATGCCACCACTTTTAAGGGGCCGAAGGTAGAAGACCTTTATTTAGTTATTGTGCGGGATCCTGACGCCCAGCTGCTGGCCCTCGAGAAAGATGAGATTCATATTCTTTCTGACATTGCCCGGCCGGCTGATATAGAAAGGCTATCACAAAATTCTTCTGTGCTTATGTCCCTGGCCAAGGGGTTTCACGGCTTTTTCTTCGGTTTGAATCTTCGTACTTTCCCTTGGAACCGCCTTGAACTGAGACAGGCCGCCTGGGAAGCCATCCCCAGGGAGAAGCTTGTCCGCGATCTTTTTGCGGGGTACGCCGAACCCCTTTCAACTTTTTTGCCTCCTGCGTCTCCTTATTTTGAGGATGACGTGGTGAAGTATTCCCATAGTTTTGAAAAGGCTAAGGAACGTCTGGGCAACGCCGGCTGGAGCTGGAACAATAAGGGGATTCTTATGGCCCCAGCAGGGGAAGGCTCAACAGAGAAGATTACTCTTTCGCCCATGAAGCTTCTTTCTCCCACTGCTCAGGTGGCTCCAACAACCGCGGAGATTGCCGAGCGGATTGCCGCGTCTCTTCGGGGCATTGGCGTTCCCATAGAAGTGGAACCTATGGATTTTTCTGCCATGATCGCCCGCCTCGACGAGAGGAACTTCGATTCTTACGTCATGGCCTGGCAGATGACCCGTGACCCTGACTCCCTTTTCGCCTTTTACCATTCTTCCATGGATGTAAAGGGCGGCTACAATATTCCCGGCATTGCTGAACCTCGCCTCGATAAGGTTCTTGCTGAGCTTCGGTGGGCTCCTGACGAAGCATCTGCGCGGCAGGCTGCTTCAGAAAGCCAGAAGCTTCTTGCGGAGCTTGTTCCCGTGATCCCAATTTATAGCCGCTACTTTATTACGGCAGCATCTTCTTCGTGGAAGGGCTACGTGACCACTCCCTACGCTACAGCGGATAATACGTGGAGTCTTTTTCAGCTGGAACCAGCCTCCGGTGCTATGAAGCCGCTCCGCTGGGCCCTTTCAGATGAGCCCCGTTCACTCAACCCCCTTGCGGCAGGTTCGGCCTATGACTGGAGTGTGCTGGGATTTATCTATGATGCCCTCATTACCGTGGATCCGGAAACTCTTCTGGATTTGCCGTGGATTGCAGAGTCATGGACTATTGACACTGCCGATGGGGGAACAAGGCTGACCTTCCATCTGAAGGAAGGGCTCATCTGGCAGGATGGCCGTCCCATTACTGCTGGAGATAGCGCCTACACCATTCAGTATCTGCGAGAGCACCAGCCGCCCCGCTATTACGATTCTGTTCGGGATGTGGCCTCTGTAGAGACACCTGACGACCTGACCCTTGTGGTTACTATGAATTCCACCAGTTACTGGCACCTCCACAACATTGGCGGTCTGCCCATCTTCCCCCGCCATGTTCTTGAGCAGGTAAAGGACTGGCGAAGCTGGAAACCGGCTGAAACCTGGCTTGACAAAGATAAAAAACTCACCCAGCTCATGGGGTCGGGGCCTTTTATTTTCAGAGAATACCGTCCCGGCGAATATGTGCATCTTACCCGTAATCCCGCCTTCTGGCTTCTGAACAGCAGGTGGAAGAGATGAAAAATTACTGGTTGCGAAGGGTTGCAGGCTCTTTTCTGGTGCTGCTCGTAGTGCTCATTTTAAATTTCTTGCTTTTTCGCCTTATGCCGGGAGATCCTGTGGCCTCTATTCTCGATCCACGCTTTTCTCCTGAAGCAAAAGCTGAGTTACAACGGCTTTACGGCCTCGACAAGCCTTTAAGCTTTCAGTTTTTGCTCTATATGAAACAGATGGTTACTTTCGAGTTTGGCTATTCCTTTTTAACAGGTCGCCCTGTATGGGATGAGCTGGCCTCGCGCCTTCCCAATACCGTGGCCCTTCTGGGGAGCGCCCTTTTCCTTTCCGCTCTTCTTGGAACCTGGCTCGGGATCCAGGCTGCGCTGGAACGGGGCCGCTGGCTCGAGAAGATGGTGCTATGGAGCGGTGCCGTTTCTTTTTCTTTCCCTTCTTTTTTCGTGCAGCTGGTGCTCCTCATGACCTTTGCCTACGCTATTCCGGTTTTCCCCTTGCGCGGGAGCATTTCTGTTCCTCCGCCCACGGCCTTCTGGGCCAGGGTTTCTGACTATATGTGGCATCTCGCCCTTCCTGTAAGCTCTCTGGTTCTTCTCAGTTTTGGCGGATGGGCCCTTTACGTACGAAATCTTATGGTGAGGGTTATGGGTGAGGATTTTATTCTCATGGGCCGTGCCCGAGGACTTCCACAGAAGCGCATTGTCTGGAATCACGCTTTCCGCACCCTCCTGCCTCCCCTTTTGACAATCCTCCTTCTCTCTTTGCCCGGAGTTATTTCAGGAGCGGTCATAACGGAAACTGTTTTTTCCCTCCACGGAGTGGGACGTTTTCTGCTCGAAGCGGTGACTGGTCAGGACTACCCTGCCGCCGGAGCTTCCTTTTACCTTTTAGCCATCATGACGGTGTTCTGCAACCTCGTCGCAGACCTCCTCTACGGCCTGGTCGATCCCCGTGTCCGCTTTGAAAGGAGGGGGCGCTGATGAGAGGCCTTTTCACTCGATGGAGTTTTATCACTCTCTTGCTCCTTCTGTCCGTCGGTTTTCTTGGGTCTCACTTTTTTACCATTTCTCCCAACTTAGAGGTGGCGCCGCCCTTTTCAACGCCCTTATGGCTTAACAGGAACCTTCCTCCCACCATGGCCATAACCCTTTCAGATACGTCGGTGGAGGCCCATGTGGATTGGGAGTATGAAGCCCCATCCCAGGTTCATCTTTCTGGGAAGGTGACCCTCGCCGCTCCAGCAGCCCTTATCTGGGAAACCCCGTCAAAAAGAATGATTCTTCAGAAGCTCCCTGGAGGAGCCAGCTTCTTTGACATTGACAGCCGAGACCTCTCCTTTAAACAGATGCTGGGGCTCAGCCCCTTCACCCAGGTAGCCGGAGCGCTTTTTTCAGAGAAGGGGAAATACTCCCTGAAGCTGGAACCTGCTCAGGCCATAGATGGAACCATCATCCTCCACCTGAAAGGAGGCCGATGGGGATTTCTGGGAACTGACCAGCGGGGGCGGGATATTTTTGCCCTCTTTATCGCCGGAATCCGGGTTTCTCTTATCGTCGGCATTTCTGCTACCCTTCTCGCTTCTTTGCTGGGGCTCTTCTTCGGCCTGGCAAGCGGATATAAAGGAGGTTGGGTGGATGGGGCCATTATGCGCGCCGTGGATATTCTTCTCTCCATTCCCATTCTTCCCATCCTTATGGTGCTTGCCGCTTTCTGGGGCAAGGGATTGTGGCAGCTAGTGCTCATACTTTCACTCTTTTCGTGGATGGGAACCGCCAGAACAGTTAGAGCCATGACGTTATCGCTGCGGGACAGCTATTATATTGAAGGGCTGCGCGGCCTTGGCGCACCCACCTTTTATATTCTGTGGCGCCATCTGCTGCCCGAGACCCTTCCCCTTCTTCTGGCCAATATAGCTCTGGGCGTTCCCGGAGCCATTCTGGCAGAGGCAGGTATCTCTTTTCTCGGCCTCTCCGACCCCCGCATCATCTCTTGGGGGCGAATGCTTCATGAAGCCCATTCCTTCGGGGCTTTCACCCAGGGAGCGTGGTGGATGCTGATCCCTCCGGGATTGGGCATTACTCTGCTGTGTCTGATTTTCCTTGACCTCGGCAAGTTTCTGGAGGAACAGGTGGATCCTCAACTGAAGGAGGCTCGTCGGCTATGATTGAAATCGTTGATCTTTCCATTACCTATAAAACCGAAAGCCACGACGTGTCAGCTGTAAAGAATGCCTTCCTCTCCATACCCCGTGGGAGGATCACTGGCCTTGTGGGAGAATCAGGGAGCGGAAAAAGTTCGCTGCTTATGGCCATTCCAGGACTCCTCCCTTCAAACACAGAGGTGTCTGGAGCCGTTATTTTCGACAATCTCAATCTTATCTCTCTCCGGCCGGAAATGCTCAACGCCATCCGCTGGAAGGATATCGCCCTCATCCCCCAGGGGGCCATGAATTCCTTTACTCCTGTGCTGACCATTGGGAAGCATATAGAAGAAGTTCTCGCAATCCATCTTGGACTTTCGGGAGAAGCGCGCAGACATCGCTGCCGCTCCCTTCTTGAGGAAGCTGATCTTGAGTGGTCCCTGGCCAATCGGTACCCTCATGAACTCTCTGGGGGACAGAAGCAGCGTGCCGCCATCGCCACAGCCCTGGCCTGCGACCCAGACTTTCTTCTCGCTGATGAACCGACTACCGCACTAGACGTCATTACACAAAAGGAAATTATCCTTACTTTGGAACGATTGGCCCGAGGCAGAAACATGGGCCTTCTCCTCGTAACCCACGACCTGCCACTGGCCGTCCAGATCTGCGACGCCATCGCCGTGATGCATGAGGGAGAGATCGTGGAAGAGGGGGCCCCCGCTGATATTGTCACAAAACCTCGCCACAGACATACGACACAACTCGTGAAAGCATTGCTGGAACTGGAAGGTGAATACGTATGACAAACCCTATAGCAAAGACAGATAAGGTTAGCGTCTTCTACCCCTCAAGGGATGGTAAAAATTCGGGACAATGGGCCCTTCGCAACATTTCCCTCTCTCTTCAGCAGGGGGAAAGTCTGGCTTTGATAGGAGAATCAGGAAGCGGAAAAACTTCACTTCTCAGGGTTCTGCTTGGTCTGATAAGTCCAACTGAAGGAAATGTGGAACTCTTTGGTGAGAACATCGACAAATGTTCCCACTCCCAGCTTATAGAGCTAAGGAGAAGATGCGGCTATGTGCCCCAGGATCCTTACGGAAGCCTGCCGCCCACCCTTACCGTCCTCGATGCTGTTGCAGAACCCTGGATTATCGTGAATGGGCGAAAATCTCGTCTTGAGGCCTATAGCAAGGCCCGCCGCCTTTTAAAAACCCTCGGCATAGAAGAGGAGCGCATTCTTCTATCAAGGGTCCGCTCCGGATTATCAGGGGGGCAGCGTCAGCGAGTTTCTATTGCGCGATCTCTGATTCTGGAGCCTGCCCTGCTGCTGTGCGACGAGCCCACAAGCATGCAGGACGCTTCTACCAGAAGTGAAATTATCCATGTGCTCAATGAAAGGGTGAAAGAGGGGATGGCCATGGTCTTTGTCACCCATGATCTCTATCTGGCCCGTGGGGCGGCAAAACGAGGCATTGTCCTCCTCGAGGGAGAATGTTGCGAAGAGAACTCTACAGAAGCCCTGCTCTCCGCACCGAAACATGCCTATACGAGGGCTCTTGTAGCAGCTATTCCTACGCTTTCCGCCATACGTGGAGACTCAGGAAAAACCCTCCGGCAAGGGCAGTAACCCCGATGAAGGCCATGACATTTCCCAAGCCAAAGAAGCCCCCTCCGTAGCTGATGATAAAAGGGGTAAAAATAAAACCCGATTCCATGAGCAGGGTGCCGATGGCAATGCCTTTGGGCCTCAGCCGCTCGGGAAAAACATCTGGCATAAGGGCCAGTATCATAGGGAAACCTAAACCCATTCCCAATCCATAGATGAGTCCCAAAAGGAAAAATAAATGGTTTGAAAAGGCAAAGCGCGTTCCAACCACAACAGCTCCCATTAAGGTGATGGCAAGGGCAGCTCCTGTTCTTCTGTCGATGAGATCCATAAATCTCGTGGCAAAAAGCCGCAAGGAAAGAGAAACCCCGGCATTTGCGGCCACAAAGGAGCTGGCAATCAAACCTCGGGAGCGTATAAAGGCCGGCATATACTGTAATGTGGAGGTATTGACAAAAGACCAGGTTAAAAGTGTTAAAACAAGAGGCCAGAACCCTTTCACACGAACCATTTCACCCCAGCTGCCCCATTGCTGTGAAGAAGCCGGAAATGCCCCCTTTGAATCTTGGTCTGGCGAAAGGCTGTTTTCCTGAGAACCTGATTCAGAATTGACTTTGCTTTCTTTTGAGAAATTTTTGAGTTTCGGGAGTTTTTTTGAGATCAGGAACGTTGCAGCAGCGACAGCCGGTGCCAGGGCCAGAAAGGCTTGGACACTTATGGAGGAAATAAGAAACTCACTTAGAGGCACTATGGAAAGTTGCGGCAGCACATAGGCCACGGCTATCCACGCATAGAGGCTTCCCCTTCGCTCTTCCGGGATGCTCAGGGCCTGATACGTGGTCACAGCAAGCATGACAACGCCATAAAAAAGACCCATGAGTCCTCGAGCAACAAGGAGGGCATTAAAGGATCGGAAAAAGAGAAGAGGCATAGAGCAGCAAAAAAGAAAAACCGATGCGTAGAGAAGGCTTTTTCTCACCCCGAGCTTTTCGTTTAATATGCTGCCTGCCGGACGCATAAGCATGGAACCCACACTGAAGATACTCATGAGCCAGCCAGAAAGAGCCAAGGGGATCCCCTGCCGCTGCAAGGCTACAGGATACAAAAAGAACATGGATAGATAGGCTTGCCCAAGATAGGTAACGAGCCAGCACAGAAAAAAGGTCCGACGATCATACTCCGATGTCATGCCATGGGCCCCCCTTAAATTACTCTGCTGTTTTTAATCGAAAGACGGTTTTTGCTCTAGCTTTCGCAATGCCGCTTCAAGGTGCTTGCACTGCTTGCGATTGACAAATGCCGGGCAGGTACATGCCCGGTGAAGGATATCCACAGCATAATCTTCAGAACCGTGGGCAATGAAAATGGTGGGTGTGATCCGCTCTAAACGAACAGCATTCAAATCTGCCTTGAGAACTGCTTTTCCTGAATGCTCGTCAATAGCCTTATTCGACAGCAGGTCCGCATTGCTGTTTTCCTTTCTTGGAACCCACTCGAAGGTTGCCTGGCATCCTTTGAGCAGACTCTGGGCTTCCTCCCAGAGTTCCTTCAAGTGAGGGCTGTTGACCTTCCACTCTTTTTTCATCTGACAAATAACGAGACGGCTATCTCCTCGAATCACAATTTTTTTAATTCCTCTAAGCTGTATTTCTCGAAGGAGGAGGAGCAGACCTCCGTACTCAGCTTCGTTATTTGTTTGTGAGCCGAGGTAGGCAAATTTTTGCCATACCATGTGTCCTTCTTCGTTGTACAGAACAGCTCCAGCCCCGGCTTCACCGGGGTTTCCCCTCGACGCTCCGTCAAAATGACCGCTATACATTGTTGTTACCGCCATTTTTCTGCCCTATGGCTTTAAGGAAACGCAGGGTTGAATCTTCCCACCGCGGCATAAAAATGCCGAATTCTTCTAAGGGGAAGGAGTCAAGAGAGCTCATGGCTGGACGCTGGGCAAGGGTTCTGAATTCATTGCTCTGTGCCTGAACAATGTTCTTTTTCCATCCTATTTCTTTAAGGGCAAAAGAAGCCCACTCATAACGGCTGCACCGTCCGCTGCACGACAGATGATAGGTTCCCCACGCGCGAAGGGTTAGAAGTTCCATTACACGCTCCGCAAGATCAGGTGCGTATGTAGGGCTTGAGATCTGATCTGAGACAATTTTTAGCTCATCCTTCTCTCGGCTCCACCGCAGAACCTTTTTGAGAAAGTTCGATTCTTCCCTTCCTTCTGGCCCGAAGACCCAGCTCACCCGTACGATGAGAAAACGGCGGATGTGATCTTTTACAAATTCTTCTCCCAGAAGTTTTGTCTGTCCATATACATTAATAGGATCCGGTTTATCTGCGATGGTCCATGACCGGACGCTTTTTCCGTTAAAAACATAATCAGAACTGAAGGTTACAAGGGGAATCCCCAGTTCTTCTGCTGCGATGGCCAGGTTCCTTGGGCCAATGGCATTGACCATATAGGCGCCCCGCCAGTTCTGCTCGGCGCTGTCCACATCATTCCACGCCGCGCAATTTATAACGACATCAGGCTTTTCCTCCTGCATTCGTTTTCGCACTCTTGTGATGTCTGTTATATCAAGCTCCTGGCGGGAATATACAGCGAAAGGCAGATTTTCCTCTTTTAAAAGCCGCTGGAAGGCAAGGGCTAACTGGCCGCCCCCTCCTGTTATAAAAAACTTCATGCCTCTCTCCTCCCTAGATGTAGTGTTCAACATTCTATCATAATGGAAGCATTTTTCTGGAGTGTTATTGACCTTTCAAAACAAGAAAACGCTCGTAGAACATGATCGCCATGGCGGCAAAAAGGGCGAGAGCAGCTGCCACAAAGACCTGGATCATACCTAACTTGAGGGGTGGCGATGGGAATAAGGATAGTGAAGCTAAAAAGAAACTGCAGCTGCTTCTTGTCAGGAACGCGGACGGCATAAGCTGCCGGAAAGAACGGCGGTCAGTGGAAGGTTCGTTAAAAAGAGGGTCGGGAAATCATCCGACCCTCCATACTTATGGCCTTTTAAAAGCAAGTAACTTACAACGGCAAGACGCTTACATTCCCGCGTAGAGGG
>NZ_DGZF01000013.1:0-3171 GCF_002396985.1 Aminobacterium sp. UBA4987
ATCATTCGCTTTCACTCCTGTTCGTTTATATTCGCATTCTTCACCCTTACTCCATATAAGACCTTGCATCTGTTACCAATCTAAAATGGAGTTGCGTTCCGATTTAACCTTACACTTTAAAAACGTAAGCGCGATACAAACAGCTCGTAAAAAAGATCGTTTCTGAAACAATGGGAAGAGAAATCAACTAAAACCAAATCTGTATAGAAAAGTCTAATGCCAAGTACATATAAAGTATTTACACGATGTAATCAGCTTCTATATACAAGGATACCTCTAATATTATTACTTGCAATAATCAATTATTTATAAGAAACATAATAAAAATATTATAAAGAGCTTGCTTGATCTTATAAGGAGGTGGCAGCGTCACTCTGCAATAGTTTTTCAAAGGCTTCAATATCGGGAGCCACAGACAATGGTTTTCCCGCTGCTTTACGGGCATTCTGAATATCCTTTAAACCGTTTCCTGTAACCACAATAGCCACGGTTTCGTCTCTATCAAGCTGTCCCTGGGTTGCCATTTTTCTAAAGCCCGCGTAAGCAGCGGCTCCTGCTGGTTCGCCAAATACGCCCGTAGCCCTCGCCATTTCGGGTATGGCAGAAAGAATCTCTTCATCTGAAACCGTTACCATATCACCATTGCTCTTTCGTACTGCCCTGAGAGCCTTGGCCCAGTTTTTAGGGGCTCCAACCGAAATGCTATCTGCCACGGTATCTACAAAACCAAACAAAACCCGCTCCGCTCCTGCCTTGAAAGCTTCATAGATGGGAGAGGCGTTTTCAGCTTGAACACCAACAATCTTAGGCATATGGTCAATAAAGCCAAGATTTAAAAGATCCCAGAATCCCTTGTATAAGCCGCCTATGCAACAGCCGTCACCAACAGATATAAAGACACGGTCGGGCACCTGCCACCCAAGTTGCTCTGCTATTTCCAGAGCACTGGTCTTTTTGCCTTCCACAAGGTAGGGGTTGATAGCACAGTTTCTGTTGTACCAGCCGTAGCGCTCGATAGCCGCCGCTGCCAAGTTGAAAGCATCACTATAGTCACCTTGCACCAGAACAACTGTTGCACCGTAGACAAGAAGCTGCGCAACCTTAGCTTCGGGAGCCTTTTCCGGTACGAAAATAAAGCTGGGCAGACCTGCCACCGCTGCAAAACCAGACAAAGAACTTGCCGCGTTTCCAGTAGAGGCACATGCTACTGTTGTATATTTAAAATCCAGAGCTTTGGCTACACCAACAGCACTGGCCCTATCTTTCAGAGATCCTGTGGGGTTTCTCCCATCATCTTTAATGAACACCTTAGATACGCCATATTTTTCAGCTACTCTTTTACTCTCGTAAAGAGGCGTCCATCCCACCATCAGGGAGGGAATGTTCTTTGAATCTATAACTGGAAGAAGAGGCTCATATCTCCATAAAGAAGGAGTGGGGTCTTTTTTGAGGCTTTCGCGAGTCAGAATGCGAGAAACCTCATCATAATCATAGAGAACATCCAAGGTCCCATCCTGGCCGCAAACAGGGCACGTATATTTCACATTTTGCGGGTCGTACTCTTTTCCGCACAGAACACATTGTAACTTTACTGGAAATCCCACTTCTATTCGCTCCTTTCATCTCTGCACGGGTAGGGATTCCTCTCTTGACAAGAGAGGAATCCCTACCCCTTTAATCCTTGGTTTATAGTTTTTCCTTCTTTTTAAAATCGTTGAATAATTGAACAAACTTGCCGCTAAGGAGAAGAAGGGCCAGCATGTTGGGGATACCCTCTATTCCTGTAGAAACATCTACTATTGTCCATACAAACTCTACTGAAAGACTTACTGCAATAAAGGGAGGGATGAGGTAGATCCATCGAAAGAAACGGATTGCTTTTTGTCCAAAAAGATAGACAACTGACGTTTCATATTCTATATAATAACCTACCATAGTGGAATAGGCCGCAAGCAAAACCCCTATTGCCACTATTGCCGTTCCCCATCCTCCATAAAGTTGCTGGAAGGCCGAGAAGGTGAGTTCGACACCATTAAGACCGCTATGCCAGACATCTGGAGCTGCAGTAAGAATAACGAGGGCTGTCATGGTACACACTATTATTGTATCGGTAAAGACCTCAAAGGCACCATATAGACCCTGACGAATAGGATGATCGGTTATGGCAGTAGCATGTACCATAGGGGCAGATCCCATTCCTGCCTCATTGGAAAACATGCCCCTGGACATACCTCTTTTCATCGTTAACAATATAGTCGATCCCGCAAATCCACCGATGGCTGGAGCAGGTTTAAAGGCACTTTCAAAAATAAGTGCAAAAACCCTTGGAAGATCCGCTATGTTCACAATTATTATTCCAAGAGAAGCGATGATATAAAAAAGACACATAAAGGGAATAAGCTTCTCACAAAAAGAGCCTATTCTTTTGAAACCTCCTATGATAACAAGTGCAGTAAGCGCTACAGACGCTGTCACTGTCCATATAGGAGGAATATTAAAGGCTGTCTCCATGGCCATACCCATGGTATGAGGCTGAACCCATACCGCGGTACCAAGAGCTCCCAAGACCATCATGGCCGCAAAGAACTGTGCTAGAGGTTTCCATTTGGGACCAAGGCCTTTTTCAATATAGAACATAGGTCCGCCATAGAAGTTTCCAAGGGCATCCTTTTCTCTGTACTCTACCGCAAGGGACACCTCTACCATCTTCGTCATCATTCCAAAGATCGCGACAACCCACATCCAGAAAACCGCACCTGGTCCGCCAATAGCGATAGCAGTTGCCACACCAGCAATATTGCCGTTACCTATAGTTCCAGCTAATGCGGTGGAAACAGCCTGCCACGGGGTCATTACCCCTTCGCCCACGTTCTTTTCTCCCTTTAAAACCTTACCTATGGTACTCCGCAAAATATACCCTAAATGAAAAATCTGAAAAAAACCTGTCCGTACACTAAAAACAAGGCCGCATGCAAAAATCAAAATCATCATGGGCCATCCCCAGAGAACACCTGCGAACCAATTAAAGAACTCCATTAATATTCCCCCCTTTTTTTTCTAACTGCTCCTTATTACTGAAACCTTTGTGTATAAATAAGGGGAAGCAACTTGTACTTCCCCTTTAAAACAACGTTCCTATTTACAGCAAACCCGTCAATCTGTTGAATTCAT